>JAMPXJ010000015.1 GCA_023701205.1 Oligoflexia bacterium
GCCCGGGCCCCCGCCACAGGATTACTTGTTCTCTTTGGCTTTCTTCTCCTGGAACTTCTTCACCATTTCCTCCTGAACGTTCCGGGGAACCGGAGCGTACTTCAGGAACTCCATGGTGAACTCGCCCTTGCCCTGAGTGGCCGAGCGCAGATCCGTCGAGTAGCCGAACATCTCGTTCAGCGGCACTTCGGCTTCGATCACGGCGTAGCCTTCGTTCGTGCCGGAGTTGATGATCATGCCGCGGCGCTGGTTGATCTGGCCCATGACACCGCCCTGGAACTCCTCGGGAGCCTGCGTCTCGAGCTTCATCATCGGCTCGAGAACGACCGCTCCGGCTTTTTCATAAGCTTCACGGAAGCCCATGAGCGCGGCGGTCTTGAACGCCTGTTCCGACGAGTCGACGTCGTGGTAGGCACCGTCATTGATCGTGACGCGGACACCCACGATCGGGAAGCCGATGAGGCGGCCTTCCTTGATCGCTTCCTGGAAGCCCTTGTCGCAAGCCGGGATGAACTCGCGCGGAATGGATCCACCGGTGATGTCGTCCACGAACTCGTAGTTCACCGCGGCGTCCGCAGGAAGCGGCTCGATGTAGCCCACAACCTTGCCGAACTGACCGGAACCGCCGGTCTGCTTCTTGTGAGTGTAGCTGAAATCGCCGCGCTTGGTGATCGTCTCGCGGAACGCGACCTGCGGCTTGCCGACCACGACTTCGCAGTTGAACTCGCGCTTGATGCGCTCGCAGTAGATCTCCAGGTGCAGCTCGCCCATGCCGCTGATGATGGTCTGGGCGGACTCCTCGTCGCGATGCACGCGCAGCGTCGGATCTTCCTTGGTGAACTTGTTGAGCGCCTTGGAGAAGTTGGCCTGGCCAGCCTTGTCCTTCGGAGCGATGGCAAGCGAGATGACCGCGTTCGGAATGAACATCGAGGTCATCGTGTACTTGATCGTGCCGTCGGTGAAGGTATCGCCCGAGGCGCAGTCCACGCCGAAGAAGGCGACGATGTCGCCGGCCTGAGCCGTTTCGACGTCATGCATCTCATCCGCGTGCATCTGCACGAGGCGCGGGACCTTCACCTTCTTGTCGTTGGACGAGTTGAAGATCACGTCGCCCTTGCCCACGCTGCCCTGGTAGATGCGCATGTAGGTCAGCTGCCCGTAGCGGCCCTCGTCGAGCTTGAACGCGAGCGCCACGAAGGGCTTCGCGGGATCGGACGCGAGCACGACCTTCGCCTCGTTGTTGTGCTGGTCGAGGGCGATGTTCTCGCGCTCGGTCGGGTTCGGCAGGTAGTAGGTCACGGCGTCAAGCGCCGTCTGCACGCCCTTGTTCTTGTAGGCGGAGCCGGTGATGACCGGGGTGAAGTTCAGCGAGAGCGTCGCCTTGCGGATGCCCGCGCGCAGCTCGTCCACCGAAGGCTCCTCGCCTTCGAGGTACTTGTTCATGATGTTCTCGTCGAATTCGCCGACGGCCGCGATCAGCTCCTCGCGATACTTCTTGCAGTCATCCACGAGCTCGGCCGGAATCTCCTCGAGGCGGACGGTCTCGCCGTTGTCGCCATCGAAGTAGTTGGCCTTCATCGTGACGAGGTCCACGAGACCCTTGAACTGGTCCTCGGCGCCGATCGGATAGGTGATCAGGTGGGCGTTGTGGCTGAGCTTCTCGCGCAGCATCTTCACGCCGCGGAAGGGGTTCGCGCCCGCGCGGTCCATCTTGTTGATGAAGCAGAGGCGGGGGACCTTGTAGCGCTTCATCTGGCGGTCGACCGTGATCGACTGCGACTGCACGCCGGCGACCGAGCACAGCACCAGGATGGCGCCGTCGAGCACGCGCAGCGAGCGCTCGACCTCGATCGTGAAGTCGACGTGGCCCGGAGTGTCGATCAGGTTGATGTTATAGCCTTTCCACATGCAGTAGGTGGCGGCGGACTGGATCGTGATGCCCTTCTCGCGCTCGAGGTCCATGAAGTCCATGGTGGCGCCGACCTGGTCCTTGCCCTTCACCTCGTGAATGGCGTGGATCTTCTTGGTGTAAAAAAGGATGCGCTCCGAAAGCGTCGTCTTGCCCGAGTCGATATGGGCGGAAATTCCGATGTTGCGAACCAGGTTCAAGGGTACCTTCTGAGCCATTTTCTTAATTCTCCGTTATGACAAACTCAAAACGCCGCGTCCGCGGCAGGTGGAATCCACACTCCGAAATTTGAACTTGACGTTTGTAACCAAAAAAGACGGTTTCAATCAAGTGCTATTTGACGGGGGAAACACAATCTTCTATTTTCGCATCATGCCTACCGCCTCCTCGAAAAAGCCCCTTTTCTGGATCGATTTGGAAATGACCGGCCTGGACGACAACGTGGATCGGATCCTCGAGGTCGCGGTCGTCATCACGGACCAGTCGCTGAAGACGCTCGAATCGTATCATCGGGTCGTTTTCCAGGAGCCTGAGGTTCTCGCCCGGATGAACGACTGGTGCAAGAAGACCCATGGGGAGAGCGGCCTGACCGCGGCGGTTCCCTCGGGCGCTCCTCTTGCCGAGGTGGAGAAGGAATTACTGGAACTCATCGGTCGGCATTTCAGCGCGCGCGACCGCGTGGTCCTGGTGGGCAACTCCGTCGGAAACGACAAGCGCTTCGTCGACCGCTATCTGCCGGAGTTCGCCAAACGGCTGCATTACCGGGTCATCGACGTGTCTTCCTTCAAGGAGATCTTCCGCGAACGCTTCGGGATCGAGTTCGAGAAGAAGAACACCCATCGCGCGGTCGACGACATCCACGAGTCCATCGCCGAGCTCGCGCATTACCTGAGCTTCGTGAAAATCGAGGAGAAGGACGGAAAGGCGAAATGAGGCCCAGCTTCCATTCCATCTACATGGACCTGGCTCGCACGCTCGCGCGCCGCTCGACCTGCCGGCGGCTCGGCGTGGGAACCGTGATCACGAGCACCGACTTCCGCAAGGTGCTGGCCGTCGGCTATAATGGCAACGCCACCGGCCTGCATAACGGCTGCGACCGCGAGGAACCGGGCAACTGCGGCTGTCTCCACTCCGAGGAGAACGCCGTCATCAACTGCGATTCCCCGCGCTTCATCGAGAAGATCGTCTTCGTGACCCACCTGCCCTGCGTGGCGTGCGCCAAGCGGCTGATCAACCTCGGGAACGTCAAGGCCGTCTACTATGCCGAGGATTACCGCCTCAAGGATTCGATCGATCTCCTGCGACAGGTCGGGATCCAGGTACAGCAGCTCGTCGAGCCGCGAGCGGAGCCGGACGCGTGAGCCGCCTTTTCCGGTCGCTCCTGCCGCTGCTGCTCTTGGCGTTCTCCTGCGCCTCCCCCTCGCCAGGGGGCTCTGACCGATCCAACGAGGCGAGGCCCCCCACCCCGGGCGCGTCCGCCCCGGCGCTCCCGGACACCCTGAGCTTCGAGGAAGCGCACGCGCGCGCACGCCAGATCCAGCGGCCGACCTATAACCTCTGGCTGGGGCTGGATGCCGAGCATTCCGACTTCGAAGGCCGCGCCGTAATCAACTTCGATCTTCGGAACAAGGCGAAGGACTTCGGTAAGACGCTCTTCCTGGAGTTCGAACAGGGAACGATCCGCTCGCTGGCGATCAACGGCACCCGCGTGGAGCGGCCCGACTACGACGGCTACCGGATCCGGCTCCGCCTGGCAGATCTCCAGCCCGGCACGAACCGCCTGGAGCTTTCCTTTTCCCGTCCTTATTCGGGCTCGGCCCCGGGCCTCCACCGGTTCAAGGACCCACAGGATGGCGAAGTTTATGTCTATTCGGATCTTGAGCCTTATGCGGCTCACAAGGTCTTTCCCTGCTTCGACCAGCCCGACCTGAAGGCTTCCTTCGAGCTGACGGTCGAGGCGCCGGAAGGCTGGCAGGTCGTCTCCAACACGGTCGAAAGGGAAGTCGTGACCGTGGGCGGCCGCAAGAGCTGGGCCTTTCCGCCCTCCCCGCTGCTGAGCCCCTACGTCTTCGCGATCCACGCGGGACCGTTCAAGAGCTGGAAAGCGAGCGCCGAAGGCATCCCGCTGCGGCTTCTTTCGCGCAAATCGATCGCCGCCCACGTGTATGCCGAGGACTGGCTCCGGGTCACGCGCCAGGGACTCGATTATTTCGCGGTCCAGTTCGGCTATCCGTATCCCTACGCCAAGTACGATCAGCTCATCGTGCCGGAATTCTCGCATGGCGGGATGGAGAACGCGGCTGCGGTGACCTTCTCGGAGAAGTTCGTCTTCCGGTCGCCCCCGCCCCGCGATGCCCGCCGGAGACGCGCCGAGACAATCCTCCATGAGATGGCGCACATGTGGTTCGGAAACCTCGTCACGATGCGCTGGTGGAACGGGCTTTGGCTCAACGAGAGCTTCGCCTCCCTGCTTGCCGCGCAGGCGCTCACGGACGCCACCGAGTTCAAGGACGGCTGGGAGGACTTCACCGGCATGAAGCGGTGGGCGTACTGGGAAGACCAGCTCCCCACGAGCCACCCGGTGGAAACCCCGGTGGCGAACACGGCTTTCGCCGAAACGCATTTCGACGGGATCGCCTATGGCAAGGGCGCGGCCGTGCTCCGCCAGCTGCGGTTCCTGCTCGGCGCGGACGATTTCCGCGAAGGGATCCAGCGGTACATCCTGAAGTACGCGCTCCGAAGCACCTCGATCCATGATTTCTTCAAGATGCTCTCGGAAGCTTCGGGGCAGGACCTGGCGCGCTGGGAGAAATCCTGGCTGCATACCCATGGGACCAACAGCCTGCGCGCGGACTGGGCCTGCGAAGACGGCCGGATCAGCCGTTTTTCGCTGATCCAGGGCGGCCCGGCGGAGCTGAAAACCCATAAGACCCGCGTGGGACTCTATCGCTTTCCGAGAGGCTCCCGCGCCGGCGGTTCGACCCTTCGGCTCTACGAAACCCTCGAGCTCACCTACTCGCAAGCCCAGACCCCGATCGCCGCCGCGCTTCGCAAGCCCTGCCCGGACTTCGTCCTCCCGAACCAGGACGACCTCGATTACGCGCTCACGGAGCTCGATCCGGTGAGCCTCCGAACGGCCCAGACGGAGCTGTCCCGCATCTCCGACGACCTGGCGCGCGAGCTGACCTGGAACTCGCTCTGGCAGATGACGCTGGATGCGAAGCTCGGAGCCCGGGATTTCGCCGAGCTCGCCTTCCGCAACCTGCCTTCCGAGAAGAACACGCGGCTGCTGAGCTCGGTGCTTTCACGCCTTCATGATCCTTCACCATCGTGGGACTCCGTGACGCGCTTCCTGCCGGAGACCGAGCGGGCCGCCTTCGCCAGGAAGCTCGACGCCTTCCTGCTTCGAAACCTCGAGCGCGCGCCCGCGGGCACGGATCTGCAGCTCGCCTGGTTCGAACGCTTCACCGAGGCCGCCTCGAGCCCCGAAGGGCTGGCACTCCTGCGTTCCTGGATCGCGGGCCAGCGAAAGCTCCGCGGGCTCGCTCTCGATCAGGACCGGCGCTGGGCCGTGGTTCGCACCCTCGCCCGCGCCGCGCGGACGCCCGAAGAGGCGGCAACCGCGCGCGAGCTGATCCAGCGCGAGTTCCGGAAAGATCCCGGCGACCGCGGCATCGCCTCGGCGATCACCTGCGACGCGGCGATCGCGTATCCCGAAAACAAGAAAAAATGGCTCTCCCGCATCCTGGCGGCGCTCGAGCGAGGCCCGGCGGACGCGCAGCCGCCACGACCGGCGTCCGACTCCTCCGAAGACGTTCCGGCCGCGCCTCCGCCCGATCCTTCTTACGAAGACGGACCGCTTGGCCTGCACAAGCTCCGGAGCGCGCTCCGCGCGATGAACCTCCTTGGGCAGGAGGACTGGATGCGGGAGGTATTCCCGACCTACTTCGAGCTGCTTCCGAAGCTCGCCGACGGCTCCCAACCCGAGCTGGCCCGCGCCTTCGCCAACTCGCTCTTCCCGTTCCTGTGTGAAGCCACCTCGACGGAGCGGGCGGGTCAGACGCTCGCGAGCCATCCGACGCTTCCACCCGGCGTGGTTCGCGCGCTGAAGATCCAGAAGAGCCAGGAGGAACGCTGCGTCCGGGCGCGCGCCGCGATCCGGTAAGTTCACCACCCCCGGCTGACGACGCGCCATTTTTCCCGGTGTAAACTGGGTCTGGAAAGAGGCGATCCCCATGACTCACTGGAACAAGCTCGACTGGTACTGTCCGCAGTGCAAGAAGAACCGCGTGACTACCGAGCACTGCTCACCCGCTTCCACGATCGAGATCGAGTGCGAGTGCGGGGGCCGCCATCATCACGAGCTCGCCGGCTGCCGCTGTCACGAGTGCGGCCAGGAGCTCGAGCGCGGCGCTTGCCCCTGCTACCATCTGGCCGAGAATTCCCAGGCGGTCTGACCGCGCTTTCGCGACGGCGCCCCATGGCGCGCGATCACGGCCGCCTGTTGGACCGGGACTTGCCTTTGCTCCGGGAATGAGAAACTTTACCGCTCCCGTTGTCATCCTGCTCTATCTCTGCTCCGTCCTCTCCCCCATGAGCGCTCAAGGGGCTCCCGCATCCGACGGGTCGCGCTTCGAGGCCGAAGTGAACGAGTTCCTGCGCCGCTGGTCCCAGGATCCGGCGCGGATGATGAACGAAGCGCCGTCCCATTGGAACGCCGAAGGAGAGAGAATCCCGCCGGAGGATCCAAGGGAGCTGCGCTTTCCCCCGGAGGCCATCAAAAGCGGCGCGGCCCTTGCGGCGCGCGATCGCATCCGCGCGCGAAGCTGCATGGTCTGGCTTGGCAAAACGAAATGCCTGGACGACCGCGTGGGGATCCGCGCCGGGATCTCCGGCTCCGATCTGCCCGAGGCGCTGGTCGACAACGGGACAAGGCTCGTGCGCACGCTCGAGGAACTCGAGCGGCGCGGGCTCCAAAGCGCCTGGCTCTCCGCGAACCCCTGGTCCGGCGATTACTGGCCCACCTTCAAGGGACGCCTCGGCGCTCGCTACGGCGACGCGGGCTTTCCCGGATACGACTGGACGAGTGCGTACAACTACGTTCAGCAGCTTCCGGCAAGCTGGGTCTACCGCAACGCCTCGAGCGCCTCGGTCGACCTCCTGGCCCCATCCGAGAAATACGATCTCCTGGTCGGCGACCCTGACTTCACGCTCACGCAGGGCGAATGGCAGGAAGGCGCGCAAAAGTACGCGAACGACGGTTTAATCGAAACCTGGGCCGGGCTCTGCGACGGCTGGGCCGCGGCCGCGATGATGGTTCCGAGGCCGGCCTCGGCGATCCGGGTGAGCGCCGGCGACGGCGATCGCTCCCTCGTCTTCTATCCCACGGATCTGAAGGCCCTGGCGAGCGCCCTGTGGGCGAACGGAAAGTTCGAGCGCCGTTTCGCCGGCGGACGCTGCGAGGTCACGCAGCCCCGCACGGACGGCTACGGCCGGATCATCAGCGAGGAGTGCTTCGACACGAACCCGGCGACCTGGCACCTCGCGGTCACCAACCAGCTCGGCATCTCCGGCCGCAGCCTGATCCTCGACTCCACCTACGACTTCCAGGTCTGGAACCAGCCCGTCGTGGGCTACACCTATCGTTACTTCAATCCACAAAGCATGTACCTGGTTTCCTCCATCGAGCAGGCGCGCGTCCCGCTGAGCCGTCTCGCGGACCGCTTCTCGAGCTATCGCTCTCCGGAAGCGGTGGCGGTGGTGGGAATCGCGATGGACGTGAGCTACATGATCGGCACCGCTCCCGTGCAGGCGAATCGGGACTCCGAAGCTTACGACTACCTGCGCACGGTCCGCTATCTCTACGACCTTGAGCTCAACCGCACCGGCGAGGTGATCGGCGGAGAGTGGTACCAGAACGCGCATCCCGATTTCCTATGGGTACCGGCACCCGGTGAGCGCGCCTCCAGCTATCACGAGGACCTTGCCATCGGAAGCTGGGACCCCTCGCGCCCGATGCCGTCGAGCTGGCAGTCCGCGGCCCGCGGGGCCTCGGGCTCGGGCCTGCCGTTGGCCAAGGTGCTCGAAGCCCTCCTGCGCCTGTCCCGCTGAAAGCCCACGCGTGACGCGGCTTCCGGGCTCCCGCGCGCGTCGCACCGACGCCTGGCCTTCGTGCGCTGACGCGCCTCCCTGCCCGCTCCCGAATTTCCTCAAGGATGCCTGAAGAGCCGCCGCCAGAGCCGGCATCCCGGCACCTGCGATTCCTTTTGGAATACATTGTCAACGTCGTTTCGCGCGCGGCCGCGACAAGCGCGCGACGGTCCGTGCCGACAGTTCCCGCTCGACAAGTGCGCCGCGGCTCATGTTTTCTCTGCCTCAAGGAGACTCTAAAAAATGAAAATGCTCACATTGGTTGCCATTGGAATCCTGACTGCGTTCTCAGCCGGCGCGGAAGAGGTGCGTCCCCCGAATAACAACAAAGAGCTCAAGTGCGTGTTCCACGGGGGCGCCGACCAGAACGGCGGCGTTCGCTGTCACCTTCGGGTCCAGCTCTGCGAGAAAAGCGGAATGGCCAACGAGGACTTCTGCAAGAATGACCGCGACCGGCGCGACGAGGCGTTCGAGCTCCGGTGCAATAACGGCTTCGACCTGGAGTCGCGCGACTTCGCGATTTCCCACGATCAGAACAACCTCTGGATCAATGCGGATGAGCGCGGCGCCTTTGCCACCCTCCGCGTGAGCGAAGGTGGCGATGCCCACCTGTTCGTCACCAACAGCCGCACCTTCCACATGGAAGGCCGCTGCCGCCACGACGACGGTCACGATCGTCGCGACTGATCACGCGCATCAATCCCTCAGGACAGCCGGCGGTCTATCCAACAGTGATAGCCGCCGGTTTTCTTTTTTCAGGTACGCCCGAAATTGAAACCCTCATCCACCGCGCGGATATTCGTCTCCACGGCTTCCTTCTTCTTGAACGACGTACGGAGCACCTCGAAGATCCGCTCGCGATCGAAGAGCGGCTCCTGCGCGAGGAACGCGCCCACGGCGACGGTGTTCGCGGCCGCCTTCAGGCCGAGCCCGGCCGCGAGCTCCGTGAACGGAACATAGACCGCCTTTATGTCGCTGCGGCTCACCTTGCGGTCGATCATCGAGCTGTTGACGATGATCATCCCGCCCGGCGCCACCTCCTGCTCGAACGCGTCGAGCGAAGGGCGGTTCATCGCGATCAGCACGTCGGGACGCATGACCAGCGGCGAGCCGATCCGCTTGTCCGAGATGATGACCGAGCAGTTGGCCGTCCCGCCCCGCATCTCCGGGCCGTACGAGGGCAACCAGGTGACCTGAAGCCCTTCGTTCATCCCGGCCGTGGCCAGCATCGCGCCCGCGGTCAGGGCGCCCTGCCCGCCGAAGCCCGCGATCTTGATCCGGCGCTCGCCGATGGAGGCTCGGGTCTTCGCCTCGGTCTTCCCCTTCTCGAGGCCCAGGATCCTGCGAAGCTCGTCGGGATCCGTGATCGGCGCGCTTTTGGGCAGCGGCTTCGCCTCGGCGGTCTTGTCCTTGTAGACGCCCGGCTTGTAGTAGGGCTCCATCACCTCCTGGATCCACTTGATGGAATCCTGGGGATTCATCTTCCAGTTCGTGGGGCAGGTGCTCAGGATCTCCACGAACGAGAACCCTTTGCGCTCGACCTGCAGCTGCAGCGCCTTGCGGATCGCCTTGCGGCATTTGTGGATGTTCTTCACGTCCGTGCAGCTCACGCGCTCGACGTAAACCGGCGCCTCGAGCGTCGCGATGAGCTCGGACATCCGCATGGGATATCCCTCGGTCGCGGCGTCGCGGCCGTAGGGGCTTGTCAGGGTCTTCTGGCCCACCATCGTGGTCGGCGCCATCTGCCCGCCCGTCATGCCGTAGATCGCGTTGTTGATGAAGAACACCGTCATGTTCTCGCCGCGGTTGGCGGCATGGACGATCTCGGCCGTCCCGATCGCGGCCAGATCGCCGTCGCCCTGGTAGCTGATGACGATGCTGTCCTGCCGCGCGCGCGCCAGGCCCGTTCCCACGGCCGGAGCGCGGCCATGCGGCGCCTGCACGTTGCCCGTATTCATGTAGTAGTACGCGAAAACCGAGCACCCCACCGGCGAGATGAAGATCGTCCGGTCACCGAGACCCATCTCCTCGAGCGCCTCGGCCACGAGTTTGTGCACGCGCCCGTGCCCGCAGCCCGGGCAGTAATGGGTCGTGAGCTTGTCCTTGCCGGCCTTGCGCTCGAAGGTCTCATAGAAGGTGCTGGGTTTGCCCTTGGTGATCGTCGTGGTCGTCGTCGTGGTCGTGATCGTCGTCGTCGTCATGATCGCGCTCCTCAGGATTGGCGGTTGTAAGCGGTCTCGACCGCATCGACGATCTCCTCGACCGCCGGGAGCTTCCCGCCGTAAGTCCCGTAGAAATCCACGGGCTTCTTGTGCTCGATCGCGAGCTTCACGTCATCGATCATCTGGCCGTTGGACATCTCGGCCACCAGGAAGCGCCGGACCCTGCCCGCGGCCAGCTCCTGCAGGCGCTTCTTCGGGAACGGGAAAAGCGTCTTCGGCCGGAGCATCCCGACCTTGAGGCCCTTCCTGCGCAGCTCCTCGATCGCGTTCTCGGCCACGCGGCTGGTCACCCCGTAAGCCACGATCACGAGCTCCGCATCGTCGTCACGATAGTCCTCCCACCGCTGCTCCCTGGCCTCGATCTCGGCGTACTTCTTCTGGAGCCGTTCGTTGAGCGCGCGCAGCGTCTCGGTGCTCATGTAGATGGAGGAGACCAGATTCTTGCGCGTCTCGGCGTCCCCGCGCACCGCCCAGTCCTTCGCGGGAGCGGGTTTCACGTGGTCGGGAAACTCGACCGGCTCCATCGTCTGGCCGATGCTCCCGTCGGTCAGCACGACCGCGGTGCAGCGGTAGTGGTCCGAAAGCTCGAACGCCAGGATGGTGAAATCGCACATCTCCTGCGCGGAGTTGGGCGCGAGCACGATGTTCTTGTAGTTACCGTGGCCGCCGCCCTTGACCATCTGGTTGTAGTCGCCCTGCTCCGGCCAGATGTTGCCCAGGCCGGGCCCCGCGCGCATCACGTCGACGATCACCGAAGGGAGCTCGGCACCGGCAAGGTAGCTGATGCCTTCCTGCTTGAGGCTCAGTCCCGGCCCGCTCGACGCGGTCATCGTACGCCGGCCCGCGGATGCCGCGCCATAAACCATGTTGATCGCCGCGACCTCGCTCTCCGCCTGCACGAAGGTGCCGCCGATGAGCGGGAAGAAATGCGCCGCCGCCTGCGCGATTTCGCTCGCCGGCGTGATGGGATAACCGAAGTAATGCGTGCAGCCTGCGAGGATCGCGGCTTTCACGACGGCCTCGTTGCCTTTGATCAGCTCCTTTTTCATGCCGACACCGCTCCTTTTTTCTCTTTGGTGATCGAGATCGCGCCCGGCTCGGGGCAGGCGTAATAGCAGGCCTCGCAGCCGGTGCAGCCCGCGTTGGCGTACTGCGCGTACTGATAACCCAGGAGATTGAACGCCTTCGAAAGCGAAAGCACCTTGGGCTTGCAGCTGTCGATGCACAGGGCACAGCCCTTACACTGGTTGGACTTGATTTCTACGAAAGGAAGTTTCGCCTGCATGGGCCCCCCGGCTCGAAATTCGGGTTGAACGCGTTGCGCGTGATCGGGCCCAACTTAACACGCGTTGACGGGGCTCACAACGAATCAACCCTTTGAAATGACGGCACTTATTTAAACCCCGCGGGATGAGCTTTTGCCGCACTTGCTAAGACCGGCATCCAACGAGACAATAGCGACTTCACCATGAATTCTCTCAGTCAGGATCAGTTACGGCGGTTGGCGGCCCATTACCCCGCTGGAGCAGTATTCGTGAATGGCGATCAATTGGAGGTCAATTCCCGTTTCCTGCAGCTCACAGGGTATGCCTCCGAGGAGCTCCGGACGCTCGACGACTGGTTCGGCCGCCTGTTCGGGCATCGTGCCGGAGAGTGGCGCTCCATTTACGACGAGTCGAAACTCCGTTCGAATACCGTGGAACGGATTCTGCCGTTCCGGATCAAGAACGGCTCGATCCGGCACTTTCATGTGGTCCGCTATGTCGAGCCCGGCGCCGAGATTTGGCTGCTTCATGACATGACCGAAAGAATCCTCGATGAGGAGCGCTTCAGACTGCTCTTCCGAACCGCTTCCGATCCGATCTTTCTCCTGGCCGGAGACCGCGTGATCGACTGCAATCCCGCGGCCCTGTCCATTCTGGGTTTCGAAGAAAAAGAGCAGATCCTGGGTCACCATCCGGCGGAATTCACGCCCGAATTTCAGCCTGACGGACGCAGGACCGCGGAATATATCGAGGAGCTCGACCGCCTCCTCACCGAGCGAGATCATTACCGCTTCGAAGTGACTCACCGGAAAAAGGACGGCACCGAATTTCCGGTGGAAGTCACGATCAACGCCATTCAGGTGAACGGCGTCAGGACCCAGCTGGCGTTCTGGCACGACCTCACGGAGCAGAAACAGCTTTCCCTCCAGCTCGCGCAAGCCTCGAAGATGGCGTCGTTGGGCGAAATGGCCGGAGCTTTGGCGCATGAGATCAATTCCCCTCTTGCGGTGATCCGCGCGAAGGCGCAACAGGTCCGGATTTTTTCGGAAATGGACCAGCAGATCCCGGAGCTCGTACTTCGAAATCTCGAGTCCATCGAGAAGACGGTGGACCGGATCGCGGCTATCATCGGAGGACTGCGCTCCTTCGCCCGGGACTCTTCCAAGGATCCGCCCGAAGACTCCGAGGCCGAGGCCCTGCTCGCTGACGCGCTCAACCTCTGCGGGCAACGCTTCAAGCACGCCGGAATATCCGTCACTTTCGAGTCCCAGAGCCCGGGTGCCCGTATTTTTTGCCGCCGTTCCCAGATCACCCAGGTCCTCCTCAACCTACTGAACAACGCCTTTGATGCCGTGAAGGAGCAGGCCGAAAAATGGGTCCGCCTGGAGATCCGCGAAGCGGGTTCCGGGATCGAATTCCGCGTGACGGACTCGGGCCCCGGGATTCCCGGGCCCCTGCGGCCGAAACTGATGCTTCCCTTTTTCACGACGAAAGACTCGGGGAAGGGAAGCGGACTGGGGCTATCCGCCAGCAAAGGGATCCTCGAGCAGCACTCGGGAAAGCTCTTCCTCGACGAATCCTGCCCCAATACCTGTTTCATCGCCTGGTTGCCAAGACGTACGCATGGAGAGACTGCTGATGAATAGGAAGCTCGCCGGCCGGCGCATACTGGTTGTTGACGACGTCGACGAGCTGAGGGAGGCCCTCGCCGGAAGCCTCCAAATGTTCGGCGCGGATGTTCTGACGGCCAGCGGGGCGCAAGAGGCTCTCGATATCCTCGAGAGCTCGCGCATCGATTTCGTGCTCAGCGACGTACGCATGCCTCGCGGCGACGGGGTCAGCCTTCTGCGGGCGATGCGGGCGCGGCACTCCTCTCGTCCGCCGCTGATTTTCATGTCCGGCTTTGCCGATCTCTCCCTTCAGGAAGCCCTGGAAACCGGCGCCATCGGGCTGCTTAACAAGCCTTTTGACATCAAGGCGCTCGTCCAGGTGATCTGCGAGGCCACCTCCCGCGGCTGATCAATCGCCGAAACAGATTCCGAGATCCCGCCCCGTGAGGATCGTGTCGCAGTCGAGCGGAACCGTCTTCATCCGGCGGGTCGCCTCCTCGAGCGGGACATAGCGCACGGTCGGTGGATCGAGCGCGACCATTACGCCGTCCTGTCCTTCGTCGATCGCGCGCACCGCCGCCGCGCCGAAGCGCAAGGCGAGCAGCCGGTCTTCGGGCGTCGGGCTCCCGCCGCGCAGCAGATGCCCGAGCACCACGACGCGGGTCTCCTTGCCGCTCATTTCCTCGAGCTCGCGCGCCACCTTCTCGCCGACGCCGCCCAGGCGCTCCGCGCGCCCGACCTTCTTCTCGATCACGGTACGGCCGCCGCCCCGAGGCGTCGCGCCCTCGGCGACGACCACGATCGACGAGGTCCGCCCCTGCGCCTCGCGCTCGCGGAGCTTGCGCACCACGCTCGTCAGGTCGTAAGGGATCTCCGGGATCAGGATCGCGTCGGCCGAGCCCGCGACTCCCGCGTTCAACGCGATCCAGCCGGCATAGCGCCCCATCACCTCGACCACCATCACCCGATGATGCGACTCAGCGGTCGAGTGGAGACGATCCAGGCAGACGGTCGCGAACTCCACGGCCGTCTCGAAGCCGAAGGTCACGATGGTCTTGTCGAGGTCGTTATCGATCGTCTTGGGCACGCCGATGACCCTGAGTCCGCCCTTCCGGGCGAGGGCATGGGCGATCGAAAGCGAGCCGTCGCCGCCGATCGCGATGAACGCCTCGATGCCGATGCGCTTGAGCGCATCAAGGATCTCGCCGGAGCGGTCGACCTCGGTGAAGGTCCCGTCGGCCTGGCGCACGGGATAGCGCAGCGGGTTTCCGCGATTGGTCGTGCCTAGGATCGTTCCGCCCAGGTGCGTGATGCCGCGGACGCGATCCTGGGTGAGCCGGACGATCCCGCCATCCGGGAAATTCTCGGTGTGCAGGATCCCATTGAAGCCATCGCGGATTCCGTAGACCTCCCAGCCCCGCCGGGCCGCCGAAAGCACCACTGCCCGGATCACCGCGTTCAAGCCCGGCGCATCGCCTCCACCCGTGTTGATCGCTATTCGCTTCATCACGCCAGTTTATCCCAGTCCTCCGTCGACGTTGCACCAAAAATACCGGGCCTGGAATAACGGCTGAAATCACCCCTGCCGGCGGCGTCAGATTCCTGACGAGCGGCCGCCGGGCCCGGGACACGCCTTCTCGAGATTCGCCGCTTGAGTGGCTCCGCACTGTCCTTCACAATGATCAGACATCCCAAACGAAATCTCGGAACAGGAGAAACCCAGATGAAAAAGCCGGTCTTGCTGGCATGCCTGCCTTTGATCGCCGCCGCGCTCGCGATCTCTTGCGGAAAGAAGAATGACAGCGCGAACACCCCCGATGCCGATGAGGTCGGACAGCAGGTCGGCGACACGATGGCCTCGATCGACGAGTCGGGAGGCAGCAGCGATGGCTCGATCGCCGCGCTCGAGCGCGAAGGCAATCGCGTGTTCGCGCGCGTAGCGCCCGCGGAGCTGCGCAGGCCCTGGATGGACTTCTTGATTCCGAACGCTTATGGGGCACTCTGCAAGACCACGATTTTCAACTGCACCAGCCCTGGAGTGCTCACCAAGGACTTTGCCGGCTGCACGATCGGGCTCTCCACGATCACGGGCTCGGTCACCGTCACGAAGTCGAACAGCGACTGCGTCGCTCCCCTGTCCGCCGGTGACACCGTCACCCGCGTCCCGGCCTTCACGATCACCGGCCCGCACGGCGGCACCTACACGGTTTCCAAGACCGGTACCATCGGCCAGCGGGTCACCAAAGGCGCGAGCTCCTTCACCTTCTCGAACGATGGCATCAATCGCACCTTCGTGACCGGCGCAGGCACGACGCTCTTCAACTTCACGACGAAGACCACGGCCGACCTCACCTTCACCGGCACGAGCCGCCTCAACCGCACGCTCGTGAGCGGCACGATCTCCGTCACCGACAACATCAAGAACGTCACCTGCGCGTTCACGCCCTCGAACGTCACCTGGACGGATGCGTGCAACTGCCCGATGTCGGGAAGCTGGAGCGGCAGCTGCGGCGACGACGCCACGGCGTCGATTTCCCTCACCGGCTGCGGCACGGCGACGGTGACGGTCGGATCGGAGTCCAAGAGCGTCACCTTCGACCGCTGCTATTCCCTGTGATTTCCCGGGCGCTGCCCGGTCCGCTCAGTCGCTCAGTCGCTCAGTCGCGCAGCTCGAGCAGGACCGGGCAGTGATCCGATCCCTTCACGAGGGGCTGATGCCCCACGCCCGCCACCCGCTCCCGGAACTCCCCGTTCAGCAGATGATAGTCCAGGCGCCACCCGATGTTCTTCTCCCGCACGCCCGGCCGATAGCTCCACCACGTGTAGTGATGCGGCTCGCGCACGCGCTCGCGGAACACGTCGGCGTACCCCGCCGCGAGGAACTTCGTCATCCACGCGCGCTCTTCGGGCAGGTAGCCGGCGTTGTTCTCGTTCGAGCGCGGGTTGCGCAGGTCGATCTCCTGGTGCGCGATATTGAGGTCGCCGCAAAGAACGAGATTGCGCCCCTGGCTCCGGAGCGCCTGGCAGTAGGTCAGGATCTCATCGCAGAAGGCGAGCTTGTAGCCCAGCCGCGCGTGATCGCGCTGGCTGTTGGGAAAATAGCAGTTCAGGAGCGTGAAATCGCGGTATTCCGCCACGAGCACCCTCCCCTCGCGGTCGATCGCGGGCGAGCCGAGCCCCTCGCGCACCGAGAGCGGCTCGGCTTTGGAGAAAATCGCGACCCCGCTATAGCCGGCCTTTTCGGCCGAATGCCAATAGGAGTGGTAGCCCAGCGGATGGTGCAGCTCCTGATCGACCTGTTCCACCGTGGCTTTGGTTTCCTGCACGCAGACGATGTCCGCCGCCTGCTCCTCGAACCATTTCAGAAAGCCCGTGCGATGGGCCGCCCGGATGCCGTTCACGTTCCAGCTGAGTAATTTCATCGTGGGGACAATAGGGTTGGGTGGGCGGGGCTGTCAACCTTTGGGTGGAGCGACTGCAATGCGCGCGAGCGAGAATGGTGCCCGGCTGCGTGGAGAGGCACGCGAGCTGTTACCTCAGTCTGCCCAGACGCACTCGCTAAAGAACTCACAAGCGGCTTTTGAAGGCTGCACAGAGCAGAAGGCCTGGTAAGACAGCTCCTTGCCAGAGCAGGCGTTTTCGCCTGATCTCACCCAAATGCACTGGCTGTGAAAATTACAAGCGGCTTCAGACGGCTGGACCGCACAAAATGCCTCATAACCCGCTTCTTTTTCGGCACAGAGCTCCCCCGCGTAGGCGGACAATGAAAGCAGAATGACGGCGAAAACAAACTTAAGACAATTCATTTGGACTCCTGATTGCGCCCAACTCGTAACATTCCGAGTCTCGCGTGTCGAGAGCGGCGCCCGGCCCATCAAACCCTTACATACCTACCCAAAGCCTGCACGGCGTATTCAAAAAGAGACGAAAAACCCCGCTCGGCGTAGAGCCCGCGCTTCTGGATCTCGTGCAGGGGCAACAGGATCTCCGTGGTGAGCGTGCGCTCCTCCGCGGCGAGAGAGCGGGCGTTTCCTAAGCGGAACTAAGTGGCTAGGAATGGCGAAGAACCGATCCCAAAGCTATAACTCATTGCGTCAAAGACGTGCCCATTGGGCCCATCGAAGGAGAGAAATCATGAAAAAACAAGTGATTGCAATTTGGTTTACGCTTTTCATAACGACCGCTGCGATACCAGTCGCCTTTGCCGACGAGGGCCCGGACGGCTGGGGCGATAACGATCCTTATTGGATTCTTTCAAGAAGCGGCATGGCCATCTGCGGACGGCTCAGCGACTACCCGAACGGCTATCTCATCCGGCAAAACGGTATCGAATACTGCCGTAAAAGGCGGGGCTCGTATTTTCAATGGTCCCAGGATGGTCAATGCATGGAGTGGACGCGGACGGATGGATGGCCGGTCATGGAATTGCCACTTCGTTACTGTGAAGGGCGATGATTCGCCTCAGTCGCTCAGAATCGGCGGATAACCTAAAACAATGGAGTTCTTTATGAACAAAATAACGTTTCTCGGTCTGCTACCCCTCTCGCTTCTGCTGTCATCATTGACGGCCTACGCCGCTCAGCAAATTCCCAGTCAGCAGGAAATCGATAAGAGCTGTGACGATAACTTCACCTATCTGATGGGGCTGAGATTCTATGAGGGAGCCCCGAACGATTACTCAAAAGTCGGAAATTACATCACCAGAAAATGCGGCAACCGCTATGAGACGCTTTCAATTTCATTCGACGTCATCGATGAGGAATCCTGCGAAAGGCCTTCTTCCGAGGATCTGAAGCTCGCGCTCCTGGAAAGGTACAATAGCTCGATCCAGCGACCATTGAACTGTGCCGCATTTGTTTTCAAAACCTCCAAGATACGACTGATGCGAAGCGAAACTCATGAGCCGGATTCGATTGGGCGACTGACTGGACGCTCGAGCTACAGCTGTGGCGTATATTCGATGACCGCGACGGTAACCTACGCATGTAAGCATGCCATCATGTATAAGTAGCGGGCATGGCTTGCACTCCTGCCAAAGGGGTGCAAGCCACCCTCACTCCGCCAGGCGAGCGGATCACTTCCGATATTGACATACCGCGTCACCTCAGATAAACCCGTCTCACCACTTTTATCTGAAGGAGAATTCCATGAAACGCCTGATCGGACTTTCGCTTGTTCTGCTCGCGGCGGCGCCTTCGGCTTTCGCCGCCGAGCGCCTGAGCTGCAAGAATCCCAAAGCGAAGCTTCCGCGCAATACCGAGCTTTACCAGGCCGTCGATCAGGCCGCCGAGCTGCACGCCTTCTACGGCGAACTGGACATGAAGAAGTACGGCGCCGTCTTCAATACGGTTCTCCTGCAAGCCTGCACCAATCGCGCGCGCAACTTCGAAGCCTTCACCGCGCGTTTCCAGGTCCGCGCGAAATCACGAGGGAGCGAGGCAAAGGTCTTCAGCTGCGTGACGCGCCAGAAGCGCGCCATCGAGCAGTACAGCGAGTACCGTCGTCAGTGGAGCCGCTGGTACAACGTCGAGACCACCTGCCGCCCGGGCGCTGCGCCTCGCGCGAGTGGCGGCTACGGCTATGGCGATGACGACAGCGCGAACGGCTCTTCGGGCCACGACCGCGGCAGCCCCTCGCCTGACGGGAATACGCCGGCTGAATATCCGGATCGGAGCAACGACACCGGCCCGGATTCCGGAGATGACGGAAGCGGCAGCCCCCGTGACCCGGAGTTCGGAGACATCCAGTTTTGAGCGATTTCGGCCCGATCCAGCGTCGGTGGCGAGCCTTCATCGCCGCCCACGCGCCCGGAGCCCGCGCCGAGGCTTTGTTTTCTGCGGAGCCGCGCGCCGCGGACGAGCGCCTGCTCAGCAGGTTGCCGCCCCTGCGGATCTCGGAGTACCAGAGGATCAGCTCCGAGCCCCGCGCGCGCGAGTGGGCCGAAGCCCGGCGCCTGGAGCTTGAGCTTCGCGAGCGCCTGGGAGCCCGGGCTTCGCTCAGCATCGCGCACAGCCAGGGCGTGATCGCCGTCGGGGCCACGGGTGAGGAAATCACGGGCGTGGGCGTCGACCTTGAGGGCGCGGTGCGGCAACTTTCGGAAGCCACCCTGAGCCGGCTTCTCGACAGCGAGGAGGCCCGCCTCGCCAAAGACGCGCAGGCTTCAGGCCTTGAAATCTGGACGTTGAAAGAAGCCGCGTTCAAAGCCACGCCCGATAACACCGGAACGGTCCTCTCCTCCTATCTTTTGAAGCATTTGGAACAGGTGAACGAGGCCCAAACCCGATACCTCCAGGGCAATGTGCAAGGCCCCGCCGGAAGGACCCTTCCAGTTGAAGTTCATTTCTGGAACGGATTCATCATCAGTTTCGCCGTATGCGTTCGGGAGCACCTCGTTTCAACCCCGGGCTGAGAAAAATTTCAGCCATCTTCGCGTTGCAACTTGCACGTTCAACTGGTAGAGCTACGCAAAATTGGTATCCTCAGTATAAGCCGGGAATAAGGCCCGGCGTTTCTACCAGGCACCGCGACAGGGAAATCGAACCTGCTCATAAAATGCCTGACTACAGGGGCGGAACGAATGCACGGACGCGTGACAGGTTGGGTTTTTGGGGCTTTCACCGGGTTGGCTTTGGCGATTTCCGCTCAGGCGGAAATCACGTCACCTCCCGATCGCTGCCTTCCTTTCTTCGATTTTTCCAAAGACAAAGTGCTCACGAATGTGGCCCGTCCGGACGGATCCATGTTCGCCGGCGAGGCGGACATCACGCCCGAGCCGATGGCGCAGAGCGCCTTTAGCGAGATGGTCCTGAAGGCCTGCGGAAAATTCGGGAGCAAGGTGGACCCGCGCAACGTCCAAAGGCTCGTCGAAGCGATCAACCCCGAAGTCATCAAGGAGCTCGTCCGCGAGTTCCCGGATTACAGCTCCGCCCAGATGCGCGAGCTTCTCACCCGGATCTGGACGAACGCCAACGGCTTCGAACACGTCTTCTGCGGCCAGCCCAGCAATCAGAAGCTCGGCGGACTCCATTACGGGGCCCGCTACTTCGAACTGCAGCAAAAAGGCCTGCTTTGCCGTCTCGACAACAACCTTCCCAACGAGCAGGTTCTCCCGCAAAGCGTCTTCACGATCGGAACGATCAGCCCCGGCGGCGTGATGGATCGCAAGAAAGGCTTCTCGACCCGTCAAAGCGCCGAGGACCTGTTTTTCGAGGCTGGCCGCGCCTTCCTGCGCAACTGCCTCATCGAGTCCAAGGATCGCCGCGTTTGCGTGACGCCGTTCTTCAAGGACGGCTCTTTCGGCAGCCGCCTCGTCTGCCAACCCAATATCGGCATCATCACGTTTTATCCGCTGGCGTCCGTGCCGAAAGGCTCGTCGATCTGCCGGTGAGTGAAGCCTGACGTGAAGAGCACCCGGGATCCTGAATACACTTCCCGGCTCCTGCGGCTTGAAAAGGCCTGGTGGAAAAGATGTTTCGACGTCCAGGCTCCCTATCGTTGGAATCTCCGCCGGCTTGAGCCGGGCTTCACGCTCGAGGTAGGCTGCGGCGTGGGGCGCAACCTGGCCCATCTCCGCGGGAATGCCGTGGGAGTGGATCACAATCCGACCTCCATCGAGGCGGCGCGCTCGCGCCAGCTCATCGCCTACACTCCGACCGAGTTCCGCGCCTCGAAGCACTGCCTGCCCGGGAGCTTCGACTCGCTCCTGCTGTCCCATGTCGCCGAGCATCTCTCGGCCGAGGAGCTTGCGGCGCTTCTTCTCGAATACGCGCCTTTCATCAAGCCTGACGGAAAGCTCATCCTGATCACCCCGCAGGAAGCCGGCTATCGCAGCGACGCCTCCCATGTGCGGTTCCTGGGTTTCGAAGAACTGCGCGCAGCGGCGCGCGAGGCGGGCTTCGAACCGGTGCTCGAATTCTCCTTTCCGTTTCCCCGGCCGGTCGGGAGGCTATTCCTTTACAACGAATTCATCTCGGTCAGCCGGCGGACGCGAGCCTCGTCATGATGCGCGTGCGGAAGAGCACGTTCGTTCTCGCCGCGCTCGCGCTCACAGGCTTCATGCTCACGCGGGAACCCTCGCCCATCGACGCTCCTTCGCACTGGGGCCCGGCGTTGGGAGCGGCGGCGCTCTTCCTGTTCTGGTGCGCTGGAGTGGTCGGCTGGGGCTCGTTCCTCGCCGATCGCCTGGGCTGGTCCGCCAAGGGGCACTTCGAGAGGCTCGCCGGCGCGACGGCGTTGGGCTCTCTTTTCGCTTATTTCTGCGGCTTTGTTCTGCTTTGGCTTATCCCCGGCGGAAGCCTCGCGAAACCGCTGCTCAAGGCCGCGGCTTATCTTTGGACCGCGTCGGGAGCGCTGGTGGGGAACGGGCCGCGGGCGAAGTTCGGGGCAGGCTCTGTTCAGGAATGGCCCATCCGCGGCCGTGCGGGCATCTTCTGGTTCTCGCTCGCGGCGCTGGCCGTGCTCCTGCGCGGGATCGGCGGCCTCTATCTTCAGGAGAACGGCGATCCGCTCACCTGCTATCTTCCCGCCTATCGGTCGTGGTTTGATTCGCTCAGCCCTGTGGCCTTCCTGGAATCTCCGATCCGCTTTCTCGCTTCGGCCTGGGATAGCCTGGCGCTCTGGGGGCATTTCTTCCTGGCCGGCGCGCCGGGCGAAGGGCTGGCCGAGGGGCAGTATTTCGCGCAGTGGATCAGCGTGGGCTTGGGCTATGCCGGCGTGGGAATCACGCTGGCCGCGCTGCTGGAGCAGGAAGAGCCGCGCGCTTCCGAGGATCCCTGGCTTTGGCTCGCCGTGATCGCGGGACTCAGCGTGCCGTCGCTGCGCTGGACGGCGGGCCTGGCCAAGCATGACCTGGGCGTTTGCTTCTGGGCGCTCGCGGCGCTGCTCCCGCTGCGCGCATGGCTCGCGTCGGGAAGCACGAAGCAGGCTCTGGTCGCGGGAGCGCTCGCGGGCGCGACGATCATCGCCAAGCCCACCGCGGCGATCTTCGTGCTCGCGCTCGGTGTCGTCGCCCTCTCCTCGCGAGCGGTGCGCGCTCCCGCGCCCGCGCTGCGCTTCGCCGGAGCGGTCGCAGCGGGCGGCGCGCTCGGCGCTTTGCCTGTCGTGGTTCGGAATCTCGTGCTCACCGGCAATCCGCTTTACCCGTGGCTTTCATCGGTTTTAGGCAAGTTCGGCAACGACCCGGCCGGTCCATGGCTCCGGCAGGGATTCGCGGGCGCCACCGCCGGGGGCCCTACCCTGGGCTTCGCGGTTTTCGCGGGTTACCTGAAAGAGGCCTTGCTGGAGAATCCGCTCAATCTTCTCTCGCTGGTGTTTCTGATTCCGCACGCACGCGGTTCGCGCGATTGGCCGCGGAAGCTCGCGATCATCGCCTGGGTCGCGGTGCTCGTTTTCTCTCTGACGCTCCGAAAGAATACGGAGATCCGGTATCTCGGGCCCGCGCTGCCCATGCTCGCCGCCCTGGGCGTCTGGGGCACGCGCGAGCTCCTGCGGGAGCATCTGAAATTCCGCAGGGCGGCCTTCCCCCTTCTGGCCGTCTGGCTGCTGGCGATCTCCGACATCCCGCTCTTTCTCCTCGCACGGATGGCCCAGGGCCGCATCGAGCCCCCGGCGCGGCAGGTTCTCGGGCATTACGGCGGGCACGCGAAACGCTGGCTCCGCGCGAACGCGAAGCCAGGCGAACTCATCCTCGCGCTCGGCGATAGCGAGACTTATTATGCTTCCGGGTTGCGGCTGCGCGAGATCCGCTTTTTTCCCGAGGCGGACCGGGCTTTCTCGCGTATCGGCGATCCAGCCGAGGCGGTGCGCGTCCTGAAGGAGCTGGGCGCGCGCTATTATTATCGCGGCCCCATCATGGTCACGCCCGAGAGCCATCCCTACGTGCGCCTGCTGGACACGGCGCTTGCGGGTCGGGAGAGCTGCGTGAGGTATCAGGAGCCGAGCGGAATCCGCATCTACGACGTGAGCTGCCTGAACTGATCTCGCCCGGCGCGCAGCACCCGGCGGTTGAAGAGCCAGATCACGAAGCGCCCGGGGAATGCCAGGAGCGCGGCCTGCGCGAGCCAGGTCAGCCAGTAATAGGGGCCTGCCGGATAGCCCAGGCGTACCGCCTCGAGCCGGGTACGCAGCGAGCGGCGATTCTGCTGGCGCGTGTTGCGCGCGGTGAACTGGCTGGGATGGATGCGATAGGAGGTCAGAGGCTCGGGATGATTCTCGATGTCCCCGACCTGCGCCATGCGAAGCCAGAGGTCGTAATCCTCCACGCCGTCGATTCCGGGTCGGTAGCCTCCGACCTTCAGAGCGGTCGGCCGATGGAAGAGCGCGGCCGGGTTCGCGACACAGTTCTCGATCGGCAATCGTCGGCGGATCTCCTGCGCCCCTACCGGATACCGGCGCAGCCCGAGCGGCGCGCCCGACCCGTCGATGTATTGGAGCGCCGAACCGACGGCGACGAGCCTTGGATTCGCGGCGATCATCGCGACCTGCTTTTCAAGGCGGTCGGGCCGCATGAGGTCGTCGTGATCGAGGTGCGCGAGCCATTCCTCTTTCAAGGAAGCCAGCGCGAGCTGATGGGTCTTGGAAAGACCCAGATTCACGGGATTGTCGATCACCTTCAGGCGCGGATCCCCGCACTCCCGCGCGATCGACCGCAAAAGCTCCGAGGTGCCGTCCTTCGAGCCATCGTTGAAGACGTAAAGCGTGAAATCCCGATAGGTCTGGTTCAGGACGCTTTCGATCGAGTGGCGGACCGTGCGCTCCCCGTTGTAGGTCGGGATCACGACGGCCAGGGACGGGAGGGTAAACATAATTTTGGATGGCAATCTACCAGGGAACTGACTTACTGTCACACCATGAATCTCGCTATCCTGATCGCCTGCTTCAACGAGGGGGAAAGGCTCGGGCGCTTCCTCTCGGAGCTGGCCGCCCATCTCGAGCGCACTCCCCTCAAGGGGATCGAGAAGGTCGACGTCATCGTCGTGGACGACGGCTCGCGCGAACCGGTAAAGCTGCGCGACACGCCCCTTCGGACCCATCTGCTGCGACACCTCGTGAACCTCGGCCAGGGCGCCGCGCTTCAGACGGGACTGGAGTTCGCGCGCGACGTGCTGCGAGCCGATCTCTTCGTCACGATGGATGCCGACGGCCAGCACCGCCCCGAGGACCTTCCGGAGCTGCTCGGCCCCGTGCTCGCGGGCACGGCGGAGTTCGCCTTCGGCAACCGCTTTTTGGGCGCGGTGCTGGAGGTGCCGCTCGCGCGCAAGCTGCTGCTGAAGCTGGCCATCGGCTTCGAGGTCGCGCTCACCGGCGTGCGCACCACCGATTCGCATAACGGCTATCGCGCGTTCTCGCGCGCGGCGGCCGGAAAGATCGAGCTCAAGCAGAACCGGATGGCCCACGCGACGGAGTTCAAGCAGCTGGTCGCCGCGCGCGGGATCCGCTATGTCGAAGTCCCGGTCTCGATCCGCTACTCGGAAGAGACACTGCGCAAGGGCCAGAGCAACTGGGGGAGCCTGCGCATCCTCCGCGACCTGGCCAAGCTTTATCTCTTCGACCGAGGCTCCTCATGACGGCTCCTCTTTTTCCACTTCTTTTCACGATCTTTCTTTTCGCGCTCTTCGCCTGGGATTTCCTCTTCCTGCCCCGGAATTCCCGCCGGGTCCTCCATGTCCTGGCAGCCCTCTTCTTCCTCGGCGGCCTCGTGGCGCTTTACACGGAGCCCTTCTCGCGGCTCGCGATCGCGGTGGGCCTCGGCCGGCCCGTTGATGGGGTGCTTTACGTGGTGGTCGTCGTGCTGATCCGGGAGTTCTTCCTCTCGCGCATCCGGCACGCGACGCTCGAGCGCGAGATGACCCTGCTCGTCCGGCGCCTCGCGATCCTGAACGCGAGCTCCGCGGATGGTGCTCCCGCGCCGCGGAGCTGAGCCGGTGGAAAGCCTGGTACTCGCCCTGGCACTCCTGGCGCAGGCCGGGTTGTTCTCGGCCGGCGCGCGTTTTCTGACTGCGAAGGCGGGCCTTTCCTGGCGCTCCGCCTGGCTGCCGTTTTTCGCGCTCCTGGCGCTCTCGGCGCTCGCCGAGCTCGCGGGAGTCCCCGGACTCGCGTTCGGGCAGGCGCTCTGGTCCGCGACACTCCTGATCGGGGCCGGGCACCTGGGGGCGCGGATCAACAGAAGCGGCGTTCAGCTCCGCTTCTTTCCCGGCCTTGCCGACCCGGGCACCGTGCTGCTTTTCACCCTTTTCGGAGCCCTGTGGCTTTACTGGATGGGAGCGCTCGCCTGCCTTCCTTCCGGAAGCGATGGGATCCATCACCTGTTCTGGTACGACCGCATGCGCGAGACCGGTTCGGCGCTCGTCGGAAGGATCCCGTTTCTCCATGAGGAATTCGGCCGGCAGCTGCATCCGTATTATCCGACCGGGCTGCATGCCGCGGTGGCGATCGCGGTTTTCCCCGCGAGCGCGATCACCGGGGCGTTCCTGGGCACGCGGGCGCCCCAGGAGCTCCAGGCGGCGCTGCTCCTGGTGCTCGCCGCGTTTCCCGTGCTGATGTATCGGGGCGCGAAAGAGCTGCTCGCGCTTCGCTCAGGCCGGGAAAACCTCGCGGCCCTGGGCGCGGCGCTCTGGGTGGGAACGCTCGAGCTTTTCCCGATGAACCCGATGGGCGAAGGGGGAGTCTCGCGCGTGGCCGCGCAGATCCTGGCCATCCCGTTCGTCTGGCGCCTGTTCGCGGCTCCCCTCGGCGGGCTCGAGGCTTTTCTTTTCGGCGCGGTCGTCATCCCCGTGCTCTTCTGGATCCATCCTTCGAGCGTCCTGGTCCCGGGCGTCGCCGCGGCGATCAATCTCGCGCTCCAGCGTCGCCAGGCCGCGCGTCCGCTCGGGCTGGCGGTGGCGGGCGCGTGCGTCGGAGGGCTGCTCGCGCTCGGTATCCTCAAGTCCGCGTGGACACCGCTCGAGAGCCAGGAGGTCGTCGACGGCTTCGTGCGGACCCAGCAGCTGAGCGCCGCCGCGCTCTTTGACCGCGTGAAGGGCCTGGTTCACTACCTGCTCACCGATCCCGCGGGCTTCGGGAAATTCCTCTCGCCGCGAAGCCTCGTCTTTTACCTGGGCTTCGGGCTGCTCTGCGCGCGGCGAGCGCAGTTCGGTCCGCGCGCCGGAAGGCTGCCCTTTTTCGCCCTCCTGCTGCTGCCGTTTCTTCTTTCGCTTCTGATCTTCGCGCCGGGAAAACTCCCCGTTTACCTGGGTCTGCTCTTCTACCACTCCGTCAAGAGGATGGCGGAACAGCACATCTGGCCGCTGATGCTCGCCTGGACCGTCGGCCTGCTCTGGCTGGAAAGGCGCTTCAGCTCGCGGCGATTCGTCCTGCCCGCCCTGGCAGCGCTCCTGCTCCTGCCCTTCACCGTCGCGGCGCCGAGACTCGCGGCCACCGCGCGAGACTTCCAGGCGCTTTATCCTGCCCTGAGCCGGAACGAGCTCCGGGAGATGGCCGCGCGCCTCGGCGAGCGGGACGATGCCGAGAGCCTGTGGATCTGCCCGGATGCCGCGCAGCCGCTCCTGGCCGCGATTCCCGGCTTGCCCGCATCGCCCGGACTCAAGACTCGTCTCTTCGTGCTCGGGACCGACTGCAATCCGGCGACGCTCGCGACGCCGCACTGCCGGGAGCGGCACCGATTCATGGAGGCGGCGCGCGCCCTGGGCACGGAGATCCGGCTGCGCGATGAGCCCGCGCTCGTCTGCGTGAAACTCAATCGCACCGCGGCTGGCAGCGCAGGCATCCTCCCGGTTCCCGCTCCCGCACGCTGAGGCTCCCGCAGCGGTAGGCCTCCCGATAGCCGAGGCTCGAAAGCTCCCGCTCGAGCGTGGCGACGCGCTCGGGCGACATCTGCCAGTCCGGCAGCTCCGGATCGTTGACCACGCAGGAAACCGGCGCGCCGTCGGCAAGCACGAGCCGGGTGAGATCATGGATCCAGGGCCGCGCCGCCAGGTGCGGGATCAGCGCGTCCCGCGCCGCGATCGAAACTCCGGGCGCGACGCACGGGAGCAGCCGGCTCCTTACCCAGCTCCGGTGCGAATCGAAGGAAAGCTGGCGAACCTTGAACGGCTCGCTCCGTCCATGAAGCCCCAGCGCGAAGAAAAGCACCCAGACTCCCGCCAGCGCGGGACCGCGGAGTCTTCGTTCGAGGCTCGCCAGGCCCGCGGGCCACGCCCAGAGCACCCCGATCGCCGGCTCGATGCCGTAATGGAATTCCGGGTTCACGCGAAGATCCCCGCGACTCAGCAGCAGCAGCGCGAGCGCGGGAACGCTCGCCGCCAGGGCGCGCGGGAAAAGCAGGGAAACGAACGCCAGCGGGCCGAGGAGAAAAACGAGAAACTTCAGCCGCGCCCCGCTCAGGAGCGCTCCGAAAAACTCCGTGGGCTTGCGAAACGGGCTCAGCAGGAGCTCCGGCACGCTATCGCCGAGATGGGAATACGCCGACTGATAAGCGTACTCGAAGCCGAGCCAGCGCGGCACGACCGCGAAGTTCACGAGGAACGCCGCGAAGCCGGCGAAGACGGCCGCCGCGCCGATCCTGCGGCAACGCGCGCGCGCCTCCACGGGAGCCGCGCCGAGAAGCCAGGCCGCGCCGATCCCCACCGCGACCGGGCCCGCCGATTCCTTGCAGGCCAGGGCAGCGAGGAAGGCCGCGGCTCCGGAAAGGCGCGCGGCGCTTCGCGGGGACTGCAGCCCCACGATCGCACCGAGGAAGAGCGGCAGCATCGCCGCCTCGGGATGGAAGTCGAAAAGCACCGCGCTGCGCACGGGCGGATAAGCCCAGTAAAGCAGCGGAAGCGCGGCCGTACCCCAATGTCCGCGCGGCAGGTATTGCCGCGCGAGCAGCCAAGCGAGGACGCCCCCGGAAGCCAGGATCAGCGCCTGGGTGACCAGAAGCGTCTCCGGCCGCGGAAAGAGCGCAAAAACCGGAGCCCACGCCCAGAAGATCGGGGACTGGTGATCGGCGAAGAGATTCATCCCGTGCTTGACGGAGGAGATGTAGCCGTTGCCCTGGATCAGGTTCCAGATCGCGTTGGTGAAAATGCCCAGATCATGTGAGCCCGTCTGGAAGGAGAGATGGCGGAGGACCGAGATCAAAGCCCAGAACGCCGCGACCGCGAAGCCCGCCGCGAGCAGCGCGGGCACTGGCCGCACGGAAAGCGCGCTTTTCCATTTCCCGAAAAGGCTCCCGAAGAGCCGCACGGCAAACGAATCCCGCAATGAGATCCCCATTCGCCAGAGGAACAGGCCGAGCGCGCCCACGAGCAGCACCGGAATCCCGGGATCCGAAAGCTCAACGAATAGCCCAGGGCGACGAATCCAGATTCCCCCGGTCACGACCGGGAGAATCACGAGCAGAAGAACGAGAAGATCCCAAAAAAGGAGGCTATTTTTCCGCATCAGAGGCCTGACTCCCAGGTCTATAACCGGCCCAACGGTGCGTCAAGAAGAGCACTCCCCTGGACAAGCTCCCCGCCAGCGTGGCATAAGCGCGATCATGATTTCCGCCATTCTGCTGCCGCTGCTTTTCTGGGTTTCAAACGCCTCCGTTACCGATGCCTTCGGCTGGGATATCCAGCCCAGCGCCCAGGAGAGCATCGAGCGTTTCCTGGCGCCTTTCGAGAAAACCACGCGCCTGGGTGATTGCCATATCTGGACCGAGAAGAAGCCGCGCAGGAGCAATCCGGAAGAGATGGCTTACACCCTGGCCGTTCAGAAGTACGGCGAAGAGACGTTGCGCGTCCGCATCCACCCGGACTACCGCCGGACCCGAATCGAGTTCGGCAGCGGGGAGGACTGGGTGGTGAACCGCCTGGAGACGCTTCACGCTCGAATCGAAATTCTCCGTCAGAGACACTCAACTACTGCCACACGGCTTCACCTCGTGCTTCAGAGCCAGCACGGAAAGATCAAGACCACTTTGAGCTGTGGATAATCTGGGGATAACTGTGGATAACTCAGCGCGCACAGGCGCGCCTTCGATGCATTGCGGCGAGCTGGCGAATTAGCCAAGCATCTCAAATACCTTGACGCCCCCCCACGGGCGTCCTAGAAATGGAGAGCATCCACCTGGAGAGGCCCCCCGCCCATGCACCCCACTTTCAGTTATCTCAAGATTTCGAACGCCGATTACATCGAAGAGCTCCTCGCTCGCTATCAGCATGATCCTGAATCAATCGATCCCTCCTGGAGATATTTCTTCGACGGCATCGAGCTGGGAACGACTGAATTTCAACAGCCTTCCATTGCCGTGTCCGCCGCACCAACCCCCGGGGCTGTCACCGGTCCTGACTGGAACTCCGAAGCGAAGGTCGCCGAGCTCATCAACGCCTATCGCGAATTCGGAAAGGCGCTCGCGAATATCAATCCGCTCGAGCCGCCTCCCGCTTCCCATCCGATGCTCGAACTTTCGCGCTTCAAGCTCGAAGTGGCGGATCTTTCCCGCAGCTTCCACGCCGGCGCGCTGATCGGGCTCGGGACCGCGCGACTTTCGGAAATCATCGCGCGCCTCAAGGACATTTACTGCGGGACGATCGCGGCGGAGTTCACCCACATCCTGAATCGCGAAGAACGCGACTGGCTGCAGGCACGGATGGAGCCGACGGGCAACCGAACCGAGCTCGATGCCGAGACCCGGAAAGCGATCCTCAAGCGCCTCACCGAGAGCGAGGGCTTCGAGCGATTCCTGCACACGCGCTACGTCGCGCAGAAGCGCTTCTCCGTCGAAGGCGGCGAAGCGGTCATACCCGCGCTGGACTGCATGATCGAAACAGGCGCGGAGCTCGGCGCCAAGGAGTTCGTCATCGGCATGGCCCATCGCGGCCGCCTCAACGTGCTGGTGAACGTGCTTCGCAAGAAGCCCGAGTACATCTTCACGGAGTTCGAGGGCGCCTACCAGGCGGATACCTCCACCGGCGAAGGCGACGTGAAATACCACATGGGCTATTCCGTCGACGTGCAGTCCCGCCAGGGAAAGTCCGTGCACCTGTCGATGGCCTCGAATCCGAGTCACCTCGAGTTCGTCAATCCGGTCGTCGAGGGGATCGCGCGCGCCAAGCAGGCCTATCTGAAGGATGCCGCCCGCACCCAGGTGATTCCCGTCCAGATCCATGGCGACGCCGCGTTCGCGGGCCAGGGCGTCTGCTACGAGACGCTGAATCTCTCGCAGCTCAAGGGCTACGCCACGGGCGGAACCCTGCACATCGTGATCAACAACCAGGTGGGCTTCACCGCCGACCCGCAGGAGTCGCGCTCGACGCCTTACTCCACGGATCTGGCCAAGATGCTCGAGGCGCCGATCTTTCACGTCAACGGCGACGATCCCGAAGCGGTCTGGCACGTGGCGCGGCTCTGCACGGAGTACCGGCAGAAGTTCCGCAAAGACGCCGTCATCGACCTCGTCTGCTACCGCCGCCACGGCCACAACGAGGGGGACGAACCTTCCTTCACGCAGCCGCTGCTTTACAGGAAGATCAAGGCGCACCCGACGACCCGGGACCTTTACGCGCGCAAGCTCGCGCAGGCTTCGGTCGTGAGCGCGGAAGAGGCGCAGGGTCTTCTCGAGGAGGTCACCGCTCGGCTTTCGGAGGCGCAGGCCCGCACGCGCGCGGAGGCCCCCAAGCCTTTCGTCTCCTCGCTCGAGGGTCGCTGGAAGCGCTTCCGCCGGCCCACCGCGGAGGAGCTTTTCAAGACGCTGCCGACGCAGGTTCCGGCGGAGAAGCTCATCGCGCTCGCGGAAAAGCTCAACCGGATGCCCGAGGGTTTCCACCTGCATCCCAAGCTCGCGCGCTTCTTCGAGGCGCGCCTCAAGGCGGTGGTCGACGGGCGCGGCATCGACTGGGGCAACGCCGAGGCGCTGGCTTTCGCAAGTCTGCTGGACGAGGGCGCGCCGATCCGGCTTTCGGGCCAGGACTCCGAGCGCGGCACCTTCACCCATCGGCATTCGGTTCTCAACGACGTGGAGACGGGCCGCAAGCACGTCCCGCTCAACCAGCTCCGCGAAGGCCAGGCCTTTTATGAAGTGCACAACAGCCACCTTTCGGAGACGGCGGTGCTGGGATTCGAGTACGGCTACTCGCTCGCGGATCCCGAGACGCTCGTCCTCTGGGAAGCGCAGTTCGGCGACTTCGCCAATGGCGCGCAGGTGATCATCGACCAGTTCATCGCGACTTCCGAGTCCAAGTGGCAGCGGATGAACGGACTGGTGCTCCTGCTGCCGCACGGCTTCGAAGGCCAGGGCCCCGAGCACTCGAGCGCGCGCCTGGAGCGCTTCCTCCAGCTCTGCGGCAAGCACAACCTGGCGGTCTGCAACTTCACCACGCCGGCGCAGTATTTTCACGCGCTTCGAAGGCAGATGAAACGCGATTTCCGCAAGCCGCTCATCGTGATGTCGCCCAAGAGCCTGCTGCGCCACCCGCAGGCGGTGTCGCCCCTCGAGGCGCTCTCGCAGGAGCAGTTTCACGAGGTGCTCGAGGACACCGCGCTCGCGGGCGCGTCCCGCGCGCAGGTGCGCAAGCTCCTGCTCTGCAGCGGCAAGATCTACTACGATCTCGCGGCCGAGCGCGCGGCACGGGGTCGCGAGGACGTGGCGATCCTGCGCCTGGAGCAGCTCTATCCCTGGCCGGCCGCGAAGCTCGCGTCGATCCTCTCGCAGTACAGGCACGCGCGCTCGATCGCCTGGGTCCAGGAGGAGCCCCGGAACATGGGCGCGTGGAGCTATGTTCACGGCCAGTGGAGCGGCGCCCTGGGCGAGGCCTTCGCCGCGAAAATCGGAGACCGCCCCCTTCACTATGTCGGACGCGAAACCGGCGCCGCCCCGGCGGTGGGCTCCTCCAAGCTCCACGACAAGGAACAGCGCGCGTTGATCGAAGAAGCGTTCAGCGGAAACTGAGAAGAAAGAGAACCTAAAATGAAACATGACGTGAAAGCCCCGAGTGTCGGCGAGTCCATCACGGAAGTCAGCATCCTGAAATGGCACAAGCAATCCGGTCAGCAGGTTCGCACGGGCGATCTCCTGCTGGAGATCGAGACCGACAAGGCGACGGTCGAGATCGTCGCGGAGGCCACCGGAGCGCTGACCATCCTCAAGCCCGCGGGCGAGCGGATCCCCGTGGGCGAGCGGATCGCCTCGATCGACGACTCGGTGACCGGCACCGCGGGCGCCTCCCAGACGACGGCTACCACGCCGGCTCCTTCTGCCGCCGCTTCGGCGCACGTGGCGGCCGCGCCCGCGAGCGCCGGCCCGCAAGGCGCCGAAACAGCGCTGAGCCCCGCCGTGCGCAAGGCAGTGACCGAACAAGGTCTCGATGCCTCGAAGATCCCCGGCACCGGAAAAGACGGCCGCGTCACCAAAGGCGACGTGATCCAGTACGCCTCGGGCGCCGGCGCGGTCTCGGCAGGACAGCCTTCGGTCGCGCAAGGCGCGCCCGTCGCTCCGGTTATGCCCGCCGCCGCGCGCGGCCCGGCTCCGGCGGTCACTCCCGCTCCCGCCCGTCCGGGCGAACGACGCGTGACGATGTCGATGCTGCGCTCGCGCATCGCCGAGCGCCTCGTGCAGGCTCAGCACACGGCCGCGATCCTCACCACCTTCAACGAGGCGGACATGTCCGCCATCAACGCGATCCGCGCGAAGAACAAAGAAGCCTTCAAGGCGAGGCACGGCGTCTCGCTGGGCTTCATGTCGTTCTTCACCAAAGCCTCGATCGCGGCGCTCAAGGCGATTCCCGAGGTGAACGCCTCGATCGACGGGCGCGACGTCGTCTACCATGACTACTACGACATCGGGGTGGCGGTCGGAACCGACCGCGGCCTCGTGGTGCCCGTGCTGCGCGATGCCGACAAGCTGGGCTTCGCGGAGATCGAGAAAAGCCTCGCCGCGCTCGCCCTCAAGGCTCGCGACGGCAAGCTCTCCATCGCGGACATGTCCGGCGGCACCTTCACCATTTCCAACGGCGGCGTCTACGGCTCGCTGCTCTCGACTCCGATCCTGAACATGCCCCAGAGCGGGATTCTCGGGATGCACAAGATCCAGGAACGCCCCGTCGCGGTGAACGGAAAAGTCGAGATCCGCCCGATGATGTACCTCGCGCTTTCCTACGACCACCGCCTGATCGACGGCAAGGGCGCCGTCACCTTCCTCGTGACGTTGAAGGATCACCTCGAGAACCCCGAGAAGCTCGGTCTCGACTTCTGAAAAGGGCCGCGAAAATGGCAGCTGAGAACTTCGATCTGATCGTCATCGGCGGCGGCCCGGCGGGCTACGTGGCCGCCATTCGCGCCGCGCAGCTCGGCATGAAAACCGCCTGCGTGGAAATGCGCAAGGCTTACGGCGGCACCTGCCTGAACGTCGGGTGCATTCCTTCCAAAGCGCTGCTGGAATCCAGCGAGCACTATCACGTGACCAAGACCAAGCTCGCCAAGCACGGCGTGCTCGTGGGCGAGGTGAAGCTCGATCTGCCCGCGATGATGAAGCGCAAGGACGCCGTCGTCCGTCAGCTCACTAACGGCATCGGCGGGCTGCTGAAGAAGAACAAGGTCGAGGCCATGATCGGCAAAGGGCGCCTGGCCGGAACCGAAGGCGAACTGAAAAAAGTGGAAGTGCAGGGCGAGGCCGGCACGCGCACCCTGCTCGCGCCGCGCGTGCTTCTCGCCACCGGGAGCGAGCCCGCGAGCCTCCCGTTCCTGCCGTTTGACGGCAAGACCGTGGTCAGCTCGACCGAGGCGCTCGCGTTGCCCGAAGTTCCCAAGCATCTGCTCGTCGTCGGCGGCGGCGTGATCGGGCTCGAGCTCGGGTCCGTATGGCTGCGGCTCGGGGCGAAGGTGACCGTGGTCGAGTATCTCGACCGCATCCTGCCGGCGATGGACCGTCAATGCGCCTCGGAGCTCCAGAAGGCGCTCGTGAAGCAGGGAATGGAATTCCGCCTCTCGCATAAGTGCCTGGGCGCCCGCAAAGAGGGCGCGGGACTGGTCGTCGAGGCGCAGGACATGACCGCGAACGCCAACGTCAGCTTTGAATGCGACGTCGTGCTCGTTGCGACGGGACGCAAGCCTTACTCCGTAGGACTGGGACTGGAATCCGTGGGCCTCGGCACGGACAAGGCGGGACGCGTGGAGACGGACGCTCATTACCAGACGAAGGTGAAAGGCATCTACGCCGTCGGCGACCTGATCGCCGGGCCAATGCTCGCGCACAAGGCCGAAGAGGAAGGCATTGCCGCGGTCGAGCTCATGGCCGGACAGGCAGGACACGTCAATTACGAGGCGATTCCCGGGGTGGTTTACACCTGGCCCGAGTTCGCTTCCGTCGGGGCGACCGAGGAGGAGCTCAAGGCGAAAGGCATCGAGTTCAAGACGGGCACGTTCCCGTTCATGGCCAACGGCCGCGCCAAGACGATGGAGGAGACCGAAGGGCTGGTGAAAGTCCTCGCCGACGCCAAGAGCGATCGCGTGCTCGGAGTCCACATCGTGGGGCCGCGCGCGAGCGACCTGCTCCCCGAGGCAGTGGCCGTGATGGAGTTCGGCGGAAGCGCCGAGGACATCGCGCGGACCTGCCATGCGCATCCGACGCTTTCGGAGACGGTAAAGGAAGCGGCGCTCGCGGTGGACAAGCGCGCCCTGCACATGTGAAGCCGCGCCCGGGAGCTGTTCTCACTGTCCGGGATCCTTTCAACGGCGAGGAGCTCGCCAAGCTCCCGTTCGCCACCCGCGAAGAGCTCGCTTCAGTGCTCGCGCGCGCGGAAGGCGCCTTCGCGAAGTGGCGGAGCTCTCCCGCCTGGGAGCGCTCGCAGCTTTTGCTCGAAGCCGCTTCCCGGCTCGAGGCGCGCCAGGAGGAGTTCGCCGAGCTGATCCGCCGCGAGGTCGGCAAACCCATCGATTACGCGCGCGCCGAGGTGAAGCGCGCGCTCGGGGTCCTTCGCTGGGCCGCGGCCGAAGCCGTGCGCTTTTCGGGCGAGCTGCTCCGGCTGGACGCCGGCGCCGGGGGCCGCAGCGGGTTCGGGATCCACACGCGCTTCCCGCGCGGCGCCGTGCTCGGGATCACGCCGTTCAACTTTCCCCTCAATCTCGCGATTCACAAGATCGCTCCCGCGCTCGCGTGCGGCTCCCCGATCGTGATCAAGCCCTCGCCTTCGGCGCCGCTCACCGCGCGAAAGCTCGTGGAGCTTTTCGATGCCGTGCCGGGCCTGGTGCAGCTCGCGCTGGCCGATGATGAAGCCACGGCCGAGCTCACGCGGGCGCCCGAGCTCAGGACGATTTCCTTCACGGGCTCAGCGCGCGTCGGCTGGCTGATCCGGCGCCAGGCGCCCGAGAAGCCGACCACCCTCGAGCTCGGCGGCAACGCGACCGTGATCATCGCAGAGGACACGCCGCGCGAGCTGCTTCCGGCGATCGCAAAGCGGATCGCCGCGGCCGGGTTCGGATATTCGGGCCAGTCCTGCATCTCCGTCCAGAACGCGTTGGCGGCGGCGCCGGTTTTCGACGAATTCCGCGACTTGCTGGCGGAGGCCACGCGCCTGGCACCCTATGGCGATCCGGCCCTTCCGGGAGTTCTGGCCGGGCCCGTGATCCATGCGCAGGCGGCCGCGCGCATCCGACGCGAGCTGACGCAGGCTTCTTCCAATTTCACCCGTATCGACTCAGGGGCTTTGAAGGGCGCTTCGGGCCAGGAAGCCTGCCTGCTCCCTCCTACGCTGCTGATCCAGGGGGCCGAGCAACGGGAAGAAGCGCTTCCCCCGATCGTCGCCGAGGAAATTTTCGGCCCCGTGATCTCCTTGGCAAAATTCGAACAGCTGGATTCCGTAATGAAAAGGGTCAACCAATCCCGTTATGGACTTCAGGTCGGGCTATACACCCAGCACTGGCCCACGATCGAAAGGGCCTATCGGGACCTCGAAGTGGGCGGAGTCATTGTGAATGATGTGCCTACGACGCGGTATGACCATCAGCCCTATGGCGGGACGAAAGATAGCGGGCAGGGTCGCGAAGGCGTCCGTTATGCCATGGAAGAAATGACCGAATCGAAATTCTTGGCGCTTTCCTCGGAGCTTCCCCTATAATGGGGAAATCCCGAAAGAAAGTGCGTAATGAGCCGCGACGATCACAGGACATCAGCATTTTCCGATTTCCCGACGGATGAGCTGATCCGGATTTCCGATTTCGAGTCGATGAGGATTTCCGTCGGCGTCCAGAACACCACGACCCGAACCGAGGTGCCGGCAGACGAAAAGACGGAGCTTCTCGAAGTGCGGAACCGGGGCGTGGTGCTCGCCTTGCCCGCCCGCTCCTGCTCGCAGGGGCACAATCTCATGGTCCGTTTCAGCGGGACCTCCTCTTCCAAGGAGAAGTTCGAATTCGTGAGCACGGCGAAGGTCGAGAAGGCGCAAGCGCTTGAGGACGGACAGGATCGCGTCACGCTGGTGTTCCTCCAGTACGACGAGGCCGGGTGGCAGAAGTTCTGCGCGCGTTTCAGCGACCGCCAGAATGAGATCGAGGCATTCCTGAAAGCGGCGCGGGGACTTTAAGGATGAGCGGCAAAGTGGATCCCAAAGCGCAGGCGAAAGCTTTTGAACGCTACATTTCGGACAAGAAGATCCTGATCGCCGACCCGAGCGGGGCTTCGCGCATTTCGGTGGCGAATATCCTCGCTTCGATGGGCGCCAAGGCCACGCAGTTCATCCTCGTGTCGAGCTATACCGAGGCCGAGGACGCCATCGAACGCAACCAGCCCGGGATTGTGATCACGGATTACGACCTCGGAAAGCGCTGCGGGCTGGACCTGCTGCAGAAGCAGCGGGCGCACAACCTCTTCCTCAAAGAAAGCCTCTTCGTCCTGGTCACCGGCAACACCTCGCAGAGTGCGGTGGCCAAGGCGGCCGAGGAGGACGTCGACACCTACATTATCAAGCCCTTCACCGCGGGGGTTTTCCGCGCCTCCATCATGAAAGCCGCTCTGACGAAGATCGACCCGCCTGAGTATCTCAAGGTGATCGATCGAGGGAAGGAGGAGCTGAGCGCCGGCAAGGCTGACGAGGCCCTCAAGACCTTCGAGTACGCGACTACCCTGGATTCGGCGCCTTCGCTGGGCTGCTTTTACAGCGGCCAGGCGCATAACGCGAAGTCGGCGACGGACAACGAGGAGGTCTCCTACAATCGGGGCCTCGAGTACAACAAGATCCATTACAAGTGTCTCGTCGGGCTGTACGAGAACTTCGCGGCCCGAAAGAAGCATCACGAGGCCTACGAGGTCATCAAGAAGGTCTCGCATTACTTCCCGGCCAATCCCCAGCGCCTTACCGCCGTGCTCCGCCTCGCGATCGTGACCAAGAGCTACGAGGACGTCGAGCGCTACTACCGCATCTTCACCAGCATCGACGACCGCAACGAGGAGATGATCAAGTACATCTGCGCCGCGCTCGTGGTCTGCGGGAAGTACTATCTCCAGCAGAACTTCGGAAGCCGGGCGCTCGAGCTTTTCCAGAAGGCGGCGATCACCGCGAGCGGCCGCACGAAGATCCTGCGCGAGATCATCACCTCGCTGCTGGACTTCGGGCTGGCCAAGCAGGCTGACGAGTTCCTGCGGCGCTTCCCGCCCGACACTCACAAAGGCGTCGATTACCAGGCGATGAACCTCCTGGTCATGGACCAGATGAGCCCGCGAACGCTGGTCATCGAGAAGGGGCGTGAGCTGCTCACGCAGAACCTGCACGACCCCATCATCTATCGCGTCCTGATCCGCCGGAACGCGGAGCACGGTTTGAAGCACGCCGTGGATGACCTGATGGCCGAGGCGCTCAAGCGCTTTCCGGATCAGAGAGCGGTTTTCGAAAAAGCACTGGGTTCCTCTCCCAACGCTGCAAGTCCGGTTCCGCCGCCCGCTACACAAGCCCCGCAGGCGGGGACGAAAAAGTAAGAATCCTCACGCCTTTTCATCATCACCTTGATTCTAACTCATTGTATTTACACGTATAAATATAGTGTTTGATTATTTTAATCCTGTTAATTACTATTAACAGTAGAACAGCCACTTTTTGAGGGAATTCAGATGAGTCCATCGGGTGAAAAAAATCGGAAAACGCTGTTGGTGCTCGCGGCTCTCGTGGGTCTTCCCGTACTCCTGCTCGCGATCCGTTTCTCACTGATGCGCTCCGCTCCCAAACAAGAGGCGACGGAAACCGCCCAGGCCCCGAGCAGCAGCCAGCAAAGCCCTGCTTCCGAACAGGCCGAGAAGACCCAAAGCGGAAACGTATCTGGCGACTCCTCCACCAAGCCGCAGGACTCCAGCTCCTCTCAAACAGCGCTTGAAAGCTCCGCTTCACCGGCCCAGACGCAAGCCCCGATGCAAGCCCAGCCCCCGCAGCCCCCGCGGACTTCGCAGCAGGCCGCCGCTCCGGCGGTCCCTCAGATCGTCGAGCCGCAGGGCTGTGTCACGCTGGCGTTCAAACACAAGAAGGCGACCGGCCACACCGATGAGGAAAGCTGCAGCCAGCACAAGAACCTGATCCGCCTCCCGCACGCGAACCCGACCTCGGTGTGCGTCCGGGTGAACAAGACCCCGGTACGCTTCCAGACCGTCGCGGGCAAGCCCAACGAGATCCTGCTCGGCGCGATCGCGGGCCCGAAATCCGAAATCACCGCCCAGTACTGCTTCGGCAAGGCCAGCTGCGCCGACCTCAAGAAAGACTGCGTGATCCCGAAGGATGAGTTCATGGATGCCATCGGGGCCTCGGACGACAAGCTCGCGCAGGCCGGCCGCTGGGACGCGGAGGGAGCCGGCAAGGACGCGGACGTGAACGCCCATCTGGATGCCGAGATGAAAAGGGAGCTCGACAACCTGGACCGCCAGGTTCGGGGCGAAAACGGCGTGTTCAGCGACTGGATCGCCGGAACGCCCGCGATCTCCTGTGAAGGCAAGAAAGATCTCCTGGCCAAGACCACGGGCAAAGGAGCCGAAAAAGGAGCTCAATGATGTTTTACCTACGCTCCACCCTTCAGCTCAAGACCCTCTCCACGGCCGCGCTGGCGATCGGACTCAGCGCTTGCACCGCATACGTGCCCGGCTCGTTCCGGCTGGCGCAGCAGGAGCAGAAATTCAGCTCCCAGCTCAAGGTCAATACCAAGATCGACCTGCTGTGGGTCGTCGACAACTCCTCCAGCATGGATGTCTCGCAGGAGAAGCTCCGCAACGGCTTCTCCGGCTTCGCGCGCAAGTACATGCAGCCGACCTGGGACATCCGGGTGGCGGTGATCACGACCGACACCTACCTGGCGAATCCCTCCTTCTCGAATTACCTGAATCGCACGATTCCGGGCACGACGGGCTGGACCTCGCCTTACGTGAACAGCCGGCTGGCGAGCTTCGCCAATCCCGCGAGCAATCCTTCGCTGGTCAACCTTTCGACGGGGAGATTCGACGCGGGCGTCCGCTATCGTGACCTCGTTCCCGCCTGGGGTCCCGACTTCTCGAAGCTGCTTCCGGGCAACCACGACGGCCCGATCGCCGGGTTCTGCTTCGAGGCGCTGCCGTATTTCCTTCTTGGCGTCACGCAATGCCCCGTCCGCGACGTCGCGGGCGCCCCGACGGGCGCCGCCCGGTGCCTCCGCCCCGAGTCCGGCGATTCCAGCATCAGCCAATGCGTGAACACCACGCAGAACGACACGATCCACAGCGGTCGCGCGGTCATCTCGACGATGCCTTCGGGCAAGCTCTCGGAGGCGGAGCTCACCGCCTGGACGAACCGCCTGGTCGACGACTTCATGATCAACGTCACGACCGGCAGCGTGGGCCACGGTTCCGAGCGGGGACTCGGCTCGATGCTTCAGCTGCTCGACGACAACGAAACCAGCGAAAGCGCCTTCTTCCGCCCCGACTCCCTTCGCGGGATCGTCTTCGTCTCCGATGAGGACGACCAGACGCTTTCGCTCGACGCGAGCCCGGCCGCGGACTTCAATCCCTACAGCTCCTACCGCTGCGATCAGGCCTCCCTCGTCGCGCTCAACGGGGCCGCGCCGGTCACCGGCTCCAACGGGTTCTGCTGCTCGAACCCTTCCAATAACTGCCGTTTCGGAGCGGAGGGCACGAGCTGCGCCGCGAAGACGGTGGACGGCTTCACCTACACCTTGAGCGTCTGCCCGCGCGAAGACAAGCTGATGCCGGTTTCCGAGGTGAAGTCGAGGCTCGACAGCTTCTTCGCCCAGCTCGACGGCGGAACCGCCGATACCGGGAGCTATTTCGTGGTCTCGATCGTGGCCGCGACGGGCGAGGCGATCCAGAGCCTGCAGGCCAGCCGCGACCACGACGACACGGTCGCGGGCGGCTTCCACACCTTCGCCGTGGATCGCGGGGACCGCTACATCGAGCTCGGCAACCTCGTCGGCAACGGCAGCCTCACGCTCAACATCGCGGACCCCGACTACTCGCCGATCCTCGACGCGATCGGGGCGGCCATCATCGCCAAGAAGAGCACCTTCTACCTGGATCGCGCGCCCACGGGCTCCGAGGACATGCTCATCAAGGTGCTCCATGCGGACGGAACCTCCACGGTGATTCCGGCCGACAAGTACGTGATCAGCGGCAAGACGATCGTGATCACCGACCAGAACCTGGTGCTCAGCCTGGCTGCGACTGACCAGATCAGCATCAACTACCAACCGAAAACGGTTTACTGAACGAAAGGGGAAACACTATGTCCGGTATCTTCGAATTCCTGAGAACGAACTTCCTCCACGTGGCTCCGCTGCTGGTCGCCGCGGCCTTCGCGGTCGCGATCATCGCGGAGCGCACCAAAGCGCTCTTCGCGAGCTACCCGATCCGCGACTCCGAGTCGTTCTTCGACCGCATCAACGAGCTCGTCATGGCCGGCAAGGTGGCCGACGCGATCGCCCTTTGCGATCGCTATCCCGGCAAGCCGGCCGCCCGGGTCGTCAAGCAGGGCCTGCTCCGGGCCCACCAGCCCGAAGGCCTGATCGAAAACGGCCTGCAGCTCGCGGTGGGCGAGGCGACGCAGCTGATCCAGCGCCGGACCGGCTTCCTCGCGACCATCGCGAACGTCGCGACCCTGATGGGCCTCTTCGGCACCATCGCCGGCCTGATCCAATCGTTTCAGGCCGTCGGCCATGCGGATGCCCAGCAGAAGTCGGCCATCCTCGCGGCCGGTATCTCCACCGCGATGAACGCCACGATGCTGGGCCTGGCAGTTGCCATCCCTTGCATGATCGCGTTCAGCTTTCTCATGAACCGGAGCAACCGGCTCGTGGCCGAGCTCGATCACTCCGCGGTGCGCACGCTCGACACGCTCAAGCAGCGTTACTACTCGGCCGAGACCGGCGCCATCAGCGGCCAGGAGGAGCGCTTCGAGCAGGATGACGCTCCCGTGAGCAACGGCAAGCAGAACGGCAAGATCGTCAACCTGAGGAGAGCGGTATGATGGTCAGCGGCGACTCGGGCCATGGCTCAGGCAGCCAGGACTTCGAGCTCAACCTCGCATCGATCATCGACTGCCTGACGGTGCTCATCACCTTCGTGCTCGCATCGGCTTCCTTCCTTTCGATCGGCTTGCTCGATGCCGGCGTGGCCGCTGCCGGCGCGACCGCCGCGACGGACTCCAAGCCGCCCGAGGTGAATCTCACCGTCGAGCTGGGCAAGGATCACGCGATGACCGTGAAGATCGGCGGCAAGTCCACCTCGACCACCCAGATCCCCGCGAAGGCGGGCGCCTGGGACCAGGAGGCGCTGGCGCAGAACATCGCCACGCTCAAGCAGAAGTGGCCGGAGCTGAACGCCGCTGTGCTCACCGCCGGCGACGCGACCGAGTACCGCGACGTCGTGAAGACGATGGAAACGATCCGAAAAACCGTGCCCGCCGTCCTGCTGGGCGGGTTCTGACAGATAACCGACGGGGACTCAGATGAGAAAGCACAAGTTCAAGAGACGCGCGCCGCAGAACGAGGAGATGAGCCTCCAGATCACCTCGATGGCCGATATTTTCACCATCCTGCTCGTGTTCCTCCTGAAGAGCTACGCGACGGGCGCCGTCAACGTGAGCCCGAGCGCCGGCACGCTGCTGCCCGAGGCGCAGGCGGGCGAAACCTCGGTCGAGGCGCTCAAGGTCGAGGTCTCCCAGGGCGCCGTGCTGGTCGAGGGACAGCCGGTCGCGAGCCTCAAGGAGTTCCGCTTCGAGAAGGGCGACCTCCAGGCCAACGGCTCTTCCGCGTCGCTCGGCAAGGCCCTCGAGAAGGAGCGGCAGCGCCAGCTCCTGATCGCGAAGGCGAACTCCGACGTGAAGGTCGACCCCAAGATCATCGTGGTTTCGGACCAGCGAGCCCCTTATTCCACGATCAAGTCCGTCCTCGCCTCCGCGGCCCTTCACGGCTACACTGATTTCAAGTTAGCCGTCGTCAAAGGGGAATAGCATGGCTCTTGAGAAAGCAGTGGCGTTCGCCGCGATCGTCTTCGCCGGGACGGCGTTGGCAAATCCCGCAATGGAGGTCCGCGTCTCCCGGTCCGCGACGAGCGAGCAGCACGAGCGCAACGTCGATGAAGTGGCGCTATCCGCCCAGGAAAAGGCGATCTCCCGGCTGCAGTCACTGCTCAGGAAATACCGCAATACCCGCCAGGAACCCGTACTGCTCTCGAAACTCGCCGACGTCCAGCAGCAGGCGGCCTCGATCCTCTTCCGCCTCTCGCTGGGAGGCAAGGCCGCCCGCGGCGCCGCCGGCAAAGCCCGATTCCAGAAGGCGATGAAGCAGGCCATCGCGAGCTACTCCACCCTGATCGCGAAGTATCCCCATTACGAGGAGATCGCGCACGCCTACTTCGCGCGCGGCAAGGGCTACGAGGAGCTCGATCAGAAGGCGCAGGCCACCAAGGACTACCTGCACCTCGTGAAAAACTTCCCGACCGCCGAGGAGGCGCCGTCGGCCTACATGTCCCTGGCCGAGTTCTCCATCCAGGAGAACAACCATGCCCGCGCGATCACCTACCTCAACGAGGTCGAGAAGCTCACGGAACATCCGCTGTATCCGTTCGCCCTCTACAAGCTCGCCTGGTCCCACTACAACCTCAAGAATATCCCGGCGGCGCTCTCCTTCGCCGAGCGCCAGGTCGCTTACTACAACGGGCGAAACAGCCCGGCCGACGGCACGGCGACTTCCGATGAAGCGCTGCGCGAGAATACCTTGCTCGATCTCGCCGTCTTCTACTTCGAAGGATACGAGCAGAAACGCGGGGAATACAGTCTTTCGAACGCCTATCCCTATTTCAGGAAAATCGAGGCCGGGCCCGTGCTCGGACGAATGCTGCATCGGTTCTCCAAGCTCCTGCGCTCGCATGATCACGAGGAAGACCTCATGGCCTTCAAGGACGAACTCCTCAGGAAGGAGCCGGGCCGCGCCGAGACGCTCGAGGTCCTCCTGACGACCTACGAGTACCAGCTCAACAAGCGGCGCTACCAGCAGCTCATCCAGAGCTCGCAGGACCTGGTGACGCTGCATGCCCTCCTGCCGGAGGACCGCAAGTCGCCCGAGGCCGAGAAGCGCCACGCCACTTTCGCCCGCGCGCAGAAGCTGGTGCTGGATACCGCCGAAGGCCTGCAGGCGATGATCGTCAAGAACAAGGCCGCCGACGACGTCCGCTCCTATAGCGTGATCCTCGCTTCGATCTACGAGGCTTTCACCAAGATCGTCGACGAAACGGATCCTCGCATTCCCCGCGTGCATTACAACCTGGCGGAGACCCTGTTCGCGATCAAGGACTTCAACGGCGCGACCACGCACTACCGCTGGGTGGTCGATCATGGCGACTGGGACGCCAAGACGAAGGATGGCCAGGCCACCGTGCCGGACGCGAGCCTCAAGGCGATCGCGTCACGTTACGAGGTGCTCCGCGAGAAAAAGCTGATCCCCACGGAGCTCGCCGCCCGCTCGCCCGCCAAGGCCCGCGATACCGAGCTCGATCCGGCGCTCGCCGAATGGGTCCAATGGATCGATCGTCACGTGAAGCTCTCGGGCCGCGCGTCCGAATCCGCGGACAATTTCGTCTTCGAAGCCAACCGCGCGCTCTACGCCCAGAACCATCTTCCCGACGCGCTCGCGCGGATGGGCGCCTTCGTCAAGCGCCGGCCGGGCTCGACCTTCGCCTCGCCTACCGCGAGCCTGATGCTCGATACCTATATCGCGGGCCAGGACTGGGAACGCACTCATGACCTCGCAGAGGAGCTCATGAAGTACAAGCCCCTGAACACGGGCGCTTTCCAGAAGAAGCTGCTTGCGGTCGCGGCAGACGCTTCCTACAAGCTCATCGAAGCCAGCCATGCGCGCCAGGATGCGGACGCGACGATGGATGGCGCTGATGATTTCCTCGAGAAGTATCCGGCGAGCGACCGGCTATCCGACGTCCTCGCGCTCGCCGGCGCGGCCGGCCTTCGCGCCAATCAGAAGGCGCGGGCCGACATCTATTTCTCCCGCCTGATCAAGGAAGCCTCCAATCCCGGGAAGAGCATCAGTACGAGCAACCTGGGCGCCGCGCTGATCGCCCGTGCGCAGATGGCCGAGGAGCTCTACCGCTTTCCCGCCGCTGCAACGGATTACCGGGCCTATCTCGCGCTGCCGGCGAAGGCGCTGAAGCTCGAGGAAAGCAAGGCGGACGAACTCCGGAAGAAGACCCTCACCCTGATCTGGCTGGGTGGCGAGGACTCCGCTCTTAGCGCCGCCCTGAGCGACAAGACGCTCTGCTCCGAGGGGCTGGCGCAGGAATGCGACAAATTCTCCGCTCTCTCCGCGCTGAGCGCCTTCGCCCGGCTGTCCGACAACCAGAAAGAGGAAACCACCCGGAGCGCCTTCGAGCGGTGCCGGAAGAGCTCGGATTCAACCTCCAAGGAGAGCCGCGCGATCTGGGCCGCGGTCGCGCTGGAAGGGTCACGCGAGCTCGCCTTTCGCGACCGCAACGTCGCGCTCCGCAACCTCTCGGACAACTGGGACGAGCTGGATCCGCTCGTGCGCACCCACCTTCTCCCCTTCGTGACCGCTTCGATCCCGCGTGCGCTCGAGCAAAACCGCATCGCGATGAAGGACGTGGCCCCGCTGCGCGCCGACGAACGCTACATCACGAGGCGGGTCGAGGTGATCCGTGAGCTCGAGAACGCCACGACCAAGATCGTGAAGCTGCCCTGGGCGCGCATCCGGGCCGAATCCCTCAACGAGATCGCGGAAACCTACCTGGACTTCGCGCGCAGCCTCATGGGACTGAAGCCTCCCAAGGGCCTCAACGAGGAGGAGCTCGCCGCGTATCAGGACACGGTGAAAAAGCTCGTGTTCCCGTTCGAGGAGAAGGGACAGGAGATGCGCTCGAAGTCCTTCGAGCTGGCTTCGAAGTTCGCCATCGAGGACGAGCCTTTCCGCAAGATCTCGGAGCCGTTCTTCGCCGAGAACCCGTCCCAGGCCAAGCGGCTGCGACTCCCGGCGGCGGTGAGCGCGCCCCCCGCGCTGGATCTGGCGTATCTCGCCAGCCTCGACCCCGATGGGAACTGGCAGGAGCTCGCCCGCCTGGCGGAAAGCGACTCACCCAAGCTCAAGAGCGCCGAGGCCAGGGTGAAAGCCTACTGGGCCAGGGCCCTGAAGAGCCGCCGGTGGCGCCAGGTCGCCTTTTTCCTTCAGGAGGCCCGCGAGAAATCCCTCATTCCCCCCGGCACCCTGGGCATAGTGCGCTCCGTCTCGCTCGCGGCGCTCGGCGCGCGGGCCGAAGGACTCACCGAGCTCGAGGACGCGCGCAAGAATCTCCCGCCCGAGGCGCGGATCGCGGCCTCCACCGTGCTCATGCAGCATTATCTCAAGGCCTTCGCCCGCGAGAAGACCCGCACGCTGTTCAAGGAGGTCGAGAGCGAGCAGGCCTCTCGAAACGAGAAGCCGAGCCAGGAGCAGGCCTCCCTCAACGCGCTCGCGACCACCGCGGTACAATGAGGGGCGACTGATCAGGCGGCGCGCGGCGTCGTATTGACGGAACCGCCCGACTGGAGGATATCGTCCATGGAAATGATACCCACCATCCGCTTGGCCCGGTTCAGGACCGGCAATCGCCGGATATCCTGGTCCCGCATCTTGCGGGCGATATCCGAAACCGACTGATCCTCGAAGCAGTAGATCACGGGTGAGGTCATCGCATCCTGCACCTTCACCTCGTTGGGATCCTGCCCGGCCGAGACGGAGCGAATCACGATGTCGCGGTCGCTGATGATCCCGACGAGCCGATCCTGGCCGCAGACCGGGAGGATTCCGACATTGGCTTCATCCATCTTCCGGGCCGCCTCCTTGAGGGTCGCGTCCGGCCCGATGACCTCCACTCCCGAACTCATGATTTCCCTGACGTTCATCCGTTTTCTCCCTTCCTGTTGCTTCTCTCCCCGCGTGCATTCCGTCACGCGCCTTGCGCGTGCATTCCGTCACGCGCCTTGCGCGTGCATTCCTATGATCTGCCTGCGCGAAGGCCCTTCCTCGATCAGCGTCTTCATCTGCGCCAGCGCGCGCGCCACCTTCAGCTTAGGGCCGAAGCCGAAGACCTGGGCGGCGACGCGCCCCAACAGAGCTCCCGGCGGATGATACGACAGCTCCAGCTCCACCCGCGTTCCACCTTCGTCGTTCGCGCGGAACCTCACCCTGCCCGCATTGTGAATCACCGACCCGGGCATCGTGCGCCAGGAAAGATACTCGTTGGGCACCTTGCGCGTGACGACCGCATCCCAGCTCAACGGCGCGCCCCCGGGCCCGTCGACGACCCAATGCGAGCGCTTGCCGCCTGGCAGCGTCCTGACCTCGCGGACGTCCTTCATGAAACGGGGGAAATTCTCGAAGTTCGCCCAGAACTGGAACACTTGCGAAACGGGCGCCTCGATGTCGATGGACTTGCGGATTCGAAGAAAACGGGCCCGTCGGGCCCTAAACCGCTTTCCCGGCTGACGCCCTCCCGTGGCGTCCATCGGTGTACTCAGAAGCTGATTGTCGACTTCGCGGACGCCGCGGACCCGATGCAGGGAGCTCACCAGGCGCGGCACCTCTTCCGGCGCGCAACGCCCCTTGAGAGTGACCCGACCCGCGTCGACGGAGACCTCGACCGAATGCGGATGCGATACAAGGCGTCCCAGGCGCGAGCGGACGCGCGCGACCAGAATGTCGTCGGCAGGGGTCTCCTGTTCGGCGATTCGGGCCCGTGTGTCGAGAATCAGGCCGCGCGACCGGTTGCCCAGGTCGGCCAAGCCCATCTTGATTGCGTTGCCGGACCGACGCGCAACATGCACGCCCCGCTGCCGCACCTCCGCGCGACGCCGACTTCCGCGCTGCGGATCGAGGAAATACATGGCAGCAGCCCCGAGACCGAAGCCACTCAGGCTCCAAAACGTTCGCGATATGGCTTTCTTCATAATTTCACTCCGTTGGCCAAGACTGGTGCAAATCGGGTACCTCTTGCAAAGCCGTCAGCCCACGGTTCCATTCCTAACTATTGGTAATTACAAGATAATAAAAATACCTGATCGTATTGTTTGATTTTTTTCATTTTGTTAAATAACATTAATCTTAGATATGCACTACCTCAGGGGATTTTCAATGTGTCGGTTCTTGCGTCTGGCCTTCGCGATTCTGATCCTCAGCATGGCGGACCTCTCCGCCATCGCCGCAGGCCGCGACAGCAAACGCGCCAAAGTCATCGACTTCGAAGACGAGGTGGTCGAAGGCCTCAACCGTCGACCCCTGGACTCCCTGAGCCAGATCTCCGAACGCGACCGCAAGAGAAAGAAGCCGCACCTTTATCGCAAGCGCGCGAGCTTCAAGAGCGAAACCCGGGAAAGCCTGCGCACCGCGCGGTTCACGCCCTGAGGAAGAGGAGTAACGGTTGATGAGCCACCCCAAGACTTCCAGCAGACATGACGAATACGTGGTGACGACCTCGGCCCGGGGCAGCTCACGCACGCAAGTTTGGGACTCCGCGCGACCGTTGGCGATCGGCCACCCCCTGCGCTGGGTCGTCGAACGCACCGAAAAAGGCGTTCGTGTCCGGGACCTCTCCGCCCCCGGCCTGAAGGAGATTCCCGCCTCGCAGCTCGATGGAACCGAGCTGGATCTTCCGCGCGAGCCGGGCTCGCCCGACAGCGATCGCGTCCGGCTCAAGATCCATCCCGTCCATCGCGTACTCCCCGCGTTCCACTCGAGCCAGGGCGGCGCGCTGAGCGTTTTCGCCTGCGCCGGCAACTGGGTTATCGACGCGCGCGTGCTCGCGGGCGCGGCCGCGACCTACGATGCGACGCTTTCGGGAAAGACGATCTTCTCGCTCACGAAGTCGGCCGGCGATGGCTGGGCCATCCTTCCGGTCGCCGAAGGCCTCGCATTGAAAGGCCCCGAGGAGAAACCCCTCGCCCCGGGCCAGCGCATCGAGCTGTCGCTTGAGCGGCTCAGCCAAAGCACCCTCACGCTTCAGACACCCGAAAAAGGCCTGCGCACGTGGCGCTTCGCGCTTTCGGAGAACCCCTCGCTCCCCGCGCCGAAACCCGGTCAGCTGCAGTTGGAGCCGGATGTCGAGCAGTTCCGCCTGGCCTTGAGATATTCGGGGATCGCCTTGGCCGCTTTCCTCGTGATGAGCTTCCTCTGGCCCAAGCCCAAGGTGGAGACCCAGGAGCTCATTCCCCCGCAGTTCGCCAAGATCGTGCTGTCGAAGCCGAAGACCGCGGATTCGCCGGCGCCCGGCGCCAAGGCCGACCCCAAGAGCACGGTGGCCGCCAACGCCCCCAAGAAAGTCCAGGAGGCCGCCGTGGTCCAGGCATTCCGGGCCAAGGCGCTTTCGAACGCGGTGAGCGGCCTGCTCAAGGGCGGCATGACCCGGCTTCTCGCGCAGTCCGATTTCGTCGCGGGCACCCGCAACAGCCAGGACGCGCGCCAGATGTTCGACTCCAAGTCCAAGTCGCTCCGGGCCACCGGCCCCGATACGGGGCTGATGGACGCGCGCAACGTCCAGGTCGGCGCGATCGGCGGCAGCGGCGCGGGCAGCGGCGGCGTAGGTTACGGCAAGGGCAACCACGCCGGCGTCAAGGGCCAGGGTGGCTCCTTCGTCACGATGGATACGACCGGCTCCACGGTCGACGAGGGCCTCTCCAAGGACGAGGTCGGCGAGGTCATCCATCGCCATATGAGCGAGGTTCGCTACTGCTACGAATCAGCGATGATCCGCACGCCCGACCTCGAGGGCAAGCTCATCACGAACTTCGTGATCGGCGGCAACGGCATGGTGAAATCCACCGAGGTGAAATCATCGACCCTGCCGGATCCCCGGCTCGATGACTGCATCCTGCGGCGGCTGGCGACCTGGAAATTCCCTAACCCCCGCGGCGGCGTCGATGTCGCGGTCTCCTATCCATTCATCTTCAAGACACTGGGAAGGTAAACCATGAAAACACGACACCTGCAGCTGCTCCTCCCGATCTGCTCCATGCTCCTCCCGGGCGCGGCCCCTGCGGCCGAGGACGCCGACAAGGTCAACGTCGAGAGCATCAAGGAGAAATACTGGGCCCGCGGCGACGAGTCGGAGATCGGCGTCGTCCAGAACCGCCTCTATTCCAAAGCCTACAAATTCGAGTTCGGGATGTTCGGCGGCTCGCTCAATACCGACCCGTTCCTCGCGGTAAAGACCCTGGGCGGGAGCGTGGGATTCCATTTCAGCGAATACCTGGCCGCGAACGTCGTCGCCTGGAAGACGTACGTCGGCCCATCGAGTGCTTACGATGGCTTCGTCGCGACGATCCAGGAGAGCGAGGGCGTGCCCGCGATCCCCACGACCAACGATCCGAAAGCCTATCTGGGCGCCGAGGGTGAAGCCAGCATCCTCTACGGCAAGCTCAGCCTCCTCGGCAAGGCGATCATCTACTACGACCTGCACCTGCTGGGCGGCCTGGGCGTCACGAGCACGCAGAACGGGAACTACTTCACGCCTTCGCTGGGCATCGGCCAGCAGATCTACCTGAGTAAGGAAATCTCGGTCAGGCTCGATTACCGGGCGATGACTTATCGCGAAACCCTGATCGCGCGGCAGAGCGCGGCCGACCAGGCGGCGCTCGTGAACGCCGGCGAGGGCAAGCCCCGCACCAACTGGACCCACGCGGTCACGCTGGGAATCAACTTCTTCTTCGGCTTCGAAAAGACCCCGGCGATCGAAGTGAGCAAGGAGGGGGTCAAGCCATGAGACACGCCCTTGCCAACGCATTTCTCGCCGTCACCTTGACCGCCGGTGCGCCGGCGCTCGCCGCCAACGACGTCGGTCCGGGCGAAAGCCATGCCCGCCACGCCTGCCAACCCAACGAGAGCTGGACCCTGGGCTCCGGGTTCGTCAGCAAGCAGGAGGAGCTCGCCCGGGACTTCCGGTCCTTCATCTCCTCGCCGAAATCCCCGGTCCTGGGCTTCGCCCAGGCGCTGGCGATGCGCCGATATTCCCAAGGGGATGCGGCGCGCGCCCTCAGCGAGTACTGGATCTCGCGCTCGTTGTTCCAGGCGGGAATGCTGCACGTCGCGCACTCGGGCTTCGCGATCCTCGCGAGCCGGCCTCCCAGCCAGGAAACCGCCGGCATCCAGCTCGCCGCGCTCGAGTGTCTCCTTCGCATCGAGGAGCGCTATCCCGCGCTGACGATCCCGGCCCCGGTCGGCGGGAATCTCGCCACCCTGCGCGAGTTCAGCGAGATCTCGCCCCGGCACCGCGCGATCGTGCTCGAGGCGGCCACCCAGCAGCTGCGCGCGGATCTGGCGGCGGAGCAGCCCGATCCCTCGCGGCTGCAGAAGACCCTCGCGCTGCTCGCGGGCGGCGGCGTTTACGAAGCCCTTGGACGCGGCCTGGTCGCGGCCCGGCGCCACGAGCACAATCAGGTGGTGATCCAGCTCCGGAAATTCCTGGCCGAGCCCGTGATCCCGGCGCCCCTGCAGCGCTTCTCCGACTTCGCTCACATCGAGATCGCGCGCTCGCTCTACGCGATGGGCGACTACAATCGATCGGTGGAGCATTTCAAGAGCGTGAGCAAGAAGTCCAACGAGCTGGCACAGTCGCTTTCCGAGCTCTCCTGGGCCTACCTGCAGGGCGAACGCTACAGCGAGGCGATCGGCACCGCGATGAGCCTCCAGGCCGGGGGCCTACGCAACACCTTCACGCCCGAGGCGGTGATGGTGATGGCGATGGCCCTCAACGAGCTTTGCCAGTATCCCGAGTCGGTCAAGGCGTCCAACCTCTTCAAGAAGAACTTCGAGACGCCGTACCGCTGGCTTTCCGCCTGGAAGGGCTCGCCGGAAAAGAAGCGCGACAACCTCTATCCGCTCGCGATCCAGTACCTGAAGAAGTCCGGCACGACGCCCCCGCGCGTCGCGAGCGAGTGGATCCGCTCGCCGCTCTTCATCTCCAACCAGGAGGAGCTCAATCTCTTCCATGACGAGATCGAGGCGGCCGCCCGCCTCGGTAAGTCCGGCGGAATCGAGCAACGCCTCATCGGCCAGGGCATCGTGAAATCCATCCAGGAGCTCCGGCCCCGCATCCGCGTCGCCCGCGCGAAGATCGGCCCCGAGGCTCCGCTGCCGGAGAAGCTCGCCGTCCAGCTGCGCGGCCTGAAGACGGAGCTGATCCGCTACCGCCGGCTGCAGGCCGCGGCCCCCGTCTGGAAGACCATTCTCCAGCGGCACGAGCAGGGCGCGGAACCCGCGCGCGCGCGCCTGATCGCCGGGATCAACGCGGATCTCAAGCGCCGCAGCTATCGCATGGGTGACCAGCTCGAGGAGATCATGGAAAACCTCCAGCTCGTCGAGGTCGAGATCTACAACGGCGCGAGCCAGGACATCATCTGGCAGAACGCCCACCCCGACTACAAGGTCATCGCGCAGAAGCTCAAGGACGAGAAGGACCGCGCGCAGGCCGGCAAGGTCTGGGACTGGGGCCGGGCCCCGGCGGGGACCGAGGACGCGGCCGAGATCTGGGAAGACGAGCTCGGCTCCTTCAAGGCCGATCTCTTCGACAACTGCTCGAGCAAGGACAAGTACCTCGCGCTTCGCATGAAAAGGAGAGAGTGAGATGAGCTCCCAACGGAATTCCGCGATTTTCCTCGGCCGGGCCGGGAAGAAGTTCGGCCCCTACACGCATGCCGAGATCCAGGCTCTGCGCGAAAGCGGCGAGCTCGCCTCCTACAGCTGGATCTGGGAAGACGCCGCGGGCTGGAAGCCGCTGGACTGCCCGCCGCCGGAGCCCGCCTCGGTTTCCGACGAAGAGGTACCCAGCCCTCCTTCCGACGCTCCGACGACGGCTTCGGCGGCTCCGACGCGGACTCCCGCGCCCGCTCGGGCGCCCGCGCCGGCCACTCGGGTCAGCGAGGCCCGGAGCCTCGCCTTCGACGTCATCTGTCATGACTTCCACCAGGTCCTGAGCGGGAAGCTTCAACGCGTCACCGACACCGGGTGCGAGCTCGTCTCAGAGGAGGAGAACGGTCCTCAGTTCAACCGGCGCGGCACTCTCGTCCTGAATATCCTGGATCCCGCCACGGGTCGGGCCACCAACGCCCATGCACGGCTCTCGTCCGTGTCCCGGGTCGACGGCAAATGGGTCTGCCGGCTTCAGTGGGAACGCTGTCCCGAGCTCATCGCCTGACCGGCAGCCTGCCGATCTCGCGCTCCCAAACTCGCCCGTCTGATGGTACCGTGAGAGGCGGGGGGAAGGAATGGAATACAGCCGAGGCAGCCGGGTTCACCGTTTCAAAATGATCATCAGCCTGCTGGGAGCCCTGCTCCTCGGAGCGCTGATCGTCACGGCCTGCATTCCGCCTGCGGCGCCCGGCCCTTTCTATTACCCGCGCATCACTCTCGAAGGCGACGCTTCGACCTCCGCCACGATCGGCTGGAGCACGCTCGAGGAGCCCGGCCCCGACCAGCGACTTTACTTCGGCACCGAGGATCATGGGGAGGATTTCGCGCGATACCCGCACTCCAGGTCCATCGACCGCGCCAATTCCGTGATGGGGATGAACAACGCGTTCGTTCGCCTCGAGAACCTGCGCCCCGGCACGATCTATCACTTCGTGATCGCAAGCCCGAGAAATGTCAGCCGCCGCTATTTCTTCCGCACCTCTCCGGGCGACGAAAGCGAACGCCTCTCGATCATCGCGGGCGGGGATTCCCGCACCAACCGCAAGCCCCGCCAGAACGCCAACCTCCTGGTCGGCAAGCTCCGTCCGGACTTCGTTCTTTTCGGCGGCGACATGACCGAGGACGGCGGGGAAGCGGAATGGAAGCAATGGCTCCAGGACTGGCAGCTCACCGTTCCCGGCGACGGAAGGATCACGCCCGTGGTCCTCGCGCGCGGCAACCATGAGCGCGATGACCAGATCCTGAGCGACCTCTTCGCGGTTCCGCCGAACGCCTATTACGCCGTCAGCGCGGGCCGGAACCTGCTGCGCGCCTACACGCTCAACTCCGAGTTCCCGATCGCCGGATCGCAGACGGAATGGCTCCGCGCGGAGCTGGCCAAGGATTCCGGGGTGACCTGGAAAGTCGCGCAGTATCACCGCCCGATGCGGCCGCTGATCCGAAAAAAGCCCGAAGGCGAGACGATGTACCGCTCCTGGGCGCCCCTGTTTCACCAGTTCGGAATGGACGCGGTGTTCGAGTCCGACGCGCACACGGTCAAGGCGACCTGGCCGCTCCGGCCCGATACGGGCCCGGGCAGCGAAGACGGCTTCATCCGCGACGACCGCGCGGGCACGCTCTATCTGGGCGAAGGAACCTGGGGCGCGCCCTTGCGGAAGCCTGACGACCTTCGCGGCTGGGTCAGGAACAGTGACTCCTTCAATCACTTCAACTGGCTTTTCGTCTCCTCGCACGAGATGGAAATCCGCACGATCAACGTCGACAACGCCGAGGAGGTCGAAGCGCTCACCGAGGCCGGACGCTTCGGGATGCCCCGCAAGCTGCGGGTATGGGCTCCGGCCCATGGGGACGTGATCCGCCTTGCGCGCTGAGGCATCGGCCCCGCGTCTTTTCCTTGCCTTGGCCTGTGCGCTCTCGCTCGGGGGCTGGGCCGCGCAGCATTTTTTCTGGGAACTTCCGTATCGAGCGTTCTTCTGGAGCCAGGGACTGCTCGGTCCCGTGCCGGAACTGTTGGGGTTTTCCTGGGAAGACTATGCAAGCAGCGGCGGGCTCGCCTTTTTTCTCGAAGCGCTTTCGGCTACTGCCGGCGCCATGCTCCTCACCGCCTCGGCGGCGACGCTAGCCGGGCTCTTGGCGCCTGGCACGTGGCTCGCCCGCAGGGCGCCGCAACTGCTCGCCGCCGCATCGATTCTCCTCGCCTTTCTCGCGCTGCTCTTTTTCAAGGAATCCGGCTTCCGCGCCGGCCCGCTCCTGGAGCTCAGCTCCCAGGTCGCCACCCCCGCGCTGCTCGCGCGCTGGCGGGCGCGGTCCGAGGGAACGCGCCTGGCGATCCAGGCGGCGGTCGCGCTCACCTTCTTCGGCCACGGGCTTTTCGCGGTCGGCTTTTATCCGGTGCCCGGAAATTTCGTGGATCTCACCCTTCAGCTCGTTGGCGGCACCGAAAGCCATGCACGATCCCTGCTTCGCGTGGTCGGGACGCTGGATCTGCTCATGGCCCCCGCGCTTTTCATCCCTGGCCTGGGCAAGGCGGCCCTGACCTATGGAGTGCTTTGGGGTTTCCTGACGACGGTCGCCCGGCCCGCGGCGGCTCTCGCGATCGGAGCGGACGCTTCAGCCCTGGCGTATTCGATTTCGGAGATGTTGTGCCGGACGCCCCATTTTCTGCTGCCGGCGGCCTTAGCGTTCGGTTTCCGCTGGGAATTTCCCCCCACCCTTGCCCCCTCGGCACGAAAAGGGTAAATAGGGATTCGCATGAACGACCGCGAAACGCGCTCCACACGTACCGTAAACGAGGCGATCACCCCGGATCTGGTACTGGACTCCGAGGGCAAGCCACTGCTCGAGCCCGGGCGGGATTCCCGACCGCACACACCCAGGCGCTTGAACCTGGGCCCCCTGCTCGGAACGGCGCTCCTGGCAGTGCTCCTGGTCGCGGGATTCACCTTCTTCGGCGTCTTCCTCGCGCTTCTCATGGCTTTCTGGATTCTCAAGGGGATCTGGAACCTGCTCGGACTGCCCTCGGCGCGCACGGCGCGTCGGCGCTCCTCCTATCCCGTCTATTTCAAGATAATGAAATGATCCGATACTCGCGGGTGCCGCCGCCGGTTCGGACGTTCACGCGCTCGCCGGTCTGATGACCGAGGACCGCCTCGCCGAGCGGGGAGTTTGGGGTGATCGCCTGCACGGGCTTTCCGTCGATGTTCGCCACGAAGCCGCCGCCCTGGGGCACGATCAGGTAGTGCGCGCACTTCCCGTTGAACTCGAGCTCCACCAGGGCCGAAGGGCAGGCGACTTCCCCTTGCCCGCTGAAATCCCGGATCGGAAGCAGCCGCAGCATCAGCAGCTGGCGATGGATTTCCGCGGCCCGCCTGCCCGCGCTCGCGTCGGTGTCCGCGCGGGGCGCGAGCTCGGCGAGCTCCTCGGCGAGATATTGCTGCATCATTTCGATCACCCGACGCTTGAACATGCCCTGATCATACCCGAGATGGCGGTGAATCAGCCAGTCTCGGGCGAAAATCGCGCATTAAGTCCTTGTCGGCCGGAGCGGAGTCTTTTAATGGTGGTGTCATGCGAGTGCTTTCCACCTTGAAACGGTACCGGCGTTACGATCCCGCGGCGAAGGGCTACCTCGAAGTGCTCCTCCTTTATCCGGGAATCAAGGCGCTTTGCTTTCACCGCGTGGCGCACTTCCTCTCGCGGCTGGGGGTTCCATTCTTTCCGCGGGCCGTCTCCGAGCTGAGCCGTTTCCTCACGGGCATCGACATCCATCCCGGCGCCCGGATCGGCCGCGGCCTCATCATCGACCACGGCATGGGCACTGTCGTGGGCGAGACCGCGGTCATCGGCAACGACGTCATCATCTATCAGGGCGTGACCCTGGGTGGAGTCGATCTGCGCCATCAGAAACGGCACCCCACGATCGAGGATCACGTCGTCATCGGGGCAGGCGCGAAAGTGCTCGGCAACATCGTGATCGGTGAAGGCTCGCGGATCGGCGCGAACTCGGTAGTGGTGGATCCCGTTCCGCCCAATACCACCGTCGTGGGCATCCCCGCACGTCCGGTCACCAAAGGCATCGCCCCGGGCGAAGAGCTCAGCCATCAAAAGATCAAGGAGACCTGAGCTCCCAGGTTCAGCCCTTGTTCCTGCCGGAAGCTCCGAGCGCGTTTTCGAAATAAGCCCTCTCCTGCGGAAAGTCGCGCACGGCATCCTGGAACAGCCCCTCCAGGAGGGCATCGCTCAACGCGATCTGCTTGGATTTTTCCAGCAACAACGCATAGACTTCCTTGTCCTTGATCCCGTTGCGGACGAGCTCGCGCGCCCGTTCCACTACCTTCGCGGGGGAAGAGTTCTGCGCCAGCCGGCGCAACTCGGCAATGCGCACCTCGGGGCAGTTCTTCAATTCGGGCGGGAGCTTGGCGGCGTAGCTGTTGACCTCTCCTTCCAGTCCCGCCGAAACCAAGGCCATGAGAATCCGTTTCTGCACCTTCGGATTCCCTTGTGCCACCACATCCGCCTTGCGGAAAGCGTCAGTCGCGCCCGGAAGATCGCGCCGCTGAAGGAAATACAGGCCACAGACGACCAAACCCGCGGCGAGATAGATCGAGGCGCCTTTGTCAGCACGAGCCAAGGCGTCGGAGTATCCGAAGAAACCCAGGACGTCCTCGAACTTGTGATTGAGCACGGATAGCCGGATCATGTCCGGAACCCTTTTCATCGGGACGACATGGTGCTCAACGATTTTCCGCCCGACCTCGTAGGCCCGCTCGATCTCGTTTTTCCTGAGAAGGCAATCGAGAAGGCCCCCCAAGCAGCGGAAATGGACTGGATTGGAAGCAAGACCCTCCAGATAGGCTTCTTCGGCCTGATCCATTTCACCTTGTGCCTCGAACGCCGCGCCCAAATAGCTGCAGGCGAGCGCGGGCCTGGGATCCAGGCGCATCGCCTCGCGGAAAGCCTCTATCGCCTCCTGATACTGCCCCCTTTCCAGCAACGCCTTGCCTGCCTGGACGGCGTCGGCATACGGGGTCGGGTTGATCTTTTCGGTAAGGACGCGATGGAACTGATGCGACAGCACATCGAAGGTGTAGGGCTTCACGAGCACGGAATCCACGTTTTCGACAGCCGCTCCGGTGACCATCGCGTTCGATTCCCTCGCGGTCATGAGAAAAAAGACCCGGAGCCGCTCGGACTCCAGGGAACGCGCGTGCGTTTCAACGAGTCCGAGCGCGGCGCCATCCTCCCCGATCGAGTCGTCGGCGAACACGATATGAGGCCGTTTTTCCTGGAGGAGGCGCACGGCGTCGGCTGCCGTATCCGCAACCTCGATCAGATTGGCCTTGACCCGGAAATGGCTCAGCAGCTTGCGAATGCTCCTGCGCCCCGAGCTTGCATCCGCGATCAGGAAGCGCAGGTCTTGCAGCGACTTCGAAAACTCGATCTCTTCCTTAGACAAGTCATCCATGATGTTTCCGGAATTTCATTCGACAATGGCCTTGACCAGCGCGTTCACGCGCTCCTGACGACCCGAGAACTGCCTCAGGAATTCTCTCCAGAGAAGCTCGTTGTACTGGTAAAAACGCACCTCCACCGAGCGAGTGTTCTCGTCAAGGTCTTCCGCCTGCACGACCTTGGCGGTCATCTGGATCTCCTCCTCGATCTCCTCTTCTCCGTCCTCCAGCGGGCTTCGGACCCTTTTCCGCAGCGTAAGCACCAGCTGATGTCCGTTCGAGCAAGCGTTGCGCGGAAGCCGCAGGGTCAATCCCTGCTGCGCCACTTCCGTCAGCTCGACCTCGGGGGAATCAGGCACTCGGGTTCCGGTGGTATTGTTCTGGATCGAGATCCAGTAGCTGGTCTCCACGAAGTCCTCGACCTTGATCCAGCTGCACGCCACCGAGCCACGGCGTCGGACCTTTCGCTCGGCCCTGCGTCTTTTCACCGCATCACCTTCGTGAGCTGCAGCGGATCGACCTTGGCTTTGTGAACCACCGCCATCCAGTGGAGATGCGGTCCGCTCACGCGCCCGGTGGCGCCCGAAAGCCCGAGCCGCGCGCCCGGTGTCACGCGCTGACCCTGCTTGGCCGTGATGCGACTCAGGTGCGCGTAAACCGTCATCACCCCATAGCCATGATCCAGGATCACGGTCTTGCCCGTGAAAAACAGATCGCCGGTCAAAGCCACGACGCCCGCCGCCGGCGCCAGGACGGGAGTCCCCACCTTCGCGCGGAGATCCAGCCCCGCATGGAAACTCTGCATCTCGCCGTTGAAGACGCGCTTGGTACCGTAGATGCTCGTGATTTCGCTCTGGATCGGCAAGGCGAAAGGCCCCTGCCAGAGCTTCTCGGCGGTGATGGCCTCGTACACCTTGCGCACGCGCGCCTGTTCGCGCCGGATCCGGACCAGGTCTTTCTTCCGTGGATTGATCTTGCGGGGATCGACCTTGAGGCGCTCCGAAGGATAGTTGCCGTCCTTCACCCGCAGCGGAAGCCGCAGCTCCTCTTCGCCCAGCCTGAGCGTCACGGCGAAATCGCCCGCCTTCTGCCCGAACGGGACTCCGAGGATCCCCTCGTAGACGCCCGGGCCGCGACTCGGTACCGCATACAGCGGAAATTCGACCTCGCCGAAACGCCCCTTGGGCGCGGCCGTCGCGCCGGCGACCCTTGCGGTCACGATGACGATCGAGCCATCAACGGCCTCGGGGCTCGAAAGCTCGCCTTCGAGCGAGCCCGCGTAGGCGGGCACGGCCGCCAGAAAAAAGAGGATCAGCGCCTCAAACCGTCTCGACCGCTGCCTGACCATCATGGAACCTGACCTCCAGGCGACGACCGGGCTTCAGCTCCGCCGCGCTTCTGATGACTTTTCCGCCCGCGCCGGGATCGCGTACGATCGAATAGCCCCTCTCCAGCACCCGCAGGGGCGAAAGCGCGTCGAGGGTCCCGCACGCGCGCTCGAGCGACGCGCGCCGGCGCTCCAGCTGCGCGCGAAGTGCGCGCTCCAATCGCTGGGCGAGCTCGTCGCAGCGCTGCGCCTGCTCGCGCAGCCGGTCCCGGGGGCTCACCACGCGGGCCGCGATGTATTCGAGGATCCGCTTGCGATTCGCGAGCTCGCGCTGGATCGCGCCTCGCAAACGGCTCTCGTTCTCCCTGAGCCCCGCGGCCGCCTCGACCCATTTGCCCGAAACGATCTCGGCCGCGGCCGAAGGTGTGGGCGCGCGCAAATCCGACACGAAATCCGCGATCGTGAAATCGATCTCGTGCCCCACGGCGCTTACGACCGGTAGCCGCGAGGCGGCGATCGCGCGCGCGAGCGCCTCGTCGTTGAAGGCCCACAGATCCTCGATGCTCCCTCCGCCGCGGGCCAGCACGACGAGGTCGCCCAGGCCCAGGCGGTTGGCCTGCTCCAGCGCGCGCACCAGCTGCGCGGGGGCTTCCGGCCCCTGCACGAGCGCCGGCACGACCGTCACCCGCAGCTGCGGAGCCCGCCGGCGAAGGATGTTGAGCATATCCTGGATCGCCGCGCCTCCGGGAGAAGTCACCACCGCGATCCGCTCCGGAAACGCGGGCAAGCTCCGCTTGCGCGCCGGCGCGAAAAGGCCTTCGGCCGCCAGCCGAGCCTTGAGCTGCTCGAAGGCGAGCTGCAGCGCCCCCGCGCCCAAGGGCTCGATCTGCTCGACCGCGATCTGGTAGGTTCCGCGCGGCGGATAAACCGCGATCCGACCGCGGCAGATGACCTGAAGGCCGTCCTGCAGGTCGAAGCCCCGCCGCGTGCGGCCCCAGCCGAAGATCGCCGCCGAGATCGCGGCCCCCTCGTCTTTCAGCGAGAAGTAGACGTGACCCGAGGCCGCCGGCCGGAGATTGCTGATCTCCCCCTGCAGCCAGACTTGGGTGAAGGAGGGCTCCAGCACGCCGCGGATCCGCGCGGTGAGCTCGCTGATGGTCCACGCGCGGCCGCCCGAAGCGGGCCGCTCCTCAGGGCGCCGAGCCGCAGCCTGCGCGAAAAGGGGAAGCTCCCCGGACTTCCGCTTCCCCATCCGGCATCACTCTTTCTTCGCGGTTGCCGTGCCGCCCGGAACCGTGACGGCCAGCTTGCGGAAGATGTCGTAGGACTTGATATAGTTGAGGGCCTCGCGCACCTGGAAATCCTCCTTCGGATTCATCTTGGTGGGAGTCAGATCGTCCTCGTCCTTTTCCTTGTCCTTGTCCTTGTCCTTGACCGCGAGCTTCTCGGCGGCCTTGCCCTTCTTGCCGGACTTGGAGAGCGAGTCGAGCTCTTCCTTGCGGTACTCGTCTTTGGACGACTTGGAGTCGCCCTCATCCGTATTGACCATATGGCCCTTCAGGTCCTTCTCGCGGAAGTAATCCTGCTTGCGGCGGGCCTCGGCCAGGAGCTTCGGATCGAAATCATCCAGGATGATATCGGGCTGTACGCCTTTTTCCTGGATACTGCGGCCGCTCGGGGTGTAGTAGCGCGCGATCGTGAGCTTGAGGCCCATCTCGGGACCGAGCTCGATGACCTGCTGCACGGAGCCTTTGCCGAAGGTCGGCTGCCCCATGATGATGGCGCGATGGTGGTCCTGAAGGGCGCCGGCGACGATCTCCGCCGCCGAGGCCGTGGCCGAGTTCACCAGGATCGCGACCGGGAAGTCCTTGCGCGCGTCGCCCTTGCGCGCGTACTTCACCTCTTTCTGATCCTTGTTGCGCGGGATCGTCGAGACCACGACGCCGCTATCGATGAAGAGGGACGAGACCTCGACCGCCTGATCGAGCAGGCCGCCCGGGTTGTAACGAAGATCGAAGACCAGCCCGCGGAGCTTCTTGCCGCTTTCGAGCTTCTGGATCGCCTTCTTCACGTCGGCCGCGGCGTTCTCGTTGAACTGCGCGAGGCGGACGTAGCCGTACTCGGGCTCGAGCTCCTCGTGCTTCACGGCCTGGATCTTGATGATGTCGCGGGTGATGATGATGTCGCGCACGTTTTCCCAGCCGTCGCGGTACACCGACAACGTCACGTCGGTGCCCTTCTTGCCCCGCATGCGGTTGACAGCCTCGACCAGGTTCATTCCCTTGGTGCTCTCGCTGTTGATCTTGACGATGCGGTCATTGGACTTCAGGCCCGCTTTCCAGGCCGGGGTGTCCTCGATCGGCGAGATGACCGTGAGGATGTTGTCCTTCATCCCGATCTCGATCCCGAGGCCGCCGAACTTGCCGCTGGTGTCGACCTTCATCTCCTTGAAGACGTCCGGAGGCAGGAAGTTGGAATGCGGGTCCAGCGTCTCCATCATGCCCTTGATCGCGCCATAGACGAGATCCTTGTTCTTGACGGGCTCGACGTAGTTCGCCTCGACGAAATGCAGGACCTTCTGGAAGAGCTCGAGATTCTCGTAACGGTCGTTCTGGCCGGTGACGACGGACGTGGCCGAGGCCGGCGGGGCGGCCTGCGCGGTGATCATGAACACCTGGCGCGTGATGTTCTGGCCCACGCCGATGCCGAGCCACGAAACCGAAAGCACGACGCCGATGAGAGCCACGTTCTGCGAGATCTTCTTCAAGGTTTGAATCATAGAGTTCAGGCTAAACTAATTGGAGACCCACTGCAACGGGTTGACTGCGACGTTTCGCGCGCGAATCTCGAAATAAACCGGAGTACCCGAGTCATCCGTTGCACCGATCGCGTCGCCGGCCGCCACTGGCTCGCCCGCCTTGCGCGTGAGCGCTCCGAGATGGGCGCAAAGGGAATAGTAATGCTCGCCATGGTCCACGATCACGACCTGGCCATAGCCCGGGAGCGCGCCCGAGTACGCCACCTTCCCGGCAGAAATTGCCCGGACCTCGGCCCCGCGCTCTCCCCCGATGTCCACGCCCTTGCGGAAGATATGAAGCTTGCTCGTGGGATCGAAGGCGCGGCCGAAGGCCGAGAGCACCTTTCCGCCCGCGAGCGGGAGCGGCAGCTTTCCCTTCAGCGTGGCGAACATGCCCTGGCTCATCGCGCGGCTCGCCGCTCGCTCCGTTTCCGTGGCGCGCTCCAGCTCGCGCCGCGCGTTGAACTCCTGGATGAGGTCCTCGACCTGCTCCTCGGCGCCCTTGAGCCGCCGGTAGTTCTCCAGCTGCGCGACCCGCTCATCGTGCTTGCGTCGGAGAATGTCGACCTGCAGCTGGCGATTCAGCTCGAGGACCTGTTCCTTTTCATTGAGATCCTGGAGCAGGTAGGCAAGCTGCTGCTTCTCGTCCTGGATGCGCTCTTCGAGCTTGTCGGCATCGGCCAGGTCGACGCGCAGGATCTCCATCTCGCGCAGGCCGCGGCTCGCCATGCGCCCGAGCACCATCCGGCGGGGAGCCTCGAGCTTCTCGCGCTCCATCAGCGGCAGCCGCGGGGCGGGACTCTCGTGCACGGATGCCTCCAGGCCCACGAGAAACTTACGGACGCCGTCGCGATGATTTCGGATCCGCTCGGCCAGCTCCTGGCGCCGCGACTCGAGCTCCCGGATCGTGCTCTCGAGCTCACCCAGCCGCCGGCGCCCGAGGACGCGCTCCTGCTGCCGCAGATCCATCAGGATCTGGATCCGCTGCAGATCCCCTCGCGCCTTCTTCTGCGTCTTCAGCGAATCGAGAAGCTCGCGCTCGACACCGATCACGCGGTGCCGCAACGTTTCGAGCTGCTCGATGAGGCTCTTCGGAGGCCCCTGGGGCGCGCCTTTCGCGGTCGCGATGGGCCGTGCCGGCAGCGCCCACGCGGGGCTCCCAGGCTCGAGCGCGGCCAGCGCGGCCGTTCCCAGCACGAAGAGCAGCCCCGCGCCTTTCATGGCTTACCTGCCCTGGCCGGGCCGCGCGGCCGCGGCGGCGCTGCCGGCGATTCCGCCGAAGATCCCGGCCACGATTCCGATGAGGCCGCCCGCGGCGAGCAGCAGCCAGGCGAGCTCCCCCGTGAACAGGGGCATGTCCCGGAGCATCGGCGAGAGCGAACGGATATTCCGCGCCAGCCAGGCCCCGCCGGTGATCCAGCCCATGCAGGCCAGGAGCCCGCCGAGCCAGCCCACGGCCAGTCCTGAGAGGATCCCCGGGACCCTCAGAATGCCTTCGTTCGCCCCCCAAAGACGCATGAGCGCGAGCGCGTCCCGATGCAGGTAGGCGTTCGAGCGCGCCAGATGGATCAGGCCCGTCAGCAACGCCAGGCAGAGCCCCCCGGCAAGAAGGCGCGCCACCCAGCGCAGCGCGGAGAACGCGCCCAGCACGTGATGATAGCGGTCCTTGGAGCTTTCGGCGGATTCGATCCCGGGGACCGCGCGGATTTCCGCGAGCATGGAATCGGGTAGCACGCCCGAAACGGAAACATACCGCGGAACCACGTGTTCCATCTCGGGCCCCAGATCCTCCAGCTCGCGTCCGAGATCGGGGAACTGCGACTTGAGGTTGGCCACGAAGTCCTTGGGCTCCACGACCTTCACCTCGGCCGGATGTGCCCCGAGCGTCAGCCGGATCGAGTCGACGACGCTCGCCTGGATCGCGGCTTCCGCGTCGTGCGCGACGTAAGCGGTGATGACCTGTTCCGCGCGGAGCCGCTCGAGCACCGGCTTGAGGCCCGACTGCATCCAGTACATGAAGCCCGCGAGCAGGAGCAGGAAACCCACGGCGATCGACGAGAAAACCTGGCTGAACGCCGCCAGCCGCCAGGGCCGGAGCGCGATCTTCAGTAGTAGCAAAGCGCCTCCTCGATCGCGAGCCGCCCCGCCTTGAGAACGGCGCAACGCTTGCGAACCCGACGGACGATCTCGCGATCATGAGTCGCCACGACGACCGTGGCGCCGTTGAGATTGGCCTTGAGGAACAGATCCATGAGGGACCAGGTGAAATCGCGATCCTGCGCGCCCGTGGGCTCGTCGGCGACGATCAGCTCCGGCTGGCGGATGAGCGCCCGCGCGACGGCGACCCGCTGGGCCTCGCCGCCCGAAAGCGCCGAGGCAGGTTTGTGCCTCTTGGCGGCGAGCCCGAGGCGCTCCAGGAGCTCGTCGATGTGCGAGCGGGAGGTGGTGGAAAGCACGCGCCGGCCCGCGAGGCTCAGCGAAAGCGCCACGTTGTCCGCGACGGAGAGATCCGGAATCAGGCGCACATCCTGGGGCACATATCCGAGCAGCCGGCGGATCGACCGCAGCGTGGTCGGAGAAATGGTGTTCAGATCATAGCCAAAAAGCGAAAGGCTCCCGCTGGTTGCAGCCTCTTCCGTCGCGAGGAGCCTCAGGAGCGAGGACTTGCCTGCGCCGCTTCCGCCCACGACATAGAGGAAATCGCCTTTTTTCAGCTCCAGGCTGATCTCATCGAGCACGCGAACCTGCCCGAAATACGATTTCGAAACCCGCGTGAGATTGACCATGAGCCTCCTATCGAAACGATAGCACATCCCGATGATTGCACCAGGGTCCGGAACACTCCCCAGGCGCTCCTGCTGCGCCAAGACACTGACATGACTCATTGCGTTGCCATTACTTTTCAGCTATAGCAGGCCCGTGTTCAAACCCTTGGCCATCAGCCTCGCCCTGCTCGCAGGGACCTGCTTTCCCGCTCATGCGGAAAGCTTCGCCTCAGGCCCCGAAGGCGCTCCGGGAATCCCCTTCCGCTGGGCTCCCGCCCTGAAGCAGGCCATCGGAACGGCCTTCGGACAGACCTCTCCCGTCTGGTTCACGATCGCGCAGGGCATTCTCACGGAAGTCTCCTATCCTTCGGTCGACCGGACGCAGGTGGGCGACCTGCAATTCGTCGTGACCGACGGAAAACGCCTGCTTTCGGAACAGCGCCAGGACACCCTCGCCCAGGTTTCCTATAAGGACGAGGGCATGGCGGTACGGATCGATGGCCAGGACCGCCTCGGCCGGTATCGTTACGAGCAAACCCTCTTCGCCGACACGGCTTCCCCCGTCGTTCGCATCCGGACCACGTTTCATTGGACGAATCCGGGCCTGCGGATTTTCATCCTGTTCCGGCCGGCGATCGAAGGCCGTGGCTCCCACACGTCGGGCTCGGCAGGCGAAAACGGCCTCCTCGCTTCGGGCGACGGGGAAAAGGGCGTCCATGCGGCGGTCACGGCCTCGGTCCCTTGGAGCGCCACCTCCGCCGGGTATCTCGGATTCTCCGATGCCGCGCAGGACCTGACGCGGAACTTCCGCCTCACCTCGCCATGGCGCGAGGCCGGCCCGGGCAACATCGTCCTCGCGGGGGAACTGGTGGTCCCTCCCGGCACGGAATTCACCTACGAGCTCGCGCTCGCCTTCGGGCCGAGCCGCGCGGCCGCCCTGACCTATGCCCGGACCGCGATGCTCGAGCCCTTCGAGCTCGGGCAGGCCCGTTACGAACGGGGCTGGCGCGATTATCTCGCGAGCCTCGAGCGCGATGCCAAGTCCGTGCGCTTCATCCGCGAAAGCGCCTTCGCCCGCCGCTCCGCCCAGCTGCTCAAGATGCACGAGGACAAGCGGGAGCGCGGAGCCATCGTGGCTTCGCTCTCGAACCGGCGCGTCCGTCCCCGCGAGCTCGCCCGCGTGGCCCTGGGGCTGCTCGCCGCGGGCGATCGCGACACGCCTCTACGCGCGCTGGCTTACCTGCTCGCGCGCCAACGCGCCGACGGCGCCTGGCCGCGGGAGCTGGAAGTGGCCGCCAAAGAGGGCGGCGGACCCGACCTGCTGCCGGGCCAGCTCGAGGACACCGCCTTCCCGATCCTGCTCGCCTGGCAGCTTCAGCACCACGGTCTCCTGAGCCCGAACCGGCGCCAGCTCGAAGCCATCCGCAAGGCCGCGGCCTTCATCATCTCGCAGGGGGCGCGCGCCGAGCCTTCGGCCTCGCTGCTCGGCGCGATGATCGCCGGGCTCCGGGCCGCCACGGCGCTCGCGGGCGACCCGGTCGCCGCCGCGGTGGCGGACGAATGGCAGTCGCGCATCGAGCGCTGGACCCAAGGCCCCGGCGGCGCTTATCTGCGCCCGGATCCGCGGGGACAGGGCGCCTTTCTCGAGCTCGTAAGGCTCGGCATCCGCGAGGCTTCGGATCCCCGGATCGCGGCCACCGTCGCGCTCTACGATTCCACCGCGCTCGGCTCCGCGGAGGGCACGAGCTACCGGCGCGCGCCGCGCGATCCGTACGGTCCCGAAGGTCAGGGCGGCTTCTGGCCGCATCTGGCCGGCGAAAGGGGCCACTACGCCGTGGCGTCAGGGGATCTGGAGCGGGCACGCGCGCAGCTCCACGCGCTCGAGCGCAGCGCGCTCGACAGCGGCCTGCTTCCCGAGCAGATCCTCGCGCCTGCGACGGGCCCCGCGGCCGTTTCCGGTCCTCGTGTCGCATTAGGGGTGGCATGTCCCTTGGCTTGGGCGCATGCTGAGGATATCCTTCTCCATCGAAGCCTCGAGGAAAGGTCCGTATTTGAAAAGCCTCCTGATAGCCCGAACCCGCCTGCTGCAGTTCCGAATCGAGCTCGCTGAGCGCATGCGCCGGCTGGCGCGCCGGCATCACGGCGTCACGCGCGCGCTGCTCATCTGCGGCTCCTATGCCGCGTGGATCCTGCTCTTTCGCCTCCTGATCCTGACCTTCGTCACTTACTTCGTGATGTCCTCCGCGGGCGGCCCGGGCGGACGGCGGTTCGAGGAGGTCAACGAGGCGTTCGGGGGCGCGGAGATCGGGATCATCAGCCTCGCCGCCCTGAGCTATGTCGTACTGGCCCTGGCGCTCAATCCGCTCGCGTCCCGCTCACTTTGGAGCGCGCTCGTCTCGATTCTTTCGCCCGCGCGCCTCGAGCGGCGCTTCCTGCCGGGCTTCGCCAAAGGCTCCATCCTCGGGCTCGGAATGATCTTCGCCTTCCTGCTCAGCGGCTCCCACCGCTACCTGGGCTTCTTCATCCAGTCGGAGGCGCTGGGGTTCGCCCTGGGCGGCGTCGCGCTCCGCGTGCTCGGGCTGTTCGCGCTCGCTTACTTCGAGGAGTTCATCTTCCGCGAAAAGATCCTCCGTAGCCTCCGCCCGGCGGCCCGGCCCCTCTGGACCGCTACCTTCGTCTCCACGCTCTACTGCGGCATCAAGTTGCTGCAGTTCGACCTCGGGATCATGCATCTGCTGACGCTTTTTCTCGCCTCTTTCCTGCTCACCCGGCGAGCGCTGACCGAGGATGACTTCGGCTGGGGCGCTGGCTACTGGACCGCGCTCCTCGTGGTGTTCAACCCGCTGCTGAGCCTGCCCGTGCTCGGCACCGATTTTTCCGGCGCGTTCCTGGTGAAATACCAGGCGGCGGCCGGCGAGCTCGCCGACTCCGGCGGCGGCACGCTGCGACTGCTCACCGGCGGCGCGGGCGGCCCGCTCTCCGCGATCGCGCTCCAGGCGCTGCTGATTTTAGATATTCTGAGGCCTAAATTAGGTTTAAGATGACTGGCATGTCACCCAACCTGAACCAAACCGGAATTCTCGGCCTCATCACCCATGCCGGCCCGATGGCGATCTTCGTGCTCCTGCTCCTCGTGGGGGCCTCCATCCACTGCTGGGCGATCATCTTCACGAAATGGCGCGCCCTCAAGCGCGCGCTCGACGAGAACGCGCAGTTCCTGACCATCTTCTGGCATGGCAAGACGATCGACGAGATCATGGCCAAATGCGACAAGTTCAACTGCTCCCCGGTGGCCGCGGTTTTCCGCTCGGGCGTCAAGGAGCTCAAGAAGCTCTCGGCCGAGGAGCTCGCCTCGGCGGGCGTCGAGAAAGTCGACAATATCCAGCGGGCCCTCATGCGCGCGTCGAATACCGAGATGGCTCAGCTCGAGAAACACGTGAGCTGGCTCGCCACCACGGCGAGCGCGGCGCCGTTCGTGGGCCTCTTCGGCACGGTCTGGGGGATCATGAACTCCTTCCAGAGCATCGGCGCCTCGGGCGCGGCGAACCTCGCGGTCGTGGCGCCCGGGATCTCCGAGGCGCTCATCACGACCGCGACCGGCATCGGAGCCGCGATCCCGGCGGTGGTCGGCTACAACTATTTCGCGGGCCTGATCAAGCGCGCGGCGATCGACATGGACTCCTTCTCCCAGGACTTCATGAACATCATCCAGCGCAGCGTGCTGGCGGGCAAGAAGGGGAATTGACGGATGGCCTTCAACGTCCAGCACCACAGCCGCGGAGCGGTCCCCTCGACGCTCGCGGAGATCAACGTCACTCCCCTCGTGGACGTGATGCTCGTGCTGCTGATCATCTTCATGATCTCGGCGCCGCTCATGCAGCAGGGCCTGCAGATCGATCTGCCGAAGGCGAACGCGGGAAGCCTCAACGAGACCCCCGACCAGCTCGTCCTCATGGTGAACCGGCAGCGCCAGATCCTCATCAACGACAAGGTCATCGCGCCCGGAACGCTCCGGCCGCGCCTCGAGGCGATCGTCGCGGCGAAGCCGCAGGTCGAGGTTTTCATCCAGGCCGATCGCGCGGTACCCTACGGGTTCATCGCGCAGGTCATGGCCGAGGTGAAGCGTTCCAAGATCCACCGCGTGGGCCTCGTGACGGAGCCCGGAGATCCCAATCTCAAACTTTGAGGTGAGACAACGGAGATGAGAGCCTCCGCAAGCCAGATTCCACCCATGCCACCCCGCTTGCGGCGCTCCGCGCATCCCGCGGAGCAGGGACTCTCGTTCGGAATGCGCTGGTCCTTCGGGATCCATGCCGCGATCCTCGCGTACGTGGTCCTCAAGAGCCTCGTTTTCCCGGGCAAGCCGATCGTCTATACGCCTTCGCTTCGGGTGGACATCGTGGGCCTTCCCGACGTTCTCAAGAAGGATCTTCCGTCGCTGGCCAAGGTCCCGCCCCCCGTTTCCGGGAGCGAGGCCCCGTCGAAGAGCGCTCCGGCCCCGAAGTCCAAGTCCGAGCCCGCCGCGCCCGACGAGATGGTCCTGAAGCCCAAGAAGGCCGATCCGAAGGCCGAGGCGCAGGAGCGGCAGAAAAAGCTGAAGAACGCGCTCGCCCGCATCAAGGCGCTCGACAAGATCTCCGGCGAGCCCCAGAAGCAGCAGGCACCGATGCCCGGCATCCTGCTCAAGGGCAACGTGATTTCGCGCGGGACGAGCCTCGAAGGCAACGCCCGGGAATCCTCCGAAGCCGGCTACTTCGACACGCTCCGCGAACGACTCCGCGAGAACTGGATGCTTCCGGTCTGGCTCGCCCGCCAGAAGCTCTCGGCACAGATCAACATCTTCATCGACACGCGCGGCCAGCTGCGCGGCTTCACGATCGTTCGTTCCTCGGGCAACCCGCAGTTCGACGAGGCCGTGAAGAAGACGCTGACCCAGAGCCAGCCCTTTCCGCCTCCCCCCGAGGCGATCGCCGGCACGCTCATGAGCAACGGGGTGCTGGTCGGGTTCCCGCTGTGAGGCGAAATCTCACTGCGTCCTTTTCCAAAGATGCGCCTGGAAGATCCCGAGCAGCAAGGTCATGGGGATCACCGTCAGATAGACGCAGAAAAGCGCGAGCCTGACGAAATCCAATCCGCCATAGTTCGTCAGATACCAGCGCCAGAAGAGATAGCCTCCGCCTGCGAGGAAGGTCCCCGAGAAGAAAACGAGGGCCCAGAAAAGCACGTCCTCCGGGAGCCGCGTCAGGAACTGCGATAGCGCCGGCTGCGGCCTTCGGGTCGGGCTGCTCACGTATAGCAGCAGCGCCATGCTGAAGGACATCGCGCCGTAAAATCCCACGACCGTGCCGACCGCCAGGGTATGAGGCCCGAAAAGGCCCACGTCGCCGAAAACCGGAAACGGACCCCAGATGCAGGGCACCGCGATCACGAGCGAGCCCGCCAGAAGCGCCAGCCCGAGATACCAGAAGAACCAGGGCGCGCCCGCGAGGATCACCAGCAGGTGCCTCATCCCGTCGCGCCAGCTTTTCAAGTGCGGGGTGCGCCCCGGCGGCCCTGCCCGGAGCACCACCGGAGTCTCCAGTATCCGCGCGCCGCGATTGGCCGCCTGGATGAGCAGCGCCGACGCGAACTCCATTCCCGCGCTCCGGAGCTTCCACCGGAGATAACTCTCGCGCCTGAGGCAGCGGATCCCGGAGTTGCAGTCGGTGATCGGGACGCCATAAAGGGACCGGATCAGCCAGGAGAGCACGGGCGTTCCCAGATAACGATGGGTCCAAGGCATGGCGCCGGGCTCGATTTCGCCCGCGAGCCGCGATCCCAGGACCAGGTCCGCGCCCTGACGGACGGCCATCTTCACCAGGGCGACGGCGTCGCGTGGCCGATAAGTCCCATCCGCGTCCGCGTAGACGACCCATTCGGTTTCGGCGTTCAGGATTCCGGAGCCCAGGGCGGCACCATAACCGCGCGTCATCACCTCGACGACCCTCGCTCCGCCTTCGCGGGCGATCTCACGCGAACGGTCGGTCGAGCCGTTGTCGGCCACGAGGACTTCCCAATCCACGCCCGTATCGCCCTTGAAAGCGTCCGAGCACTCGCGCAGCAGCTCTCCGAGCGTGCGTTCCTCGTTGAGGCACGGAATGAGAAAGGTCGCACTAGGCCTAGAATCCATAATCCTTCAATCGTTGGAGGGCGCTCCGCCAGCGTTCGGCGCTCGGGCCTGCGGCCCACACGTCCGAAAGCATGAAATCGCTGAGGTCCCAGATCCGCTCCTCGGTTGCCTGCTTCGGGTAATTCCAAACGTAAATATAGAAGTTCCGGTGCCCGAGCGCATGGACGAGGACTCCCTGGAGCGTGAGTACGATCATTGTAATATGAATCCAGTACGGAAAACGCGCCTTTTTTTTCTCGCGCCAACGCAAGAGATCCTCGAAGCCCAGGGTCAGCGGAAGCCAGGCATAAGGCAGGAGATCGTAAAGATAGCGGGCTCCGTAGGACCAGGTGCTGTGCCAGAACTCGAGAAAGCAGAGCGTGGTGAAGTAAAACACCAGGCCGATGCCGATCGCGCGCCAGAAAGCCGACGGCATTCCCGCCTCGAGCTTCCGGGACGCGAACTTCGGAATCCGCAGGCTCAATACCGCATCGAAAAGCTCGCCGAAGCCGAGCGCCGGAAGCAGACGCCGCCAGAGGAGCGGCACCAGGAATAGAAGCGGGAGAAAAACGATCGCGCCCCGATTGGGCGAGACGAGAAGCCCGGCGAGTCCCGCGGGAAAATTCATCCGATAAATCGTGATCGACTCGCCGGTGTGCTCCAACGTGGCCCGGAGCAAAGCCCCGCCGTAGCCGATCCAGCTTCCGAAGATCTCGACATTCAGCCAGGTGACCGGCGCCACGATCGCCAGCGCGGCCGCTCCGTAGCGAAGCCGCTGGGCCCAGCTCCGGAAAACCAGCACCATCGGAAAAACCAGATAGATGTCCTGCGGACGGGTGACCCACAAGAGGCCATGCAGCAGCCCCAGCGCGACGGAGGCCCGCTCGAGCGCCTTTTTCCTCTCCTCCGCGCATAGCGCATGGAACACCGGCAGGATCAGGACCATGATCAGGACGGAAGCCACCTGATTCGAGAGTCCCTGCGCCCCCAGGCTCCAGTGCCAGGTGCCGAAGGCGAAAGCCAGGGTCGAGAGAAATGCCGCCACGGGGCTGGCAAAACGGAGCAGGAAGCGGAACAGGAGCACGGTCGCCGCGACCGCCAGGAAGATCGCGTTGGCTCGCGAAACACGGCTGATGTGGTCATGGGTCCACTCCTCCGTGAACAGGTCCACGAACGCGTAGAAAGGCACCGTGAAGGCCGCCATCCCCAGGAAGCTCCGGGGGTACCAGTTCTCGCCGATGCCGACCGCGGCATATGCGACCCCGTTCAACTCCTGTTTGAAAGGGTTCAGCGTGATCGTGTGGTGCTTGAGGATCGCGACTGGCCAGTAGCGCGACGAGATCGTATCGCCCGAGGTATTTTCCAGCCGGGTGGGATCGTATAGAAGCACGCTCAAGGCCACCAGCGCGCCGGTCAGGATCGCGACGAGGCGCCGCTTCCTGGCGTCCGGATTGCGGTGGGATACGGATCGCATGCCGTTAAAAATAGTGCCCGCCTCACGAGTTGAAGTCCACATTTTCTTGCGTTTGCGCTGTCCGGAGGCGCACTTTACCGATAAACTTTTCCTCGATGAAGCCCGGCTCCTCCAAAGTCAAAGTCGCCGCGATCGGCCTCGGCTGGGTCACGACCCACCGCCATCTCCCCGCCCTGGACTCCGATCCCTCCTTCGAAGTCGTGGGCGTGATCGATAAGTCACCGGGCCGGGCGCAATCCGTCGCGGGTGAAAGAGGCTACGCGCGCTTTTCGGAGGCCTCTTCCCTGGCGCAGGTTCCGTGGCTCGATGAGGTCGATGCCGTCACCGTGGGCTCCAGCCCCTTCAGCCATCACGCGCTCATCCGGGAGGCGCTTTCGCTCGGCAAGCACGTGCTCACCGAGAAACCTTTCACCATGACCGTGAAGGAGGGCGAAGAGCTCGTGAAGCTCGCCAAGGAGAAGGGCCTCATTCTCGCGGTGGTCCACAACTTCCAGTTCTCGAAGTCCGCCCGCCGTTTTCAAGCTGATCGCGATGCGGGGACGCTGGGCGAGATCCGTTCCGTCTTCGCCGTTCAGCTGGGCAACCCCGCGCGCCGCCTCCCGGTCTGGTACGAAGAGCTCCCCCTCGGGCTTTTCTACGACGAGAGCCCGCATTTCTTCTATCTGCTCGAGCGGCTGTCGCCCGGCCCGCTGCGCTTCGTGCGCTCCGACGTCTTCCCGAGCACCTGCGGGCTGAAGACTCCGGCCTCGATCACGACCCACTACTCGTGCGCGACCCGCGCGGGCCGCGAGATCCCGGTGACCATGGTCATGAATTTCGAAAGCCCGGTGAGCGAGTGGCACCTCACCGTCCTGGGCGAGAAGGCGCTCGCGGATCTCGACATCTTCCGCGACATCTACGTCCGCCTTCCGAATGACGGGCTTCACACCACCCGGACCGTCTTCCGAACCACGGTCGCGTCGACAATCCAGCACTGGGGACAGCACTTCACCACCGGCATCCAGCACCTCGCGGGAACCCTCCGTTACGGCAACCCCGAGGTCTTCGGGCGTTTCGCCCGCGCGGTCCGGACCGGGGTGGCGCCCGAGGGAATCTCCGCCGACGATGCCCTGGCGGTACTCAAGCGTCAGCACGAAGTGCTGGAGCGCCACTCGAAGCTCACATGAGAATCCTCGTCGTCAGCCACTTCTTCGCCGAGCATCGGGGCGGCATCGAAATCGTGGCCGAGCAGCTTTCGCGCGCGCTCGTGCCACGGGGCTTCGCGCTCACCTGGGCGGCCACCGCGAAATCGGCGCCCGCCGGCGCTCCCTCCGAGGCCGGCCGCATCAGCCGGATGGCCATGAGCGGGATCGATCCGTTCGAAGCGCGATTAGGATTGCCTTACCCGCTTTGGAGCCCGCGCTCGCTCGCGCGCCTCTGGAAGCTCGTCGGCAACTGCGATGCGGTCCATCTCCACGACTACATCTACTTCGGCAGCATCTGCGCGTTCCTCTTCGCGCGCCTGCGGCGGCGTCCCGTGCTCGTCACGCAGCATATCGGTGAGATTCCGTTCAAAAGCCCGCTTTTTCGCGGTCTGCTCGCTCTCGCGAACGCCACGCTCGGGCGGCTGATCCTGGGTAAGGCACACCAGGTGTTCTTCGTCAGCGAGGGCGTGCGCACCTATTTCGCTTCGCGGATGCGCTTCCGCAACCCGCCGCGGGTGGTGATGAACGGCCTGGATACGGAGCTTTTCCGCCCGGACCCCGAGCAGGGGCAGGCTGTTCGCCGGGAGCTCGGCCTCGAACCCGGCAAACCCGTGTTCCTCTTCGTCGGACGGTTCGTCGAGAAAAAAGGATTGAACCTCCTGCGTGAGCTCGCCCGGGCGCTTCCGTCCGCGCAGTGGCTCTTCGCCGGCTGGGGTCCGCTGGATCCGGAGAGCTGGGGTCTTCCTCAAGTGAAGGTGTTGCGCGGACTCCAGGGCGCCGCGATCGCCCGGCTTTACCGCGCGGCGGATCTGCTCGTGCTGCCGAGCCGTGGCGAGGGCTTCCCGCTCGTGGTGCAGGAAGCCCTGGCCTGCGGCACTCCCGTGCTGATCAGCACCGAGACCGCGGAGGCGTGCCCCGAGGCGCTCGAGGCGCAGGCGCTTCTCCACGAGAAAGTCGAGGGAAGTCGCGACGACCTTCCGGCCTGGAAGGAGCGCCTGGAAACGGTCGCGCGCGATCCCTCGAGCCTCTCGATCCCGCGCGATCGGGCGGCGGCCTTCGCGGCGCGACGATGGTCCTGGGAAAGGACCGCCGAGATTTACGCGACCGCTTACCGCGCGCTCAGGCTTTCCGCGCCAGGATCATAAGGCATCCGCAAGGCTCGTCGCCCGGGACCTCCACCGGCTCCGTGCCCACGCCCAGCGCGACGGTCGCGGCGATCGCGCCGCGCACGGGTTTCGGCAGCTTCACCGATTGCTTGCGCAGCCGCAGCGTCTTCTGGATCTCGATGGGGCGCTTGCGCTCTCCGAAAACCTTGTAAAGCAGCCCACCCGTCACGCGAACGAGGGATTCCCAGCGGCGGATCTGCGCCGCGCTCAGAAAGCGGGTCGCTCTTTCGACGGTCAGTCCGGCGCGGCCCAGCTCGCGCTTCCAGTCCTCCACGCTCCAGTATCTCAAGTGCGCCAGCTGGCGATCGAGCGTTTGGAGATAGCGCTCGCGGGAGATCCAGGGCCGCGCCGAACCGCGAAGGCAATCATGGAAACGGTCCGCGGGCACCGTGAAAAGGAAAGCCCCTCCCGGCTTCAGGACGCGGCCGACTTCCCGGATCGTGCCTTCGATCGCGTCGATATGCTCGAGGACCGAGTTGGAAAAAACGAAATCGAACTTCCCTTCGGGCTCGGGGATCGCCGCTGCCGAAGCCACGTGCACCTGCCGGTAAAGCCCGCTGGCCTCGGCCATCCTGGTCTCATAGGCATCGAGATCCATCCCCACCCAGTCGCGCCTGCCGCCGCGCTCGGCCACGACGCGCGTCAGCTTGCCATCCCCGCAGCCCAGGTCCAGTCCCAGCCCCTCGGGAAAAGGGTAGCTCAGCACGTGAGCGATCTCCACGGCCCGCCAATAGGCCGTCGCAGGTTGAAAAGGATAAATGCGAACGAACTCCTCGAGCAGGCTTTCTCGCGGCGTCTGAAGCGTCATCCTGAGATGATCGCATATTTCTGGCCGCATCGCATTTTTAGTGACAGGTGCGGAACTGACGAGACCATCCCGCCCGCTTCTCCAATAGAATTTTGAAGCGAAATCCCCTATCATCTTTCCCATGACTTTCCCGAGAGCGCTTACTTTCCTTCTCGCCTGCGGCCTCGCGATGACGCAGACCGTCCCCGCGTTTGCCGAGGACAAGCCATACATCCCGGTGGGCACCGCCCGCTCCAAGAAAACGGTCCTCGCCCTGGCCGCGACCCGCGTGACCGGCGACGGCGCGCTCGCCAAGCATGCGCAGAACATCCGCGACACGGTCAACAACGACCTGGCGTTCATGGACATGTTCCAGCTGCTGAGCCCCGCCGCGTTCATCGAGGACGCCAAGACCGCCGGCCTCACGCCCGAAACCTTCAAGATGGGCGACTGGTCGAGCATCGGAGCCGAGATTCTCGTGAAATCCGGCCTCGCGCTCGAAGGCGGGAATCTCTCGCTCGAGGCCTACGTCTATGAAACGGCGAGCGGCCGCCGCCTCCTGGGCAAGCGTTACGTCGCCGCGCAGGGCGATGCCAAGGCCACCGCGCACACCTTCGCCAACGATATCGTGACCGCGCTCACCGGCCTGCCGGGTATCTTCATGACCAAGATCGCGATGTCCTGTGACCGCGGCGGAAAAAAGGAAGTCTACGTCATGGATTTCGACGGCACGAACGTGCGCCAGATCACCGCGCACCGCTCGATCGCCTTCGCCCCCGCGTGGAGCCCCGATGGCACGAGGATCGCGTACTCGCTCTATACGAAGCACCGACGCAACATCAAGAACATCGATCTGTACGAGTTCGACTTCGCCTCGAGCACGCATCGCCTGCTCTCCAACCGCAAAGGCATCAACAGCGGCGCGGCTTACTCGCCCGACGGCAGGAAAATCGCGCTGACGATGAGCTTCCTGGGCAACCCGGACATTTTCGTGCTCGATCCAGCCACCAAGACGGTCGAGCGCCTCACCAAGTCCGCGAGCTTCGACGTGGACCCCGTGTGGAGCCCCGACGGTCGGCGGCTCGCCTTCGTCTCCTCGCGCTCGGGCGGCCCGATGGTCTTCTCCATGAACGATGACGGCTCCAACGTCCAGCGCCTCACCTATGCGGGCCGCTACAACGCGACCCCGAGCTGGTCTCCGCAGAACAACAAGATCGCCTTCGCCGGCTGGATCGACCGCGGCTTCGATATCTTCATCATGAATCCGGACGGCTCGCACATCGAGCGGCTCACCAAGAACCAGGGCAACAACGAGGACGCGCACTTCAGCCCGGACGGCAACTTCATCGTTTTCAGCTCGAATCGCACGGGTCAGAAGAATATCTATGTCATGAACGTGGATGGGACCTTCGTGAAGCGGCTGACCTACGGGCTCGGCAACTGCGTCACGCCGAAATGGTCCAGTCCGCCCAAATAAGCTCCTGCTGAAGGAGCCGCCAAAGAGGGAGAATACAATGGCTCAGGATCGCGTCGTCGTCGTCAATGGAGCAAGAACGCCGTTCTGCCGCGCGCGCGGCGTCTATCAGCGGATGCCGGCCTCCGCCCTGGGCGGCGCCGTCCTGCGCGAGGCGATCGCGCGCTCGGATGTCGATCCCGCGGTGATCGAGGAGGTCTACTTCGGCATCGTGAGCGCCCCGGCCGAAGGCACGAACGTCGCGCGCGAGGCGCTCTTCGATTCGGGCCTCCCGCCCACAATCCCCGCGACGACGATCAACCGTTACTGCGCCTCTTCGGCCGAAGCCGCCTCGGGCATCATGACGAAGATCCTCTCGGGCCAGATCGACGCGGGCATCGCCGGCGGCGTGGAGTCCATCAGCACGATCCGGGCGCTTTTTTCCCAGGAGGCGACGGACTTCTTCCAGGACCTGATGCGGGCCAAGTCCGCACCGCAGAAATTCAAGATGCTCTCGCGCTTCAAGCCCGGCCACCTGGCTCCGCACGCGCCCGGCATCAAGGAGCCCACGACCGGTCTCACCATGGGCCAGTCCGCCGATCTCATGGCCCGGCAGTTCAAAGTCACGCGCGAGGAGCAGGATCGGTACGCCGTCGAGAGCCATCGCAAGGCGCACCAGGCCTGGGAACGGGGTTTCTACAAGAGCCATGTCGTCCCGGTCGGCACTCCCGACGGCAAGGTCGTCGATCGCGACACCGATGTCCGCGCCGACTCCTCGGTCGAGAAGCTCGCCACGCTGAGACCCGTTTTCTACAAGGACGGCACCATCACCGCCGCGAACGCAAGCCCCCTCACCGACGGCGCCTCGGCCGTGCTGCTCATGCGTGAATCCAAGGCGCGCGAGCTCAAGCTCCAGCCCCTGGGCGTGATCCGCGCCTCCGCCGTGGCCGCTGTGGATCTCCAGAAGGAGCCGCTGCTTATCGGCCCCGCGTTCGCGATCCCCAGAGCCCTCAAGATGGCCGGCGTCAGCTGGGAAAACCTCGATCTCATCGAAATGCACGAGGCCTTCGCCGCGCAGGTGCTCTCCACGATCCGCGCGATCGAATCGAAGGACTGGGCCCGCGAGAAGCTCGGGCTCGACAAGGCCATCGGCCAGATCGATCCGTCGCGCTTCAACGTCAACGGCGGAAGCATCCCGATCGGCCATCCCTTCGGCGCGACCGGCGGGCGCATGATCCTGCAGACACTGCATGAGCTGCGCGCCCGCAAGAAGAGCCTGGGCCTCATCTCCATCTGCGCCGCGGGCGGGATGGGCCAGGTCCTGATCGTCGAGGCGATCTGAGCTTAGCGCTCCGCGCTCGCGGCACGCAGCTCGCCGCAGCTGATGCGCTCGTTCGCCCAGGGGATTCCACGGTAGCGGTTGGCGATGCGAACCTTCTTGAGCTTCAGATCGGAATCGGATTCCAGAGCGACCGAAATATCCACCTCGTCGCGGGACGTGAAGGGAAAACCTCCCAGGCACGGTCCCACCCGGAAGGCATCGATCTCCAGCTTCTCCGGTTGCTCGTCGACGCGACTCACCTCACGCAAGCCTCCGGACTGAAGAGCGGCGGAGTCCCCGGAATGATCCGATGCCAGCACGGCGAAGCGAGTCTCGCCGAAGGACGATTCGAATTTGAAGCTGACCCGGCACTCCTTGCCCCAAAAAGTCTTTCCGACGAAATCCACGGATTGCGGCAACCCGTCCTGAATCTCCTCCAGGTTCACGCCCGCGCGCTCGGCAAGGAGCCGCGCGATCCGGTCGTTGTCGTTCGCAAAAGCCGCCTGGGAAACCAAAGCCATCACCATCAAAACACCGAGAGTTCTCATGTAAGACACCTTCTTTCTGAGAGAGGTTTTACCGGAACCCGGCCGGGCCAGACAAATAGAATCAGATAGAAACACTCAGTTACTGAGAAAGATACAGCTTTTTCTCGGCTCCATCGCTGCGACGGCGGAGCTTCAAGCCAATTTCAGAAATCTTCGTCACGTCGGTCTTCGGGTAGTTCCACTCCTCGACATCCGAAAGCACGAGCGACAGATCCAGATAGAACAGCTCCCGAAGGTCCACGAAATAGCGCTCGCCCGACGGCTTCGCGACCACTTCGATGATGGGCAGGAAGTCCCGACTTCCCGCCACGCGTCCCTCACGGTCCAGCTTGACCTCGAGCGCCTCGCGATCGTCCTTCGGCCTGAAACACGAAGGTCCGTGCATATTTTTGCGCCGCCGGAGGTCCGGTGACGCTGTTCGACGGAATCTTGAAAAACGGCTCCCCGGGAAGCCCGAACACGTGTCGCATCAGGGCCGGCGCCAGCTTGAGTCGCGAGTCTTCCATCGTATCCACGCCCAAGCCGCCGGACGGGTTAGAAAGCCAGACCGCCTCCTTCGCATCCGTGACGGGGATCTCCAGGACCGCCACGTCATCCTCGGCATCCGTGCACACGGCGGCAGGCCGGAGCTTCTGGCCCTTCACGATGACGTAAGGGTCCTTCCCTCCCACCAGATGGGCGGCGGTGAGCACATAATGGCGTTCGACTCCGTCCGAGTCCGCGCGAGCCAGAACGCCCCTGGCTTCAAAGGAGGTGGGAGCGCCGCCGCGGCCCTCGTCGGAATAGGTGGAGCCCACCTTCACCAGGAACTCGGGCTCCTCCGCCGCAAGAGCCACGTTAACCGTGGGAGCCGCGCAGAGAAAGATTAGCAGGCGAACTGCGGAAAGGAGGTTCTTACGCAATTTCCGTCTCCAGCTGCCCCAACGGGTCCGCAAGCGAATAGCGGCCCTGCTCGAAGACGATCAGCTGCGGCGCCTTTTTGCGCAGGGTCGCCAGCAGCGCCTTGAACCGGTTCAAGCGGGTTTCGTAGCCCAGCCGTTCCCCATAAAGCTTTTCCATGAGAAACTCCCGCTCCTCGGGCCCTTCCCGAGCAGACGAACGAGCTTCTCCTCGAGCGCGGAGAGGCGCACCTTCGCCTGAATCCCGCCGTTTTGCAGCCAGGCCTCGCGGCGACGCCGCCAACCGGCCGGAAGGGCCTCGGGACAGGACTTCGAAAGCTCCTCTGGCGAAAACGCGACGCTCAACACCTCCAGCGCGGCCTGAACCTCGGCGAAACCCGAAGCCTTCGCGAGCTCGTAATCCACGCGCGCCTCGGCAAGGCGTTCAAGCTCCAGGAGCAGGTTGCAGCGATGGGCCAGCGCCAGGAAATAAGTCAGGCTGCCGAAGTCGCGCGCGATCAGCTTTACCGCCTGGTTGCAGAATTTGAGCGCCGCGAGCGAGGCGCCCATTTCCTGGTATTCCCGCGAAATATTCAGCAGCGCCGTGCTCGCGACTGAAAGCTCGCGGCAGTGCGGCCGCATCGCCCGGCGATAGACGTCATGGTACGCGGCGATCGGGTTCCGTTCGGGATAAACGTGGGTATCAGCGACCACCACATTGAGGAAAGCCTTCACGGCCTTGCGCCGGGCGCCGATCCGCTCGAGCGCGCCGATCGCCCGGTGGAACCAGCCACGCGCGATCGCGTGCCGCTCCAGAATCGTGTAGGTCATTCCTATAAGAATACTCAACTCGCCTTCCCAAGACGAGACCGCCGCGACCTGCCGCTCCGCCCGCGCCAGCAACTCCGGATCGATCTTCCTCTCGAGGATCATCAGGCGGAGCCGTGATGCGGTCCACACCCCATCGGTCTCGGGGATCAGCTGAACCAGCTTCGCAAGCTCGGAGCGCTCCGCACGCTGGTAGTGCAGGATCACGTCGAGGTAGATCCCGTCCGTCAGCCCGGAATCGGGGCGCTCCAGCTTCAGGGAAACCAGCTCATCCAAGCTCGCTTCGATGATCCGAACGAATTCCTGCGTTTTCATTGCTTGATTGTCATTGCAGGCGGTAAGCCAGGCGCCCCGTGCGTAACCCAGGGTTTCTCCGAGGTCATTTCCGATAATCAGCAATCACTGGCAACAACCGTTAGTCAGGTGATTAGCCGCCGAGAAGTGTCCTAAAGGACACAACCGGTGAGCCGTGGGTTCTTGTAAAATAGAGACCCCCCATTTCTATCTTGACGAGAAACCAAGCTCACCATCGGACACAAGCTTCCGAAACCCCGCCGGGCAAGGCTCCGGAAACCGAAGCCTCTCCCGCCCCGTCGTGAAGAAACGGCGTTGTTCCGGCCCAAGAGGATTGATTCTCAATCCTTGGCCGTCGAACTGCAGCGAACGAAGAACCTCCACCACCGGCCGACCGCTCTGTTCCGAACGCGCGACAGCCTCTTCGATCAGCCCGAGCGCGCGCGCGAGCTTCTCGCGTTCGAGTGCCCAGAGCTCGCGCGAGGGAGGGAGATAGCGCAGCTTCAGGCCTTGCCTGACCTGCTCGCGCCCCCTCTGATAATGAGCGAGGTAGTCATAGGTGGGCTCGAGCAGGAGCAGGTTGCGTTGCTGCTCCGGCAGCCCGAAGCCTTTCTGATCATCGAGCCAGATGAGCCGCGAAAGATCGGCCTCGGGAAGCGCGCGCCCGAGGTCTTTCTTGAAACGATCGGTGAAAGGAGCCGTTTCAGCGGCACCAGGTACGGCGACGAGCGCGTCCCGCGAAAGCACCCGATGCGCGATCGACATCGCCGTTCTCCCGTCGGGAAGCCGGAGGCGCTCGAGCACCGCGCGGTTGCGCCCCTCCTCGCCGCCACTGAAGAACGAAACGCGGGCGCCCGGCAGAGCGAGCAGGCGCTGGATGAATTCTCCCGCGCCATCCGCAAAGACGTAACGACGCCCGGAAATCTCGAAGACATCCTGGGTCGCGCCCGTAAGCTGCCGATCATCGAAGATCTCATAGACCAGCGTCCAGTCGAGATCGAGAACGATGTCGAGCGGCGCCGCCGCGCGCGCCGGGGCGCCCGAGCACACCAGCATGATCGCACCGCCGATGAAGCGTCGTATCCATTGACTCAGAAAATGTCCCTCAGTCGCCTATCGGCAGGATCACGCTCTGGTTCCAGCCCGGAAAGTACGCCCCGGTCAATTGACGCTCGGCGGGTCACCAGTAAAAAGCTATAAATTCAATAAGTTAAAATACTTTCCCTTTGGATTTATCCCATGATGTATTCCCTATTATTTAACTCAAATAAACGATTGACGGAGCCATGTAAAAACTATATTGTGCAGCGCGTCGACAGGTAAAAAAGCCTGCCGTGCTGCAAAACTTTCTCAGAGCTTTTGCAAATTTTTCAAGGAAGTGCCCGCATGGTTCAGAAGCATGCCGTTCAACTGAGACTGCTCAACGAGCTCTCCATGAAGCTTCAAAGCCTCCTGGATTCCGAGGATTTCTACCAGGAAATCGTCAACATCATCCAAAACCATTTCAGCTACTACAGCATCAATATCTGGAGCGTCGAAGGCCGGGCCTACACCCTGCAAGCCCAGGCGGGCGCCCACCGTGGGCACCTGCAGATCGGCCATAGCCTCTCGATCGACCGCGGCATCACCGGCGCGGTGATCCGCAGCCGCAAAGCCTACCTTTCGAACGACGTCACCCGGGACCCGCACTACACCGACCTCTCACTCCCGGTGAACACCCGCTCCGAGCTCTGCGTTCCGATCCTCAAGAACGACGCCGTCTTCGCCACGCTCAACGTCGAGAGTGACCAGCCCGGCGCCTTCGACCAGGACGACCTGATCACGCTCGAGGCGGTTGCCTCCCAGCTCGCGGTCGTGATGGCCAATCGCCGCATCTATGGCGAAGCGCAGAGCTTCAACAAGAAGCTCCAGCAGGCGGTCGAGGAAAAGACTCTCGAGCTGCGCAAGGCGCACGAACGCATCCTCGAGCAGCAGCGGCTGCTCCAGAAGGAGAACAAGGCCCTCAAGACCCTCGTGAGCAACGACAAAACGATGGATATCGTGGGCGCCAGCCCGGCCGTGCTCAACGTCCTGTCGATGGTCGACAAGATCGCCCCCACGCACGCGACCGTACTCATCCAGGGCGAGAGCGGTACCGGCAAGGAGCTCATCGCGCGCCGCCTGCACCTGAAAAGCGAGCGCGAAAACAAGCCCTATGTGACCGTCAACTGCGGCGCGCTCCAGGAATCGCTGCTCGAAAGCGAGCTCTTCGGCCACGAAAAGGGCTCCTTCACCGGCGCCATCGCGCAGAAGACCGGCCTCTGCGAGACGGCCGACGGCGGGACGCTTTTCCTCGACGAGATCGGGGAAATGTCGCTCGGGATCCAGGCCAAGCTCCTGCGCTTCCTCCAGGAAGGCGAGTTCTACCGCATCGGCGGCAAGCGCCCCATCAAGGTCAACGTGCGCGTCATCAGCGCGACCAACCGCGACCTCGAGCGCGAGGTGAAGGAGAACCGCTTCCGCGAGGACCTCTTCTACCGCCTCAACACGATCACGCTGCGGATGCCGCCCCTGCGCAAGCGCAAGGAGGACATCCCGATGCTGGTGGAGTTCTTCCTGAAGAACTCCCGTTTCGGCGGGCCGTCCCAGCAGATCAAGCGGATCGACCCGCGGGTCATGGACGTCTTCCAGAATTACGACTGGCCGGGCAACATCCGGGAGCTTCAGAACACGATCGAGCGCCTGAAGATCCTGGCCGAGAACAACGAGATCAAGCTCGAGGACATCCCCTTCGGAATCCGCATGCCCAAGGCCCGAGCCGAATCCCACGACTTCACGATTGACATGCCGCTCGAAGAAGTCGAAAAGAACCATATCCTGAGGACCTTGGCGTACAACCACGGCAATAAGACAAAAACCGCGCAAAGCCTTGGCATTACGATCAAGACTCTTTATAACAAGCTTCACCGGTACGGACTCGTGCAGGCGACCCAATCGGCGCAGTGCGAGAACGCCGAGAGCCTCCACGCCTGAAAGCCTGAGAAACCCTGGGAGTAACCGCTATGTCACCCAAAGCCGCCAAGCAGAACGAAAAGAAGCCGGCGAAAGCCGCCAAAGCCGAAAGCCCGAAAGCCGAAAAAGGCAAGAAGGCCGCCAAAGGCGCCCAGGCGGCCGAAGCTCCCGCCCCGGCCGCCGAGGAAGGCGCCCCCGTCGATCCCGATGAGCTCGAGGAGCAGGAAGACCGCGCGGCCGCTTCGAGCGGCGGCGACAGCAACGAGGCGGCGCTCGCCGCGGCCGGCAGCTCGACGGAGATGTCAGCCTCGTTCAAGAACTTCCGGCACCACCCGGACATGGAAAACTTCTACCGCTTCATCTACGAGAATGACCTCCGGCACGAAGCGCTCGCCATCATGGACACGATGATGCTCGACAAGCGCAATCGCCGCCAGGTCAAAGGCGGCAAGAGCGCTCACTGAGCCTGAGTCTGAAAACTCGATGAAAAAAACCTATCTCCTGACGCCCGGGCCCACGCAGATTCCTGAATCGGTCAGCTCGATTTTCGCGCGCCCGATCATCCATCATCGCACGCCAGCCTTCCAGGCGATCTTCGACGATGTCCGCGGGAACCTGAAATATCTCTTTCAGACCAAACAGGACGTGCTCGTGCTGACCTGCACGGGCACGGGCGGAATGGACGCCGCGGTTTCCAATCTTTTCCGCCGCGGGGACAAGGTTCTTGTCGTCAATGGCGGAAAATTCGGCGAGCGCTGGACGAAGATCGCCCTCGCCTACGGGCTCGCGCCCATCGAGCTCAAGGTCGAGAACGGCGAGGCGATCGAGCCCTCCCAGCTCGAGGCCCTCGCCCAGGTGAACCCCGACGCGCGCGCCGTGCTCTTCCAGGCCTCCGAGACCTCGACCGGCGTGCGCATGCCGACCCAGGAGATCTGCCGGATCGCCAAGTCCGCCGGGATGCTTTCCGTCTGTGATGCCATCACGGCCTGCGGCGTCTTCGATCTCCCCATGGATGACTGGGGCATCGACGTCCTGATCACCGGCTCCCAAAAGGCGCTCATGATCCCGCCGGGACTCGCGATGATCGCGCTCAGCGAGAAGGCCTGGGCGATGACCGAAAGCTGCGATCTGCCGCACTTCTACTTCGATCTTCCCAAGGAGCGCAAAGCCCAGGCCAAGGGGCAGACCGCCTGGACTCCCGCGATCTCGCTCTTGCAAGGACTCCAGGAAAGCCTCCGCCTGCTGAAGGAAGAAGGGCTGCACAACGTCTTCCGCCGACATGAGCTCCTGGCCAAGGCCACCCGCAACGCCGTGGCCGCGCTCGGTCTCGAGCTCCTCGCCAAGAAAGCGCCTTCGACCGCGGTCACGGCAGTCAGGCTCCCGGCGTCGATCAAGGACGGCAAGGCCGTCCCCAAGCTCATGCGTGACAAATACGGCGTGACGATCGTCGGCGGCCAGGACGAGCTCGAAGGCAAGATCATCCGCCTTTCGCATTTCGGCTACGTGGACAGGTTCGACATCACCACCGGGATCTCCTGCCTGGAGCTCGTGCTGAACGAGCTGGGCCATAAGGTGGAGCTCGGCAAGGGCGTCGGCGCGGTACTCAAGACCTTCGCGGAGGGATAGCTCATGAACGTGGTGATCGTTGGCGCGCAGTGGGGAGACGAAGGCAAAGGCAAGGTCGTTGACCTCTACAGCGCGCAGGCCGAATACATCGTGCGCTACCAGGGCGGCAACAACGCGGGCCACACGCTCGTCGTGAACGGCCGCAAGACGGTCCTGCACCTGATCCCGAGCGGCATCCTCCATCCCGGGAAGATCTGCCTCATCGCCAACGGCGTGGTCTTCGATCCGGCGGTTTTCTTCGAGGAAGTCGAATCGCTCCGTGCCAGCAACGCCTTCAGCGCCGAGCCGCACGAGGCGGTACGGGTCAGCGAGCGGGCGCACGTGATTCTCCCCTACCACCGACTGCTCGACAAGCTTCGCGAGGAACGCGCGGCCAAGGGCAAGATCGGCACCACGGTCCGGGGCATCGGTCCAGCCTACGAAGACAAGGTCGCCCGCCGCGGCATCCAGGTCGTCGATCTGCTGCGGCCGGAGCTTCTGCGCGCGAAGCTCGCCAAGGCGATCGAGGAGAAGAACGTTCTCCTGAAGCACCATTTCGGAGCCCCGGAGATCGAGATCGCCCCGCTTTACGAGGAATGCCTGGCCTTGGGCGAGCGGCTCAAGCCATACATCGCTGACGTCCGCTCCCTTCTCGCCCAGGCGCTCGAACAGGAGCGCCCGATCCTCTTCGAAGGCGCGCAAGGGACGTTGCTCGACGTCGACCATGGGACTTATCCGTACGTCACCTCGTCAAATACCGTATCGGGCGGTGCGCTGACCGGCTCGGGCCTGGGCCCGGGCTTCCCGGTACGAGTCATCGGAATCACGAAAGCCTACACCACCCGCGTGGGCACCGGCCCCTTCCCAACAGAGATCGAGCATACGGAAGCCGAAACCGCCCGGGAGATCCGCCGGATCGGCTCGGAGTTCGGCGCGACGACGGGACGCCCGCGGCGCGTGGGCTGGCTGGACCTCGTCGCCCTGAAATACGCGGTCGAGGTCAACGGCATCACGGGCCTCGCCCTCATGAAAGCCGACATCCTCGATGGCTTCGATCACGTGAAGCTTTGCACCTCTTATCGCCTGGGCGGGAATACCGTTTACGACCTGCCTTCGTGTGTCGAAGATCTGGAGCGGGTCGAGCCCGCCTACGAAGTGCTGCCCGGCTGGCCGAAGTACGACCGCTCGAAAGTCCAGGGAATCGAGGATCTTCCCTCTGAGCTCAAGGATTACATCCGGACCATCGAAGAGTTCCTCAAGGTGCCTGTCGTACTGATGAGCACGGGACCGGGTCGGGAAGAGACCTGGATCGTTTCCGATCCGTTCCAAAAAATTTGAGAAAATTTGAAACACAGACGCTTGCACTCCGCAAATGTCTCTGGTAACCATGGCAAACCTTGTCGCAATCAATCGAAAGCGGCGTTCGGTGAGCCATTAGCTCAGTCGGCTAGAGCACCTCACTTTTAATGAGGGGGTCCACAGTTCGAGTCTGTGATGGCTCACCACTTTAAATCACCGAACAATGAGTTTTCTCCAGGGTTGACCAAGGCCACTCGGTGGCTGGCGCGTTGCGTCCCCCCTTTTTCGATGGTAACCGAGGCGCAATGGATATCACGACCCACGATCTGTTCCTGATCGGCTTCCTGGCGTTCCTCGAGGGAATCCTCTCGATCGATAACGCCCTAGTGCTCGCGCTCATGGCCAAGCACCTGCCGCGCGAGCAGCAGCGCAAGGCGCTCACTTACGGATTGGCCGGCGCGATCGGTTTCCGCCTGCTTTCGCTCGCCATCGTCACGCAACTGATGCGCTGGACCTGGGTCAAGTTCGCTGGCGGCGGCTACCTTGTTTTCATCGCCGTGAAGCATCTTTTCTTCGCCGGCAAGGACGAGCAGAAATCGCCGAAGAGCGCTCCCGGCTTCTGGAAGACCGTCCTGCTGATCGAGCTGATGGACATCGCCTTCGCGGTCGATTCGATCCTCGCGGCGGTCGCCTTGACCAACAAGTTCTGGATCGTGTTCACCGGCGGCTTCATGGGCGTGGTCATGATGCGCTTCGCGGCGAGCGTCTTTCTCAAGCTCCTGGAGCGTTTTCCCCGCTTCGAGACCAGCGCCTATCTGCTGATCCTGGTAATCGGGACCAAGCTCATCGTCGAAGGCTTCCGCTTCCCGGGCATCGACTTCCACTCGGCCTCGCAACCGGCCTTCTGGGTGTTCTGGTCGCTCATGGCGGCGGCGTTTTTCTACGGTTTCAGGCGGAAATGACGTTCGCCGATCGCATGGGGAAATAAGCCTCGAAGACGTTGCCCTTGCCGGGCAGGCTTTCGACCAGGCTCACGTTCCCGCCGTGAAGCAGCGCGATCTGGCGCGAGATGTACAGCCCCAGGCCCAATCCGCCCAGCCGGCTCGTTCGCTGGGCGCGCTCGAAAGGCTGGAAGATCCGCTCCCGATCTTCCGACGGGACGTTCGGCCCCTGATCGCGGACGGTAAGCCGGAAGGCTTCGCGTTCCGAACGGAGTCGGATCCAGACGACTCCGCCCTCGGGCGAGAAACGGATGGCATTCATCACGAGGTTCGTGACGACCTCCTCCATCCGCACGGGATCCACCGCGGCGCGAACCGATTCGGGGATCTCCACCTGCAGCTTCACTCCGGCCTCCTGCGCGATCACGCTCAGACGGGATTGGACGGTGTCGCGCACGAGCGCCGCCACATCCGTCTCGGTGGGTTCCACCATGAAACGGTTGTTCTGGATCCGGGAGACGTCGAGCAGGCCATCGATGAGCTCGTTGAGCCGTTCCACCTGCCGTAGCAGGATCTTGAGATAGGAGCGCTTCTGGTCGGGACCCTGGGCGCCCGCCGACGAAACGGGCTCGGGTCCGCCATGGTCGCGCTTCAGCCGCGACATTCGCTCCTGCAGCTGCAGGATCCCGTAGATCGAGGTCAACGGGGTCTTGAGCTCGTGGCTCGCGATCGAGAGAAACTGCCCGCGGAGCTGGATCGCCGTCTCCAGACGGCTCACGCGCGCGAGCTCCGAGAGCTTCTGCGCGACCGCGAGCAGCAGGATCTCCTCTTTGGGCGAGAGCGCCTTCTCGCTCCCGAGCACGATCCAGCCCGCTTCGGCGGCACCGAACCCCCCGGCGCCCGTGGAGTCGGTCTTCGTCTCGCCCGAAATGGAAGCCAGCGTGAGGTGCCGCGCGCCGCTCAGCTGCGGCCAAGGCAGGTTTTCCGCCGGAATCTGGATCTGCTTGAGTCCCGCCCCGAGATCGACCACCTGCTTGAGCTGCTTCTTGAGGAACTCCTCGAGCGACTCCTTCGCCGGCGCGCCCTGCGCGTCGCGGAACCGGAAGGCGATCCGTTCCTGGCCCGAGTTCCCGCTTTCCTTTCTCTCCCGCTCGAAAAGGTAGAGTGCCGCAAACGGCGCGCCCGTGAGCTGGAGCAGCTTTTCGGTGACCGCGCCGAGCTCGTTTTCCGTGCGGGGCCATGCGCCGAGACTTCGATAAAATGAGAGCAACTGGACTGACTCCACATCGATGAGATAGCACGGAGGACGCCTCGCGGAGCTGCGTCAACTTCCCGATTTCACGGCACGGGAATTGAAGTTTTCGCCTGCGACGAGGTCGCACGGCTGGCATCCTCTCAACCGCCCCCAAGCGATGCAGCCCACCTCGAATGAGACCCGGAAGCCGGGAGTCGAAGGATGCGTAGCGGCCTTTTGGCTCGAGGAATCCAGGTCACCCGAAGGGGCAAGCCGCGGCTTGCCCCTTCTTTATAGTGCGCGAACTCCGCTCGTCGCTACGCTCCTCGCTCGGCTCTCGCGCACCCCAGGTGGGGCCCCATTTTTCACGTTGCTATCTTGACGCAGTGGCGCTTGTCGCTTCGCGACTCGCTTAAGTGGTGGATTTTCCTTGGGCGAAATCTGACGCAGATCGCCTGAAAGAGCTGCTAATGTTCGGGGTTCCGGTTGCCGAAAAGATTCGTAAGATGGCTCTTCCCGCTAGATCTCCCGCGCCGACGGGACCCACACAAAACGCCGCCTCACCTTCGGGCCAGATCAGACGGCTCAAAAAAGGCGAGCTTCTTTTTTCGGAAGGCGAGAACTCGCGCGCGATGTACTTCCTGCGCTCGGGAATGATCCGCCTCTACAAGAAGAAGGGTGATTCCCATATCGAGATCGACACGGTCCATTCGGGCCAGATCCTAGGCGAGCTCGCGTTCCTGGACGGCAACCCGCGCTCCGCCTCGGGCGAGGCGCTCACGGATTGCGAGCTGATGGAGATCTCCGGGCCGGCGTTCATGCAGGTGCTTGCCAAGATGCCCGAGTGGCTGAAAATGCTGCTCAAGACCGTGGTCGGCCGCCTGCGTACCTCGAGCACCCGCATCCGGCAGCTCGAGTCAGCGAGCACCGCCTTCGATTACTCCGAAAAAGACGGCAAGCGCTCCGCGCATTACGTGTACCTCTCGCCGACCGACGTGATGAAAATCTGCACGGGCATCCTGCTCGTGGCCACGCGCAACGGCCAGAACGTGGGCTCCGGCCTCGAGGTCCGCGTGGGCCTGCTGCAACGGTATGCCAACCAGATCATGGGCGTTCCCGTGGCCAAGATCACGACGCTCATGGACGTGCTCTCGGAATGCGGCCTCATGTCGATCGCGACGGAGCAGGAAGGCACGAAAGTGATCCTGCGCGACCCCGACCAGCTGGAGCGGCTCATCACTTACCTGAACGAGGAAAATCTCCTGGAACCTTCCAAACGGCACGATCTCACGGGCCGCGGTTTCCTCATCATGAGTCTCATGGCCAAGCACATGCCCAAGTACAAGAAAGATCCCGCGACGGGGCTCACGATCGTGAACCTGGCCGATATTCGCCAGACCGAGACGGCCCTTACGGGCAAGGAGCCTTTCCGCGTCGACGAGTTCCAGCAGCTCGTCAAGCTGGGTTACGCTTCCAACCTGACGATCAAATCCAGCACGGACGTCTACACGAGCGTGAATACCGAGACTTTCATGGCCGCCTACCAGATGCAGAAGGTCGTTCTGGCGATCAGCGCCATCAACGAGCAGAAGCGCGCCATACCCGGCAAGTAGCTCTTGCGCGGATTTCCCTCCGAAATGATCAGGCCAGATGCGGCTTCTGGAGCTTGACCTGCTCCACGATCAGCTTGATATCCTGCGCGCGATTCTTGTCCGCGACGAGCAGGACCTCGCCTTGCTGGACGATGATGAGGTCCTTCACGCCGAGGAGGGCCGCGACTTTTCCGGGCACATCCACGATGTTTCCGGACGCGTCGATCGAGAGCGCCTCCCCTCCGACCACGGTCCCCGCTTCATGGCGCGCTCCGAGCGCGTCAGCGAGGCCCTCGAGCGAAGTCCAGCTCCCCACGTCGTCCCAGCCGCAGTCCAGCGGAAAGGAGACTACGTTGTCGGCCTTCTCCATGACGCCGTAATCGATGGAAGTCGCGGTCATCCGCGGATAGGCTTCCCCGATCTCGCCTTGCGCCTGAGTCCAGGCCTTTTCCATCTCCGGCATATGCCGGTCGAACGCGGCCAGGATCACCTCGGCGCGCCAGAGGAACATCCCGCCGTTCCAGAGATAACGGCCCGAGCTCACGAACTCCCGCGCCTTCTCCAACGCGGGCTTTTCGACGAACGCCTCGACCTTTCGACAGCCCTTTTCCCCCAGGACTCCCGGTGCGATGCGCAGGTATCCATAGCCGGTCTCCGGCCGCGCCGGCTTCACGCCGAGCGCCACCAGGTCGTCGTGCGTGGCGGCCCAGCGCGCCGCCTGCCGCACGGTCTCGCGGAAACGTTCCGGAAATGCAATGTAGTGATCCGCCGGCATCACCAGCATCACGCCACGCGGGTCGCGCTTGGCGATCTCCCGCGCCGCCCAGTAAATGCAGGGAGCCGTGTTGCGTCCCTGCGGTTCCTGCAGCACGGTCGCGCCGGCGGCCTGGCCGGCAACGGCATCGCCGAGCAGCTTTGTGGTCACGATCAGCCGCTGATCGCGCGGCACGATCCCATCGAATCGCGCCAGCGTCATGCCCAGAAGAGAAGGCGACTCCGACTCCGCCTTGCCGGATTCCCCGTCGCGCTTTCCGAACGATAAAAGCTGCTTGGGCTTGCGCGCGGTGCTCTTCGGCCAGAAGCGCGTGCCGCTTCCGCCGGCCATGATCACGAGGAATAGATTCTCTGCTTCACCCATATCAGGCCTTCGACGTGCCCTGGCGGCCGTAGCCGTCCTCGAGCCGCACGACATCGTCCAGGTGGGGAGTCGACACCTCGAACACGTCGCAGTCTTCGGTCGCGATCATCCGGTGCTTCCGGCCCGTCGCGATGTGGTGCGCCTCGCCCGCCTTGAGGGGCACTTCCTGCAAGACGCCCTGGTCATCCTCGATCAGCAGGATCATCGATCCCGTGGAGACATAGATGGTCTCCTCCTTCACGCGATGGTACTGCAACGAGAGGCGGTGCCCCCTGTTGATGTGAAGGATCTTTCCCACGTAATCGCCGGTCTTCGCCCAGATCAGCTCGTGACCCCAGGGCTTCTCGACGCGAGTTATCGTCTGTTTGCTCATTTTATGCTCGTTGCTCGTGCCTGCTCGTGCTTCGGTTTTCTGAGTTCACGATTCCGGCATCTTCGAGGAGATGTAGGAATCGATCACATGCTGGGTACGATAGCGCTGCCCGGCCTTTTCCGCATCCTCTTTCGAAGCGAAGCCGCCGAGATAGATGCGGTACCATTTCCCCTTGCCCTTGATCTCCGCGGCGCGCAGCAAGGGCTTGAGGCCCAGCGCTTCCATCGAGTCCACCTGGTCCTTGGCTTCGATGACCGAAGGATAAGAACCGATCTGCAACGTGAACTTGCCCAGGGGCACCGGTCGGCGCGCTGCCTCGATCGACTCGAAGCTTTCGTCCGAAAGCTTCGGCGCGGACGCCTCGCGCGTCTTCGGATCCGGCGTGGTGGCGCCCGCTTGAGCCGAAACCGGCTTTTCCGGAAGATCGATCTGTCGGGCGGAGTCGAGCTTCACTCCGGTGCGGACCACCTCGTCGTGCAAAGCGTGGCTCAGACTCTCGTCGGCAGTAGCCTGTGCGTTCTTGGCCTGCTCCTGAATTTCCTGGCGGTTCGGGACCTTGTCCTCGGAAGCGGGAATGGCCGTCGCCTCCAGACCCAAGCCTGGCGCCAGGGCCTTCGCCCCCACGCGTTTGCCGAGGTGGACCCCTAAAGTGAAGGCGAAGAAGGCCACCATGACCCCGAGCAGGAGCAGCACTCCCATTTCCTTGCGGTCATAGATGAAAAATCGTTGTTTTCGCTCCACTTTTTGATGATAGCCACGCGCTCCTAGGCTGTCAATCGAATGAGCTGGGGAAGTCCGGATTCGGAAACCTTGTCCGTCAGTCGCTCCCTTGGCGCTCTCCAAGAGCCTTTAGCCGGGCGCGGAATTTTCAAGAAGCCGCTGCAAATCGTAGCAAATCGTAAAGGAGCGAAAATGAAATCCCTCAGGAACAACCTCGGCCAAGGTCTCACCGAATACATCATCCTCGTCATGCTGATCGCGATCGTCTCGATCGGGGTGACGAAAACCCTGGGCACGCGGATCAAGGAGAACATCCAGCAGGCTTCCGATAACATCCATAAAGAGCTGACGCTCAAGTGACCGAGCTGCTTCTGGCCCTCTTTCTGATCATGGCCACGCTGGGCGGCACCATCACTCTGGTGAAGGCCGAGTGGCAAACGACCCGCTGCGCCTATCAGGTATTCGAGAAGGCGCACGCCCGGCTGACCGGTGCGCTCGAAGCGGAAGGCTCGGGATGGATCACGGTCGAGGAGACCCCGATCGAGGTCGTGGCCTCGGGAAACTGCGGAAGAGCCACGGAGCGCGTCGCATTGCCTCGGCTCCAGGAACTCCGATGAAAAACCGAGGCGCCGTATCCATTCCGCTTCTGCTGGCTCTCGGCATTTTGTTGGCCGCGAGCTTCGGGACCTGGAGTGTCCTGCGGCAATGGCGCGAGACGATGGAACTCCAGCTGCGGCTGGATCGCTGTACCGCGGAGGCGGCTTTGCGGCTCCGGGACACGATCAATTCGGTCCTGGCGGCCAATCGGGAGATCGCAGCCTTGCGGGTTTCCATTCAGGCTGCCGCTCTCACCCCGGCCCTCATTCCCGCGCTCGAAACGGCGCTGCTGCTGGAGGTCGCCCGGCAGGACTTCCTCCGCAAGCGCTGGGACCTTCATCGAGTGAGCTGGTTCAGCCGGGTCTCCTGTGGCGATTTCAGCGATCAGCCCTTTCCGCTGCCCGCGCTGGATTGGGTGCGGCCACCTCCTGATCCCGTCGGCCCTCGGGGGCTGCACTGGGTCGGAAAGATGCCGGTGGAGTTCCTGGTGCAGGTTCGACATTCGCACCGACACGCGATGGCCCGGATTTTCGAGTCCGCCGCCGAGGGCGTTACCCCGGACGCCCCTGCAGACGAAGGAGCGAATCATGGAAAATGGAGCGCGGAGTGGACGACAGCGACCAAACAGGTCCCGACGGCCCTCTGAATTTCGAAACCTCACTGAAAACGGGCAAACTCTCCTGGAGGCCTGTCTATGGATCTCGCTGATCGCCTGCGTGTCTTTGAGGCTTTCAATCGCCTTCAGAGACGAGTACGCGCTCTACAGGAGCAGGCTCGAAAAAGGCTCCCGAAGCCTCTCAGCGCTCATCCGCTGACACGGTCCCGCATCCGCGGCGCCATTTTCCTGCTAGTTTCGCTTTGGCTGGGCTCGATCGCGTACTCGATCGCGGAGACCGAAGCGATGCATGCCTGGGAAAAGGCCCACCCGCCCTCTCGTGCCGCCTGGGAGCACAGCCTGGGGACCCGAGGCTACCAGGAGGCGAAGGATGCACGGGCGATCCACAAGTCGCTCGTCTCGATGCCCGCCTTGGTCGATGAGGCCGGCGCGATCTGGATGACCTCGACGGGAAGCTGGATCGCGATTCCTCTAGCGGGCTCGGGAAACCTGCCTTTCCGGCTCTTTTGCCGGGAATGTTCGCATCCCGGAGAGGCCTGGGAACCGCGAGGGCGCGGTTGGAGAGGCTTTGAAAACGTGCTTGCGGCGATCGACTCGCTGACGCCGCCGCCTCCAGCAGCTCCTGCGCCCAGGAAACCCAGGGAAATCATCGACCCGCGCGAGATCCGTTATTGACACGGCACGTTGGCCCGGTTTAAGTCCAGGGCAAATGAAAACGCATCCTGTATCGATCCTGGCAGTGGGCTCCATGGCCTTTGATACCGTTCAGACTCCTGCCGGCAAGGCTGAGGCCGTTCTGGGCGGCTCCGTGAATTACTTCTCCGTGGCCGCGTCGTTTTATGCCCCGGTTCAGATCGTGGGCGTCGTCGGCGAGGATTTCCCCAAGCAGCACCTGGGCTGGCTCTCCCAGCGGCGGATCGACGTCACGGGCGTCCAGGTGGTCGCCGGCAAGACGTTCCACTGGGTGGGATCGTACGATCAGAACCTCAGCGAGGCCAAGACGCTCTCCACGGCGCTGAATGTTTTCGAGCATTTCAATCCCAAGTTAGGCGACAATCACCGCCACGCGCCTTATGTTTTTCTCGCGAATATCGACCCCATCCTCCAGCAAAGCGTGCTCGACCAGGTCAACAGCCCGAAGCTCGTCGCCTGCGACAGCATGAACTTCTGGATCGCCGGCAAGCCCGACGAGCTCAAGAAGACGCTCAAGCGCGTCGACATCCTCTCAGTCAACGAGGGCGAGGCGTATCTCCTCTCCGGCCAGCGCAACATCATCAAGGCCGCCGAGCTGATCCGCGCGATGGGTCCTTCGGTCGTCATCATCAAGCGCGGCGAGTACGGAGCCATGCTCTTCACTCCGAACGGGATGTTCATCGCTCCGGCGTTCCCGGTGCAGTCGGTCGTCGACCCGACGGGCGCGGGAGACAGCTTCGCCGGCGCGTTCATGGGCTTCCTGGCCGAAGCCGGCGCTGACCGCAAGATGGCGCAGGAAGACCCGCGCCAATGGGAGAACCTCCTGCGTCGCGCGGTGCTCGCAGGCTGCGTGATGGCGAGCTTCACGGTCGAGGACTTCAGCCTTCATCGGCTGATGCGCCTTGAGAACGACGAGCTCGTTGGGCGCCAGCACTCGCTGATCAACATGATCACGGTCTGAGTGTTGCATACCCCGGACGGGGTGATCATCCGACGGATAGCCGGGAAACCCGCGTCTTGGCTCACAGTCGCGACTCTCTTCTTGATCTTCGGATCCTTACCCGCGCTATCCGGGATGTCACTCCCGGGCAAGTCCGTCGGTATTGGGTCGGTCTACCTGGTCTTGAATCTGATCTGGCTCTCCTTCATCATCCTCCTAGCCGGACTCTCCACGGCGCTCCCCAGGGAATAGCAGGTGTTCAGCCCGTACGGCATCACTGTGGCCATCCTGCTCTACATCGGTGCGCTTTTTCTCATCGCCGCGCTCGGGGAGAAAGCCGTAGCCGCGGGGCGAAACCCGATGGATCACCCGGCTTTGTACTCGCTTTCATTGCTCGTCTACTGCACCGCATGGGCCTACTATGGCGAAATCGGGAACGCCACACAGTCGGGCGTCCTCTTCATTTCCGAATACCTCGCCGTAACCGCATGCGCCGCGCTTTCGTGGTTCATTTACCGGAAGCTGATCCGCGCCAAGAATTTCTACAGGATCACCACGATCGTCGACTTCCTCTCCATTCGATACGGCGACTCCCGAAAGATGGCCGCTTTCGTGACCCTGATCATGATTTTCGCGCTGCTTCCGTATATCGCGCTCCAGATCAAGGCGATCCAGGATACTTCCGCCCTGATCATGGGGCTTCCGTCTGACTCGCCCAGCGCCCAAGCCACGAGCCTGATCACCGTCGCCCTGCTCACCATCTTCACAATCCTGTTCGGGCTGCGCCGCCTGATCCCCACCGAACGGCATCCGGGGATGATCCTGGCCCTGACCGTCGAATGCGGCATCAAGCTCATGATCTTCATCATTGCCGGCCTCGTCATCATCTACGGCAATTTCACCGGACTCGAAGAGATCTATGCGAGAGCGGAGGCGCTCCCGTCACCGGCCAGGACCAGCGTGCCCGCATCGACCTGGTTCGCCCAGCTGGTCATCTCGCTTCCCTCGATTCTTCTGCTTCCCAGGCAGTTTCACGTCGGGGTGGTGGAGTGCGCGCGTGAATCCCATCTGCGGACCGCGATCTGGGCCTTCCCGCTGCTGCTCTTCCTGATCAACGTCCTCGTGCACCCAATCGCGCTCGCGGGCATGCTGCTCGGAGTCGATCCGGGGCTTTCCGATGAATATCTTCTCCTGATCCCCTCCCGGATGGGGCAACGGTGGCTTTCGCTGGTCGTATTCTTGGGCGGAATTTCCGCCGCGACGGGAATGGTCATGCTCGAGACCATGGCGATCTCCACCATGATCTCGAATCACCTCGTGCTGCCGCTGCTCCACCTGCTCAAGGCCCCCGAGTCGGTCTTCAGGAAACTGCTTCAAATCCGATGGGCAGCGGCCGCAGCCATGATCGGCGCATCCTACCTGACGGCCCGATTCCTGGGAAAGCACACCCAACTGTCCGAGCTGGGCATGATCTCGTTCAGTGGAGTCTTCATCCTGTTCCCCGCGTTCGTCTGCGGGCTGTTCTGGAGAGAAGGCAACCGCGCAGGCGCCTGGTCCAGCCTCATCGGAGGATTAATCGTTTGGCTGACGACGAGCGCGCAGCCAGCCCTGATCAAGGCCGGAATTCTATCGCCGCTTGGCTGGTTCGATCAGCTGACGATCGCTTCAAACGCGTTCTTCGCCGTCGTGCTGGGCTTCAGCTTCTATTTCCTGGGCTCCGGCGCGTATCAGGCATCCGCCCGCGAGCGACTGCGCGCAGCCCATGTCGTTGACATCCTCAGGGGACCTCCCCCTCCGCTCGCGATCCGCCTCCCGCATCTGCCGAGGATAGTGTCGCTCGAGGACAAACGCGAGAAGACCGTCTCTCTCTTCCGGCACTATTTCGCCCCCGAGGTATCGCGCGCCAAACTGACGGAGTGCCTCGAAGCGGCGAAAGTACCCCGCGAGGAGAAGCTCACCCTCTCGGAACTGTCGAGTCTCGTCACCGAGGTCGAGCGCGCGCTTTCGGCGGCGATCGGAAGCGCCACGGCCCACGCACTGGTGAAAGACTCGCAATTGCTCACGGAAGGGGAGCAAAAAGAGCTCGCCCGGATCTATGGCGAGGAGTTCGCGACCCTCAGGATACCCCACCTCGAGCTGACCCAGCTGCTGCATGAACGCCGGGATCGCGAGGCGCAGCTGGCCCAGGAGGTCGAGGTACGCCAACGCCTCCTCGAACAGGAGCGCGCCGCCTCGCTCATGGCGGCAAGGGCGGTGCGGCTGAAGGACGACTTCATAGCGGCGGCTTCGCACGAGCTGAATACGCCGCTCACTCCGCTCAAGGTCGAGCTTCGGTTGATCGAGAGGGAAACGCGCCAGATCGCCGCCAGATCCGGAATGACGCGGGAGACGGGGCGCATCCAGCAGCTCTTGGGATCGGCGCAAGGACAGGTGGACAGGATGATCGGCCTCATTGAGCGGATCCTGGATGTGAGCCGCCTTTCCGCCGGTAAATTCGTCATTCAGAAGAGACGGACCAACCTCTCGGAGCTGGCGTTGCATGCGCTGGACCGTTTCAGGAATGCCTCCCCCGACTGTGCCCATCTCCTTCAAAGCGACATCCATCCCAACGTGACGGGAAACTGGGATCCCGCACGTCTCGATCAACTCGTGACGAACCTCGTTTCGAACGCCCTGAAGTTCGGGCGTGGCCGCCCGATCCTGGTCAGATTGCAAGAGCGGCAAAGGCAGGCCATCCTCGAAGTCTCGGACGAAGGAATCGGCATGGACTCCCAGACCCGAAGAAGGATCTTCGACCGCTTCGAGCAGGGAGTCTCTCCCAACGCCTTTGGAGGCTTAGGCGTAGGGCTCTATCTTTGCGGCCAAATCGTCCAAGCCCACGGCGGAACCATTGAGGTGCAAAGCCAGCCTGGACAGGGTTCGAAGTTCACCGTCGTACTGCCAGAACAGTCCCCCGGCGGACAGACACGCGAAGGCGGACTGGCCCGATACCCTGGGCCACCGTGAGGGCGATGTTCAGTCCTTGGCCTTGATCTTCGCGTCAGCCTTGATCAGGGTGTAGGCCTCGTTGACGAGCTTTGACGTCACGTCGCTGTCTTTTTCCATCTTGGGATGGAAGAGCGCGGCGAGCTTGCGGTAGGAGGCCTTGATCTCCGCCAGGGTGGAATCCGGAGTCGTGCCCAGCACGTAATGCGCCCACTGCATGCGGTGTCCGCGGTATCGCGTGGCGCGGTCGATTTCCTCTTTCTTGGCTTTGCCGGTGAGGCGTGAGATGGCGGGATCCGCCTCGCCGACCCACTTCTCGAAGGAGAGCGGCGCGGCGTCCTTGCGGTCGCGGGCCCAGTCCAGCTGCTTCAGCTCGGTATTGTCCGCGGTGAAGAAGGAGTCAAAGAAGTCCTTCTGCTCGCGGCTCTCGTGGCCATCGTAGTGCTGCCGGCCCCGCTCCGCTCTTTCGCCGCCGGCCCCGCGTTTCTTGGCCTTGTCCGCACTGGCTTGGTAGGGGTCTTTGAACTCCATGTCGGGGCCATCGGCGTACTCGTACTTGCCTTTGACGTCGTTGAAAACGACGTTGTCCCAGGATTCGGCGGTACGCGAGCCGATCGAGCCCACCCGCCTCCCGCCCTGCAGCTCCATCGTGGCGCGGACAAAATGGTTCACGTTGTCGTTCTGGCCCAGGTGCCCGGCTTGGTCCGCGAAACGCCCCTCCACGCTCGCGTAGTTGTCCGAGCGCAGGGTGACCGAGAGCTCGCCGTTCCGCGCCTGCGAGAACTCACCGGCCGCGAGGATCTTGCGGCCATGGCCGAGCCGGAGGAGCAAGGGGCGCAGGTTGTTTTCGACCGAGCCATAAGGCGCCACTTTCAGTTTGCCATCCTCCGTGATCACGAAGATGTAACGAGCATTCGGATTATTGGGCACGAAACGGTCGAGCACCTCGCGCGCCGTCATGCGAGAGAAAACATCCAGCGGATTCTGGCGCGGATTCGCCCGTTCCGCCGCGGTCATGACGTCATCGTAAGAGCCGAAGTTCTCCTCGACGAGCCTGCGGATCCCGACATGCCCGTCCAGGGTCATCTTCTCGGTCGGGGAGTACGCGCCGCCGCTCACGTTGGGCGCGCGCAGGAAGTCACTGTAGCCCTGGGCTTTGAGCCCAAGGGACTCGGCGAGCACCGCGGTCTTGACCTCCTGGGGCGTGAGGCTCTCGAAGAATTTCTCGGCGGCGGCCATCCGGTCTTTTGAAGAGAGCCCGGAGATGGAATCGATCTCGCTTTTCTGGATGGAGCCCACGTGGCGCACGCGCGCGCCGCCGCCCGGAGCCTCGGTGAACCACTCGGTCAGCACCGTGAGCTTGTCCTGATAGCGCTGGTTGTATTCCACTTCGAAGCGATCCTTGGGCGGGAACTTGTGCACGTCCAGGACGCGCGCGGGCACGAGCGTGTCGCTGCCCTCGGGCTTGAACCAGAAGTAGCGATTCTCGCCGGCGGTGGCGAGCTCGACGGTCTCGCGCTTGGCGCTTGCACCGCTCCCCGGAATCGCGAGCGTGCGGCCGCTCGAGGCGATGGACTCAAAAGGGTGTCCCGGTGTCGGGCTTTTCAGCCAGACCTCGTATTCGATGAGGGCGTTGGTGATCTCTGGCGCGTTCTCGTTTTGCCCGATCAGCTTCACCGACACGTCCAGCATCGAATCCGAGAAGCCATCGCCCTGCAGCGCCCGGAGGTGGGCGCGGAAAACCTTGAGCTTCTGATCGCGCGTGTACTTCCCTTCGGGAGCAGTCGGACGCGGAGCCTTTTTGATTACCGAGCCCTGCGGCGCGGACTTCAGCAGGGTCACTTTCGCGTAATCGCCACTCACGTCCGGGAGATACGGGTCGCCTTTGACGCCATGGCTCCGGAACAGTTCCTGATAATCATCCGCGCCGAGAAGATAGCGATCCTGCGGCAAGCGGCCGATCTCGAAGTCGTCGCGGAAAAGGACGATCTCCCGCTGCTGCTCCATGGGCTCGCGATACAACGCGGCCCAGTTGCGCGTGCAAAGCTCATTGGCCGACCAGGAGGCGGTCGAGCTCAGCACTCCCAAGAGACCAAACGCGAACGCGATCAGCGGACGATTCAAGGCAGCGTGCTCCTCTACCCTCTACTTATCGTCGACGGGTGGGAATAACTTGAGTTGTTGGAATTATTGGTAAAAACCGCCGCGAGCGGCCCGCGCCGGAATCAATTATGCCAGAACTTCAGATCTCGTCAGCGAATCCACGGATCTCACCGAGGGCGGGGATGAACATGTGGCCCCGGTCATGCACCTCAAGCTGGACAATCGGGGGGCCTATTTCATCCACAACTCGTTCAATCGCGGGGGTACCGACCACATCATCGTTCGAAGCTGCATAAAAGCGTGTTGGAACTATGTAGTTCTTACGAAGATTGCAGACCTCTCCTGACTGGGGAGCAAGACAGGGTAGTTTCCTGGAAATCAGCCTTGATACCATCCGGCCCCCTAAGGGATTGAGGCGACTCTCTGTGAGGGAAAGAGACTGCAGCAAGCTACCAAAGATTGAGGCCAGAGACGACCTTGCTGTCAAACTGAACGCTGGTTGAAGCAGGATTGCCCCATCGACCTTGTTCTCGAGACCGAGAATGAAACCGATAAGCCCTCCCGTACTCTGCTCTACGACGATGACTTTCGTCCCCATTTCACGCATGCTCTATCCAGTCAGTCTCATTATAGAGGCCAAGTGCGCCTACTTCACCGATTTCATGCCCCGGAAGTATCGTGGAAATCGAATTGATTCCTTCAGAAAAAGACGCTTCAGCCAAATACCTAAACTGGTTATGATTCATGAAAGGACCATGGATAAAAACGTAGACAAACTCAGTCTTCGTGCCGGAATAATAAACTAGCGGACGGCCTCTTGCGCCGGGTGCCCGATAACTTTCTTGGATATCCTTCGAAAGCTCGAAGACTTTTTGAATTTCCTCATCCAAGCTTTCCGGAAGGAACCTCAGCTCGGCAGGACGCCTCTCGTTCCAAATGATCAGGCCGGGGTGTTTTCGAAGCTTTGGGATGTGATCCTGATCCACTCGGGACAGGAAGCCCGGTCAGGAAACTTAATCTGGGTAAACCAGGTACTGCTCACACTTTTGGTTTCCGGGAGGCTCAGACTGCGCGAATAGAGAAGTGAGTCGCCGTCACATTCCAGATCGGAAATCCCGATAACGCGATCGGACGGGCTAGCTCTAAAACTCGCATTGACACTTCGGATGCGGCGAGAAGCTTAACTTTTGTTTCGTCATTCGAGGCAGGAGCTCGACCGCTCAGCAATGGCAGGCCACCTCTCGGGAGGAAGTAGAAGGCCCCCGAAAGGAGAATGCAAAAAACCGCAATGGCGGAGCCCTTTAGCCGCATGCTGGCTTGTCGGAGTTTTGTCTTTTCAGTAAAAGGACCTGTAGCGATCAGCCCTGTCAAACGCCCACTCCCGCGACTCCGCCGGCGGAGCTGCTGGCAAGAAACGCCAAGATACCTGGTTTCGAGCTACCTGAATTCCGTCTGGGCCCGAAATGGGCTGATCAGAGCCACCGGCGCGTTACGTTGTCTCGATCGGTCGGCCAGCTCTCGAAACGCAGTCCCGCTTCAACGGCGATCCGAAGATTCCCGGATACCGTCGCAAGGTCCTCCGGGTGCCAGAGATCATCGGCGAGTTCCTGCAGTTCGGTGGCTTCCGCCCTTAGCGCAAGGTTCTTTACGCTACGCTCCGAGCCGGACAGCAGTGAACCCGCTTTTCAGACATTCAACATTTTTGAGCAAAGACTCTGGATCATAGAAACGCCTCAAGCAAAGTTTCCACCCTTTTGCTGCCCCTGAATTAAACCCCCAGTTTCTTGACTTGAGTGAGTTGAATTCCGATCTTTGCGACGAATAAGCCAAGTCGCCCAGAACAAGATAAAGGCTACTTTACCAAAAAATTCTTTAGTAAAGCTCCCTTTATTACTGGTCTTTCTTAGTAAAGTGTTCTTTACTAAGCTTATGAGCAGGCAAGCCGGTCATTATGTCGAAACAACTACTACGGGAGAGACCGTCAAAGCGTTTGTCCCATCATCGCTTCCACCTGTTCCGCCGCTAGAGCGAACACCCAAAATCCAAGACATGCTCCTCAGCGCTGATGCCGCCATCAGGGAACTTAAGACCGCATCAGATTCGGTTCCTAACCCAGATTTTTTTAACTACGCCTTCATCCGCAAGGAGGCGGTTCTGTCCTCGCAGATCGAAGGGATTCAGGCAACGCTTAGTGATCTACTCAACTTCGAGGCTGACCCGGAGCGGGCCAGTGCGGATATCCAAGAAGTTTGCAATTATCTCGATGCTTTGAACTTTGCGCGCAAGCAGCTTCAAGATCCAAAGGGGCTACCCGTTTCGTTGCGACTCATCAAGGAAATGCACAAACGACTGATGAAAGGCGTTCGTGGCGCTTCGAAGCAACCCGGACATTTTCGCGAAAGCCAGAACTGGATTGGTGGAGCGCGACCTGGGAACGCCCGCTTTGTGCCTCCACCTCCGGCGGAAGTCATGCGATGTCTTTCAGAGCTGGAAAATTACCTTCACGGAAAGGACCAGGAGCATCCACTCATCCGCACCGGACTCGCGCATGTCCAGTTCGAAACCATACACCCATTTCTCGATGGTAACGGGCGCGTTGGACGGCTTCTTATTGCGCTACTTCTCGAAGCATGGAATTTGCTCGATTCTCGCTTGCTTTATCTCAGTCTCTATTTCCGTCGTAATCAACAAGAATACTATGAGCGCCTCAGTGCAGTACGTACCTCGGGCGACTGGGAAGGGTGGACGCAATTTTATTTGACGGGGATTTGTGAATCCTGTGGAGAGGCCGTCAAGACAGCCCGCGAGCTATTCAAAACGCTTGAGCGTGACCGACGCAAGCTCCTCAACCATAAAAAAGTCGTGGTGCCAGCAATTAGGCTTTTCGAAGAGCTTCCGAGCCATCCAGTCTTAACCAGCAATCAAGTCGTCGCCTTACTCGAGACAACCAAGCCGACCGCGGCGAAAGCGATCAAAGTCCTGATGGATGCCGGAATTCTTCAGGAGACAACCGGAGCCAAGCGAAACCGCGTGTTTGGCTATAAAAAGTACCTCGATGTATTGAAGGCTGACGTAGGAGAACTATGAGTGTCTTTCCAGCCGACAAAAAAAGCTAAAAGCCACTGCTGTCCGGCTCATTTCATAGCCTGAGTGCCAGCTGAGAGCCGCTACAGTAGCGAGTCACGCGCGGTAGCTTCCCCAAAATCCGCAACAGCGGCTCCTTGAGAACCAGTAGCGTCCCGATAGGCTGCCAGTGCTGGGCATTCTAATAGGGGAGTCCTTATGCCTGGACTTCTAGGGACCACGGCCCGGGCCGACTTTTCCGGTAACGAAAGGGTGACCTGTCTCGGGGTCAGCAGCAATGGCCGGGGCGAGTACCATTCTTATATTGGAATTATTAAAGACATCCAACCAGACGGAAAACTGAGGATCAAGTCTAACATCGAATGTACGGACGAAGGCGATGTCGAGCCCTCTTCAGCAGCAACCCAAATTGCGGTGGTCCAATATCCGCCCCCTGCTATCGATTGACCTTGAGTTACCGTTTCCAAAAGTTTCTTGGCCAACGGCCGGGGCACTAGGGAGCCGACTGCGACGCGCCCCGGGAAGGGCAGTCCTCCCGGTTTTTAGACCGATTGAGTGAGCGGAGGTAGGTAGGTCACCCCGCTGGTCCAGCCTAACCTGCACAAAGGGGGCAAGACCCGCGTCTTGCCCCCTTTTTCATTTTTCCTTTTCAGGTAACGCTCATTCCAGATAGGCGCCCAGACTTCCCGCGAGCTTGAAATCCGCCTTTTTCACGAGCGCCCCACCCGGCAAGATCATATAGGGCGGCGGCGCGATCGTGTAGTCGGAGGTGACCGTTATATAGGTCAGTTCGGCTATGAACAGCTTCGCAGAGTAATCCGAGCTCTCGGCGACAAAGCTGGCCCGCACGCTTTCATGAAAACCGAAGTCGTGAATCAAGAGGGCGTAAAAATCATGGGCGTTCTGATAAATCGTGCTCAGGAGACGGCTTCTCATAGCCTTCGGAAGACCCAACTCCGCGGTCAAAGACTCCAGGCTCCGCACCAGCTCATTCATTTGACGGATCACAGCGGCGCCCTCGACGCGCGGGTCATGATTTCGGGCGAACTCATCGAAGGAATGCGTGATCTTTTCCGAAGCGGCATCGAAAAGCGCGAAGCGGTGGGTGGAGCCGCTCCGGGCTTCTTCCTGAGCTTGCGAGAGCCCGTCGAGATCGTAAGCCTTTCGGAATTCAAGGTACCGCAGTTTCCCGAAGCCGAAGACGTTTCCA
>JAMPXJ010000001.1 GCA_023701205.1 Oligoflexia bacterium
CGCGCCCGCGAACGGGAGCGCCGCCGAGCGGGGACGGCAAGTCCCCGCGCTTTCGATCTGGATCATCGATTCGGACGAGGCGGATGCGGCGGCGATGTCGCTCTGGCTGGGGTCGGACCCCGAGCTGCGGGAGGAGGGGCGGCTTGAGATCCGTCGCTTCCGTACCGTGAATGAGGTCGCGGAGCTTGCCGCGAGCGGGACTCCGCCAGGTCCGCCGGCTGCGGTCGTGGTCGAGGCCGGCGAGACGGGCAACGGCGCCCCGGCGATCGGGGAGCTCAGTGAGCTTCTGCGATCCGACCTGCGGATCACGGCGCCATTGCTCGCGATCGGGGAATCCCTCGATGCGGGGATGGCCTTCGCTCATGGCGCGCGCGCCAGCCTCTCGAAGCCGCTCGAGGAGCAGCGGTTTCTCGGAGCATTGCGGGGATTGCTCGAAGGTCGCCGTCGCCGCGTGCTGATCGTCGATGCGGACGCGGACCTGCGCCTGCTCATCAAACGCTCCCTCGAGCGGAGGGGGTTTCGTGCCGACGATCTCGATCGGGGCGAAGAGGCGCTCCGGCGGCTGCGGCAGGAGTCCTACGACCTGCTGCTGCTCGATCTGGGGCTTCCTGATGTTTCAGGCGAGGATTTCCTGCGGGCGCTGCATCGGCTGCCCTCCTTGGAACGCCTGCCGGTATTCGTGATGCTCGGCCAGGACAAGGCGCCGCCGTCGCGCGCGCGCCTGCTGTCGATCGGCGCGGACCAGTTCGTGGGCAAGCACGGGGGAATCGGCGGGATCGTCGATGCCGTTCACGATTTCCTGGAAACTCCCTTGGAGGCGGAATGACGCCGCGGATCCTGCTTGCGGAGGACGAGGAGCATATCGCGCGCCTGATCGCCTTCAAGCTGACGAAGGAAGGCTTCGAGATCACCGTCGCGCGCGATGGTGGCGAGGCCTTGGCGTTGCTCGAGACGCACGCCTGGACGCTTGCGATTCTCGATGTGATGATGCCGGTGCACGATGGCTGGGCCGTGCTCCGGGCGCTGCGCGCGCGTTCGGCCATTCCGGTTCTCATGCTCACCGCGCGAGGGGACGCTCAGGCGGTGAGTGAGTCCGCCCGGCTCGGGGCGACCCACTTCATGAAGAAGCCTTTTGACCTCAACGAGCTCGCCGCGACGGTGAAGCGACTGGCCGGGAGCGGAAGCTGATGGACTGGGATGCGGATCCGGAGCTTCGCGAGCTGCGAGCGCGGTTCGCGGCGACTTTTTCCGAACGTGCCGAGGCGCTGCGCGAGGCCCTGGCGCGAGGGGATCGCGAGAGGCTCAGGCAGCTCGCGCACGCGCTTGCGGGCGCGGCGGGCTCGTACGGGTATGGCGTGATCGGGGATGCCGCGGCAGCGCTGGAAGAGGGCTTGGCCGGCGGCGAGGCCGACGCCGGGCTCGTGGCGCGGCTTCTGGCGCAGCTCGATCAGGCGCGCTGATCACTTTCGCTGGAGCGCCTCCTGGCGACGCAGCCAGGCGCGGATCTTCGTGAGGCTGGTCTCGGGAAGCCCCACGAAGGCGAGCTTGTGCTCGTACGGGCGGGCATCCCCCGTCTCGAGTTTTCGGACCTGCAGCAACTTCAAGGGTGGGGCGGGAATCCCGATTTCGCCGAAAAGCCCGCATTCCAGGGAAAACGCCGTTCCCGGGTCCAGCTCCGCTCCGGCCCGTACGGTAAGGTCCGATTCGCTCAGCATGGTCACGCGCGCCTCGAGCGCGATCAGGGCATCGGCGCTCTTTCCGAGAACCGGGAATTCGAAGACATGGCGCTTGGCTTCGCCCTTGCTCAGGCAGAGCCCGACCTTGTCCACGAGCAGGTGCTCGTCGATGGGCTTCACGACATAATCGGTCACGCCCGCCGCGAGCGCCGCACGCACGTCCTCGGCCTGGCGCTTGCGGGTGAGCATGAGGATCGGAAGCCGCGTGAATCTCTCGTTAGCGCGGATCGCGCGAACCACGTCGTAGCCACTGAGCTCCGGCATCATCGCATCGGTGACCACGCAGTCGAAGGGGGGGTCCGCCGCGAGCAGTGCCTGCAGGCCTTCCTCTCCGCTTGACGTCGCGCGCACGGAGTAGCCCGCGCGGCGAAGGATCGTCTCGGCGAGCTTCAGTACCGCGGGCTCGTCATCGATCAGCAGGATTCGGAGCCGGGCCGGTTCCATTCGCGCGCCTACTGGACCACGAAATGAGTGAAGTGCACGGCCGTGACCAGTCCGTTGCCGGCGAGCGTCTCGGGCTTGTTCGCGCGTTGGGCCAGCAGCTGGTTGACGGCCTCGAGGATCTGGGTTTTCAGGATGTAACGTCCCTGGACGGTCGAGAGCTCCTGGAAGGTCTTTCGTCCCAGAAGCCCGAGAAGCTTGTCCAGAAAGAGCGGGCGGATGTCCTGGAGCTCGGCTTTGCGGCTCTCGTCCCGGATCTCGAGCGTGAAGGAGAGCGTGACGAAGTGGAGCTTCCCTTCGATCTGGTTGGGAGTGCCATCGGCGGCGCGCGCCTGGCGCGGCGTGCTTTGGATGTTGACGGTGAGGGGCTCGAAGGTCATGGCGCCTGGCGTGACGGCGATTTCGGGCTTGAGCTTGAGCTGCGCGAGACGCGCGCGTTCGCTCTGCTCGGTGATGGCGGGCCGCTTGTAGAGAATCTTCGTATAAGCGAGAGTGCCCAAGGCGGCCAGCGCGACGAGGGAGTTGGCCAGCCCTACGATGAGGGCGACATCCATCGGTCTTTTAGCGACGCCCGGGGCGGCCTCGTCTTTATTCGCGGCAGCGCTCATTGATTTCAGTTTAAAGGCCGCCCCAGGCGATGTCCAATGGCTTTAGTTCAGATCGGTCACCGATTCGATCCGGCAGTCTTCATAAATCGTGACCTGGAACGTCGCCATGCGGGTCGTGCTCTGGTCGACTACGCTGACCTGAAAAGTCGCGGGCGTCAGCTGCTCCAGCGTGGTGAGGGTGGGGTCAACATGCCGGTCGTTGAGGGTGGCCATCGTCTCGGCGATGGACTTGATGCGCTGGCTGCAGCTGGGGTCGAGCCCCGTTTGAGCGAACGCATTGCCGATTTGAAGCGCCACGGCGCTGATCGCGATAAAAGAAGTGAGAAAGGGCGAACGCATTGAAAACTCCTTGAGTGGGTTAATGAAAATGACGTGATGCGTTATAGCAGGGGTTTTCCTATTGGCCCACTTCTTTTTTGGGAGCGGCGAAGCGGCTGAAATCCTGGGGTTTCACCTTCATTCCTAAGGTCGTGCCGGTATGGTATGCGGGGGGCGATGAAAAACTCCCGAGCTCTCGTTGCCTGGCTGGTGGGCATTTGCGTGCTGATTCTGGCGATCGTCGCGGTGGGCGGCGTCACGCGGCTGACTCATTCGGGTCTTTCGATCGTGGAATGGAAGCCAGTGACTGGAGTCATTCCGCCGCTGACCGAAACGCATTGGCAAGCCGAGTTCACCAAGTATCAGCAGTTTCCGGAGTACCGCACGGTGAACCACGGGATGACCCTCGCGGAGTTCAAGTTCATCTTCTTCTGGGAGTATCTGCATCGCCTGCTCGGTCGGCTTGCGGGCCTCGCCGCGTTCCTGCCGCTCGCATTTCATTGGCGGCGCCTGCAACGCGGAATGGCGTTCAGACTGGCGGGCGGGCTGGTTCTGATCGGCCTTCAGGGTGTCCTGGGCTGGTTCATGGTCCAGAGCGGGCTCGTGGAGAATCCGCGCGTCAGTCATTTTCGCCTGGCCGCGCATCTGTCGCTCGCACTCGGAGTCCTGGTCTATTATTTCTGGCTCATCCTGGATCTCTGGGATCTCAGGGATCTCAGGGATCTCGCGAGTGAGGGCTCGCCGCGCGGGGAAGGGGCTCTGGCTCCTGTCCGCCGCGCGCTTTGGGGTTTTACGGGAATCGTTTTCCTCCAGATCGTGTATGGGGCTTTCACGGCAGGGCTTCGTGCGGGGTTCGGGTTCAATACCTTTCCGAAGATGAATGAAGAGTGGGTTCCGACCGGTTTTCTGTCGATGGAATCCATGTGGGCCGATCTCCTGCACAATCCCGTCACCGTGCAGTTCGTGCACCGCTGGCTCGGAATCGGCGTACTTTGCGGAGCCCTGGTCCTGGGAATCGCTTCGCGCAAGGTGCTGCTCACTTCCCGAGAGCGTTGGGGGATTCGCGGAGTCGTGGGGCTGACTGCTTTGCAAGTACTTCTGGGGATTGGGACGCTGCTCTGGGTGGTGCCCCTCGGATTGGCGGTGCTGCATCAGCTTGTGGCGTGTTTCTTACTTCTAGCGGCCATCAACTTGAATCATTGCAATCGGAGCACCCGGAGTGTTTCTGAGGCTTCCGCAGCATCAGATGACGTCTAGATTGATCACAAATTAACTGCCTTAAAAAATAATTTTATCTGACTTAAATATATAAGTTATTTGATTTAATGACATTTAGTCTCTTAAAGTGATCATAGTTGATCCTTTTTGTGATCAGCAGTAGTTGACTTTTCTGGGTAGGTGCTTCAGACTCAAATCATGGCCCCTCAGACCGGAACGTCAGTAGAGCCCGGGGGCGGAACAAGGATGAAACAGGGCAGAGAAGCCCTAATCCAAGCCTCAAAAGGAGCTAGTATGAAAAACAGGAAGTCCCCCACGCATCTTCTGGCGATCGCTCTTGGTTTCGCAGTCATGTCGGCCCTGACCACGGGCTGCGGCAAGAGCACCGCGGATATCGCGATCTCAAGTGACCCGGTGGCGTTCACGGGCGCGGCAGGCCGGATCGATCCGGGGTCCTCGTTGATGAGTCTGGCCGGAATCGGTTCGAGCGCGCTGACGGATACCACTGACTTCAGCTTCTGCGTCAGACGCGTGAAGCTCGAAGGCGAGGACGATCAGCCGGTCAAGAAGGATGACGAAACGGGAATGAACGGCGAGAAGGATCCGGACGATATCTCCTTCGCTCCGGGCCTGATCACGATCGAGCCCAATGTCGCCGTGAACTGGGGCGTAGCCAATATCCCCGTGGGCTTCAAGCTCAAGCGCATCAAGATCAAGGTCCATAAGGATCAGGATCTTTGCGGCGTGAACTACAGCGTGAAGTACAATGGCGTGTCCCAGACCGAGGACATCGAGTTCAAGTTCCGCTTCGAGCCGGCGCTGGATCTCGATTCCGACACCAGCGCGATCGCGGTCTCGCTCGACTCGGTTGTCACCGCGCTTCGCAATGCCGGTGAAGTGGGCGTGAACCAGATCAAGTCGATCATCGAAGGCGCCGAAGGCAGCGCCCGCCAGAAGTAAGGCGGATCCCATGAGTCCGGGCGCTCGAGGCAAATCAGAAAAACCGGCGCCCCCGCAAGGGGGGCCGGGCCCCGAGCGCCCGGACATTTTCCGTTATCACGATTACCGCGAGTTCCTGAAAGACTGGTTCGATTTCCTCAAGAAGATGCAGCCGGGGTTCTCGCTCCGGATGCTCGCGCAGCAGGCCGAGCTCGCCTCCGGTTATCTCCCGATGGTTCTCTCCGGCAAACGCCCGCTCTCCGCCAAAGCCCTCGCGAAGCTCGCGCTGGTGCTGGGCTTCCCCAAGGCGGAGCGCTCGTATCTCGAGGCGCTGGTTTCGCTCGGAACCTCCGACTCGCAGGACGCGCGGCTCGAGGCGCTCGAGCGGATGAAGCGCTTCCAGTCCTATCGCAAGCTCAATCCCAAGGAGATCGAGGTCTACCAGTACCTCACGCGCTGGCACTACGTCGCGATCCGCGAGATGGCCGCGCTGCCGGAGTTCAAGGCGGACGCCGCCTGGATCCGTGAGCGCCTCAAGGGCCGCGTCTCGCTGAAAGAGATCAAGGAAGCCTTGGAGTTCCTGGTCCAGAACGGCTACCTCGAGCTTCGCGCCGATGGGTCGGTGACCCCGCCCGACAAGAATCTCGACTGCCTGGGCGGCGTTTACCGCGTGGCGCTCGCGGAGTTCCACCGCGAGATGTTTCAGCTTGCCTCGGACTCGATCGAAAGCACCCCGAGCGCCGAGCGCAGCATCCAAGGCCACACCTTCGCGCTGGACGAAAAAGGCTTCGATCGCGCGCGGGAGATCCTCAACGAAGCGCTCAGTAAGATCCGCGCGCTCGAAGAAGAGGGGAGCGGGACCGACACCGTCTACCATGCGGAGCTCGCGCTCTTCCCCCTCACCACATCCGATCGACGGAGGAATGGAAAATGAGAAAACCCCTTTTCGCCTCGCTCGCCGTCGGCCTGGTTCTCGCGGTGACGCTCGGTCAATCGGGCTGCGGAACCTCTACGGGCAATCCGGTCGTCACGATCGACATGGATTCGTACTCCTCGCGAAACTTCTGGCTTGAGCAGCTGATCCCCTCAGCCTATGCCGCCGTCAGCCAGGTAAAGCTCTGCTTCAAGCGCGTGCGCTTCAAGCCGCTGGGCAAGCCCACCAATGAGGATGTCACGAGTGACGAGGACAACCAGGACTTCAACGTCGGCGAGAAGACGCTCTCGGTGAATGGCAGCAATCTCGGCAGCGTGACGGTCGCCGCGGGCACCTATCGCCGCATCGAGTTCGACTTCGATGATCACTGTGGTTTTGGCGCGAGCGTTTATCTGATCAACAGCTCGGGGGGGCCGTACCTCACGAACGACACGATCTCCATGAAGTTCGAGGAGACGTTCACGATCACCGAGGATTCGACCGTGGCGCTCAATCCGCAGCTGATCATCGGCGAGCTGGACGGCGTCACGAGCGGCTCCGAGATCAAGAGCAAGATGCTGGCCAAGAGCGGGACGATTCGGAAGAAGTGATAGTTGAGGCAGCGCGCCTGGTTAATTCGGATCACCTCGCGTTTCCAGCGGTGAAAGTGGTCGGCGTTACATAAGTAAAATTTAACTCACATGACGCTTGACAGGTGTTCTTCTGCGATTTGGAAAGTTCTCATCATTTTTGAAGAAGCCTGATCAGATATCTCCCTGAGGCATCCATTGCCTTCAAGCGGAGCGATCGTCTTACAGGTGATCCCGGTTCCGCGCTTCTGCTTTTCGATGTCCTGTAGGGCCTTGTAGAACGAAAAATCTTCGCGGAAAAACGCATGATATTGCTTTCGTGAAAAAAGCGTGGCTCCGCTAACCATCAAAAAAGGAAGGTCTTTCCGTGAGAAATCGCGAAGTCGTCCTGTCCGAGCTCAAGTCCGCGGTACAGCAGGAGCGCGAGTGCGCGCTTCGGGTTTTGCATCTGCTCCAGGAGGTCGATGCCGATCGGCATTATCTGGAAATGGGTTTTCCGTCGCTTTTCGAATTCGCCACGCGGGAGCTGGGCTATAGCCCGGGGGCCGCGATGCGGAGAATTCAGGCCATGCGCCTCATGAAGACGATGCCGGAGATCGAGGGCAAGATCCAGGAGGGCAGTCTCTCGCTTTGCGTGGCTTCGAAGACCCAGAGTTTTTTTCGCCAGGAGGATCAGAGACGCAGAGACGAAGGCCAGGTCAAGCTGAGCCCCGCCACGAAGCGCGAGATCGTTCAGTCGATGCTCGGTGCCTCCACGCGGTAATGCGAGCAGAAGCTCGCCGAGATCTCGCCAGAGTCGGTGCTGCCCCGGGAACGCGCTCGAGCGCTCGGGGGTGGAAAAATCCTGATCCAATTTCTGGCGGACGAGGGGCTCATGAAGAAGCTCGAGAAGCTCAAGGGGCTCATGGCTCATCAGAATTTCGAAGGTCGCTATGACCGCTTGATCGAGCTTTTGGCGGATCTGGCTTTGAAAAAGCTGGAGCCGGCGGAAGGGCGGGAGAAAAAGGGGGAGAAAAGGGGGGGGAAGGTGGGAAGTTCTGGGAGCGTTCAAAATTCCAAGGACTCAGTTCAGCTTTCAGTCTCTCCGGCGGAAACATCACCCGAGGCGAGCAGCACGGATTGTCGGGCTCGCAGGCGTTACATTCGGGCGTCGATCAGACGAGCTGTTCACCTGAGGGATGAGGGTCAGTGCACGTTCATCGATCTCGCGAGCGGGCGCCGCTGCGCGAGCCGGCATGGGCTGCAGTTTGATCATTCGCCCGTGCCGTTTTCCTTGGGAGGGGAGAATACGACCGAGAATCTCACTTTGAGGTGCGCGGCTCATAACCGCTACCTTGCGGAGAAAATGGGGCTCGGGCAGGCCAGCTTTGCCAGCTCTCTCAGCTCTGATGAACTCCGGCCGTCAAACGCACTTCCAGCGTTGGCAATGACCGGTCGGTTTCCTCGGGCGGAGCCTTCCGGTCTACTTCCGGCACATATCCCAAATGGGATCGACCTCAAGTCCGGGGATCTTCGACAGGGCATTGATCAAGCCCTTCACAACCAGAACCTGGGTATCGCGGCTGGTGTGATAATTGGCAAAACTTGAGCAGGTGCTGTTGATCATCAGCGAGATATCGAGGAGACCTTCGCTGGCTTCTTCCGAAACCCTTGCGATCGATGCCACGGCGGAACAGCTCACGCGACCCCCATCGAATGTTTGAGCTGCGATACCTCTCTCGCCGATAGCATTGACGATGCGGATCAGGTCCGCGGGTTGAACTTTGGCTTCCACCTGCTTTAACGAGAAATCGAAGTACCCGCCGTCGGACGATAGCTCGGAGCTGTCACACTTTTGGAGTGTGAACACCGGCAACTCAGAGATCCGATTCGTTGGAGCTGCGAGCGAGCTCCCGGCGATTCCGATTGCCGCGGCGAGGACAACCAGGTTCAGTGTTCTCATTTATTTGACTCCTTAGGTTATTCACTTCGCAAATAACGCATTGGGATATACAGGAAGAAGTGCGAGGTCGTCAATACCGGAGTAAAAAGATCTGATAATGATTTTAGTTCATAATTACAGTAATTTAGTGGCGAAAATTCTGCCTGATAATAATTGACGCGGTTAGTACGGCATTGTATGAATCCCTCCATGATCCGGCGGGTTTTCAAGAACTTTGCACGCGCTTTCACTTTTGCGACCGCGCTCTTCGCCGTCGGAGTCGCCGCGTTCTCGGCCATCGCCCAAGCCCAAGCCCAAGCCCAAACTCAAACTCAAACCTCAGACACCCGCCTTTGGCAAAAGCTCGACGCGCTTTCACCGGGCCTCTCGAGCGAGATCCAATCGCTCCATGCGCTTTTCTGCGCGGCACGGCCGCTCGGGCGCGCCGGTGCCACTGAGCCCGATGCACCGTCCGCGCGCGAAGAGAAGCTTCGCAACGCGCTCGCCACCGCCGCCGGTGATCTGAGCCTGAGCCACCTGGAGCTCGGGGACGGAAGCTATTGGGCCGTGCTGGAATCGGTTCCCAAAATGCGGCGAGTGATCTTCCAGGATTCGGGCACCCGGGCCAAGCTGCAGCTCCATGACGTGCTCGAGCCGCGTCGCTGGAAGAAGCTCGAGCTCGCGATCGAGACGCAAAGCTGCAAGCCGAACTACTTTTCCTTCAGCGAGCAGGGGCGTATGGACGTCACCTCGTTCAGCCCGGCCAACCGCTTCGAAAGCTGGAGCCTCGGCCCGCCGCGCGAATCCCGCCTCTCCCCGCGCCCGGCGGTGGTGGCGGTGATCGACTCGGGCTTCGATCTGCGGCATCCGCTGCTCGCGCCTTATCTGCTGCGCGATGGCGCGGGCGCGCCGATCACGCTCAATGCACGCGATTTCGTCGCGGCGCCCGAGCCCGATGACCATGGCAACCACGTGGCGGGCATCGTCTCGCGCGAGTCTCCGGAGATCGCGGTCCTGCCCGTCATGCGGCCCAATGACAACGTTCTTGGGCAGGGGCCGTCCTCGGCGCATTTCATTCCCGCAACCGACCTCAGCCGGAAGCTCAGAGAGCAGCTGCGCGAGCTACAGCTCGAAACCGTCGACTTCGCCATCCTGAACGGAGCGCGGGTCCTCAACATGAGCTTCGGCGGGCGCTACCGCACGCGCGCGAATCAGTCGTGGACGGCCGTGCCGGGGAGCTTCGATGGCTACGAGGACGCCTTCCATCGGTATCCCGAGGCCGCCTTCGTCGTGGCCGCAGGCAATGACGGCCAGGACATCGACGAGGGTTCGTGGCACCCGGTCTCCGAGCGGCGCAAGAACGTCGCGGTCGTGGCTGCGGTCGACGCGCGCGGCCGGCTCGCCTCCTTCAGCAACTACGGCAAGGAGCTCGTCGACTTCGCCGCCGAAGGCGTGGACATCGCCTCCTATGACAGCGGCGCCGACGGAGGCCGCTGGCGCCCCGATCTCCTGATGTCGGGCACCTCGATGGCCGCGCCTCAGGTTTCGCGGCTCATCGGGCGGATGCTGGCCCTGCGGCCTGAGCTCTCGGCCGAGGACACGATCGGCATTCTTTGCGCGACAGTGACGCCATCCTGGGAGCTGCTGCGCAAAACCCGCTGCGGCGGAATCGTCAACGGGCAGGCCGCGCTCGAGGCCGTGGCTCGTCCGGGCTGGCGCTGAGGGCCTGTGCCCGATCTCGCTGGCTTCTAGCGCGAGCGAAGTTTCGAGCGGAATCAGCAATCGTTCTCCTGCGCCCAGGCCTTGACCTCGGGCGAGTCGGCTTTGCGCGGATTGAACGTGCGCGTTTCCTTGAAAAGATAGACCTCGCGCATCGTGTAAGAGCTGAACTCCGACTCGTAGATCGTGCCCTCGCAGATTCCCTCGAGGCCGGTATCCTGGCCGGTGTTGGTCAGCTCGTAGATGCCGTAGACTTTTTCCGGCCCGCGTCCGGCGTCGCAGGCGTACTCGCAGCTCCACTTGCGGTAGACCTTGCGGTTTCCGAAGAAGGTCTTGCTTTCCTGGTAGGCCTGATACGTCTTGTTCCCGGTGAACTTGCAGCCGCAGCGCCAGCTGCGCGTGACTCGGAAGTTACCGGCGGAAGTGCCGGTGGACATTCCGGCCTGGCTGATGGAAACGGCGGTAGCGACCGCGGCGATCAGGGTGAATATCCAGGGCTTTGCAATGAGCATAGGTAAGTCTCCGAGGTCCGGGCGTGCGCGGTTCCGTCGCGCGTGTCCTAGGTGAAAAGCAAAGCCGGTACCAGCAAAAAAACGCGGGATTTCGCGGTGATCTCCCTGAGCGGCACGCGCGCGATGGGGCAGCTGTCTGAAGCTTCGACAGCCCCGAGGGACTGTCGAACTTTTGCGCGGCTGTCGAGAACTTCTGCGGAAAACCCCGGCACGGCCCGTCCCAGGCCGGATCTAATGGGTCTTCGCGGGTACGGACTTCGCAATAGATAGCTGCGGGGAACGGCCATGGTGGGCATACGGATCATTCATCATCTTTGCGTGGCACTGCTATTGATTCTCGCGGCGGAAGCGCGGGCGGAGTCCTACGCCTTGCCTGAGGCCTGCCTGAGTCGCGCTATTGCCGTGGAGGGAAGCGGGTACGCGCCCTGCGCGAGCTCCTCTTCGGATGGCTTCACGGAGGTCCGGCGTCTCGCGGACGGGCTCTCCGATATTGCCTGGATTCGCCAGAAGATCGAACAGCTCCAGGAGATCCGCAAGCTCGAGCTGGAGGCGCTGCAGCCGGTTCTTCGCACTCTGCAGGCCGGCTCCGGAACGGCGGCGCGAGAGTCGCGGCAGCTGCAGGCCGACCTCGCGCTTCTGTTCGAGGTGTCGCGCGAAATCAGCGTCCTGCGACGGAAAATCAGAATCCTCCGACGGGAGGGTACCGGAAACCTGCTCGCCGATCGGGAGGATGAGCTGGCACGGCTCGAGGGGATCCGGAGCGCGGTCCTCGAGAAGGCCCCGCTTCTCAATGGCGAAGCCGTGACCCAGCTGATCGAGGAGCGGTTTCGGGCGGATGCTCCGCCCGATGAGGCGATGATGCGCCAAGCTTTGGCAGCTGTCATGAGCGACGGGCTTCGAGAGTTGGAAAAGAGACTCGAGGGTTATGCCAGGGCTTTGTCCGCGCCCAGGCCGCGCCTGGAGGGACGGCTCCTCGGCGAGGTTTTCCGCTCGGGAGTAGCGGAGAGGGATTTCGAAAGCGAGCGTTTCTCGGGATCCGCCTGTCGCCAACTCCGGAATTTCCAGGAGGAGCTCCGGTTAGGGCGGATCCGCTCGGGAATCGCGGACGCGACGCTCATCGCCCTGCCGCTCTTCGCAGGTGAGCTCGGGCTCGCCGGCCGCGCGCTGATGCTGGGACGGGGAGGGTCCCAGGCGGCGGCGACCGCGAGTGCGGCCCGGCTTCCGGAGTTCGGAATGGTCGCGGCCTCGCTCGGGCTTCAGTCCAAGAAGCTCTCCGACCTGAATGGCCGGTGCCAGGAGCGTCTTTCGGATTTCAATGCCCACCCGACGAGAGAAGGTTATCGCCTCGTGCAGGAGTGCCGCGAGGAACGGGGCACGCAAGTCGTCCTTCTCGCGGCGGGAGCGGGCATGGCCGGGGGAGCGCTGGCCTTCAAGACGCTGTCGAGCGCGCTTCGGGCGCGAATCGATGCGAGCGTCGCGGCCGCGGCAGGGGAGGCTTCCGAGGTCAAGCCCTCCCTGGTGAAGCTGCTCGCCAAGGACTTCGGGGTAGGGCAGTACGGCACGATCACCGGCGAGCTCAGGGGGATTCGCGAGTTGACACGTCAGTCGAAGCGGGAACTCGCGGCGCTCTGGCCGGGACTGGTGACCAAAGAAAGGGATGTGCGGGATTTCATCGCCAGAAACGCGCTCCGAAAGGAGATCCAGGGACACAGGATCGTGCCGCTTGGAAAGCTCGAGGACTACGAGCGGACCATCGCAAAGGATACGGTCGAGCTGCTCTATGTTCCGGGCGCGAACGTTCCGCACCTCCACAAGTCGGTGAATCACGTCGGCCATCTCGCCATGCGGATCGGCGATCGCGTTTACCATCAGACCGGCGGCTCGGGCTTCCGGATCGAGAGCCTGCGCGAGTTCCTCACCGAAACGAAAAAGGACTTCAAGGTATTCGGTACCGTGCTTCAGGTTTCCCCGCGGGAGCGGGAGATCATGCGGCGCTATTTCGAGGGCCTCCACGAGAAGCAGGTGCCCTATTCGTTTCTGCTCAATAACTGCGCCCAGGCCGTGTGTCGGGCCTTGGACCTGGCGGAGGTCCGGCGTCCCCGGGGCCTGGCGGCCTTCGATCCGGTGCTGACGACCGCGGCATTGAAGCGCAGCGAGCGCAGGGTTCTGAAGACGGCCTATAACATCGACCGCGATCTTCCGCCCGCCGCGCTCAAGGCGGCGACCCTGTCGAACCGCGCGGTCTTCTATGGTCTTCCCGCCGGGGCGGCCGGCGCCGGCGCCTACGGAATCATCGAGGCGGTGGATCTGCTCGTGGACTACATCGACTCGGCGCAGGAGGAGCCCTGAGCGAAGGGCGGGTCCGCGTCAGCGCGGATCGCGGATCTCGATCCCCTCGCGGAAGCCCGTCGCATCGTTCTTGAGCTCGAGGGAGCGGGTCATCAGCCGTTCGGAGCTCTGGATGTTGCCATGGGCTTCGAGCGGGTCACCCGCGCGCAGGCGGGCCTGAAATTCGTCGCGAGACACGCTGCGGCCGTCGAGGATGAAAAGGGTGTTTTCCTCCAGGCGAAGCTCCATCGGATGGTCCGAATTGAACTCTCCTGCGACCGTCACGAAGATCGACTCCTCTGCCGTGCCCAGCGCGCGGCCGCGGACCTGCGCCTCGGGGCCTCGGACGGGAACGCCGTCGGGCGAGGCGAATTCGAAATGCTCACCGAAGGCGCGGCGGAGATCCCGCATTTCGCAGGAAGGAGCGAGGCAGAGGAGCGCGAAAGGAACGAGCAGCGAGGCGATTTTCATGAAACCTCCGGAAAAGCGGCGCGAATTGGTTTTGCGGAGGATGCTTGCGAGTCGCGTGCCGCTCGGGGCGGCCTCTTACGGTCGAAATGAGCGGAGGCCCGACTCGTCGCAGACCGTGAGCGTCGCGCCATCCGGGCTGAAGGCGGCGTTTCGCGCCTTTTTCACGTCCAGCGCCAGGTAAGTCTTGTTCGCGAAGTCGAGCAGAAGCCCGTGTCGCTCGTCGCCAGGCCGCGGTGCGGCTTCGCTCACGGCCCGCAGCGCGGAGCTCCCCACGACGGCGACCTGACGTCGCGCCGGATTGAGCGCGAGCGAGAGCCCCGCGCAACGCGGGCGCGTCGGCTCGGCTTGGAAGACACCGAGCACGGACGCTCCGAAATATCCCAGGCCCGCCTCGAGCTCGGTGATCGCGCAGTAATCCTCTTTCTCGGTCAAGGCGAGCGTCCAGCCCTGGCTGGACGCGAGGGACTGGACGGGCAGATCGTAAGGTATCCGGAACAAGCCGCGCGCGCGCGGGCTCCAGACCGCGAGCGGAAACGGCGAGTAGTCGTTCGTCGCCAGGTTCAGCAGGTAAACGTCGTCTTCGAGAGGGACGGCCTGCCGCACCGGCGTGCCGGCGTTCAGAACGGGTTCCATCCGGCCTTCCCGGAGATCGAGGGCGTGCAGCATGGCGCCGGGGACGTAGATCCGGCCCGCGTCCGGGGAGAGCGCCGCCTCGATCGACAGGCGCGCGGTCGCGTCCTGGGAGCCGCGCGAGCCGGCCAGCGGGACGCGCGAGGCGCGGCCCGTCGCGGTTTCGAAGCGAAAGAGATTCCATTCGGAATCACCGACGTAGATCGTCGAGCCATCCCGCGAAACCAGGGGAATGTTGGGAACGAACGGGGACTCCTGAGGCAGCGGAAGCGTGGCTTCGGCGATGCCTCCCGGACTCAGCATCAACAAGCCTCCAGTTCGCGCGAAGGCGCCTTCGGACGGGCCGACGCTGACAAAAATGCGGCCGGTGACCGGATGGAGAGCGAGTCCTTTTGCGGCATCGCGGAGCGCGTAGGCCCAAAGCGCGGTCGCGGCTCTGAGCGGGGGTGTCGCGGGGAGGTCTGGTTGCCTTCCCGAGTCCGCGGCCGGTTCCTGCCCCGAGACGCCGCCTGGGCCGTGCGCGGGCGCGCCGCAGGAAAACGAGCCGAGGACGAGAAACAGCAGCGGGACGGAAAGGTGAGCGAGAGTTCTTTCGGACATCCGAAGGCCTCCTGGGAAAGGTAGCTTCGGTTCGCGCTCCTGGAATATCGACGTGCCCGCGGTTTTGCAAGGCGCGCCTTCGGATGGCGGAGAGCGAAAAAAAAGCCCGGTCTCGCGCGAGGCGAAACCGGGCTTTTCGTGATCCGATGAGCCGCGTCTTACAGGCGGACCGGCTCGTAAGCCAGGCCGAGATCGTCGGCGACCTGCTTGTAAGCCACCTTGCCGTTGAGGATGTTGACGCCTTTGAGGAGCGCCTCATCCTTGCTGACAGCCTGCTTCCAGCCCATGTTGGCGATCATGAGCGCGTACTTCAGCGTCACGTTCGTCAAGGCATAGGTGGAGGTGCGGGGCACCGCGCCCGGCATGTTCGGCACGGCGTAATGAATGACGCCATCCACGGTGTAGGTCGGATGCTCATGGCTCGTCGGGCGGCAGGTCTCGACGGAGCCGCCTTGGTCGACCGCGACGTCGACGATGACGCTGCCGGCCTGCATCTTGGAAACCATCTCGCGGGTCACGAGCTTCGGGGCTTTGGCGCCCGGGACGAGCACCGCGCCGATCAGGAGGTCGGCCTGGGTGACCGCGCGCTCGATCTGCTCGCTGTTGGAGTAGATCGTGGAGATCTCGTTGCCGAAGACGTCCGAGAGGTAGTCGAGGCGATTGACGTTCACGTCCATGATCGTGACCTGGGCGCCGAGGCCCACGGCCATCTTCGCGGCGTTCACGCCGACCACGCCGCCGCCGAGCACGACGACCTTCGCGCGATCCACGCCGGTCACGCCGCCAAGGAGCATGCCCTTGCCGCCGTGATCATGCTGCAGGTAAGCCGCGCCGATCTGGGTCGCCATGCGCCCCGCGACCGCGCTCATCGGAGCGAGCAGGGGCAGGGAGCCGTCGGAGGGCTGAATGGTCTCGTAGGCGATGCCGACGATTTTCCGCTCCATGAGGGCCTTGGTGAGGCGCTCATCGGCGGCGAGATGCAGGTAGGTGTAGAGGATCTGGCCTTCGCGGAGCAGCGGATATTCCTCGGGCAGCGGCTCCTTGACCTTCACGATCATGTCGGACTTCTCGAAGATCTCTTTGGCGCCTTCGATGATCGTGGCGCCCGCCTTGCGGTAGTCCTCGTCCGAGATGCCGGCGCCGACGCCCGCATTGTGCTGCACGAGCACCTTGTGGCCGGCCTGGGTCAGGGCGCGAACGCCCGCGATCACCATCGAGACGCGGTTTTCCTTGTTTTTGATTTCCTTCGGTACACCAACGATCATAGAAGCAACCTCTTTTATGAAGATCGCCGTCAACGGCGGGCCAGCCGGCCCGCCTGCGGCGATCTTCCCTTGTTTGCGCGAAGCAGGCTTTTCGGCATGCCTCGCTTAAATGGGGATCCGCAGGCCATCGTACGCGAGCTGGACTCCCCGAGGCAGCGGGTGCTTCCGTCCGGGACCCCATTCCGCGTAGTCGAACTCATGTCCCAGATGTGTCAGGTACGTTTTGCGCGGACGAACCCGGGAAATGAATTCTAGCGCTTGATCGAGCGCGAGGTGCGTCCGATGCGGGCGGGGCCTGATGCAATCCAGCACCAGCGTCGTTACCCCTCTCATTCGATCGAGCGATAGCTCTGGTATATAGCTGCAATCGGTGACGTAGGCAACGGACTCAAATCGGTAGCCCACGGATTCCTTCGAGCCGTGCTGGAGCGGCAATGGCACCACCTCGAGGCCCGCGATTTCGAGCCGCTCGGCGTTTGGATCGAGCTCTTTCAGCTCGATCAGCGGAATGCCGCCCCCTTCCACCGGGCCGGGCTTGAAAATATACGGGAAGCGCGCCGGAAGCTCCTGGCAGGTCCAGGCGTTTCCAAAGGCGGGAATCGCCGACTGCTGGGTGAAGTTGAACGCGCGGATCTCGTCGATCCCGTGCGTGTGATCCGAATGGGGGTGAGTATATAAGATGGCGTCGATACGGGGAATTCCCGCGCGCAGCGCCTGCTGGCGCAAGTCCGTGCCGGTATCGATGAGGAGGCTCCGTCCCTCGGCCTGAAGCCAGGCTGACGCCCTGAGCCGCTTGTTCTTGGGATTTCGCGAGCGACAGACTTTGCAAGGGCAGGTGGGGATCGGAACGCCCGTGGAGGTTCCGCAGCCGAGAATCGTCAGCATGTTCCGACTGGTTCGAGCCATCCTGCCACCCCGTTGATTCTAAGCGCTACCCCTTCAAGCCGGGCTATGCTACCAAAAAATCAATGCAATCTAGAGCTTTAGTCACTGGAGCCAGCGGTTTCATCGGAAGCACGCTGATCGAGCAGTTGAACGAAAAAGGTTTCGAGGTCCATGCGCTGCTGCGCCGGTCTTCCTCACTGGCCAACCTCAAGGAGGCCAGCTTCAAGCGGGTGGAAGGAGATCTGTCGGATCTCGACTCTCTCAAGAAAGCGGTGCGCGAAGTCGATTACGTCTTTCATCTCGCGGGCGCGACCGCCGCGCCGGATCGCGCGGCGTACTTCCGCCATAACGCCGAAGGCACGGGCCTGCTGGCGCGGGCCGTGGCCGAGGAACGCCCCGGCCTCACCCGGTTCGTCTATGTCTCGAGCCTCGCGGCGGCGGGGCCGGCCGCCGGCCTCTCGCCTCGGGAGGAGAGCGAGGCGGAGCGGCCTGTTTCTTCCTATGGCGAGAGCAAGCTGCAAGGGGAGAAGGAGGTGCTCAGGTACCGTGACGCCTACCCGATCTCCATCGTGCGTCCGCCGATCGTCTATGGGCCGCGCGACAAGGGTGTCTTCGTGATCATTCAGACGGTCGCCCGGCGCGTGATGCCGATCCTGCTCGGGTCGGGGCCCGACGGAAAGAAGCATTACAGCGTGGTGCACTCTTCGGACCTCTGCCGCGGGATCGTGGCGGCGGGTCTGGCTTCGCGCGAGCGCGTGGCGTCGGGTGAGGTCTTTTACATCTGTTCGGACGAGATTCATTCCTACGGCGAGTTCCTCGGCACGATGGCCACGGCGCTCGGGCGCCTGCCTTTCCTGAAGATCCCGGTGCCCAAGCCCGTTGTGTCCTTTGCCGGCTACGGCGCGCATTTCGCGGGCAAGCTCACCGGCCGGAGCTATCCGCTCAACCTCGACAAGCTCAACGAGATCCTGCCCGACTACTGGATCTGCACCAACAGGAAGGCCAAGGAGAAGCTCGGCTTCACGCCCGAGTTCGATCTCGCGAAAGGGATGGCGCATGCGGTGGAATGGTACCGGAAGAATGGCTGGCTCTGAGCCGAAAGGCCCGGGTCGGCTCGCGCGCGGTTTCGCGGGACTGGTGATCGGTGCGCTGCTCGTGGCGGGCTGCAGGGGTGATGCGGGGCTCGGCGTGCGTTTCGACCTGAAGACGCACCGGCTCGCGAACGGGCTCGCGGTCATCCTGGTCGAGGATCCCACGGTTCCGGTGGTGAGCTATCAGACTTGGTATCGCGTCGGCTCGGTCGACGAGGTTCCCGGCAGCACGGGCCTGGCGCATCTTTTCGAGCACCTGATGTTCAAGGGCACGCCGAAGTACGGGCCCAAGCAGTTTTTCGACCAGCTCGAGGCCAAAGGCGCCGAGGTGAATGCCTTCACGACGCGCGATTACACCGTTTATTACGAGTCGTTCGTGCCGAGCCTGCTCGAGAAGGTCGTCGACATGGAAGCCGACCGCATGACCCAGCTCGTGCTGAACCAGGAGACGTTCGATCGCGAGCGGATGGTTGTCTTCGAGGAGCGCCGGATGCGCACGGACAACAGCCCCGAAGGAAAGCTCCAGGAGGCGATCTGGGCGCTCGCGTATCGCCAGCATCCTTACCGGTGGCCCGTGATCGGCCTGCCCGAGGATCTTCAGGCGATCCGCCTGGAGCAGCTTCAGGAATTTTATCGCACGCATTATCAACCGGCGAACGCGGCCATCGTGGTCGTCGGGGCCATCGACGCCGGGCGCACGCTGCGGCTGATCCGCGAGCATTACGAAGGAATCCCGGCGCGTCCGCGTCCGGAGCGCGAGATTTCCAAAGAGCCGCCGCAGAACGAGGAGCGCCGGCTGGTGCTGCGCGACTCGATCGCCTCGGAGCGTTTCGTGCAGGCGTACCACGTCACCTCGGCGGAGGAGGAGGACTCCTTTGCGCTCGACGTGCTGGCGAATATCCTTTTCAGCGGCACCACCTCGCGTGCCTATCATCTTCTGGTGGAGGAAAAGGATGTCGCCGTCGGCGTGAGCGGCGGCGCGTTCACGCCGGCGCATCCGGGGCTCTTTCTCATCAGCGCCACGATGAAGCAGGGGGTCCCCGCATCCGAGGCCGAGAAGCTGCTCGAGCAGGTCATCGAGCGCGCGCAGGAGACGGATGCCACGGCCGAGGAGCTGCAGGTGGCCGTGCGCCAGCTTACCGTGGATCTCGTTGACAGCGTGCGCACTCCGCAGGGGCTGGCGACGCTGATCGGGAGCGTGCAGTCCATCCTGGGGGATCCGCACCGCTATGCCGACGATCTGAAGAAGTACACGCGAGTGACCGCGGCCGACGTGAAGCGCGTCGCGCGGAAGTACCTGGTCCCCAACAACCGCTCCGTCGTGACGCTCGTGCCCGAGGCCGCGCAGGCGAAGTCGCCGGCGGTGCCGACCGTGAAGGAAGGGGGCGGCCGGTGAGAACGGTGAGCCCGGTGAGAAAGATTTTTGGGGCGACGGCGATGGGACTGTTGCTATCGCTCGGCGCGCCCGGGCCCGCGCCCGTATCGGCGCAGGAGGTGCTCCGCCTGCCCGTGCCCGAGCTCGAGACGTTGCCCAACGGGCTGCAGGTGGCCTGGTTCCTGAGCGACAAGCTGCCGGTGGTGGATCTGGCGCTCCTGGTGAAAGCGGGCTCGCGCGACGATCGCCCGGGCAAGTCCGGGACGGCGGAGCTGCTCTCGTCGGTGCTCGAGCGCGGCGCCGCGGGCATGAGCGCGCGCGAGTTGGCGCGGGCGGTGGAAATGCTGGGGGCGAGCCGCTACGTCTCGGCCGACGAGGATACGTTCAGTCTCGGAATGCACGGCCTCGCGCCCGATGCCGGGGTGCTGCTCGAGCTGCTGGCCAAGCTCGCTTTGCGGCCGGACTTTCCGGAGGCGGAGGTGAAGCGCGAGCACGCGCGGCTCCTGGATCGCTGGAGTCATCTCGGCGACACGGGAGAGGCGTTGGCTTCGCTCACGCTGCGGCGCCTGCTCACTTACGGCACGCCTTACGGGCGCGGCGGCTTCAGCTCGGCCGCGGAGTTCGCCGGCGTGACCCGGGCGGACCTGATCGAGTTCCATCGCCTGAACTTCACGCCGGGCAACGCGATCCTCATGGTGGTCGGCCGCGTGGAGAAGCGCGTCTTCCGCGAGAAGGTGCTGCAGGCTTTCGGCGGCTGGACGGGGGCGGCTCCGGCGCGCTCCTATTCCGGGCATTCAGACAGGCGGCTGCGGCGCTTCGCCCTGCGGAACGGGAAGCCGGCCGGAACTCCGGTCGTGGTCGTGAACCGCCCGGGCCTGACCCAGGCGCAGGTGCGGATCGGCTCGCGCGCGCCGCTCTTTCAGGCGCCGGAGCATTACGCGCTCGTGGTCGGCAACGCGATGCTCGGCGAGTACTTCAACAGCCGCCTCAATGGACTGATCCGCGACAAGCTCGGGCTGACCTACGGCATCGGAAGCGGCTTCTCCTACAGCAAGGATTTCGCGAGCTTCGGGATCTCGAGCGCCACGCGCAACGAGTCCGTCGGCAAGCTCATCCGCGAGTCGCTCAAGGCGCTCGAAGGGATGAAGTCCGGCCCCATTCCCCCGGAGGAGCTTAAAACCGCCAAGGAGTACCTCATCGGCGGCTTTCCGCTCTCGACGGCCACGCTGGGCGCCGTGGCGGCACGCTGGCTCAACGGGACCGTGCACGGGCTCGGGCCAGGGTACCTCAATGAGTTCGTCCCGCGCGTCGAGCGGGTGGCTTCGGCTGACGTGATCGCGGCGATGGGCGCGAACTTCGATCCGCGCGAGTTGATGGTCGTCGTAGCCGGCGATGCGCGGGAGATCGAAAAAGGGCTCGCCGGACACGGACTCGGCCCGATCCTCCGGCTGGAGCTCAAGGAACTGCTATGACCCTCATTCAGCGCGCGGCCATGGTTCTCGCGGCCGGGGTGATCCTGTTCCAGGTGGCCACCCTGACTTCGGTACAGCTCAACGGCGACGAGGCGCTTTACATGCTCTTGGTGGAGGAGCTGCGGCGGATTTTCAGCGGGAACTGGCCCCAGCTCAATCCCGTGATCCATTACTCGGGACCTTTCGACTTCTGGATCCTGGGCTCTGTCTATGCGCTGCTTTACGGGTGGAAGTCGCTCGAGGCTTCAGCCTGGATGGTGCGGATCGTCCCGTTCGTGCTTTTCTGGGCGGGCGTCTGGGGCTTCGCGCGCGAGGTGCGTCGCTGGTCGGCGCCGCTTTCGGGCTGGCTCGTGGCCCTGCTTGCGATTTCCCCCCTCTGCCTCGTCTACACGAAGATCGCCTGGCAGCACTCGCTGCTTCTGGGTGCCTTCTCGCTGCTCGTGGCCGAGGCGCTGCGCGCCCGGCGAGTAGGCGGGATCCGCTGGCTTCGCATCGGAGCGCTGGCCGGACTTTGCTCGGAGACGCACCCGACGGTGTTCGTGGGGCTGGTCAGCGTTTTCCTGCCGTCGATCCAGCCGCTTTGGGCGGATGCCCGGCGCCACCCGCGCCGCGCGCTCGGGGCGGTGGCCCTGTTTTTCGCCTTCGCTTATCCGGTGCTCCGGAACTTCCCGCCGCCGGTGAGCGAGGCCGGCGAGCGAGCGGTCTCGCTTCTGATCGAGTTCCGCAATTTCGCCAACATCATCACGGGCGCGCAGCCTTTCAGCTGGATGTTCCATCGCGACTTCGGGCCGGACTGGCTGCCGATCTCCCTTTTCGCGCTCCTCGCAGCGGTGCTTCTCCGGCAACTGGAATCGCTGGTTCGGCTGTGGCGCAGGGGCGAAGCCACGGAGCTGGATCGCTTCCTGTTGTGGCTGTGGCTCTCGCATTTCGCCACCGCGATGCTGCTCCTGGCGATGTGCTATCGCGGGAGGTCGCTTCAGTTCCTCGGGCACGAGCGCTACTTCTTCGTGCTCGTTCCGGGCTGGACGCTGCTGCAGGCGGATGCGTTCCGCCGATTCGTCGAGACGACGCGCCTACGCGGGCGTCCCTGGGCGATGCTGGCCCTCCTGGGCTTCGTCACGCTCAACATCGGCTGGCGCTTCGTGCCGCCGACGCTTCATGCCACGCGGGGCACGGATCCTTCGTTGCTGGCGGCCCGCTGGCTCACGCGGAACTGCCCGGCCGGCAGTTGCGTCGGCTATGCCGAGAACTTCTGGAACTACTGGCCCATCCGGTTCTACACGCGCGACGCGATCCAGGTGCGCTTCTTCTCGCATAACTGGAAGGGCGGGCCGGCCTACCCGATCGAGGGCAAGGAGCTGGCGGCGTGCTGGTTCCCGGGAAGCGAGATCGAGTATCGCGGGCCGATGCGCGTGCGTTTCGATATCCCGCCGCAGGCCATGGGCGCGGCGCAGAGCTGCGCGACCGGAGTGCAGGCGGCGTTTTTAGGACAAAAATAGCCATTCGCTGTAGAATCGGAGGAGATGCGTCTCATTCCTCCCCGAACGATTCTGGTTTTGACCATTGGAGCCTGGCTTGTGCTCCCCCGGGATGCGCGCGGCGCCTATCCCGAACGGGCAGCGGATTGTTTCGGTCGCGAGCAGGGGCTTCCGGCTTTTCTCCAGGTGATCCGGGATTCCCGCATGCCGGCTTCGGAAAGCATGGTTGCGCTTTCCCTGGCTTGCGCCGAGGCAGATCCTCTCGGCAAGCGCAGAGCCATGCAGGACAAGCGAGGCGGGATCACCGAGATCCGCGAAAAGGCGATCGGCTTCTTCGTCTTCGGGCTTTTCGGGGAGGGGACCGCCGCGTTCTCGAGGCTTCGGGGAAGCGAGACGCAGAAGGAGTTCAAAAAGAGGCTCGAACGGATCAAGGCGAAGCGGGACCGGTATGAGCGCATTCGCGACGTTTACGCGCTCGTGAGCGAGTTCCAGGGCAAGTACGACTACCGGGCCCTCAACGAATTCGCGCTCACGAGAAGTTATCTATGGCTGACCCCGGCTGAGACCCTGGATTCAGCGAAAGATACCGGATATGGCGGCATCTGCCGAAACTTCGCGACGCTGCTCTACTGGAGCCTGCTCCAGGTCGCGCGGCCGATGGGTAGCGATTCGATGGCGCTGGACGAAAGCTCCTTTTCGGCGGAGCTGATGACCGGCCCGGTTCCCTTGAGGGACGGGAGTCGGGGCGAGCACGCATGGGTGCGGGTGAATCTGCCTTTCCGGAAAGCGGATGGGCCCGGCCTGAGGTTCGAGTCAGTCGATTTGGATACGACCTTCTATCCGAATGAGTTCGCGCCGCTGATTCCTCGTCTATCGGGAGTGAGTGCGGAGGAGCGCGCCGGGATCATGACCGCCTGCGAGCGGGTCCGGCGATGCCTTTTCGAGGCGCGTATCCACGAACGGTCGCCACGACGGGGGGCTTCGCAGGCTGGAGACGGCGCGTCCGGGGCGGACCGCGCGCACTAGCTACAGCTTCCGCCCCTCGGCGGAAAGGAAGCGCGGTTTCGCCAGCCCCCGGCGCGTGAGCCAGCACGCAAGCGAGGTCGAGAGGCAGCCCAGGCCGTATTTCACCGAGCGCTGGAAGTTGATCGAGGAGGCGTCCTCGAAGTACTTGGTCGGGCAGGAGATCTCGCCGATGCGGAAGCCGAAGTACGCCGCCTGGGTGATCATCTCGTTGTCGAACACGAAGTCGTCGGAGTTCTCCTCGAGCGGCAGCGTCTCGAGCACCTGCCGTGAGAAGGCGCGGTAGCCGGTGTGGTACTCCGAGAGCTTCTGGTCGATCAGCAGGTTCTGGCAGAAGGTGAGGAAGCGGTTGGCCACGTACTTGTAGAGCGGCATGCCGCCCTTGAGCGCGGTGTTGCCGAGGATGCGCGACGCGAGCACGGTATCGTAGACGTCATAGGCGATCATCGATGCCATCGCGGTCACGAGCTTGGGCGTGTACTGGTAATCCGGATGCACCATCACGACGATGTCGGCGTTCTTTTTCAGCGCGTTGAGGTAGCAGGTCTTCTGGTTGCCGCCGTAGCCGCGGTTGATCTCGTGGCGGATCGTGGTGATCCCGAGCTGGTTCGAGAGCGCGACCGTCCCGTCCCTGCTGCGATCGTCGGTGAGGACGACCTCGTCGACGATGTCCTTGGGGAGCTCGTCGAAGGTCTGCTGGAGGGTCTTCTCCGCGTTGTAGGCGGGCATGATGACGACGACGCGTTTTCCGTTGAGCATGGCTTTCCTTTTTTTCTTTTTTCTTAGAAGAAAAACGGGCCCTTTGCCATGGAAAAGCGGGTTTCGCGGCTACGCTTGATCGCGACCGGATTCCATCGCGCAGGCCCCCTCGAAATAGGAGCCGAACTCCAGTTTCAGCGACGGCGCCGTGATGTTGCCGATCACCCGGCCCGTGCTCGAGATCTCGACCCGGGTGCGCGCGGTGATGTCGCCGCGGACGTAGCCGTCCACGATGAGCACGTCGGCACGGATGTTTCCTTCGACGACGGCGGGCTCGGCGAGGATGAGCGTGCTGCCGTCAGCCGCTTGAACCTCGCCCGTGAGCGTCCCGTACACGCGGCAGATCTCCTCGAAGACGACCTTGCCCTCGATGCGGGTGCCTTCGCTGATGACATTGATGGCGGATTCGCGGATCTCAAGAGGCATTCGGGGTTTCTCCGCTGGCAGGGGGCTCCGCCGCCGGCGTGTCTGGCTGCGTGGCCGGCTGCGCGGGGGGCTCGGGCGCGACGGGCGTAGCCTTGCGCGCGGGCGCGGGGCGCTCGGCCGGGGATGCCTCGATCGGGATCGTCCGATGGATCAGCAGCTGCCCGTGCTGGTTGAAAAGATAGGCTTCGACCTCACGGAGGCTGCCGCGATCGACCACCGTGCCCAGATCGGCGCGCACTTCGCGGAAGCGGCTGAGCGAGAAATACTCGCCTTTGTCGGGCGAGACGAGGTAGCCCGAGGCGCTCGGCGCGAAGATCCCGTCGGGGTAGCCGAGCAGAGCGCGCGGGCCGCGCGCGATCAGCACGATGCGACCCTGCTGGCTTCCCTGTGTCTGCACGTACTGGATATTGAAGCGTACCTGGAGATTGCGGCCCGACCAGGTGACCTTGGGCGAGTCGATGGCGATCGTAGGAGAGCCGAAATCCGGCGCAGCTTGAGTGCCTTTCGGAAATGAGGCGAAGAGCTCGGCAGTCGCGGGCGCTTCGGCTTGGGTGGCAACGGGAGCCGGCGGCGCAGCGGCAGTCATGTTCGCGGCGGGAACTTGGGCGGGAAGCGTCTCAGCGGGCTTGATCTCGGGCTCCGCGGCTTTCTTGGCCTCGAGAGCCTGGTAGGCGCTCTTGAGGCCCGCGAGCTCCTGCTCCAGCTCATTCACATGGCTCGGATCGGTGTGACGCAATGCGCGATAATTTTTTAGGGCAAAAACGGTCGAAACCAGCGCGATCAGCAGGATGACCCCGAGGAGCGCGCCGAGTCGGGAGATCCAGCCCAGGGAGACCTTGAACGTCCTGGCGGCGAAATTGTCCTTGAAAACCAAGACGGTGATGCGATCGGCGTCGGGAGCCTTGCTTTGAATCATCCTTGAAAACATTAGCTTTTCAAAAAATAAGTGTCAACTTATGCCCGGCCTCGTCCGATCAGGAAATTGATGAAGATTCTTCTTTTGAATCCTCACGTCAGTTCGGAGCACGAGATCGGCCGGGCGCTCGGGGCGCAGGGATTGGCGGTTCTGTACGCCGCGGACACCGAAGAGGCCTGGAAACTCCTCCAGCTGCACGGAAAGAGCGTGGAGCTCGCGATCATCCATCGCGAAGGCCGTAACGGCGTGAATTCCGATGAGGGACTCGCGTTGATCCGCCGGATGAAGGGGGATCCCGCGCAGGCGGACCTTCCCTTCGTGATCACTTCAGGCATCTGGGACGACGCGCGTTTCGCGGAACATCAGTCCGGTCCTGAAGGCGCGAACGCGTATCTGCGCTGGCCTTTTTCCGAGGGTCAGCTCAATGAGCTGCTGGATTCGCTGTTCCCTTCCCGCGCGGAGCAGTCTCCGGCGCAGCTCCTGGCCATGCCGTCGTTCGGGCAGCCGCCCCGGCCGCCGGCAGCCGCGGAAAGCTCGACCACCTCTTCCGCCCTGATTCTCGAGGACGCCTCGAATCTCTTCAAGCTGCCATCGCGCCCCCGCACCACGGCTGACGGAAGCATCGCGCTCGACGCGCCGGAGCTTCCCGCCGAGAATCCCGCCACGCGGATCCTATCGGGCGAAAGCCCGGGCGCGGCCGATGGCAGGGAGCCCGCGTTGGAGCCGGCCGACTTCGAGCTGCCGCTGCTGGAGCCCGCTCCCAGTGTCCCGGAATCCCAGGATGCCGAACCCGCGCTCGCCGTCTCGTTCGAGTTTCCCGCCCCAGCCGCGGCCCCGGAGCCCGCGGCGGTCGCCGAGCCCGCCGCTGATCCCGTTGCCGTTCCTCCGACGGCTCCGTCCGCCGTCTCCATTCCTGTTCCTCCGCCTTTCGAGCCTTCATTGAAGCTGGGCCCGGAGCTCGGGGCCGGACCGTCGTTGTCGAACGAGGCGGACACCCCTTCGGGCGTCGACCTGGGCGAGCTGCGGGTTGAGGATTCCGGCTCGGTGCTGATGCCGGGCTTCGAGGCCGCGCCCGGAATCGATGCTGATGCCGAACCCATGGTGGAGAGCTCCGCCGAGTTCATCCCTCCCGAGGATTCCGTTCAGGTGAATGAAGAGGATCTCGCCGCGGAGATGCCGTATCTCTTCCAGTCGGGCGATGTGTCCAAGCCCGCTCCGAATCCGGCGCTGGCGTTCACGCAGCCGGTGGGCGACGCGGTCGTGCCCGGCGGCGCGGCACAGTCTCCGGACATGGAGACGCTCAAGAAATATCTCCTGCTTCGCGAGCAGGATGTCGCCGTCCTTTCGAGCCAGCTGCGCGCCGCGCAGGAGCAGGTCGCGGAGCTCGAGGCCCAGCTCAAGTCGGAGCGTTCGAGCAACGAGGACCTGCAGCGCCGGGTCGAGGAGCAGCGCAAGCAGGCCACGGACCTCGAGAAGGAGAAGAACCTCGCCCTCGAGGCCCTGCATGCCGAGATCGCGGATCTGCGCTTCCAGATCAAGGCCAAGGCGGACAAGGTCCGGCTCATGGAGGTCCAGGTCCGCGAGGCAGCCACCGAGATCGAGCACGTGAAGGATCGGGTGCGCGCCGATATCCGCAAGATCCGCGTGCGCGAAAAGGAGCTGGAGAACCGGCTCGAGATCACGCGCAAGGACTCCGAGGCGCTCATCGCCGCGCGGGAGAGCAAGATCCTCGAGCTCAAGCGCAAGATCGACCTGCTCGAGTTCAATATGGATCTGCTGCAGAACCAGTATTCGAGGGAGAAGGAGACCTCCGCCAAGCTGCGCGAGAAGCTCGCGCGCGCCGCACAGGTGGTGCGGGTCGCGGGAGGACTGCTGGACGGGGCTCCTCCGGCGGCGACGCCTGATGCCGCGCCTGAGGCGGTACCGGCCGCGGACGAGCGGGAAAAGGCTTCTTAAAGGGGAGGGCCGATGCACGTCATTCCGGTCCATTCCTACAACGTCCTGCTCATCGTGGAGGATCCCAAGGAGACCGAAGTATACTCCGACCTGATCCGCGAGGTCGCCGACTGCAAGGTCGATGTCATGACCCGGGTCGAGAACCAGGTCGGTTGGATCGCCCGGTCCAATTATCACCTCGTCGTCGTCGAATCCCCTGAAGTGGGCGGTGAAGGGGGCGGCGGACGCCCGGGCGGCCTGGCCGTGCTGGAGCAGATCAGGCGCTTCAGTCCCGTGACCGCGGTGATCCTGATCTCCGAGCGGGCCTCGGTCGAGGAGGCCGTCGCCGCGATCCGGCTGGGCGCGGAGGATTACCTGAAAAAACCTTTCAGCCTCGAGGCCTTCAAGCTCGCCGTCAAGCGCGGGCTCGACCGCAAGGAGATCTTCGGCGGGGAGAACAGCGGCGTCTCGAGCTTCCTGAACCTGCTCAACAGCTGCCAGATGATCTCGGCCTCACTCGAGGAAGACCGCATCTTCCGGATCGTGCGCAGCCACCTTTCGCGCGAGCTCAAGTCGGATCACTCGGCGATCTACACCCTGCGCGCGCGCGAGGACGGCACGCCCGAGGTCGCGCGAGTGGCCGAGCCGCGGGGCGAGGCGCCGCAGGACCGCGCGATGGAGGAGATCCTCGATATCGCGCTCCAGGCCTCCAATCCGCTGCCGGGGATGGCGGCCACGGGCGAGTTCCATCGTTTCGTCGAGCGGGGGCAGCTTACGCCGGGGCTCTTCGTGTTCCGGTTCCGCTGCGCCGGCGAGGCCGATCATTTCTGCGTCTGCCTCTCGCCGGAGCGTCCCGCGGCGCTCGAGGCTTTCGAGAGCCGTCTCCGCATGCTCAAGGCTCAGATCGAGGTCACCGGGCGCAACATCGAGCAGTACATGGGCGTGCAGCACCTGGCGTACGTCGACGACGCCACGGGCCTGTACAACACGCGTTACCTGCATACCATCCTCGACCGCGAGATCGCGCAGGCGAACGCGACCCAGAAGTCCTTCGCGGTGCTTTTCGCGGACGCCGACCGCTTCAAGCAGGTCAACGACCGGTACGGACATCTCGTCGGTACCCGACTCTTGAACGAGCTCGGGCATCAGCTCAAGAAGCTCGTGCGCGATTCGGACACCGTGTTCCGCTACGGGGGCGACGAGTTCGTGGCCGTGCTGAGCTCCTGCGACCTGCCGACCGCGCGCACGGTGGCCGAACGGATCCGCCAGTCCGTGGAGCAGCATTCCTTCCTCTGCAGCGAGGGACTCGATCTGCATTTCACCGTGTCGGTGGGGGTCGCGCTGTTTCCCGATCACGCGCGCTCGAAACGGGCGATCATCGATGCCGCCGATCAGGCGATGTACAGCTCGAAGCGCCGCTCCCGCAACAGCGTGACGATCGCCGGCGAGGCGCCACCCGCGAGCCCGGAGACCGCCAGCGCGTCGACCGCCGCCCCGGAGCCGGTGCCGGCGCCTCCCGCGCCGCTCCGCCGCGAGAAGGGGAAGCGCAATGGCTGAGCCAGGCCAGGCCATCCCGCGCGCCCGCTATCGGATCGTGGTGAGCGACTTCCACCTGGGCAAGGGACGCTACTTCCGCGACGGTACGCAGAACATCCTCGAGGATTTCATCTATGACCGCGAGTTCGCGGAATTCGTGAGCTACTACCGGTCGGGTTCGTACGCCGAGGCCGAGGTCGAGCTGGTGCTCAACGGCGATATCCTGAACCTCCTGCAGATGGATACCCTGGGAGTGCATACGCACCTCATCACCGAGCGCAGCGTGATCCGCGCGGTGGAACGGATCGTGGCGGGACACCCGGAATTCTTCCAGGCGCTCCGCCGCTTCGCCGCGACGCCAGGCCACACGATCTGCTACGTCGTCGGCAACCACGATGCGGGGATGCTCTGGCCCGGCCCTCGCCGCGTTTTTTCCGATGCGGTGGGAGCGGAGATCGCTTTTCATGACGTCTCCTACCGCGTCGACGGGATCCACATCGAGCACGGACAGCAGTGGGAGCGCTTCGCGCGCATCGACATGCGCCGCCCGTTCATCACCCGTGCGCTGCCCGAGCCGGTGCTCAACCTGCCCTGGGGCTCGCTATTCGTGGCGATCGTGATGCCCAAGCTCAAGCAGGAGCGCCCGCACGTGGACAAAGTCCGGCCTTTTTCGGCCTTCCGCCGCTGGGTGCTGCTGCATGACTTCTGGTGGGGCCTGAAGGCGGTGCTGCGATCCGCGCGCTTCGTCTTCGATACCCTGCTCTTCAAGACGCGCTACCAGATCCGCCAGGGCGTGCGCGCCACGCTCGGGCTGCTCAAGGAGATCACGCTGTACCCGGATTTCGACCGGGTGGCCTTCCGGATCCTCGAGGAGAACGAAGATGTCCATACGGTCGTCTTCGGGCACACTCACATCCTGCGTTACCGGCAATGGCGCGAGGGCAAGGAATACTTCAACATCGGCACCTGGAACGAGACGACCAATCTTTTCCTGGACGATTACGGCAAGCAGGTGCGCCTGACCTACGCGTGCATCGAATACCCGGCCGCGCTGCAGGAGCCGGAGGGCGCGGCCACGCGCCGCCCGAAGGTCCGGCTCAAGCAGTGGAACGGAGCCTGGAAGCCCGAGATCGACGTCCTGGCGTGAGGCCGTCACTGCAGGAAGGAGTAGCTGATCTCGAGCTGGTCGCCCGCCTCGAACTTCTGCGAAGCGGCCTGGGTGAAGAGCACGGACTGGGGCGCCTCGAGCGTGAAGTCGGTCCCGTAGTCCAGTGCGACCCGCTCGCCGGAGGCCCGCACGAGCGTCACCGTAAGCGTGACCGTGTCGGGAAGCCCGGGCTCGTGGAAGGGATGCTGGAGCTGGATCGATTTCACCTGCTTGAGCAGGCCCGCGCCGATCTGGTTGTAGAGCGAGGTGAAAGCGGAGGCGCTCCCCAGGATGTCTCCCATCGCGGAGCCGCGCCCCACCTCGTTGGTCAGGTTGAAGAGGTTGAGAGCCAGGCCCGGAAAGGTGTTGGACCCCAGCGAGAGGTGCAGCAGCGAGGTGATCGTGTAGTTCTGCTGGCTCGCCGCCTTGCCGTTGAGCGCGCTGAAGAACTGATCCAGATAATCCCGGATGCCCTTGCGAGGGTCGGTCGTGTTGAGGGGCGTGAGCGCGTTCTGGGCATGTGGAAGGTCGTTGTAATCGTCGATCGGCGAATCGGAGTAGCGGAACCAGTTGCTTTCATCGGTGATGAAGCTGATGTTCGCGGCGGCATCCGCCCGGAAGAACGCGTTGCGCTTGGCCGTCGAGATGGAGGTCGACCACTGGTCGGCGTCGTGGAGGAACGTGACGAGCGACTTGCCCGGGCGCTCTGCTCCGTTGCCGGACTCGCCGACGCGGACCTTGGTCACGAATTCCTGGATCACCGTCTGGGTGTGCGAGGCTCGCTGCTCGCCACCCCAGCTCTCAGAGCCGTCGGGATTCGTGCAAGCGGTGAAGCGGTCGTTGAGGACCCCGCTCGAAGAGCTCCTCGCCAGGTAACGGTCGCTCGTCGTGATGGCGGAGCAGATGTTGAGGTCCGTGCGCTGGAAAAAGGTGGAGGCGAACGTCGCGAACCCTTCGGCCAGGCGGTCCTGGTCGTCGCCCATGCTTCCGGAGTTATCCACGACGAAGAGCATGTCGATCTTCTTCTTTGAAAGCACGGTGGCCGCGGCGAAGGATTCCTTCGCGTGCGTCACGGTGCCGGAGTTGGGAACGGGGATCGGGCTTGCCGTGGGTGTCGGAAGTATCGCGGGCGAAGGCAGCGGCGCCGGGGTTTCGCCGGATTTCGGCGCGTCATCCCCGACGAGCGCCGCGTCCCGCAGCTTGACCTGGTAGCTCTGCTGGCAAGCCGAGAAGGTAAACACGATCACGGCGAGTAAGCCGAAATTATGGGCTCTTTTCATAGAAACACCCCTGATTTTCCTGTCGTTCCCCTGGGATCTCTTCATTGTCGCCTTTTCGCGAGGCGTCAACAACTGTGTCTGACGCGACACATCGAAACGCTTGGAATTCGGATACCTTGACCCCTCTCGCTCCGTCCTCTACGCTTGGGCGCATGAAAGTCGTCACCGTGATCCCCGCCCGCTACGGCTCAACCCGGCTTCCGGCCAAGCCGCTCGCTGACATCCATGGCAAGCCGATGGTGCAGTGGGTTTATGAGCGTGCGAGCCGTGCGCGCGGGATCGCGCGCACGGTTGTCGCGACCGATGACGAGCGGGTCGCCTCGGTGGTCCGCGACTTTGGCGGAGAAGTCGTGATGACCTCGACCGAGCTCGCGAGCGGTACGGATCGCGTGGCCGCGGTCGCGGATCGGATCGAAGGGGATATCTTCGTCAATGTGCAGGGCGACGAGCCGCTGATCGTGAGCGAGGCGATCGAGCGCGCGGTGGAGCTGGTGCGGGGCGGGCGTTTCCCCATGTCCACGGTGATGACCTCGCTCAAGAGCTCCGCCGAGCTGCACGAGCGCTCGGTGGTGAAGGTGATCGCCGATCGCACCGGGCGGGCCATCTATTTCTCGCGTCTGCCGATCCCATATGGCCGCGGGCCCGAGCCGGCCGGTTCGGAACCGTTCGTCTGTTTCCGGCACGTGGGCCTTTACGTATACGATCGCGCGACGTTGATGCGTTTCCGCGCGCTGCCGCCTTCGCCGTTGGAAAAGGCCGAGGTGCTCGAGCAGCTCCGCGCGCTCGCCGAAGGCATCCCTATCGGGATCGCGGAGGTGGAATTCCGGTCGATTGGCGTGGACACCCCGGAAGACCTTGATCAGGTACGCAGGGTTCTAGTATGAATCGTCGGTACACCTTACAACAGTCGAAGGCGAGCGCGGCTCGCCGACGCATATAAAGAACGGACAGGCTTGCAGCTCATGGCAAAGCAGAAAAAATACATTTTCGTGACCGGCGGGGTTCTTTCGAGCATCGGCAAGGGCATCAGCGCCGCATCGATCGGCATGCTGATGGAGCAGCGGGGCATCCGGGTGACCATGATCAAGATGGATCCCTACCTGAACGTCGACCCCGGGACCATGAGCCCTTTCCAGCACGGCGAGGTCTTCGTGCTCGATGACGGCGCGGAGACGGACCTGGATCTCGGCCACTATTCCCGCTTCGTGCAGAACGCGCATTTTTCGCGCAAGAACAGCTTCACCACGGGTCGGATCTACGACACCGTCATCCGCCGCGAGCGCGCGGGCGGGTATCTCGGCAAGACGGTGCAGGTCATTCCGCACATCACCGATGAGATCAAGCGCCATATCCGCGAAGCCTCCGAGGATGCGGATCTGGCGATCGTCGAGGTCGGCGGGACGGTGGGCGACATCGAGAGCCTCCCGTTCCTCGAGGCGATCCGGCAGATGAAGTTCGATGAGGGCGCGCAGAACGTGCTCTTCGTCCACCTGACGCTCGTGCCTTACATCGCGGCCGCGGCCGAGCTCAAGACCAAGCCCACCCAGCACAGCGTCAAGGAGCTGCGCGAGATCGGCATCCAGCCGGACATCCTGCTGTGCCGTTCCGATCGCAAGCTTCCGAAGGACGTCAAGGAGAAGATCGGCCTGTTCTGCAACGTGCCGGGCGAGCAGGTCTTCAGCGCGATCGACGTGAGCTCGATCTACGAGGTCCCGCTCTATTTCCATGAGGAAGGGCTCGACGAGAAGATCGGCGAGAAGCTCAACATCTGGACCGGCCGCCCCGATCTCTCGAAGTGGCAGGCGATGGTCGAGCGCATCCGCAAGCCCAAGGGCGAGGTCACCATCGGCATCGTCGGCAAGTACACCGACTGGCGCGACAGCTACAAGTCGCTCTCCGAGGCGCTCATCCACGGCGGCGTGGCCAACGACGTGCGCGTGAACATGGTCTACATCGACTCCGAGGAGCTCGAGCAGGGCGGCAACCAGGAGCTCCTCCGCTCGGTCGACGGCGTGCTCGTTCCCGGCGGCTTCGGCGAGCGCGGGATCGAGGGAAAGATCAAGGCCATCGAGTTCGCGCGCACCGAGAACGTTCCTTACTTCGGAATCTGCCTGGGCATGCAGCTCGCGGTCATCGAGTACGCGCGCAATGCCTGCGGGCTCAAGGAGGCGAATTCCGCGGAGTTCAAGCCCGAGGGCCGCGAGAACGTGATCGATCTGATGGAATCGCAGAAGGACGTGAAAGACCTGGGCGGCACGATGCGCCTGGGCGCCTATCAGTGCCAGGTGCTGACGAAGCACGGGGGCAAGCCCACGCGCGCCTACGCCGCGTACGGCAAGGATACGATCTCCGAGCGGCACCGCCATCGCTTCGAGGTTTCCAACAAGTTCCGCCCGGTGCTCGAGGAAAGGGGCTTGCTGGTTTCCGGAAAATACACTCATCAGGAGTCGAAATTGGAGCTCGTCGAGATGGTCGAGCTGCCCGGGCATCCGTGGTTCCTGGGCTGTCAGTCGCATCCGGAGTTCCTGAGCAAGCCTTTGAGCCCGCATCCGCTCTTCCAGGCTTTCATCAAGGCCGCGAAGGAGTCGGGCAAGGGCGCGCAGCGCTCGCTCAAGGGCATCTCGTGATGGTTCCGTCGAAAGCCGCGACTTCTGCCGAGCCGATCGCGCCGATGCCGCTGCTCGCAGGGCCGTGCGTGATCGAGGACGAGGGACTCGTCCTGGAAGTCGCGCAGGAGCTCCAGCGGCAGCTCGCGGGCTTGTCCGTCGATTTCTACTTCAAGGCCTCCTTCGACAAGGCCAACCGCACCTCGATCGACGGCTTTCGCGGCCCCGGGATGGAAGCCGGGCTCAAGATCCTCGAGCGCGTGCGCGCGAAGACCGGACTTCGGGTGCTGACGGATATCCATTCGCCCGCGCAGGCCGAGCCTGTTGCCGAGGTGGCGGACTTCGTCCAGATCCCCGCGTTTCTTTGCCGGCAGACGGATCTGATCGTCGCAGGAGCCGAGGCCGCGTTGAAGTACGGGCGCAAGCTCAACGTCAAGAAGGGCCAGTTCCTCGCGCCCTGGGATGCCGGCAATATCGTCGAAAAGGTGCGCCAGGTCGCGGCCAAGCAGGGCAAGGATGTGAGCTTTCTCCATCTCACTGAGCGCGGCTCCTCCTTCGGGTACAACACGCTCGTCGTGGACATGATCTCCTTTCAGGAGATGAAGCGCTTCGGCGTGCCCGTGATTTACGACGCCACCCACTCGATCCAGTCCCCGGGCGGCGGGCCCGGCGGCAAGAGTACCGGCGGCAAGCGCCAGTACCTCGAGGTCCTCGCGCGCGCCGCGATGGCCGCGGGCGCGGACGGGCTTTTCATGGAGACGCATCCGCGTCCCGAGCAGGCCAAGAGCGACGGCCCCAATGCGTTGCCGCTCGAGCATGCGGGGGAATTCGTGCGGCAGCTGCTTGCGATCCGGGATCTTGCGGGCGGGATGCCGAAGTTGCTGGGGTAGGGAAGGCATGCGGCTCCTGCTGATGAGCCAGACTGCTGCGGGCCGCACTGAAATCGAGCGTGCGTTTTTGAGCGATCTCTCCGGGCGCGGCCGGATGGCGTATCTTCCGTCCAAGTCCGATCCTTCGCGGAAGTACTTCAAGCACGTGGCGGAGCACTTTCTTGCGCTGTCCGTCGAAGCTGAGTACTGCGATCTTGATCAGGAGTTTCAGGCGGACGTGCTTGGGCGGATCTCTGACTGCGAGGTCATCTATCTGTCAGGAGGCCTGACGCCCTATTTTTTGCGGCAGCTCCGGGCGCGCGGAGCGATGCCGCTGCTGGCGCGGCATGCGACGGAAGGGAAGCACCTGATCGGCGTTAGTGCGGGGGGTATCATCATGAGTCCTTCCATCGACATTATCCGGATGGATCCAGAGGAACGTGGCGCGATCAGCGTTGGCCAGGATACCTCGGGGCTTGGGCTCTTTGATTTTGAATTCTTCCCGCATTTCGGGCGGCATGCGGGCGATGACCTGCGGCTGCGGGAGCGCTCGCGGGAGACGGGAAGGGCGATCCTGGCTTGCGATGACGCGAGCGGGGTTGTGCTTCGAGGTGGAGAGCGGATCGAGTTTGGGCGGGTTTGCTGGTTTTAGCTGAAGACGAGGTCGGGAAGTACTCACTCGCGAGCGATGGTTCGGTGGGGCTTCGGGCGGGTGAGGTGCTGACTTCCTCGGGCGGTGCTGGGGGGGGCTTTGCTTGCGCCGGTTTTTCTGCAGCGAGGGCGGGGCGGTGTGAAACGTTTTGTGTCATTCGAGTCTCGTGGTTCAGACTTTTGTTTATTTAATAATTATTTATTCTGATATTTCTTGACATAGAGAAAGAGGAGAAGGCCAGGCGAGCCGAAGCGCGGCAGGCTAAGAAAGTGGAACTGGAAGCACAGCAGGTACAGATGAGTGATTCAGTCAATACGCCCACGGCAACGCGGGCTCGAGGGCGCGTACCTGCGCAACCTCGGGGCGACGTGCTTGTCCAATCTGCGATTTTCGTGCGTGAACCATCATCGTCGGATTTCGTTTCTGAAATTCGGGGAGTGGCCACGACAGCGAAAGCCTTAAGAATTTCAATCGCCCCTCCGCCCCTTTTATGGCAGCATCACCGCATGAGCGAAATGCGACTGGGCATCATCGGACTGGGAAAAATGGGCGAAGCCATCGCGGCGGGGCTCCAGCGTTCGGAGAAAGGCGCGAAACGCTGGCGTCTCGCGGGCACCACCCACTCGAAAGGCAGCGCCGCCGAAGCCGCCAAGCGGCTCGGGATCGCCTGCGGCATCGATAACGGCAAGCTCGTCGCCGAATCCGATATCCTTTTGCTTTGCGTGAAGCCCCATCAGGCGGAGAGCGTGCTGCGTGCCGTGGCTGGGCAGTTTCGGCCGGAACAGCTGCTGCTCTCGATCTGCGCGTCGATCACGACCGCGCAGCTCAAGGAATGGTCCGGCGGGAAGCCGCACGTCGTGCGCGCCATGCCTAATACCCCCTGCCTGATCGGCGAAGGCATGACCGTGCTTTCGGCCGCGCCTGGCGTAAATGAGGCCGGACTCGAGCATGCAAAGAGCATCTTCACCCCGTTGGGTGAGACGGCGGTCGTCGAGGAGTCGCTCATGGACGGTGTCACGGGACTGAGCGGTTGCGGCCCGGCCTATGTCTACCTGATCGTCGAGGCGCTGAGCGAAGCCGGAGTGAAGGTCGGCCTGCCCCGCAAGGTGGCGACGCTACTGGCCGCGCAGACCCTGGCGGGCTCCGCGCGGATGGTGCTCGAGCGCGGTGAGCACCCGGCGGCGCTCAAGGACGAGGTCACCACTCCCGCGGGCTGCACGATCGATGGCCTCATGGCGCTCGAGGAAGGCAAGCTGCGCGTGACGCTGATCAAGGCCGTGCTGGCCGCGGCCAAGCGGAGTCGTACCCTGCGCGGAGCGGAGAAGGGGAAATGATCCGCGTCTGGAACCGCGCCGAGAACCGCGAGGACGTCGAGCAGGTTTACGGGGAGGGGCTGGTGAACTGGCTCTATGGAAGTCCTTCGGGCCGGCACCTGGCGGATCACGTGTTATCCCGGCCTTTTTTCAGCGCGGCTTACGGGCGCTATCAGGATTCACGCTTCAGCCGCCACAAGATCCTGCCTTTCATCCGGGATTTCGCGATCCCGATGGCCGAATACGAGAGCGCGGAGTACGGCTCTTTCAACGAATTTTTCATCCGCAAGTTCCGCCCGGGCGCGAGGCCCTTCGCCACCGACCCCGGAAGGATGCCCGCGTTCGCCGAGGCTCGCTATTTGGCATATGAGGCGGTTTCGTCCGGCTCGACCTATCCCGTAAAGGGGCTTCGGCTGACGCCCGCCGCGATTCTCGGAGCAGGTGAGGACGCCGGGCCCGCCCGGGAGACTGCCGCGCCCTTCGAGGGAGGGCCGATGCTGATCGCCCGGCTATGCCCGACGGATTATCATCGCTTTCACTTTCCCGATGACGGGGAGGTCGTGAATCAGTACCGGGTCGGGGGCGCGCTTCATTCGGTGAATCCCGTGGCGCTGCGCTACCGCGAGGATATCCTGGCGACCAATGAGCGGCAGGTGAGCCTGCTGCGCACGCGCAATTTCGGGCTGCTGGCTTACGTGGAGGTCGGCGCTCTTTGCGTGGGTCGGATCGTCCAGACCTATTCCGCGAAGGACTTTTCCCGCGGGCAGGAAAAAGGCTATTTCCTCTTCGGCGCCTCTACGGTGATCGTGCTCGGAGAGCGCGGCGCCTGGCGCCCCGATGACGATCTCTCGCAAAGGACCTCGGTGGGATGCGAGACTCTTGTGCGCCTCGGGCAGCCGATCGCCGGTTCCAGGCGCCCGGCCTGAGCTTCACTTGACGGCCCGGCGCTTGCTGCTCCTATTCCTGCTGGACTCATGCGGCATATTTCTCTATTAATTATAGAATGACTGAACAGCTTTGCGGGAAAACCGTTCTCATCGTCGAGGATGACCTGGATATCCGGGAGACCTTCCGTCAGCTGCTCGAGCTTGAAGGCTACAAAGTCAAGACAGCGGCGAACGGCAAGGAGGGGCTCGATGTCCTGAGGCGCGTCGGGGCTCCTTGCCTGATCCTGCTGGATCTGATGATGCCGGTCATGAATGGTTGGGAATTCCTGGATGCTCAACGCAGCGATCCCGCGCTTGCGTCCATTCCCGTGGTCGTTGTCACCGCGGCCGGCAAGGATAAGGAAAAGACCGTCGGCGCTGCCGGATTCATTAAAAAGCCGATCGAACTCGAAGTCCTGCTGGAAGTCGTGAAGCGCTATTGTTGATATACGAATAAATTCAATTATATACGACAAAGTATCTTCTTGTTTTGAAATACGACTTCAAGTATCGTATATATAAACATGCCGGGTTGATTTCGAGTTTGGAATTGAAATCCGACTTCAAAAATCGTAGATGAGGGCGCAACTGGCTAAGTAATTATGATTAAAATCAATCGGACAACCGAGTACGGCTTGATGGCGCTGCGTCATATGACGCGAAAACGCCAGCGCGATCCTCTCGAGGTGACCAGCGCTCGCGAGGTCGCGGATGTCTATGGCCTGCCGTTCGAGATCACCGCGAAGACGCTGCAGCGTCTCAAGGACACGGGCCTGATCGCTTCGGCGCAAGGCGCAAAGGGCGGCTACACGCTTTCGAGCGATCTGCAGGGCATCAATCTCGCCCAATTTCTCGATCTGATGGAAGGCCCGCAGTCTGTCGTCGCTTGTTCGCCGCAGCAGCAGGGAGTCGAAGACTCGGGACAGTGCAATTATCAGCCCCGCTGCGAGATCAAGCACATGATGAACGGCCTGAGTCATCGTGTTTACCTCTTTCTCTCCGGGATCCGCCTGGCCGAGCTCACCGATCTTCCGGAAGGCCTATCGAAGAATCTGAACCTGGACCCTCGGGACCAGGAAAGGTTGAACTCATGAAATTCCCCATCTATCTGGATTATCACGCCACCACACCCGTCGATCCCGAAGTCTTCGAGACGATGGCCCCTTATTTCACGCAAGTGTTCGGCAATGCCGCGAGCCGCAACCATGAGTACGGCTGGACCGCCGAAGCCGCGGTCGAAAAGGCCCGCGCGCAGGTGGCGCGCCTGGTACGCGCTTCCGAGCGGGAGCTGATCTTCACGAGCGGCGCGACCGAGAGCAACAACCTCGCGATCCTCGGCGTGGCCGAGATGTACCGCGAAAAGGGCAACCATCTCATCACGACCCCGATCGAGCACAAGGCGGTCCTGGATACCTGCCATTTCCTCGAGAAAAAGGGTTACGAGGTCACCTATCTGCCGGTCGACAAGCACGGGCGCGTGAATCCCGAGGACGTGCGCGCGGCGATTCGCCCGAGCACGATCCTGGTCTCAGTGATGGCCGCCAACAACGAGATCGGCACGATCAACCCGATCGGGGAGATCGGAAAGATCTGCAAGGAGAAGGGCGTCCTCTTCCACTCCGACGCCGTGCAGGCCGCGGGCAAGGTGCCGCTCGACGTGGAGAAGATGGGCATCGACCTGATGTCGCTCTCCGCTCACAAGATGTACGGCCCGAAGGGGATCGGCGCTCTCTACGTGCGCCGGAAGAACCCGCGCGTGCGGCTCGCCGCCCAGATCCATGGCGGCGGCCACGAGCGCGGCATGCGCTCGGGCACGCTCAACGTGCCTTCGATCGTGGGCTTCGGCAAGGCCGCCGAGATCGCCGAGCGCGTGATGGGCGAAGAGACCGCCCGTCTCCGCCGGCTGCGCGACAAGCTCTGGGACGCGATCCGCTCGGAGCTCGACGAGGTCTATCTCAACGGACATCCCACCGAGCGGCTGCCGAACAACCTCAACGTGAGCTTTGCCTTCGTCGAGGGTGAGTCGCTCATGATGGGCATGAAGGAGCTCGCCGTCTCGAGCGGGTCGGCCTGCACTTCGGCGAGCCTCGAGCCGTCCTACGTGCTCAAGGCGATCGGCGTGGGCGAGGACCTCGCGCACACCAGCATCCGCTTCGGCCTCGGCCGGTTCACCACCGAGGAGGAGATCGACTTCGCGATCCAGAAAGTGGTCTCGACGGTCCGCAAGCTCCGCGACCTCTCGCCGCTTTACGAGATGGTCAAGGAAGGCATCGATATCAAGTCCGTCCAATGGTCGGCGCACTGAGACCGCCGCAAGAGGGAGAATTACCATGGCCTACAACGACAAAGTCATTGATCACTACGAAAACCCGCGCAACGTCGGCACGCTCGACAAGAACGCCACGAACGTCGGCACCGGCCTCGTCGGCGCTCCCGAGTGCGGCGACGTGATGAAGCTGCAGGTCGAGATCGACAGCCGGACGGGCGTCATCCGCGACGCCAAGTTCAAGACTTTCGGCTGCGGCAGCGCGATCGCGAGCTCCTCGTTGGCCACCGAGTGGATCAAGGGCAAGACGATCGATCAGGCGCTGGCCATCAAGAACACGGACATCGTCCAGGAGCTATCGCTGCCGCCGATCAAGATCCACTGCTCTGTGCTTGCCGAGGACGCGATCAAGGCGGCCATCAACGATTATCTGAAGAAGAACGGCGGAAGCGGTTCCGCGTCCGCCCCGAGCGCAGGAGGATAAGCACCCATGTCATCCATCGTCGTCACTGAAAAGGCACTCAAGGAAATCAAGCGCATCCGCGAAACCGATCCCACCGCGGCCGATTCCAACCTGCGGGTCATGGTGGTCGGGGGCGGCTGCTCGGGCATGAGCTACAAGCTCGGCTTCGACAAGGATCCCGCCGGCGCCAACGACAAAGTCATCGAGGCGGAAGGCTTCAAGATCATCGTCGACGCCAAGTCGATGCTCTTCCTGTCCGGGACCGAGCTGGATTTCACGGACGGGCTGAACGGCACCGGCTTCGTCTTCAAGAACCCCAACGCGAAGCGCACCTGTGGCTGCGGTTCCAGCTTCTCGGCCTGAGCCGGCCTGCGCGCATTGTGGAATGGCTTTCGGCGGGGAAGCGGATTTCCTCGCCCGGCACGTGTGCGCCCGCTGTGGAAGCCCGCGCGCTCTCGAGCCGGCGGAGGACTACTTCACGGCATTCGCGGTGCCGCGTCGTTTTGTCCAGGACCGCGCGGAGCTCGAGCGCAGATTTTACCAGGCCTCGCGCGCCTTGCATCCCGACCGCTTCGGGGCGGCCTCGGTCGAGGCACGCAAAGCCTCGGTCGAGCGGATGAGCCTGCTCAATGACGCCTATGGCACGCTCCGCGATCCCGAGGCGCTTCGGGAATATCTGCTGAGGCTCGAAGGGGTCGAGCCGCCCAAGGCGGGCATTCCCGAGGACCTCGCCGAGAGCTGGTTTGAGCTGCAGGACACGCTGGGCGAAAGTCCGGAGCTGGCGCGGACGCGGCTCGAGGTCTTCGAGACGGAGCTGCAGCTGGTGAAGAGCCGGCTGGAAAGCGTGATCCGGACGCTCGAGGGCCAGAGCGATCGCGAAGGTCTCCCTCGCGAGGTGCTCGAAAAGCTCGCTCGCCAATCCCAGGCCCGCAACTACCTCAGGTCGCTCGAGCGCGATCTCGAGAGAATTCGGGGAAAGCTATGTCGGTAGCCATGTCCGTCAAGGATCCCATCGTCGGAATCGATCTCGGTACCACCAACAGCCTCGTGGCTTTCGTGCGCGATGGCGTGCCCGAGGTGCTCCGCTCGCGCGAGGGCCGCAACCTCGTGCCCTCGGTGATCAGCTTCGCCGACGGCGCGCCCCTCGTGGGTTATGCCGCCAAGAGCCGCAAGGTCCGGGATGCGGCGCATACGGTCTTTTCCATGAAGCGGCTGCTCGGACGCGGCTTCGAGGATCTCAAGGACGCGGCCCAGGGCTTGCCCTACAAGCTTCTCCCGGGGGATGGGATCGTCAGGATCGAAATCGGCGGACGCGCCTACTCCCCGATCGAGCTTTCGGCGCTCATTCTCAAGGAGCTGAAGCTCGCCGCGGAAAAATCGCTGAGCATGCCGGTGCGGCGAGCGGTGGTTACGGTGCCGGCGTATTTCAACGATAGCCAGCGGCAGGCGACGCGGGCGGCGGGGCGCCTTGCCGGCTTGGACGTCCTGCGGATCGTGAACGAGCCCACGGCGGCTTCGCTCGCTTACGGGCTCGACCGCAAGCGGCAGGGTCTGATCGCCGTCTACGACCTGGGCGGCGGGACCTTCGATATCTCGATCCTGAAGCTTCACGATGGCATCTTCGAGGTGCTGGCCACCCATGGCGATACGGCCTTGGGGGGCGATGACCTGGATCTCGCCATCGCGCGGATCGCGGCCGCGGAGCTCAAGGAGCGCGACGGAGTGGATGCGTTCGCCGACCTTTCCTTGCACGCGGAGCTGCTTGAGGCAGCCGAGGCGCTCAAGATCGCGCTGTCCGAGCGGGACTCGGCCGAACTCGCGGTGGTCAGCCGGGGTTATCGCCGCGCGTTCGCGAGGGCGGAACTGGAGGAGCTGGCGCGACCCATCCTCGAGCGCACGCGAGGACCCTGCCTGAGGGCGCTCAAGGACGCGGGCCTGCGGCCCGAGGAGCTGTCGGATGTCGTGCTCGTCGGCGGACCCACGCGACTGCGCGTGGTTCAGGAGATGGCGGCTTCGATCTTCGGACGCGCCCCGAACACCTCGGTTCACCCGGATGAGGTCGTCTCTCTCGGAGCGGCGATCCAGGCCGATATCCTGGCGGGCAACAACAAGGACTTCCTGCTTCTCGATGTCGTGCCGCTTTCGCTCGGAATCGAAACGTATGGGGGCCTCACTTCCCATCTGATCGCGCGCAATACCCGGATTCCGACCGTCGCGCGCGAGGTTTTCACCACGTTCGCCGATCGGCAGACGGGCGTCGACATCCATGTCCTGCAGGGCGAGCGTGAAAGGGTAGAGGACAACCGCAGCCTGGCGCGCTTCAAGCTCGCCGGAATTCCGCCGCAACCTGCGGGGATTCCTCGGATCGAGGTGACCTTCCTGATCGACGCCGACGGGATCCTCCAGGTTTCTGCCAAGGAGCTGAAGACAGGCAAGGAGCAGACGATCGAGGTGCGCCCGAGCTATGGCCTGACGGATGCCGAGGTCGAGCGCATGCTCGCGGCCGGCACCCGGAACGCCGAAGCCGATACCGAGTTCAAGAAGCTCGTCGAAGCCCGCAACGACGCGGAGCCCGTGCTGAGGGCGACCGAGAAGAGCCTGCCCCACGCCGCGCGGCTGCTTCCCCCTGCAGAGGCCGAGGAGGTGCGCAGGCGCTTCGAGGCCCTGAGCGAGGCCATGCGCGGCAAAGATGGCGGGAAAGTGCGCGAGGCCTGTTTTGCCCTGAACCGCGCGACGGCGAAGCTCGCCGAGCTTATCATGCAGGAGGCCGTTGATCAGGCTTCCGGACAGCGTTAGGAATCCCTTTATGCCGAAAGTCACCTTTTTGCCGATGAACCAGATCTGCGAGGCCAAGGAGGGCGAAAGCGTCCTGGACGTGGCCATCAACAACGATGTTCCGCTGCAGCACGCCTGCGGCGGATTTTGCGCCTGCACCACCTGCCATATCGAGGTGAAGTCCGGGGAGGAGAAGCTTTCTCCCATGGAGGACGACGAGGAGGAGCGCCTGGATCGCGTCATGGGGGGGAGCCTCCATGCCCGCCTGGGCTGCCAGGCCAAGGTGCATGGAGACGTGGTGGTGGAGATCCAGAATATCGGCCACGGCCACTGACGCGCTTTGTCCCGCGGGCGTCTGGTGCTACATTCGGGGCATGACGCAAGCCTTCGTTTCGCGAGCCATCCTCTTGCTGGTTTCCTTGCAGTTGCCGGGCCTGTCTCCGGGGAGTGACTCGGACGCGTTCGCGGCCGTGGCCGCCGACCCCGCCAAGACGTTCTTCCTGCGCCTGCCGGCCGAACCCGAGACTCTGGATTGGAACCGAGCGCACACCACGATCGAGACCTACCTCCTGATGAATCTCATGGAGGGACTGGTCTCGTTTGATTCCACTTTGAAGATTTCCCCCGCGCTCGCCCAAAGCTGGAAGGTGAGCGAGGACGGGCGTACCTACACGTTCAAGATCAAGAAAGGCGTGAAGTGGTCCGATGGCGTTCCGCTCCGGGCCCAGGACTTCGCCTACAGCTGGAAGCGCCTGCTTTCGCCCGTGACGGCAGCGGCATACGCGTACTTCCTTTTCGATATCGAAGGCGCGGAGCTTTTCAACAAAGGGAAGCTCCAGGACTTCGACGCCGTCGGCATCAAGGCGCTCGACGAGCACACGCTCCAGGTGAAGCTCGCCCGCCCCGTCGCGCATTGGATCTACATCCCGACCTTCTGGGTCACGTTCCCGGCCCGGCAGGACATCATCGAAAAGCACGGCAACTCCTGGGCGACGCCGGGTAGGATGGTGACTGTCGGTGCCTACACCCTGTCGAGCCACGACTTCGACTCGAAGATCGTCCTGGGCGCGAATCCCAACTATCACGGGCAACGCAACAACATCGAGCAGATCCAGGCCCTGATCGTCAAAGACGACGCGACCGCGCTGAGCCTCTACGAAGCCGGCAAGCTCGACTTCGTGACGGATATCCCCACGGTGGACCTGAAGCGGCTGGGCGGCAGGCCGGATCTGAAGGTCTTTCCCTATCTCAAGACGGCGTACATCGGATTCGTGACCAATAAATACCCCATCTCGAACGTGAAGGTGCGCCGGGCGATCGCGATGGCGATCGACAAGGCCAAGATCGGCGAGATTCTCCATGGAGGCCAGAAGGGGGCGACCTCCTTCGTTCCGCCTCCGATGATGGCCCATTCGGCGAAGGCGGGACTTCCGTATGATCCGGCGAAAGCGCGGGCCGAGATCGCGGCGGCGGGCTTCCAGCCGGGCGGCGCGCCTTTGCGTTTCGAGCTCCTGCTGCTGAACTGGGAGCGCAGCCTCACGGTGGCTCAGTTCGTTCAGGATCAGCTCAAGAAGAACCTCGGCGCGGAGGTGACGTTGCAACCCTTTGACAACAAGACCTTCCGGGCGCAGCTCGACATGAAGAGCTATCCGGTATTCATTTCCAGCTGGAGCGCGGATTACCCCGACCCGGATAATTTCATGTCCGTCTTTCTCAGCGGCTCGGGCAATAACCGCACGGCCTGGAAAAGCGAGAAATACGACGAGCTCGTCATGAGCTCCCGCCAGCTTGGGAAAGCCGCGCGCGAGCGCAACTATCTCGCGGCCCAGAAGCTCCTGCTCGACTCGGATGCGGCGATCCTGCCGCTTTACTACGAGCCCAACGTGGCCCTCGTGCATCCCCGGGCCCAGGGCCTGGAGCTCAATCCGTTGAACTACCTGCTGCTCAAGAAGGTGCGCCTGGCGAGGTGAGTTGCGGACGCATCGCGCCTGAGTTCTCAAAGCGAATCAGAGATTTCCGCCGGGAAGACTTCAGGAAGAGACTTGTCGGCGCCTTCTTCGTAGATTCTATAGCGCGCAATCCCGCGCGAATGAAACGGAGAATTCATGAAATTCGCTCTGAAAAATACGATTGGTTCCCTGGTCATCGGAGGCGTGTTGGGTCTCGGCCTGATCGCCTTCGCGGATTACGATGGCGGCCCCGTGCTCAGGAGAGCCTCGAGCGGCGGTACCTTCGAAGGCGGTTCGGAGGTCGAGATCTCGTATGATGAGGCTGCGGATCAATGCCTGTGGAACGGTAAATCCAGCGGACGGCCTTTCAGAGGCAGCTCTGAAGCTACGGAGGTCATCGCTCTGGACGCATGCTCCTCCCTGATCGCCGCTGTCAAGGTGCGATCGGCGATCGGCGCGTGCCCCTCGGGCGAGAAGCTGCTCCAAGAAAGCAGCGCTGGACTGTTCGATGGTAGTAGCTACCTCAAGCTCGTCTTGACTTCCGATTGCGTTTGCAAGGTCGTCGCTCGAGCATCCGGACGTCCGTTCCGCGGATGGTCGATGCGGGAAGATAACGCGAACTTCAGCAGCTGCCTTCCCTTTCTCGAGGTCGAAGAGCGCGCCCGTGCCGTCGCGGCGCTCGGACGTTGACCTGTCCTCGGGTAGCTCAGGAGGCCTGGGTGCGAGCCAGCGGCGCATTCGCCGGGAGCAGCTCTGGGTTCATCCGGTAAGATCCATAGCAGTTCACGAAGAGGTCGCTGCGATTGAAGACGCCGCGCGCCCGATGGATGAGCTTATAGATCTTCCCGTCATGCACCACGGGATCGTAGGCCAGGCCCCACACGGCCTCGCAGATCCGCTCCTTCGGAACGGCCTCGGCGGCGGCGAGCAGGAGCTTGAGCAGGGATTTGACTTCGGCGTCCGTGACCGAGCGCAACGGGATGCCGCAGATCTCGGCCGATTCCGCATCGGCCGCTGATTGCGTGATGATGTCCGAGATGCCGTGCAGGGAGCGAAGCAGCGAGAGCTCGCGCAGCTCCACATCTTCCAGGCCGAAAAGCGCCTTTTTCAGATTCAGGATGCGGATCCTCAGGATGGGATCCGAGATCCTGGCCAGGACGCGCGCGGCGATCCGGGGGCGGCCTTGGCCGAGAGCCACGAGCGGAAGATAGCTGAAGAGGCTCTCCCGCCTCCTCCGGAGCCCGGCCTGCCTTCGCCGCGAATCGGCCTCGGCTAGCAGCGCGCGGGCGCGCGCGAAATCGCGGGCCAGGAGAAGGGCTTCGATCCGGGCCTTGGCGTGGTCGAAGCGATAGGCGGAGCTCCTCTGCTCGGGCTTGCCCAGCTGCGCCTGGATCCGATCGATGAGCTTGTTCGCCTTGCGAGCCCGCGCGAGCGCGAGCGATTCCTCGAAAAACTCCGCCGCGCGCGAAAGGTTTCCCAGGTCGCGACAGGTGAGGCCCAGGTGGAAGAGCGCGCGCATGCGGCCGCGCGGGTAGTTCGACTCGATCGCCAGATCCAGGGCACGACGGAAGCGCGCCTCGGCCTCGCGCAAAGAGCCCTCGAAAAAGGCGCTCAAGCCCTGCTGGAACGTCCAGTGATACAGGCAATACTGATCCGCCGCCCAGTCCGGGACCTCCGCCCACCTCTTCAGCCAGGAGGCGCGTTTCGGGAGATCGTACTCGATCTCCGTCGCCGCGATCGCCCATTGCAGCACGAATGCTCTTTCAGCGGCGGATCGGGCCTCCGCGAAGGAGCTCTCGGCGATCGGGTAAAAGGCGGCCCAATCCCGTCTGGCGAGCGACTCCAGGAGAGCCACGACGCCGGTCTTTCCTCGGTCATAGTCTTCCTCAAGGCGCCGGAGATCGGGGATGCGCATCGGCTTGCTCATCAGTCGCCTCCCGCATCGCGGCCGTCGATCGGAACGCAGTCGGGGCTGGGCTCGACTCCCTCGACGAGCAGTCTCTCCAGGCGGATCGGCGCCACCCGCGCATCCAGGAGCAGGGTCGCCGGAAGCGCGCGCACGGCGCCGGGCACGGGTACCCCGTCCGGGGTCGTCGTCGGGGGAAGGATGCACTCGATCACGCCGCCGAACTTCCAGGGCTTTCCGGGTTTGGAGGTAAACACGAGCGAGCCGGAGCTCCGGGCCGTCGTGTTGTTACCGCTCGCCTTCAGCGGAAGGAGCAGGCGATCGAGCGAGAGCATCGAGATCCGCCCTTCGCTGAGCTGAACCGTCGGATCCTTTCCGGAGGTTCCGTACTGGTAGGAGAAATAGGAATCGTTGAGCTCGACGGAGTTGTCCAGGGTGGGCAGGCGCCTCAAGCGGAAGGACGGTGCGGCCTGATCGGCCTCGGCGCACCCCGGCTCGGGGGCAGCGAGCTCGAGGATCTGTCCCTCCTTGCCTGCGGGGACGGCCAGGATCGCGTCAAGCTTCCCTTGTTTCAGGAACTGATAGAATCTGTAATCGTTGAGCTCGAGGCCGGAATCCCGGAATGATCGGCGCAGCTCATCGGGGGAATTGTTCTGCAGAATGTGTCTCGCGGTGAGATAGATCCCGGTGCCGGGAAGGAGCTCGGTCATGCCGCCGATCAGTCGATTGTCCGCGAGAATCGCCACTTGGGCCGGTCTCGTGGGAGGCGGGGTCACCTGATCCTGAGCCAGGGCCTCGGCGAGCTTGGCCTGGAGCTGGGCTTGAAGCTGGGCCTCCGCGCGTGCGCGGGCTTCCATCGCCTCAGCGAGGTTTCTGGCGGCGGCCCCGGTCGCGAAGAACCTTTTGCCTTCGCCTCCGCCGATGAGAACCGACGGTGCGCTGCCTCCGTTGGAGGGAACCTCAAGGATTTCCTTTTTTCCGAAGAGGCCTGTCGATGACATCCAAACGATCGAGTCCCCGGCGTGCGCCGGAGCCAAGTAGAAATGCACCGCGAGGGCAAAGGCGAAGAGGGGTTTTCTCATAACTACCCCTCAAGACAGCAAGCGGTGTTCCAGGCTGAAGCGCCGGAAAACCGAATGGCTTGAACCCGTGTCTTTGGCGACCCGCTGTCAGTTCTCCGACAGTTGTGGAATCCAAAGCGCGCCTACCACTCCCGCCGCCAGCCCAGCGCCAGCTCGGCGTAATCCATATTGAAAGGTCCCGTATCGAAGAACCGCAGGCGGGTGTAGTGGTAATGCGCGGCCGCGAAAAGCGGCACGTCCGCCACGACGAAGTCCGCGCCGAAGCCCAGCGCGGTATCATGCGAGGTACCCGAGCCCGAGTGCCCGCCCAGCCGTGAGACCTGGAAAAGCAGCCCGTACGACAGAAACGGCGTGAACGCCGGGGAGGCCAGGCTCAGAAGCGCGTGCCGCAGCCCGAAGCCATAGCCCATCTGCGAGAGGCGGGGCTCGCCGCCGTAGTCCCGATACGAAAAAGCCATATCCACCGAGGTCGTGCGCTTGAACTTGAACTCGTAAGAAACCGAAAGTCCCGGACCCGCGCTCGCTCCGCCGGCGAATGGCGCTCCGAGCAGGCTTTGATAGGTCGCGCCCAGTCGCCAGCCGCGCGTGGGCTCAGCCGATTCGTCGGCCCGCGCGGCCAGCGCGCGCGTGAGTGCGAGAAGCCCGAGAAGCGCGGTCGTGGTTTTCCTCAAAATCCCACCCCCGTGTCGTGCCGCGGATCGAGCCAGTCGCGCAGCCCGTCGCCGAGATAGTTGAAAGCCAGCATGGTCACGAAAAGGACGCCGCCCGGGAAGATGATCAGGTGCGGGAAGCTCTTCATCGCGCGGAAGCCTTCGGCCGCGAGTGTTCCCCAGCTCGAGAACGGCGGCTGCAGCCCAAGGCCGATGAACGAGAGAAAGCTCTCGGCCATGATATTGGCCGGGATCTGCACCGTGAGCGAGACGACGATGGGACCCCAGATATTGGGCAGGATGTGGCGGCCGATCACGGCGAGGCTGCTCACCCCAATCGCGCGCGCGGCCTCGACGTAGGAAAGCTCCCGCGCCTGCAGCACCTGCGCGCGCACGAGCCGCGCCTGAGTCACCCAGGCCGTCATGCCGATGGCGAGCAGGATGCCCAGGAAGCCGCGGCCCAGGAGGAGCATCAGGAGAATCGCCAGCAGCAGCGAAGGGAAGATGTAAAAGATATCCACGAGCCTCATCAGTACCCGATCGAGCCAGCCGCCGTAATAGCCCGCCACCGCGCCCGTGGCCGTCCCGAGCACGAGCGCGAAGAGCGCGGTCGAGATCCCGACCGCAAGCGACATTCGCGCGCCATAGACGATGCGGCTGTAGAGATCGCGCCCGAGCGTATCCGTTCCGAGCCAGTGCTCCCAGGAGGGCGGCTGCAGTCGCTGGGCGATGTCCTGCGCCTCATAGGAGTAGCGGGTCACCCAGGGCGCGAGCACGGCCAGCGCGCCGATCAGCAGGATGAAAGCCAACGACAGCAGTGCCAGGCGATTCCGGGCGAACTTCATCTCAGCTCTCCAATCGGATCCGCGGATCCGCCCAGGCATACGTGAGATCGACGAGCAGGTTCGAAAGGATGAGGATCACGCCATACACGAGCGTCACGCCCATCACCAGCGGGTAGTCGCGGTTCAATACCGCTTGCACGAAATGTTTGCCCATCCCCGGCAGCTGAAACACGATCTCGACCAGGAATGAGCCCGTCACGAGGTTCGCCGCGAGCGGGCCGATCACCGTGATCACGGGGATCACGGAGTTCTTCAGCGCATGCTTGAAGATCACGCGCGAGTCGGGGAGTCCCTTCCCGTAGGCCGTGCGGATATAATCGCCGGAGAGAGCCTCGAGCATCGAGGCGCGCGTGAGCCGCGCGATGATCGCGAGCGGCCGGGAGCCCAGGGTGAGGACCGGAAGGATCGCCGACCCCGGCTCCTCCCAGAGCGCCGGGGGCACCCAGCCGAGCCAGAGCGCGAACACGAGGATCAGCACGCTCGCCACGAGATAGCTGGGCAAGCTTACGCCCGCGATGGCGAGGAACATCGCCGAATGATCGAGCCAGGTGTTGCGCTTCCATGCCGCGAGGCAACCCAGCGGGATTCCGAGCGCCACCGCGAAGAGCATGGCCCAGGAGCCCAGCATCAGCGAGACCGGCAGCGACTCGGAGATGATCTCGCTCACGGGGCGGCCGATGTACTGGAACGATTCGCGCAGGTCGCCCCGGCTCACGTCGCCCAGCCACCGGGCGAACTGCGCGGGAAGCGGCTGGTCCAACCCGTATCTCGCCTGGATGTTGGCCATGATTTCGGGGGGCCAGGCGCGATCGCCGTCGAAGGGGCCACCCGGCGCGAGCCGCAGCAGGAAGAAGGTCAGCGTCGCCAGCAGGAGGAGCGTCGGGATCGCGGAGAGGAGGCGCCGGAGCACGAAGATCGCCATTGCTCAGGCCTCCTTCGGGTACTCGACCCAGCCCGTGCTTCCGGGAAAGCCGGCCGGAGCCTTGACGCAGCCGCCGTTTCCGGCGAGCAGCGCGGTATAGGCGCAGATGAAGGCATCGAAGGCGGGGAGGCTGTGGGAAAGCTTTCGGAGGTCCTTTTCATAGATGAAAATGGAACGCCTCTCCGCGAGCGTTTCGAGGATCTGCTCTCGGGAGTGGCTGCCCTGCTCGAGATGCCGATAGGTCGTGACAAGACGCTTGTTGAGCTCGAGCGGAAGCGCGAGCCGCGCGATGGTGAGCTTCGGCCAGGCTTCGAGCAGGCGGGTCCCCGCGAGATGGCGCTTGAGAAAGTGCATCCGCGCCGCGAGCGGCGCCTTGTTGCCGCCGAAGGTCTCGTCGATGTCAAAGCGCGCCCAGTCGGGAAGCTGCGGGAGCACTTCGTAACGCACCCAAAGCTCGATTGGCCGCTGGGTATAAGGCGTGAATTCGATCGGGCGAACCTGTTTATTGCGGCTGCGGCGCGCCTTCTGGGTGATCTGCCGCATCCAGCGGACCGCGGCGACGCTGCAGCGGCCTTGCAGGGAGCAGGTCTTGCGCGCGCAGGTGATGCAAGGGGGGAGCTCGAGCGGTACGTTCACTCCCAGGGCCTCGATCTCACCTTGCTCGCGGATCAGCTCGAGCAGGACTTCGTCGCCGCCGCGCTCTTCGTGGGACGCGATCCGCTCGTGGATGTCGAGGAGGAAAATCTTCTCTTCCTTCGGATAATATTCGAGGACGGCGAGCGCGGTCTTGCGGTTCTTCGCGCCCGCCAGCTCCAGGCCCAGGTATCTCCGCGTTTCTCGCACGTTCGGGTTCCTCAGGCGCGCCGGACGTCCAGGCCGCGGGGAGAAACCCGAAAACCCAGGTGCCGCGCGCCGGCTTCCGTAACGGCCTTCTGGACGCGTTCCTTGTCCGCCGGGTTCGGGACATAGATGAAAAAGCAACCGCCGCCGCCGGCGCCGCAGACCTTTCCGGCGGAATCCGGCACCAGGGTCCGGGCGACCTCGAACGCGCGATCGATCTCCGGGGTCGTGATCCCCTGAGCGAGCGTGCGGCGGGTGGCCCATTCCTCTGCAATGGCCTGGCCGGCATCCCGCCAGTCCTCGCGCGCGAGCGCGTCCTGAAGGCGGTGAGTCGCCTGGTTGATCCGCTCGAACTTCGCACGTACCTCCGAGGCGACGGCGCCGGCGGACTTGCCCTCGTCGATGAAGCTCTTGAAGAGCGCCCAGTTGTTGATGCCGGAGTTGCGCGACTGGCCCGAATAGAAAAGCAGGAGGCGTTCCTCGAGGCGTGCGAGCGTCGTGTCCGGAAGCCACTCGTGCCGGTGCGAGCCGTGGCCCCACTGGAGGCTCTGCAGCCCGCCGAACATCGCGCCGTAATAATCCTGCATGCCGGCCGGGACCTGGATGACGGTCGTCTCGACATCGCGGACGATCTCGATGAAATCCTCGCCGTCGCGCGCGGGGTCGATCGGCTTGCCCCGGGCCCACGTCGCGAGCGCCCCGATGATCGCGATACTCAAGGTCGAGGAACCGCCCAGCCCGGCTCCCGCCGGGCTCCGGGCGCGCGTCGAGAGCGCGAGATCCGTCCAGATCGTCTTGTCGCGGGCGAAATACCGGAGCAGCTTCAGGTGCAGCTCGAGCGCGGGCGGAGCCTGGACCGTCGCGAGCTCGTCGGGGGCCAGCGCGAGCTCGATGTTCTGATCCGCCGAGCGCAGCAGGATCCGGGGCTCGCCCGTTGCCGGTGCGGACTCCTCGAGCGTCGCCTCGGCGAAGAGATCGATCCCGAGATTGATCGTCAACGGGTCCTTGAGGAAAAGATAAAGCGGCCAGATGTCCAGCGTGCCGCCCGCGAGATCGATCCTGGTGGGCGCCCGCGACTCGATGCGCGTCTTCTTAGTGGCCATGCTCGATGTAGCCGAGGAAGGGAAGGCCGCGGAATTTGCCGGCGAAGTCGATGCCATAGCCCACCACGAACTCGTTGCCGATCTTGAATCCGGTGTAATCCGGCTCGATGTCGGTCTTGAGCGCGTCCGGCTTCAGCAGCAGGGAGCAGCTCTTGAGCGAAGCGGGCTTGCGCGCGCGCAGCGTGTTCATGATGTAGCTCAACGTCAAACCCGAGTCGACGATGTCCTCGATCACGAGTACGTGCTTGTTCTCGATGGGATCGTTGAGGTCGAGCGTGACCTTCACCTCGCCCGAGGAGACCATCTTGTTGCCGTAGCTCGAAACTCCCAGGAACTCGCAGGTGCAGCGGAGGTCGAGCTTGCGGATCAGATCCGAGAAGAAAACGAAGCTCCCCTTGAGCACGCAGATCGCCGTGATGTCGTGGCCACGGTAGTCATTGCCGATCTCCTGGGCGAGCTCGGCGATCCGGGCCTGGAGCCGTACCTCGGGAATCAGGACCTTGGGCTTCTGCTTCAGGATTTCGTCAGACATAGGCATTGTTCATGATCTCCCCAAAGCCCCCGCCGCCGGGGACGATATAATGCTTGTCGTTGAGCCCCCGCTCCTGATCCCAGTGGGTGCCGGGAAGGGTGCGCAGGATCTCCGGAGGCGAAAGCCCGCGGTCCAGGCGAATGGCATACACGACCAGATCGGGATGCCGCGACTGGACTTTCCTAAGATACTCCGGCGTGACGATACAATGAAGCGCAATGTACTTGCGGGCTTTTCCGCGCTGCTTATAAATATCGATCGCTTCGCAGAGGGTCCCGCCCGTGGCGCCCATCGGATCGGGGAAAAGGACGAGCGCGTCGTCCACCGAGCCGCCGATTTTGTGCCCCGAAACCAGGCTTCCAGTGACCTTTTCCTGCCGGTCAGTGGTCCGGGCGATGCTGATGTGATCCTGCCGGACGGTGCGCGGGTTCATGAAGTAGTTGATCGCGGTGTAACAGACGTGCGAAGGCAAGGTTCCGGCGCGCGCCAGGTTCACCGACACGACCGGGACCTCCGGATCAATGATGGGACCCTGGTAAACGGCCTCCGCCGGGTGATAGGCGGCCATGCGCGTGCGGATGGCCGTCGTCCGGGTGGGGAACTCGCGGTTCACCACGATCTTCAGCAGCGATGAGTAGAGCGTCGTGATCAGCTCGTTGATGACCGGCTGCACGGTTTCCTCTGCGCAGAGCTTGGCGAGGTGCGAAAGCAGAAACGGATCCGAAAGAATGTGGAAATTGCTTCCGTAACGGTGCTCCATTTCGGAGAGCCGATACCGGATGCCCTCGAACTGACAGTCCGCCGCGGCGTGGGTCGGGCTCATTCGGCTTGTTCCTTGCGCTGCTTGGCCGTTCCTTCACCGCCGCTTTCGCTTGTGAGCGCGGTCATCGTATTCGCGATCACCACGTCGGGCTCGTGGCAGAACCGGCAGCGCGCTTCGTACATCTCGGCCGCGCCCACGGCGATGCGGTTCACTTCACCGGCAGCGGGAGTGCCCGGGCCCCCGCCGATTGCGGAGATCCGCTGGCTCCGCGAAGCGGGATTGCCGCAGACGACGCAGACGGCCGAAAGCTTGGTCACGTCCTCGGCGACGGCGAGCAGCTTCGGCATCGGGCCGAAAGGCTGCCCGCGAAAATCCATGTCCAGCCCCGCCACGATCACGCGGATGCCGCGATAGGCGAGTTTCTGGGCGACTTCCACCACCGAGTCGTCAAAGAACTGCGCCTCGTCGATTCCGACGATTCGGGTGTTATCCTCGACGTATTTCAGGATGTCGCGCGCCTTTTCGACCGGGCGCGAAGGGACCTTGTTGGAGTTGTGGCTCTGGACGTGATCGACGCTGTAGCGGTTGTCGATGACGGGCTTGAAGACCTGGACTTTCTGCCGCGCGATCTGTGCGCGGCGCACCCGTCGCAGCAGCTCCTCGGTCTTGCCGCTGAACATGCTTCCACAGACGACCTCGATGCAACCGTAAGTCGGATTGCGGTGATACATACTTGAAGCTCCCCTCGCTATTTTTTGGAATATAAGAGGAACTCGCCTTCTTTTACAAGGCGGCTCAAGCCTCCATCCTCGCTCATCCGGCACCCTTGCAGCTTCTGGATCGAGGCCTTCACCCTTACCGTGATGGTAAAGGGGGTACGGCAGCCAGGCCCCTCGGAGGCGGGTACGCGCGTCATTTTGGCGATGAAATCTGAAGCTTTCTGAAGAAATTCAGGATAACGGGGGCTTTCGATCCGTTCTTCGGCGAGCTTTCGGTGATCCACGAAGGTGCTCGCCAGAATCTCGCGATCCTTGGCTTCAATCAGCATTCGCCGGGGAACGTTGTGGCCAAGCGTATAGTTGATCTCGACCTGGCTGTCGCTCAGTACCTCCTGCGGATCGAACGCGTGCAAGCCCTGCGGCGAAGAGGCTCGGGGAACGTTCGCGCAGGCGGCAAGCAGGCCCAGGGGGATCCCCAAGAAGGCTGCGAGGCGGAGCGGGATTCTTGCGGTGTTCTTCAGGCTCATGTTCTCTCCTCTAACGTTCCAATCGGCTGGCCCGCTCCGGAAGAGCCGGCGTGAAGTTGCAGTATTCAGGACCGCCGGTGGGGGGCGCGCAGCCCAGCAGCGTGCGGATCTGGGGGTTCCTGCCGAAGATCCGGTCGATCCGGATCTCGGGTGCCGGATGAAACTGGGTATCGAGCTCGCTCTGCGGATCGTCCTGCTCGCAGAGGTCGCGCACCGAGTTGGTGATCGCGGCTTTCAGCGCCGGGACCTCGAACTCCGTCGCGAAGGCCCTGAGCGCGTCGGCCGCGACCCGGGCCGCGATCCAATCGGCGAAGGTCTCCGAGAGCTGGTCGTGCGAGCCGCACTCGGTACGGTACTCCCGCGAAGCGATGAGTCCGTTGGCCAGGAAGCATTCCGAAAGCCGGTCATAGGCGGGAATGGCGAGTCCCTCGCTCCGCAGCTCGCAGGGGTCGATGGCGTGCGCCAGCTCGTGCGCCAGGGTGAAAATGAAGTTGAACCAGGATTTCGCGCTCAGGATGTAAGCGCCTCCCACCCGAAGCCGCAGCCGACCGTCCTGGAGCCGCTCGTAGAAGACGTCGTTTTTAGTGAAGAGCTCGGGCTCATCCGCGTAGACGCTCATCGGAGGCGGGAGCTCGAGCACGGTGCGTTGGATCCGCCGCCGCAGCGCCTGCTTGTGAGCCTGGGTGAAGACCCCGTCGGGCTGGCGTTGGATCTGCTTCTCGAGATTTTTCCTGACCCACTCGAACGCGCTTTGCAGGCGGGCACGCGCTTTCGGCGTATAGATGGCCCGCACCAGCTCCTCATCGACCTGCTCGCTGGTCCAGTCCGGATGGGCGCGGATGATTTCCTCGTAGGCCCGGAGCGCCTGGATTTCTCCTTCGATGTCGGGCCTAACCGTGCCGGTGGGATCGCGCGTGACCCCTTTTTTCTGGCAGACGGCCTTATGGATGTTGCGGCAGGCGCCGCTGTCCGCGGCGGGCGCGCGGACGATGCCCGGCACTCTGGCGTTTTCGGGAGTTAGGATGCCAGGATCCAGCGAGTTCAGCGTCGTCGCGAAGAAGGCGAGAAGCGTGAAGCAGGCGATCCGCAGTAAAAGTCGCATGATCCCCTCGCTTTGATTATCTCAGGTTTATTGATCCTTGAGAACCTCTAAACAATTACGGGACACACCCGGAAAAAACCTGTAGGACCGCCGATTTCGGGCGAATTCCAAGAGCTTTTCAAGGGGGGGATTCTTAACCATTGGACCCGGGCTTCTCCCTACACTGAGACTATGAGCGACCCGGATTCAAAGACGAACATGAATGGGGCTTCGGATCGTCCCTGGATACTTCTGGTGGAAGATGATCCGGAGATCGCGCTGCTCCTGGGAGACGGGTTGCGAGAGGTCGGTTACCGGGTGGTCCTGGCCTTCAATGTCCAGGAGGCAATGACCAATCTGGTTCGACAGAAGTTCGACGGAGTGCTGCTCGACCTGCATCAGTATCCGCAGGCCGGTGAGAATCTGGTGGGCTTCCTGCGCAATCTCAAGAGCCTGAATGTCGGCACGCCGGTGATGGTGATGAGCGATCAGGTGAACGCGCCGGTCATCAAGCGACTTCGCAAGGATGTGCAGGGCGTGCTGATGAAGCCCTTCAGCATCTCGGTCCTGCGCGGCAGGCTTCGCGACCTGCTTGAGGCCTCAAAAGAACGAGCTGAACAGCTGAGCGAGAGCGACAGCTAGGACCACCAGTCCGCCGAAGGCGAGCGCCAGGAAGAGGAGTTTCGGGAAAAGGGCGATCACGATGGCGCGCACCACTCCGGTCCGGTAGACCTGCTTGGCCCCGATCACGGTCACGACCAGAGTGAGGAACGAGGCGACGCCGAAGCCGAAAACCGGGAGGCCCGCCAGGATCGAAGGCGCCATCCCGAAGCAGACGATGCGAAGCGCGGACTCATAGGTGATCTCGCGAGGTGCCCCGTTCTTGCCGGGTGTGACCAGGAGGCGCGCCCCGAAATAGACCAGCGCCGAGGTGAAAAGCACGGAAAACAGCGTCAGGAAAGGATCCGCGATCACCGGCCCCGCGTTTCGGAGCCAGTCGGAGATGCGGTCCGCGGCTTCCTTCCAGCGCGCGGCGTTTCCGGGACTGTCGATCTCCGCGAGCTCGCCCGGGATCTGGCGCCAGCCTTCGAAGAACGGCAGAATCCGCCTGCCGATCAGGCTGAGCCAGAGAAAGCCCACGGCCGAGCCGATCCAATGAGTCACGAGCGCGAAGGCCAGAGGCGCGCTCAGGCCGCCCTGGAGCGGCATCCGGCGGAAAAAAGCCGCGGGCTTCGTGATGAGCTGCCAGACGGCATCAAGATACGCGAGCACCAGGGCGGCCGGCCCGCGCGGCTTGGGCGGCGCGAGTTCCTCCCCGCAATTCGGGCATCGCTCCGGGGCAGGCTCCGCTTCGCTGAAATTCAGGCCGCAGCGGGAGCAGGTCATGGCGCCTTCGCGGGAGACGGCGAGGCGGCGGACGTCTTCCGGAAGAAGGCGGCTTCCCAAGGCAGGCCATCCTGGGTCGTGGTGTCCACGAGGAAAGCTTCATCGCGCTTGGAGAGCAGGTCCCGCGCATAGAGCTTGCCGCCGGCTTTCCAGAACGCGATCCTTCGCTTGACTCCCTGGTCATCGCTCAGGCTGAGGGTGATCCCTTCGTCCTGTCCTCTGGGAATGGCGGCGCCCTGGAGGAAGTCCTTGATGCGGTTTCCCGAGAGCTTGTCGAGCGTGCCCTGGACCTTTTCGGCATCCGCTTCTGATTTATCCGCGAAAGCCCACTTTCCGTCGGCATTCGCCAGCACGATCGGCTGGGCGCCCAAGGGCTTGCCGGAGAACTCCAGGCGCTTGGCCGAGAAACGTTCCATCGTCGTGATGAGCTTGGAGAGCCGCAGTTCGCGGAGCTGCTTGTTCAGGCGATCCAGGCTCGAGGGCTCGAGCTCGAACAGCGGATCGAGATTCGAAAGAGTGGCAAAAAGCCGAGTCGGCGGTTGCTTCGAGCCGGCGGCCAGCAGCCGCAGGGTGATCGGGGTGTCCGTGCCCGTCTTCCAGAGCGAGAGCGCGAGCGCCGGTCGCGTGCCCCTGAGCGCCGTCCTGGCTTTCGCATCCGCTTTGTCGTCAGAAACGAACGTCTTGGCCGAGAGGAAGGTCGCGCCCGAGAGCAGGCTGTCGATGTTCTCGATGTCGCCCACCAACGTTTCCTTGCCGGCGTCGAGGCTCCATTGGCCGTCCTTGCGCGTGGCCTTGAGCTTCCCGGCCTTGCCGCCCTCGAGCTCGAACGCCGAGATCTCATGCGCGGCCACGGTGAAGAGCTTCTTGTTCCGCCAGTACGTCAGATCGTGCTCCAGATTGGCTTTGAAATGCGACGGGATCACCAGCACGCGGTTCTCGTCGAAGGTCGCGAAGATGCCTTCGCCGATCGGATGAGGCTGTCCCAAAGTCAGGGTGGCCGGTTCCTTGCCCTGGATCTGCACTTCGACCTTGCGCGCGCCGGGCGCGTTACGCGACTGGGGATCCAGGCCGTATTCCTTGAGCAGCGCCGCGCGCTTCTCCGGAGTTTCCTCCCGCAGGTCGATCGTATCCGTCGGCGTGAGGTGATTGAGCGTGGAGAGCAGCCCGTTCACGTTGGCCTCGTCGGCCTTGACCTTCAGCGGGGCCGTGATCTCCCATTTGGAATTGTCCCCGGGCTTGCAGAGCTTCGCCGCGAGATCGGAGCAGGCGAATGCGATTGTCCGTACGCCATCGCTGATCCGGATGGCTTGGACCTGCTCATCCTTGAGCTGGAAAGCCTTCTTCGATGCTTCCTCCTCCGCCTCCTGTTTGGGGCGGTGACGGAACTCCAGCCAGTAGGCGGCGGTGCCGAGCCCGAAAAGGACTCCCGCGAGGACAGCCTGGCGTTTCCAGTTGAGTTGACTCATCGAGCGCTCCTTTCAGCTGAAAATCAGAGCTTGCGGCGCCGTACCCAGATCACGATGCCGGCGACCGCGACCAGCAGCGGAATCACTACGACCGTGGCCAGGAAGATCGCCGCCCCGGATTTCTGGGTCAGCTCGACCTTGCCGGGGCCTTCTTCCTTGGCGCGAATGGAGATGAGGCTCTCGTCTTCCATCAGCCACGAGGCGGCGTTCAGGAAGAGATCGAGGTTGCCGCCCATGCGCGAGAAATTGTTCGTCGCGAAGAACGAGCTTCCGAAAACCACCATCCGCGTGTTGCGCGCGGCCTTCGAGTCCTTGGTCTTGCCATCGATCGCGACCGCGACATTGAGCGGGCCCTGCCGATCCCTGCCCGGACGGAAGGTGACCTGTCCCGAGGCGAGCTCCTTGGCGTCGGTGACGCCCCAGCTCTTGGGTGACGTCTGGCCGATCCACTCGACCTTGAGGCCCGCGGGCGCTCCGGGGGCGATGTCGATGGGACGCGCGAACGGGAACGCTCCGGGCATCGTGACCTGGAAATCCTTCGTTATCGCGTGCTCGCGCGAGAAGTTCACGAGCGGAACGGCCGCGTCGACTCCGCTCAGGCGGGCGTAAGGATCCACGATCACGGCCCAACCCGGCTTCACCTGCCACGCCTCCAGCACAGGGAAGAGCTCCGGCGCGTGATCGCCGCCCTTGAGGTTCACGTCGAGCGCGATGAGCGCGCGCCCGCCGCCGGCGAGATATTCCGAAAGGGCCTTGATCTCTGCAGGAAAGAACGACTTGGTGGGGCCCACGATCGCGAGCGCGTCGCAGCTCTCCGGCACCTTGCCGTCCTTGAGGTCCTGGAGCAGGCTGAAGTCCTTGACCTCGTAAGCCTGTTGCCCGAGCGCCTTCTTGACGGCGTCATAGCCTTCCGCCTCGGTCGAGCCGAAGCTCTTCTCGCCGTGCCCGGTGACCGTGCAAAGCGTGGGGCTGCGGTCCTTCAGCAGCTTGATGAGCGCGTTGGTGAGCTTCTCCTCGGTCGGCTCCTCGATCTTGGTATCGCGTGCGCCGACGGTCAAGTGGACGGTGTTGAGCTTGCGGATCCCGAGCTGGCGCGTGCGTGTCGGCTCGCGATCGGGGTCCACGAACTCGACCTCGAACTGGGTACTGAGGGCCTTATAGTTGTCGAGCAGCTCGCGCGATTGCTCGCGCTGGGGCGCTTTGACGAAGACCGTGGCCTTGACCGGCTTGGTGAGCCCCTTCACGAGCTTCACGGTCTGGTCTGAGAGCGTGTGCAGCTGGTTCTGGGTCAGGTCCTTCTTGAGCGGGTAGCGGTAAGAGAGGAAATTCAGCACGCCGATGATCGCGATCACGAGGATCGCGGTCACGAACGAGCTCAACCCGAACGCCGCGGTGCGGGTACGAAAGGCCTGCCGGTTGCGCTGGATCAGCGCGCCGAGCGTGAGCACCAGCGCGATCGCGATCGTGATCGAAAGCCAGGTCAGCTCCGGATAAACCGCGCGTGCGAAAAGCATTCCCAGGGTGAGCGCGCCGGCGGCGCTCCAAAGCAGGATGGAAACCGTTTCAGCGTTTTTCTTGTTCTGCATTGGCTTGTTCTCCATGTCTCAATTGCCGTCTCGGGGGCGGGGCCTATCTCCAGCGGAATGAATCGAGCACCCGGTGCGTCAGGAAGAGCCCGATGCCGATGAACGAGAGATAGAAAACGACATCCGTCGAGTTGATGATTCCTTGCCCGAAGTTGTTGTAATGGCCGATGAGCGACAGGTACGAAAGGACGTCGCCCCAGACCGCCCCGGCGGACTGCGAGGCCCAGCTGATGAGCCAGAAGAAGAGCCCGGCCGCGAAGGTCAGCGCGCCGGCCACGATCTGGTTCTCGGTCATCGAAGAGAAAAGGATCCCGAGCGAAAGATAGCAGCCGGTGAGGAAGATCGTCCCGAGATAGCTCGTGACGATCGGGCCCAGGTCGGGATTGCCGGTGAGGAAGAGCGTGATCGGATAAACCAGCGTCAGGACGAGCATCGTGCCGACCAGAAGGAGCGACGAGAGGAACTTGCCCAGGATGATCTCCGTGAGCGTCACGGGCGAGGTCATCAGAAGCTCGATGGTGTGCTGTTTGCGTTCCTCGGCGAAAAGCCGCATCGTGATGAACGGCACGAGGAAGAGGAAGATCACGTTCATGTTGCCGAAGAGCGGGCGGATGATCCCCTCGGTGATGCTCGCGCCCTTGCCCATGCGGAACTGCTGGTATTGCAGATTCTGCAGATTGAAGTGCGAGAGGTTCCAGAAGAACATCCAGCCCATGATGGCCAGGAAGCCCGCGATCACGATGTAGGCGATCGGCGAGGTGAAATAGGCGCGGAAATCGCGGCGGGCGATCGTCCAGATATTTCTCATTTTCATGCTCCCGTCGTGGTGGTTTCGTTTTCGATGGTGGTGAGCTGGAGGAAGACGTCCTCGAGGCTCACGCGCTCGGCGCTGAACTCCAGTACGCCCAATCCCGCCTTCACGGCGGTCTCGACGACCCGGTCGCGGATCTCTTCCGCGCCCGGCGCGATCTCGATGCCTACCCGCGCGCCTTCGGCCGTGATCGCCTTGATGCCCGGGATCCGCCGGAGGGAATCGATGGCCGCCGGTTGGGGATTGCGCACCGTCATCGAGTAGATCAGGCCTTTCTTGAGTCGCGTGGTCAGCCGCTCGATGGTGTCTTCAGCGACGATCTTGCCGCGGTTGATGACGATGATGCGCTCGCAGGTGGCCGTCACCTCGGGCAGGATGTGCGAACTCAGGATGACCGTGTGCTCGCCGCCGAGGCTCTTGATGAGCTGGCGGATCTCGATGATCTGCTTGGGATCGAGACCGACGGTCGGCTCGTCGAGGATCAGGACCTTCGGGTTGTGCAGGAGCGCCTGGGCCAGGCCTACGCGCTGGCGATAGCCTTTGGAGAGATTGCCGATGAGGCGCTTGCGTACGTCCCCCAGTCCGGTCTTCTCGATCGCGCCGGCCACGGCCGCCTTGGTCGCCGCCGACGGGATCTGGTGCAGGCGTGCGGCGAAATCGAGGTAATCCTCGACCTGCATCTCCGAATACACGGGCGGATTCTCCGGCAGGTAGCCCACGTTGCGCTTGACCTCGAGGGGCTTTTCGAAAACGTCGAAGCCGGCGACGTTCGCCGTGCCGGAGGTCGCCGGCATGAGTCCCGTCAGGACCTTCATGGTCGTGGACTTTCCGGCGCCGTTGGGGCCGAGGAAGCCGACGATCTCGCCGGATTTGACCTCGAAGCTCAAGTCCTGGACCGCGGTGCGCGGGCCGTACATCTTGGTCAGGTGGGAAACTTGGATCATGATCGCTCCTGTTACCGATTCAACGATTACCGAAACGTTAACGTAACGAAAACCAAAAAGGGTACCGGCTATTAAAGAGCTTTGCCGGCAAAAATCCAGTCAAAAAAACCAACGCTCGGTGCTGGTTTTTCGTGCTTTTTTTCACAATGAGCCTGGGCGGGGCCTTGTCAAGCGGGCCGGGTCATTTTCCGAATTTCTGGTAATTCTCGATCAGGCCTTCCAGGCGTTTGGTCACCGCCTCGACGGTCTTGTCGAGCGGCGCGGAGAGCGCAAGTCCGGCCGCGTACTCGTGTCCGCCGCCGCCCAGCTCCATCGCCACGCGATTGATGACCACGCGGCCTTTGGATTTCAGGGAGACGCGCACCTGGCCGTCGTCCTCCTCGCGGAAGAGGCAGACCACCTCGGCATCTTTGAGCAGCAGCAGCAGGTTGAGGAACGACTGCGTGTCGTCGGCCGAAGCCTGGTGCTTTTTGCGCAGCTCGAGGCTCATCTCCAGCCAGGCGACGCGGCCTCCAGCCGAGACCCGGACGTTCTGCAGCATGTTGCCGAGCAGCTGCAGATGCGAGAGCTCCTTGGAAGAGTAGATCGCCTGGTAGATTTCCTCCGGATTCACTCCGAGCCCGATCATCTCCGAGGCGATCTTGTGGGAGAGCGGCGTCGTACGGGCGTACCGGAAGCTGTTGGTGTCGGTCATCACCGAGACGTACAGGCCCTGTGCGACGTCCTCGTTGATCTTGGCGAGATTGAGATCCTCGAAAAAACGGTAAAGCAGCTCGCCGATGCTGCCGGACTCGGTGTCCGAAAGCAGCAGCGCGTGCGGCGGATAGGTGACCTCGGTCATCGGCTGCAGGTCGGGATGATGATCGAGGAAGACGATTTTCTTCGCCCGCAGCGAAAGCTCGCCCCAAAGCTTGCCCAGGCGCCTCGGATCGTTCGTATCCACGATGACCCAGAGGTCGCAGGTGTCCCAAAGCTCCACCTCGCCGGGGCCCAGCAGGATCTGGCCTTTCGGATCCAGGAAGCGGTAACGCTTCGGAAGCGGATCGGGATTATACACTCGGCAGGCCTTGCGCGCGCGTTTCAGATAGTGAAACAGGGCGGCCTCCGCGCCCAGCCCATCGCCATCCGGCAGCAGGTGAGTGGAGATCAGCACGCGCTTGGACTGTTCCAGGAGCTCTTTGAACCTCTGGAATTCCTTGGTCTTCGAGAGCGGCAATGCTTTCGTTTTCTTGCTCAAGCTATACACCCCGCCAGCCGAAAGGAGTTGAGAGGCGAGCACCCAAATGAATATGACCGTCAAGCGTGACCAGATCGATCCCCTTTACGTCATCTTCGAGCAACACCTCTACAATTTTCAGGATTCTGACACAGACCGCAAGACCTTCATAGGAAATATCGTACTGGAGTACTTTTCCTATCTGCGGAAGATGAACATCGTCATTCCGAAATCGCTCGAAGGCCCCGTCTTCGAGGAGCTGGCCTCGCAGGTCAGCACGATGTTGGTGAAAAAGATCTACGGCTGCGTCTCGATCCAGGATTATCAGAAGCAGATCCCGCAGCCTCTCCGCAAGAAAGCCCGTACCCGTTATGCCCGCCTGAAAAAGGCCGGCTAACGCCGCGAGCCCCGCCGCAAGCGATGCCGGCGCGCAATGTGCCGGATGATCATCGCCGCGATGTTGAGGCCGGTGGCGCGCTCGATCCCTTCGAAGCCCGGCGAGCTGTTCACCTCGAGAACTTTTGGGCCTCCACGGCTCTCCATCAGATCCACCCCGGCGATCTCGAGGCCGAGAGCGCGGGTCGCGCGGATCGCGGTCCGTTCGAAGGCCTTCGGCAGCTTCACGAGCGTGCCTTCGCCTCCGCGATGGATATTCGAGCGGAACTCGCCTTCGGGCGCGGTGCGCAGCATCGCGGCCACGACCTGGTTGCCGATGACGAACGCGCGGTAATCGCGGCCGGCGCCTTCGGCGATGAACTGCTGGATGATCACGTCCTGCTCCAGGCTTTGCAGAGTCTCGTGAACGGTGGCGAGCGAGATGGGCGCGTTGAGCAACATGACCCCGCGGCCCTGGGTTCCCTGCAGCACCTTCATCACGACCGGCAGGCCGCCGACCGACTCGATCGCCGTACGGAATCCCCGCTGGCTGCGCGTGAGCACGCTCGCCGGCACGCGGATTCCCGCCTCGGAGAGGATCTGGAGACACCGCATCTTGTCGCGCGACTCGGCGATCGCGCGCGTCCCGTTGACGACGCAGACGCCGAGCGTCTCGAACTGGCGGACGACGGCCAGACCGTAGTCCGTGATCGAAGCGCCGATCCGGGGAAGCACGCAGTCGTAATCCGGGAGCGGCTGTGCCCCGACGATGATGCCCGAGCCTCGGGTGAGTCCGTTGAGCACCAGCTGGCACTCGAGCGGGTTGATGACGTCGCAGCGGATCGCGGGATTGCGGAACTTCCGCGCCTCGGCCAGCAGGCGGCGGATGCTGTGGAGATTCTTGTTGCGTGAGAGGATCGCGAGGCGCATCGGAGCTTTGCTCAATCTGGCTTTTACTGTAGCATTGCCTGGATCATGGTCAAGCAAGGCTGGCGGGTAGTCCTGAGCGCTCTGGCCGCGGGGGTCATTTTCACCGCGACGACGCCCCTGGCGGCATCGGGCAAATCCGCCCGCGCTCCGCGGCCGGCCCGCGCCATCGCCTCGGAGGCGCCGAAGCCGCGCAAGCTCTGGACGCGCAAGCTCGCCGGCCTCATCACGGACCTCGATGTTTCGCGCGACGGGAGCGCGATCCTGATTTCGTCGGCCCCCAATCGCGAGCTCGCGGGAGGCTCCCGGAGCTATCTCCTTCAGAGCTTCGATGCGCGCGGCAGGATGCGCTGGCAGAAGGAGCCCGACTCGCCGATCAAGGCCCAGGCCGTCTCGGCGGATGGCTCGCTTGCCGTGCTCGCGGCTTACGACGGGAGGCTCCGGGCGATCGCGCCGCGGGCGCGAGCCTATCGTGAGCTTTGGAGCGTCGAGGCCTCCTGTCGGCCTTTCCTCCTCAATGCGGCCCGGAAGATCCTCTGCTTCAACGATGACGACCAGGACCCCGCGCTGGCGTTCCAGGTCTTCGACTGGGAAGGACGGAAGCTGCTTTCCTATTCGGTCGCGCGGGACGCGCTCGAGTTCGCGCTCTCGGGGGACGAGAAGAGCTTCGCGGTCGCGCTGACGGGAGGGCTGGTGATCCTTTTCGATTCCGGCTTCCGTCCTCTCTGGCAGGGAAAGCTGGGCGGCGAGATCTCGGCGCTCGACGTCTCCTCGGGGGCGCAGCCGAGGGTCGCGGTGCTTTTCAACGAGCCGAAGAGCTTTCGGCAGAAATGGCTGATCCTGGATCCCCTCGGGGATTCGCGCGGCCGGGAGCCCGAGCCTCGCTCCCCGTCTGCGCGCCTGAATCGGCTTCGGTTCGAGCCGGACAGCCGCGACTCGGTCCTGGGCTTCGGCGTCGGCGCCGAAGAGCAGTTCGTCATCTCGGCAAGCCTCGCTCCGGAGGAGCGCGCCCTTCGCGAGAGCTGGCGGAAAACGGAACCGCGCTCGGCGGATTGCCAGCTCCTCGCCGAGCTTACGGGCATCGGAGCGGTGCTGGGGAGCGAGCCGCTGGCGGAAGGACCGCGGCATCCGGGCGTGGTCTTTCTCGATGGCCGGGGCCGGACGCTCGGGATGCTCCCGGTGGGAGGGGAGGAGGGAGCCTGCCTCTATGCGCATTCTTTCGCTTCGGACGCCGGGATGCTGGCGATGGCGCTGGATGACGGGACCTTCTCCGCGTTCGGCCTTCAGGACCCGCGATAAAAAAAGGCCGCTCCCGGGGGAGCGGCCTCGAATCGCGCCGGCCTGATCAGGCGGCTCAGGAAGTTGCGGAGGGCCGACCGGAGTTGCCGTTCCGGTGCAGGTGGTCCTTCACGATCTCCTTGTGCTTGCGCAGCTGCTTCTCGATCTTGTCGAGCGTGGAGTCGATGGAGGCGTGGAAATCCCCGGTCGCGGCCTCGCCGAAATAATCCATGTTGTTGCCCACGAGGTGACAGTGCGCGACCTTCTCCATGTTCTCGATGGAGAAGTTCCAGGTCACCGAGATCCGGCCGTTGAAATACTTTTTCAGCCGCTCGGATTTCTCCTGGGTGTAAGTCCTCAACGCATCGCTCGTATCCATGTGCTTGAAGCTGATGTTCAGTTGCATCTGCGACCTCCCTCTCTCTCGTGTTCGCCGGGCCATCGCGGCACCGGGCGTTTTCGCGCCAAACGGCGGGCTCGGTGGCGCCCGCCGCTTCCGCGGAAAACTTCGTTTCTTAAATGATCTTCTTTCTCTTCCCTGAAGAAAGGATGCCCAGCATGTCGCGGTACTTGGCCACGGTACGGCGGGCGATATCGATGTTCTCCGACCTCAGAAGCTCGACGATCTTCTGGTCGGAGAGCGGGTTCTTCACGTCCTCCTTCTGGATCATCTGCCGGATCTTCTCCTTGACGGCCTCGCTGGCGAGCGCGTCCGAGCCGTCGGCCGAGCTGATGCTGGAGTTGAAGAAGTACTTCAGCTCGAAGATGCCTACGGGCGTATGCACGAATTTGTTGGTTGTCACGCGAGAGATCGTCGACTCGTGCATGCCGATGTCGTTGGCCACGTCCTTCAGGATCATCGGCTTCAGCAGCTGGACCCCTTTCTCGAAGAAGTCGCGCTGGCGGCGGACGATCGCCTCGGTGACCTTGTAGATCGTCTTTTGCCGGTTATGGATCGAGCGGATGAGCCAAACGGCCGAGCGAAGCTTCTCCTGCACGTATTCCTTGGTGACCTTGTTGGATTCCTTCTGGGCCGAGGAGAGGATGTTCTTGTAATAGGGCGAGATGCGGAGCTTCGGCATCCCGTCCTCGTTCAGCACGATGACGAACTCGTCGGCGACCTTGTAAACGTAGATGTCCGGCGTGATGTACTGGGTGTCGCTCGTGTGGAACGAGCGGCCGGGCTTGGGCTCGAACTCCAGGATGAGGCGCGTCGCCTCGATGACCTTCTCGAGCGGGACATTCAACGCCTTCGCGACGGCCTGGTAATTCTTGCGCTCGAGGTCCCCGAGATGGCCCGCGATGATCTGCTCGACCAGCGGCTGCCGGGGATTCATGAAGCGAGCCTGGATCGCCAGGCACTCCTGCAGGTTCCGCGACCCGACTCCGAGCGGGTCGAAGTTCTGGACCATCTTGAGCACTTCCTCGGCATCCTCGAGCTCCATCGCCGCTTCGCGCGCGATGTCCTCGAGGTTGGCGTTGAAGTAGCCGTCATCCGACAGGTTGCCGATGATGAGCTCGCCGAGCTTGCGTTCCTGGTCCGTGAGCGAAGCCATCGAAAGCTGCCAGGCCAGGTGATCCTCGAGGGTCGTGGTCTTGGTCAGGACGTTCTCGAAGCTGGGGAGCTCCTCGTTGACCTCGCGCATGGACGGAGCGGAGCTCGAGCTCGAGTTGAACTCCTCGACGTAGGATTCCCAGTTGAAGTCGTCCTTGCCCGTGACCAGCTGCTCTTCCTGGGCCTTGGGCTTGATGAAGGAGTCCTCGTCGCGCTGCTGGTCGCGTTCGGGATCGGGCGCATCGGGGCTGGTCTCCGCGGGGGCCTGGTTCTCCCCTTCGGGGGTTTCCGAGAGCTCCTCGAGGACGGGATTTTCCATCAGCTCCTGGTTGACGACCTCCGCGAGCTCCATCCGGTTGAGCTGCAGCAGCTTGATCGCCTGCTGCAACTGTGGCGTCATGACCAACTGCTGGCTGAGTCTCAGGCTCTGTTTGATTTCTAAGGCCATCTTTTCGCGTGATCTTCTTCCGTACGCATGAATCGTACTTTAGCTGCGATTTAAAACTGGAAATTTTCCCCCAGGTACGTCTCCCGAGCCGTGCGGCTGTTGGCGATCTCCGCCGGCGTACCTTTCTCGACGATTCTACCACTATTCAGCAAATAACCCAAATCGCAAATCTCTAATGTTTCCCGTACGTTATGGTCTGTAATGAGAATTCCGATCCTTCTTTTTTTCAGGACTTGGATCATTCTTTGAATGTCGGCCACCGCGATCGGATCGATCCCCGCGAAGGGCTCGTCTAGCAAGAGGAATACCGGATTCAAGGCCAGGGCACGAGCAACCTCGACCCTCCGCCGCTCGCCGCCGGAGAGCGTATAAGCCTTCTGCCTGGCGATATGATTGATGTTGAACTCGTCGAGAAGCTTGTGAAGCGTCTCCTGGCGCTCGGACTGGTTCAGCGGGAGCGTTTCGAGCACGGCGAGGATGTTTTCCTCCGCAGTCATCCGGCGAAAGACCGAAGCCTCCTGTGGGAGGTACGCGATCCCGCCTTGGGCGCGCTGATGCATGGGCCAGCGGGTGATCTCCGTATCGTCGAGGGTCACCTTGCCCTCGTCCGACTGGACGAGCCCCACCACCATGTAAAACGACGTGGTCTTACCCGCGCCGTTGGGGCCCAGGAGCCCCACGACCTGGCCGGACTCCACCTCCAAGCTCACTCCATTCACGACCGAGCGCCCTTTGTAGGCTTTTTTCAGATCCACCGCCCGCAGGACGTGACGCTTCGGAGTTTCGTCAGTTTCCCTGGCTGTATGCATTGCTGTGCTCCACTTCGACGATATCCTTGTCCCGGTGCAGGACGATCACTTCGCCTGTGACTGTATCATTATCCTGATAAACCTGGGGATACTCCGTGAGGACGATCACGTTTCGTTGCGCGTCAAAAACGGCCTTGCCGCCGGTCGCGTATTTCAGAGGCGAGGCGCTCGGCTTGGGCTCGGGTTTGACGGGAGCGGGGAGCTCCCGGATCAGCACATCTTCGTATGCGATGAGATGGTTCAGCCTCTTCGCGGCGTCGCCTTCCCCGTAATTCAGGTCGCTTCTGCGGCTTTGGGCGAAAAGCGAGGGCTGCCGGATCCTCACGAAGCGGCGCTCGAGAGGGCGCTCGGCGGACATGGTGAAATGGGCGGTTCGCCGAGCGCGGAATATCACGCACCGGTCCGAGTCGATGGTGGTTCGTTCGGAGCCGGGCGAAAGCGTGCGTACCTGGACGGCCCGGTCCAGGGTGATCCGGGACTGCGCCATGTCGAAATCCATTCCGTAGCTGTCGAATTCCATCTTCTGGTTCTCGGTGGCGCTACCGTCCCCTTGGACCGGGTACCGGGCCGGGATCTCGATCTTGCGCGCCTGGGGACGGTGGCGAAGGTAAGGGCTCCTCAGCACGAACCCGTCGGGAAAGGTCGTATGAACGTTACCGAAGATCTCGAGATCCCGTTCGTTCATGAAGTACTTGGCTTCGAGCCCGATGACGACCGTGATTTTTCCATCGGAGTCGTAAAGATAGGCTTTGACGTTCCTGGCATGGACCAGCTTTTCCTGGTTGTAAAGGAAGGCGGTTTCCGCCACCAGCTTCCACTGCTTCACCCCGTCCTGGGTCGAAACGTAATTGAACTTGTCGACGCTGTAGTCGGGGACCTGGCCCTGCGGTATCCCAGTAGCGAGCGGCTGATCGCCTTTAGGGATGAAATGCTCGGGGTCTGCCGCAATGCTTCCGCCATCCTGCTCCTCGTCAACCGATGAGGGGGAAAGCATCACGATCTGAACCATGGTCAGGATCGAGATCGCGGCGATCAGGAAGCGTCGGAACATTCCCCTAAATTAAACCTTTTAAAGGAAAATTTCCGCCTAGAATCATGACTCAGGACGTTGTAGGGTGGGCGACCGATGGAGTCCGATACCGAGCAGTTTGAGAGTCGGAAGCGGGAGCACCTGCAGCTCGCGCTGGAGCCGGCACACCAAGCCTTCGGCCTGACGGGGCTGGAGCGAATTCGTCTGGTACATGAAGCATTACCGGACCTGAATTTTCACGAGCTTCGCCTGGATTCTCCCTGCCTGGGGCGTATCGAGCGGACGCCCTTTTATGTGGCCGGCATGACCGCCGGGCATGCCGATGCGCCGAGGCTCAATCGCACCCTGGCGATTGCCTGTGCTGAGCGCGGCTGGGCGATGGGAGTCGGTTCTCAGCGCCGAGAGCTGGAAGGGGGCGGTGGGAAGGATCTGGACCACTGGCGGCGGCTCCGGGAGGAGGTCCCTGGTCTCTTTCTGATCGCCAATATCGGGATTTCCCAGCTGGTCGATGCTCCGCTTGAAAGGATTCAGGCGTTGACCGAAGAGATGGGCGCGCAGGCGCTGGCGATTCATCTGAATGCTTTGCAGGAAGTCCTGCAGCCCGAGGGGACGCCCCGCTTCAAAGGGGCGATCCAGGCGCTGCGGCGTGCCTGCGCCGAGCTTGCGGTTCCGGTGGTGATCAAGGAAACGGGCTGCGGCTTCTCAGGGGAGACGCTTCGCCGTTTTCATGGCTTGAGGCTCGGGGCCATCGACGTGAGCGGTCTTGGGGGCACGCATTGGGGCCGGATCGAGGGCGCCCGCGCCCGGCCGGACAGCGTTCACGCCGCCGCGGCGATGACCTTCGGGCGCTGGGGGGAGTCCACCGCTGAATCGGTGGAACGGGCCCGCGAGATGCTTCCGAGCGCGGAAATCTGGGCGTCAGGCGGGGTTCGTTCGGGCCTGGATGCCGCCAAGCTGATCGCGCTCGGGGCGCACCGGGTCGGCTATGCGCAGCCCGCGCTCGCGGCGGCGCTCGAAGGGCTCGAGGCCCTGAAGCGGTGGATGGAAGTCCAGGAGTACGAGCTTCGGGTCGCGCTGTTCTGCACCGGCAGCGCGACACCGGCCGAGCTCAGGAGCTCTCAGAAGGCGATTCGTGTCGAAGCTTGAAGGAGATGAGATGGAAGCCAAGCGCCACCTGACCGAAGGATTTCACCGCTTGACCCGCGCGGAGCGGCTGAGCCGCGTTCAGGAGCTTTGTGGGCTCACCGCCGAAGAGGCCCGGATTCTCTCGGGAGAAAAGCCGCTGCCTTTGGATGTCGCCGAGCATCTGATCGAGAACGTGATCGGGTATTTCCCGATGCCCATCGGCGTGGCCACGAACTTCACGATCGACGGTCGGGATCTGCTCATTCCGATGGCGGTGGAGGAGACCTCGATCATCGCTGCCGCGAGCGCGACGGCCAAGTGGGTGCGCCGCGAGGGCTGCATCCGCACCTACTCCAAGGGCAACCTGATCATAGGACAGGTGCAGCTGCCGAATGTCCGCGATGCGGGCCGCGCCCGCCGGCTCCTGCATGAAAGCCGCGAGACCCTGATGGGCCTGGCGAACGCCTGCATCCCCGGGCTCGTCACGCGCGGCGGCGGCGTGCGCGACATCGCGGTGCGCGAAGTGCCCCGCTACGGGGTTACGGGTGCCGGCGAAGGCACGATGATCGTGCTGCATATCCTCTGTGATCCCTGCGACGCGATGGGCGCCAACCTGATCAATCAGGTCTGCGAGGCGCTCAAGCCGCGAGTGGAAGATATCACCGGCGAGCGCGTCGGGTTGTGCATCCTTTCGAATCTCGTCGATACGAAGCTCGCGGTGGCCGAGGCGATCATCCGGAACGTCGATCCGGTCGTGGGACGCGGGATCGAGGAGGCGACGCTTTTCGCGAAGGCCGATCCCTATCGCGCTGCGACCCACAACAAGGGCGTTCTCAACGGGATCGATCCGATCCTGATCGCCACGGGAAACGACTGGCGCGCGGTCGAAGCGGGCATTCACGCCTACGCGGCGCGCAGCGGCCGTTACCAGCCGATCACCGAATGGCGGATGGAAGGCTCGGATCTCGTCGGCAGGATCGAGGTTCCGCTCGCGGTCGGCACCGTCGGCGGCGTGACGAAGGTGCATCCTTCGGCCCGCGTGGCGCTGAAGATGCTCAAGATCGGCCGTGCCGAAGAGCTCGCCCGGATCTGCGCGGCCGTGGGTCTCGTTCAGAATCTGGGTGCCTTGAAAGCCCTGGCGACGGTCGGGATCGTCAAAGGCCACATGCAGCTTCATGCCGCCAATCTCGCCATCGCCGCGGGCGCGGAGATCCATGAGATCGCGCGCGTGCGCGATCGCCTGGCTGAGGTCTTGCGGGTCGAGAAGAACATCAACCTGACCCGCGCCCGTGAAATCCTGGAGGCCATCCGTGTCGCTGAACAATCCGCAGCCATTCATTGAGCGCGTCGGTGGGTATTCCATCGCTGGCAAGGTTTTCGTCCTCGGCGAATACGCCGTCCTGGGCGGGGGGCCCGCGGTAATCGCGGCGATCGGACCGCGGTTCAGGGCCAAGGTGGATGCCCGCGCTCCCGATCCCTTCGGCACGACGGCAAGCTTCGAGCGCTTTCATCCCATGAGTCCTGTCGCTCGGCTCCTGGACTGGGCCGGGGATCTTCGCGCTCCGCGGCTGGAGCTGGACTTCGAGGATCCGTTCGAGGGTTCGGGAGGCTTCGGCGGTTCCACCGCGGAATTCGCGCTGGCTTACCGGGCACTGGCCGGTTTCGAGCGCTGGGACGGCGGCTGGGAGCGCGCCTGGCGACTGTATCGCGAGCTGACGATCGGGGCGGCGCGGACCGGCAGGCCGCCGAGCGGCGCGGATCTGGTGGCGCAGTGGGAGGGCGGCGTCGTGCTTTTCGAGGACGGCCTCGGTTCACCGCGCGCCGAAAGCCTTTGGAAATGCTTCGATTGGGAGAGCTTCCTCGTGTTTTCCGCCGCCGGTCAGGAAGGACGCAAGGTGGCCACGCATGAGCATCTTGCCGCGCTCGAAGATCAGGAGGCTTTCGCCGCGTTGATGGCGGCCCTGCGCATCCCTCTCGCCCAGGGAATAGTGGCGATCCGCGAGAACGATCCCGTGCGTCTCGGAGAGGCGCTGGGGGATTACGCCGAAGCGCTCCGGGCTGCGGGCCTGGAGATCGCCGCGACCACCGAGGATCGGCGCGCGCTGTCCGCCTTGCCGGGAGTCTTGGGCGTCAAGGGCGCCGGCGCGCTGCAGGCGGATGCCTTGGTCGTTCTTCTTCAGCCCGAATGCCCGCATCGTGAATCCGTCATCGAGGAGGCCAAGGCTCGCAATCTCGCGCTCGTGAGCGACGGGATCCGTTATGAGCCCGGAGTTTCATGCCATTAGTTTTTTTCGCCAAGGCACCCTCGAACATCGCGCTGATCAAATACATGGGCAAGAAGGATGCGGCCCGCAACCTGCCTGAGAACGCGAGCGTCTCCATGACGCTCGATGCCCTGTGTTCGGTAGTGGAGCTTGAGGTGGTCCCGGGGCAAGGCTTGGCTTCGCAGGGGAGTGCCGAGTGGCGGCCGGAGGCGCCCGCCCGCTCCGTCGGGCGAGCCATCCAGGTTCCCGACCTGGGCGAAGCCGGGATAGGAAAAGTGCTGAGGCATCTGGAAAGAACCCGCGCGGCCGCCCGCGAGCTCCTGCCGCGCTTCGGGATCGCGCTGCGCGATTGCGAGGCTGGGGAAAAATGGGTACTGCGTTCCGGAAATACCTTCCCGCAGGCTTCGGGGATCGCCTCGAGTGCTTCGAGCTTCGCGGCGTTGACTCTCGCCGGATCCGCGGCATGCGCGGCGGATCGCGCCTCGTTCGAGCGCGCCTGGGCGGGTGAGGCCGGGCTGCGCTCGGCCTTGGCCGCTGTTTCGCGCGTAGGCTCGGGGAGCTCCTGTCGTTCGCTCGATGGGCCCTGGGTACGCTGGCAAGGCGAAGAGGTTTCGACGATCCGCTCGTCGCTTCCGCCTCTCGCTCATTTCGTCCTGCTCGTTTCGCGGGAAGCGAAGCAGGTCTCGTCCTCGCAGGCGCATGCGCTGGTGAAGGGCTCGCCGCTTTGGCCGGGACGGCCCCTGCGCGCGGATGCCCGCGCGGAGCGTATCGCGGAGGCGATCGCGCGTGGCGCTCTGGGTGAGGTCGCGCGGCTGGCCTGGCAGGATGCCTGGGAGATGCACAGTCTATTTCATACGGCGGAGGAGCCTTTTTCGTACTGGGAGCCGGGGTCCCTGCGGGTGTTGCGGGCGCTGGCTCCGGCGCTTCGCGAGGATCGTCCGCCGATCGTCACCCTGGACGCGGGTCCCAACGTGCACGTGAGCGTCGAAGCCTCGCGGGCGGCGGAGTGGGAGCCGCGCCTGAGCGCGCTGGGTTTCGAGCTCCTGCGCGACGGGCAGGGCGCGGGCGGGAGGCTGATCTGATGTGGCCTTCGTTTGAGGTTCGCGTTCCCGGAAAATGGGTTCTGGCAGGGGAGCATGCCGTGCTCCGCGGGGCGACGGCGGTGGCGCTTCCTCATCCCGAGCATGGCCTTCGGCTCGCTTTCAGGCCTGAAGAACATAGCGCGAGCGCGATCCTCGAGGTGATTCCAGGCGACGCGAGGGCCGTGATCGAAGACCTGCTCGTGTCCATCCGGGACGAGCATGAACGGCTGGGCGGAGCCTTTCCGGCTCCTGCCGGCGCGCTGGAGATCCAAAGCACGATTCCGATCGGAGCGGGGCTGGGTTCCTCGGCGGCCCTTTGCGTCGCGCTCAGCCGTTGGCTGGCGGAGCCTCTCGGCATTCCGCAGGGGGCATTGCTCGAGTTCGCCACGCGTCTTGAGCACCGGTTTCACGGGCAAAGCAGCGGAATGGATGTCGCCGTGATCGCAACGGGTTCCCCGGTGTCGTTCGTCCGGGGCCGGGGACCGGTGGCCTTGGAAGTGAGGCGATTGCCGAGGTTCACGTTTCACGATACCGGCCTGCGCTGCCGCACCAACGACTGCGTCCAGAAGGTGAAGCAGCTGCACGATAGCGCTCCGGCTCGGGCCATGCTCATCGACGAGGCGATGGCAGCGTCTTCACGGCTCGCCTTGGAAGGATTGCTGGATTTTGACCGCGGGCAGGATGCGCGGGGATTGGACCTCATCGCCCGTGCGATGCGCCAGGGCCAGGAGTGCTTTGAGGCCTGGGATCTGATGCCTGACGAGGCGCGGAGGTTGGGGGCTTCGATTTTGGAGGAAGGCGCTCTGGCCGTGAAAATTACGGGTGCCGGGGGCGGAGGGATGCTCGCAGCTCTTTGGCCGTGTTAAGAAGTTTTGTTTCCGATTTCACTTTGGAAAACCATATAAAAACTAAATTTTTCAGATAGATATACCGATCTATAAGAATCGCATTGCATGAAAACGTCTTAATAATATTAAGATTTTTTGGTGCTACACTGAGAAAAGAAGGCGATTCAAAATGATTGGTGCATCGCGAAATGGAATTCGATCGGCAAGTCTCCTAGCCCTTCTGATCGCTATTTTCTACAGCGGTTGCGGACCGCGCGGCGGCGCCTCCGTCAGCGCCGGCACCACCGGCTCGGGAACGCGCGATGCCGCAACGAACGTCTCCATGCCCACGGTGACCTCTCCCGGCGCGAACCCTTATCTTTCCAACGGCAACACGATTGAGCTCCGCGGCGGCTGCACGACCGGCTACATCGTGAATCTGGTCGAAGTTCTGGAAGGCGCCAGTGCCGCTCCGGTCACCACCACCTGCGCGGCTTCGGCCTACGCTTTCACGCTCTCTCAATCCGTCGATGGACTGCATTCCTACAAGCTCTATCAGCAGGCCGTGTTCCAGGGCGAAGCGCTCGCCAACTACTCGGCCGAGGCGAGTTTTGGCTGGTTTCGCGACGGTACTCCTCCCGATGCGCCGACAATGACCTCACCGGCTTCGAATCCCTATACTTCCGGCGGCAGCTCCATCACGGTGGCCGGCGGCTGCGAGACCGACGCCACGGTGTACCTCGGAGGCGCTTCCGAGCAGCAGGTCGTCTGCGTGGCCTCGGCTTACAGCTTCACCGTTGAGAAGAACGTCGACGGTCAGTTCGACTTCACTCTCCTGCAGGTCGATCCCGCCGGCAACGGCGCGAGCGCGCCGAACTTCTCATGGATCCGCGAATCCAAGCCTCGCACGCCGATCATCACCTCGCCGGCCTCGAGCCCCGTCTTTTCCAACGGCAGCACGATCACGCTGACGGGCACCTGTACGGCGGGCTACACCGTGAGCCTGGCCGGTGCCGTCGCCGGTGAGGTCGTCACCCCGGCCGGAAGCCTGACCCAGGTCTGCCCCGCATCCACAGCGTTCTCCTATGTCGTCTCCAAAGCAGGGGACGGTGCCCATGCGCTCACGGTGACTCAGACCAACCCCACCACCACGATCACCTCGGATCCGGCTTCGGTGGTCTGGCAGCGGGACGCCACGCCTCCCGCCGCGCCCACGATCGCGGGTTTCGGGTCGAATCCCTATTACTCCAGCGAGAGCGATATCGCGATCGGCGGGACATGCGAGACGGATGCCACGGTCGTGCTTTCGGGTGGTTCGAGCCAGACGCAGACCTGCGTGGGCGGCGCTTATTCTTTCGCCGTCAACAAGACGGTCGACGCGAGCTACACGTTCTCCGTCAAGCAGATCGACCCCGCTTCGAACTCGTCTTCGAGCGTATCGCAGCAATGGGTCAGGGATACGGTCGCTCCGGATGCCCCGACGCGCACGAGCCCTGGTTCCGATCCGTTCACCTCGGGCGACTCCGCGATCACGATCTCGGGCGCCTGCGAGAACAACGCGACGGTCACTCTCGTGGATGTCGACGCGGCGACGACCGACAGCCAGACCTGCGCGTCCTCGACTTACTCCTTCCCCGTGGCGAAGGGCAGTGACGGCAGCTACGGCTTCCGTATCCGTCAGGCGGATCGCGCCTCGAACCTCTCCGGCGAGACGCTCTTCACTTGGGTGCGCAATACGACGCTGCTCGGAACGCCCACGATCACTTCCCCGGCAGCTGATCCGTATTACACTTCGACCGCCACCCTGACGCTTTCCGGGGTCTGCGAGAGCGGCGCCACCGTGACGCTTTCGGGTGACGTGACCGATGCCGAAGTCACGACGCCGGCATCGGGAATGAGCGTCGCCTGCACGGCCGGGCTTACCTACACCTTTGTCATCGCCAAGGCGACGGACGGAAGTTACGCGCTCTCGGTGGTCCAGGAGCTGGCCGCCAGGAACTCCTCGGCGGCAACCCGGCAATGGGTCATCGACCGGCAGGCGCCATCGGCGCCGACGATCACCGCGCCGGCGTCTTCACCGTATTATTCCAACGCGGACCTGCTGACGATCAGCGGCGGATGCGAAGTAGGAGCCACGGTCACGCTCGCGGGCGCGAGCTCTCAAACGCAGACCTGCCCGGGCGGAGGGACCTACTCCTTCAACGTCAGCAAGACTTCTGACGGAACCTATAACTTCAACGTGAGTCAGGCGGACGCCGTGGGCAACGTCTCGCTTGCGGCGACCAGGCAATGGGTGCGCGACGCGACGGTTCCCGCGGCGCCGACGATCACGGCCCCCGCCGGAAATCCGTATGTCTCGAGCGGTGATCTCACGATCTCGGGTGGCTGCGAGACCGGGACCACCGTCACGCTGGGCGGGAACGTGCTGGCCGGGGACGTCCTCGTTCCGGCAGGGGCCCTGACCCGCACCTGCAGCGCCTCGGCATATTCCTTCACCATCGCGAAGGGTGCCGACGGTACCTACAATCTCACTCTCGCCCAGCGCGACCGCGCGGGGAACGATTCGGCAAGCACAAGCCTTCAGTGGATCAAGGAGAGCACGATTCCGGCAACCCCCGCGATCACGGCGCCCGCGATCAGCCCGTATTATTCCAATGGAAACTCGCTGCTCGTCTCGGGCGCCTGCGTCCCTGGGTATATTGTCTATCTCGCCGGCGACGATACGCAATCGATGACCTGTGCCGGGGACAGCACCTTCGGATTCACCGTCGCGAAGGCAGCGGACGCGACCTATCGGTTCTTCGTGAGCCAGGAGAACGCAACGACGGGCAGCGTTTCCTCGGAGGCTTCGGTGCAGTGGGTGAGGGATACGGCTTTGCCGATGACGCCGACCCGCCTCAATCCGGTCACGGATCCCTACACATCCAGCGATAATCTCCTCATCCAAGGGCAGTGCGAGCCGGGCGCGACGGTCAATCTCGCGGGCGCCGCGGCGCTTTCCGCCTCCTGTTCGAGCGACGGGGCGTATACGCTCTTGGTTTCCACCCTGGTTGACGGGGTACATGCCTTCACGGTCACGGAGACGGATCTCGCGGGGAACGTCTCCGGGGCGCTCGCATTGAGCTGGACCCGGAACTCGACGCTGCCGGCGACTCCGACCATTTCCTCCCCGAATGTCACGCCCTATGAGTACAACGGCGATTCGATCGTCCTGGCAGGGGACTGCACGACCGGAAACACGGTGATCCTGGGGGGTACGGTCGTGGCGGGAAATATCCTGAGTCCGGCGGGCAGCCTCACGCAGTCCTGCAGCGGCTCTGTTTACAGCTTCACGATCCAGAAGACCGTGGATGGCGTCTATGACTTCACGGTGAAACAGAACGATCCGGTCAGTGGCTTCGACTCGGGCGCCGCCGGCCAACGCTGGATCCGCGACGTGGCGCCGCCCGTGATCACGCTGGCCTCGAATCCGGCCAACCCGAACCTCTCGCTCGACTCCGTCTTCACCTTCTCTGCGTCCGAGACGGTCACGTTCGAATGCCGGCTCGACGGCGCGGCGTTCGCGAGCTGCGCCTCCCCGAAGAGCTATTTCGAGCTCGCGAACGGCAATCACACCTTCGAGGTGCGCGGAACCGACACGGCGGGCAACCTGGGCAATACGGTATCCTACAGCTGGACCCAGGCCGCCAATCGCACCGTGGCGCTCTATCATCTGGACTCCGTCGGCCCCACGCTGGATTCCGGCTTGTTCACCGGCGGGAACAACAATGCCTGCACAGTGAATACCGGCACCTCCGCGGCGGCCGCGGTGTTCTCGGAGGGCCGCTCGTTCTCCTCCAGCGGAATTCTTTCGGCGCCCGACTCGCCGACTTTCGGCACGATCTCCTCGCGGCTGACCGCCGAGGCGCAGATCAAGATCACGCAGATCCCGGGCTCCGGCTTCGACGTCATCCTGGGCCAGCACGCCTCGACCGCCAGCAACGCGGGTTGGGAGCTGCGCCTGCGGAAAGGCCAGGGCAACGGGAAAGTCCGCTTCGGCTTCTACGTCAGTACGGGTCCGTCCACCGGCACGGAGATCCGCAGCTCGTCCGTGGTGAACTCGAGCACGACGTTCTATCATCTCGCGGCGACGTACGAGCGCGGCGCGGTCAAGATCTTCCTCGATGGAAAGCTCATCGGCAGCGGAACGGTATCCGCGACGGCGCTGAACAACAGCGGCACGCTGTTCCGCATCGGCCAGGCCGATGGCGGCACGAACGGAGTCACCGCCGTGATCGACGAGGTGCGGATCAGCCAGTTGAACCGCTACCCGGCCCCCTTCGCGGTCCCAAGCTCGGCATTCACCGCCGATTGAGATTCGCCGCCGCTCAGGTAAGATCGAGGAGAGGCGGTGAAAAATGAGACTCCCGGCACTGGTGGCACTCCTTTCCCTCGCTTTTTCCGTCGCGGCGCGGGCGGATCAGGAGGAACCGGACAGCTTTGATCTGCTCGGCTATTTTCCGACTTCATCGGCCTCTTCGCGGATCAAGCCTTTCCAGGCCCGGATCTCTCTCCTTTACGGGCCCCTGAACTACGCTTCCTCGAACGCCTCCTCGGATGCCGCGGTGGATGTGCCCGGCTTTCAGCGGGGCTTCCGGCTCGAGGCGGATCATTGGTTCCAGGCGGGACCGTCCCGCCGCCGCACGTTGGGGATTTCCGCGGATTTCCAGGCGCTCTTCGTGGATCGTTTCGATGCCCCGCAGGGCCCTTCGATCCGCTACACTTCCGGAAGCCTGCTCTTCGGGTATCGCTTTCTCGGCTACGGGCATAGTCAGCCCTGGACCCCCGAGGGTCAGCTTCTGCTCGGCGCCGCGCTCGAATCCTATCCCACCATGCAGCTGTCTTTCGATATGGCCCGCTACACGCTCGCCACGCCCTTGGTGCTCGGAGGCCGCGCGGGCTTCCGTTTCCGTTTTCCGATCCTTCCGCGCTTCCAGATGCTCTCGCTCGAGACCGCGGGCTTCGTGACGATCCCGATGACGCTCATGGGGGAGGCCGAAGGGACCGTCGACAAAGGCGCGACCCGCGGAATCGGCGCGAATATGGCGCTGGACCTGAGGCTGTCAGGGAATCTGGTGCTTGGCGTCGGGGGGTATCTTGGCTGGTTCCAGCTGCGTTACGCCGCGGCCGGAATGTCGGTCTACGATCGCGTGGAGTTTCTGACGACGAGCGGGCTGGTTTCGCTTCGGACCGCTTTCTGAAGCGCGACCCGGTCAGCCGCCGAGCAGCTTGAGCGCGATCTTCCCGCCCTGATTGGCCTGGGAGAGGATCGCGATGTTGGAATTCGTGAGAATCTGGGAACGGGTGAGATCGGCCGTGAGCGAGGCCATATCGGCATCGGAGATGCGGCTTCTGGAGGCGCTGAGGTTTTCGTCGGTGATCCCGAGGTTGCGGATGGTCGACTCCAGGCGGTTCTGGAGCGCGCCGATCTCCGCGCGCGTACCGGAGACCTTGTTGATGGCACGGTCGATCTGGGCGAGGCTGCTCTGGGCCGCGAATTTCGTCGCGACGGAGAGTGCCTGCACGCCGAGGCGCTCCGGATTGGCCGCCGTCTTGAGCACGTCATAATAGAAGCGGTCGTTGTCGGCGTCATTGTCCTTGCCGATCTGGATCTCACGGATATTGGCGACCGCATCGAGCAGCTTGGTTCCGTTGAACTCGGTCGTGCGGGCGATGCGCTGGAGCTCCGTCTTGAGCTGTTGTACTTCGATGTCGAGATAGCCTCGCTCGGCCTCGCCGATGGTATCGGAGGCGGCCTGGATCGCGAGCTCCCGGAAGCGGACGAGGATGTTGCCCGTTTCGTTGAGCGCGCCTTCGGCGGTCTGCAGCAAGGAGATGCCGTCGTTCGCGTTGCGTCCCGCCTGGCGGAAGGAACGGATGTTCGCGCGGAGCTTCTCCGAAATGGCGAGCCCCGCGGCATCATCTCCCGCGCGATTGATCCTCGAACCCGAGGCGAGCTTTTCCAATACGGAACCTTCTTCTTCGCGATTCGCGCGAAGATTCCGCTGGGCTGCGAGCGCCTGAATGTTCGTGTTTATCCGAAGACCCACCACGGCCCTCCTCAGTTAAAGTTTCGGAACAATAATTAAGCTTCTTAAAGAAAACTGATGACGCCACGCATTGGATGTAGTCGCGAAGAAGGCGCTGGCTTTTTGTGATCAAAATCCTTATATATCCGTATCTTGTAATTTTCGGTCCGAAAGGGGGTGAAACAAATGCCTGGAATCATGATTCGTGAGGGCGATTCCTTCGAAGCCGCTCTCAAGAAATTCAAAAAACAATGCGAAAAAGCGGGCATCCTTTCGGAAGTGCGCAAGCGGGAGGCTTATGAAAAGCCCTCCGTCAAGCGCAAGAAGAAGGACGCTGCCGCGCGTAAGCGCGCGGTGAAGAAATCCCGTCCTTTCCGCCCTTACTGAGTTCGTTGTACTCGAGAGCCCGTGGCCTGCCGCCTTTCCGGGCGGGGGCTCGGGCTCTTCTTTTTTGCGGCCACCCAGCCGCTCCGACCTGGAGGGAAGCTCATGGCCACTCAAGCCACCATCAAGGAAATCCTGTCTGAAAAGATGAAAGCCGCGATGAAATCCGGAGACAAGGACACCTTGGCCTTCGCCCGGAACCTGCATGCCGCCATCCGGAAAAAAGAGATCGACGATCGCGTGGAGCTCGATGATGCCGCCGTCCAAAAGATCATCGGCTCCCTGCTCAAGCAACGGCAGGATTCCATCACCCAGTTCAAGCAGGGCGGGCGCGAGGACCTGGTGGCCAAAGAGGAAGCCGAGGCCAGGTTTCTCCAGGGCTTCATGCCGGCGCAGCTGGGCGAGGCCGAAGTGAGGGAAATCGTGAGCTGGGCGGTAACCGAGGCGAAGGCTTCGGGCCCGAAGGACATGGGGAATGTCATGAAGCTCTTGATGCCGAAGGTCCAGGGGCGCGCGGATGGGAAGCTCGTCAATCAGCTCGTCAAGGAAAAGCTCGGGCAGGGGTAAGCTCCTTCCCGAGGAATTTTATGGGCGGGACACGCTCGCGGTGGCGCGCGAGCTGCTAGGGAAGATCCTGCTCGTGCGAAGCGGCGATTCCGTCCTGGTCGCGCGCATCGTGGAGACTGAAGGCTACCGCGGAGGCGATCCCGCTTCGCACTCCGCGCGCGGCGAGACGCCGCGGTCCTCGGTCATGTTCGGTCCGCCCGGCAGGGCCTATGTTTATTTCATCTATGGGATGTACGAGATGCTGAATTTCGTCACCGAGCTCCGGGGAACTCCGGGCGCGGTCCTCATCCGCGCGGTCGAACCGCTGGCCGGAGAAGAGCTGATGTGGAAGCGCCGGAAAACCGCGCGCACCCGCCATCACCTCACCAGCGGCCCGGGCAAGCTTTGTCGCGCGCTTGGCATACGCCTTTCCCATAACGGGCTACCGCTTTCCGGGCCCGAGCTCGAAGTCCGGGACGATGGTTTCGCGGTCCAGTCGGCCGGGATCGCGTGTTCGCCGCGCGTGGGGATCTCGTCCGGCAAGGATGCTTACTGGCGATATTTCATAGCCGGAAACGCCTTCGTGAGTCGGGCGCGGGAAAACGCTCTGGCCCGGCCGGCGGAGGAGACGGGATGAAGAGGCGCGTCTCCGGCGAGCTGCTCCAAAAGATCAAGGCCGCGGTGAATATCCTCGAGGTCGTCGGAGAGCACGTCGTGCTCCGGAAGTCGGGTGCCAACTATTCGGGGCTTTGCCCGTTCCATTCGGAACGCACGCCTTCCTTCAGCGTAAGCGAACAGAAGCAGCTCTATCATTGCTACGGCTGTCGCAAGGGTGGCGACCTGGTTTCCTTCGTCATGGAGCTTCACGGATTGGACTTCCGCGAGGCGCTCGAGGAGCTCGCCGAACGCGCCCGCATCGCGCTGCCCAATGACTGGGACGGCGGCGCGGATCCCAACGAGGACCCCGAAGCCCGGCGTCGCCGCGAGGAGGCGCGCGAAAAGCAGGCCACGGCGTTCAAGCTCAACCGGTTCGTCGCGCATTTTTTCCACCAGCAGCTGGCCGAGAGCCCGACGGTGCAGCGTTATCTGCGGCAGCGGGGGCTCACCGACGAGCTCGTGCGCTCTTTTTATCTCGGTGCCGCGCCGGCGGGCTGGGAGGCACTGGCCGGGTATCTTGCAGTGAAGAAGGCGCCGCTTCCACTGGCCGCCGAGCTCGGCGTGATCCGCCCGTCAGTGAAGAACCAGGGCCCGAACACGACCGGGTATTTCGACCTGTTCCGCAATCGCGCGATCTTCCCGATCATCGATCTGCGCGGCAAGGTCGCGGGCTTCGGCGGGCGCGCGCTCCCGGGGGGCGACGAGAATCCCAAATATCTCAATTCCCCAGAGTCCTTCGTCTTTCACAAGAGCAAGCTCGCGTTCGGCCTCTATCAGGCGCAAAAGCACATCCGCGAAAAAGACGAGGTGATCCTCGTCGAAGGCTATTTCGACGTGCTCGCGATGCATGCCGCGGGCTTTCAGAACGTGATCGCGAGCTGCGGAACGGCGCTGACTCCCGAGCATCTCGCGATCTTCCGTCGTTTCGCGGGCAGGGTCACGGTTCTCTTCGACGGTGATCGCGCGGGGATCGCCGCCACCGGTCGCGCGATGGAGCTCGGGCTTGAGCACGGCACGGTAATTCAGGGAGCAGCGATGCCGGAGGGACTCGATCCTGACGAGGTGCTTTTCGATCAGGAAACCGGCACTCCTGTTCCGGAGGGTCGCGAGCGGATGGCGGCGATCCTGAAAGAGGCCAAACCCCTGATCGACGTCAGGATCGAAGACGCGATTCGGACCTCATCGGAGGGACCCGAGGCGCGTACCCAGGCTTTGAAGCAAATCGGAAGCTGGCTGGCCCGCTATACCGATCCAGTGGGGCGTGAGGTGCGCGCTCAGCACGTGCAAAGCCGCATGGGCATCACCCGGGAGCTGATGGAAAGCGCGATGGGGCGTTCTTCCTCAGTGCAGTCCCGGCAGCAGTCACAGCTCTCCCCCCAGCCCGCGAAGCCGAGAATTGGGCTTGCGGTTACCGCGAGGCCAGTTACGCCGCACTCCGCCGGCAGCCGCGGGTCTAGCCCTGCTCAGGATCAGCGTCCGGCTAATCGAAAGTCCAGGCCAGCCAGGAGCGAGCTTCATCCAGCCGAGAAGGTATTGCTGGCCGCTTTGGTGAGGGGCGGGGAGTGGGAGGCCCATTTCCGGAAGGCCCAGGGCGAATTGCCTCCAGGGGCGACAATTGCGGATCTTTTTGACTATCCTTTGGCAAGAGAGCTGGTTTCCGAAATTTTGTTGAATTCCAAAGAATTAGATTCTGATCCGCTGAAAGCGTTGCCTGCAGGCGCGCAGTCGGTTCTCGATCATGCCGCCACCCGAGGCGAGGCCGCTCGGGAAAGTTCCTATAGTCCGATGCTCACCGAAGCCATGGTGGCGTCACAGGTTTCATTTGAATCTGCGGACCTGAAACGAGCGATCGGTCGCGGAACGGGCCGGTGTTGGGCACGATTTTCGCAACGAATCAAAGAAGCGCTGGCCGCTGCAGAAGCCAAGAAGGACGCAGAGTTACAGCAGAAATTGATGAAAGAATACCTTGACGTTCAGCGCAAAATGAAAGAGTTTACAAGCTTCTATGATGAAGAATAAAGACGTCGCTCCGCCCTCTCACCCGAAGTCGGAGAGTGGATCCGCTTTGAGCAAAAACAAAGAAATCAAGAAACTTCTCGATATGGGGCTGCAACGTGGCTACCTCACCTATATCGAAGTTAACGAACTTTTGCCTCCGGAAATGATCGCTCCGGAAGCGATTGACGAAATCCTCAATCTCCTGGGCGAGAACGAAGTCGAAGTCATCGACGCCGCAAAGCGCCCGAAAGAGAGCGACGAGGAAGAAGAAGGCGAAGAGGCGCCGCTGGGCGTCCCGGGACCTGGCGCGCCCGCGGAAGCGGAGAGCGCCGACGGCGAGGCTGCGCCCGCGGCAGCCGCGGCCGAGTACGCGCGTGGCGCCGATCCCGTGAAGCTTTATCTCAAGAAGATGGGCAGCGTTTCGTTGCTCACTCGCGAGGGCGAAGTCGAGATCGCCAAGCGGATCGAGGAAGGCGAAGTCGAGATCCTCCGCGCACTGCTGGCCTCGAAACTCGGCACGCTCGCGATCGTCGACCTCGGCGAGCGCCTCGAGACCGCGCGCACCAAAGTCAAGGACGTGATCCGCGGCGTGGACGAGGAGATCTCTGTCGACGACGAGAAAAAGTATCTCGAAAAGGTTTTGCAGGCGATTTCCAAGGTCAAGGCGCTCGTGAGCTATCAGGAGAAGTTCGAACCCATGCTCCACGGGCCGGAGTCGAAGAAGACGCCCGCCAAGAAAAAGGAAGAGCTCCAGAAGGAAATCCAGAAGCGCGAGCGCCACGTCGAAGCCGCTTTCCAGGATATCTCGTTCAACCGCAAGACCATCAACCAGCTCTCCACCAAGATCAAAGGCTACTGGAGCCGTGGCAAGGAGCTCCAGGACGAGCGCAAGAAGGTCTATGACTTCCTTTGCATCAAGGAAGAGAAACAGATGCGTGAGATCGTCCGCGAGTTCAAGAAAGGCGTCGAGACTCACCCGGCGCTTTGCCGCGAATACGATGTCACCGAACAGAAGCTCACGATGCTGCTCCAGCAGGATGACGAGATCGAGAAGAAGATCGCGCGCCTCGAGGAAGAAGCCGGGATCGAAATCTCAGAGCTTCGTCGCATTTACGACACGCTTACGGTCGGCGAACGCAAGGCTGACGTCGCCAAGAGCGAGCTCGTCGAGGCCAACCTTCGACTGGTCGTCTCGATCGCGAAGAAATACACTAACCGCGGCCTCCAGTTCCTCGACCTGATCCAGGAGGGAAACATCGGTCTCATGAAGGCGGTCGACAAGTTCGAGTACCGCCGTGGTTACAAGTTCTCGACCTACGCCACGTGGTGGATCCGCCAGGCGATCACGCGTGCGATCGCCGACCAAGCGCGCACCATCCGCATCCCGGTTCACATGATCGAGACGATCAACAAACTCATCCGCACCTCCCGCCTGCTGGTCCAGCAGCTGGGGCGCGAGCCGACTCCCGAGGAGATCGCGGTGAAGATGGAGCTGCCGGTCGACAAGGTCCGCAAGGTCCTCAAGATCGCGAAGGAGCCCATCTCGCTGGAGACCCCGATCGGCGAGGAAGAGGACTCCTATCTCGGAGATTTCATCGAGGACAAGAAGATCATCAACCCGGCCGAAGCCGTGATGAACATCAACTTGTCCGAGCAGACCCGCAAGGTCCTGGCGACGCTGACTCCCCGCGAGGAGAAGGTCCTTCGCATGCGCTTCGGGATCGGCGAGAAGTCCGACCACACCCTCGAGGAGGTCGGACAGGATTTCTTCGTCACTCGCGAGCGTATCCGTCAGATCGAAGCCAAGGCGCTTCGAAAGCTCCGGCATCCGTCGCGCGCGAAGCTGCTCAAGGCTTTCGTCGACTGAGCTCCTGAGTCATCCTTTTCCTCAGGTTCCGAACCGAAGGTCCTCGTGCGCAGGCACCCGGAGGTCGGGTGCGAGCGCTTTCGATCGTTCCTGCGGCCTGAGGTTGATGACAGGGGCCCGAGCGGTGCCGCGATCCTCCCTTCGGCCTTTGATGATCGCGACGAGCTGGCTCACCGTCTGATTCATCGAGGAGGCCTGGGCAGTCAGGGCTTCGGCACTCCGCGCGGCCTGCTCGGTAGCGGCGGCTCCTTGCTGGGTGCCGCTGTTGAGCGAGTTCACGGTTTCGGTGATCTGGTGCGCGCCCTGGGCCTGCTCTTCGCTCGCCCGCGCGATATCGCCGGCCATCTGGGAGACCTCCGTGACCTGAGTGTTGATCTCGTTGAGGACCACCTCGCATTCCTGTGCGACGCGCGCACCGGCGGCGAGTTTCTGGTCGGCATCCCCGAGAAGGCGGGAGACCTGGGACTGGGTGTCGTTTGCGATCGTCTCCACCTTTTTGACGCTGGCATCGAGCAGGGTGCCGATTTCCTTGGCCGCGCTGCCGCTCATCCGGGCGAGATTGCCGACTTCCTCGGCCACTACCGCGAAACCCTTGCCGTGCTCGCCGGCGCGCGCCGCCTCGACCGAAGCGTTGAACGAGAGCAGCTTCGTCTGAAACACGATATCGTTGATGACCTTCGTCTTTCCGCCGATCTCGTGGATCACCCCGACGATCTCGTTCATCCGGGTGTTGCTCTGCTGGATCTGGCGTCCGATCTCCTCGTTGCTCCGGGTGATCTGTCCGATGGCCTCGAGCAGGTCCTTGACCACCGCCTTGCCCTTGAGGCTCGAGCTTTGGCTGACGGCGGTGAGCTTTGCGGCCTGCTGGGCATTAGCGGCATTCTGTTGGATCGTGGAGCTGATCTGAGTGATCGCAGCCGTGGTTTCCTCGAGGGAGGCGGCCTGTTTGGTCGCCTGGCTCGAAAGCTCCGTGCTCGCGCTCGCGATCTCGAATGAAGCGGAGCTCACGCTGTCGGAGCTGCGGCCCAGATCCGCGATGACCTGGCCGATGTTCGTGTTGAGCTTTTTGAGGACCGCCGCGGCGAAAAGACTGGTGCTGCCGATGCCGATAACGCTCATCAAAATGATCCAGAATCTCGCAGATTCGAAGTCCTCGGCTTCCTCGCGGATGGCATTGTCGATCTTCTCCGCGTTGTACCGGATCAGCCAGTCGTAATCATTTTCAATGGAGCGGCGGAGAGCCGCCCCGGTATCGCGGCTCAACGTGATCGCGGTCTTGATTTCACCGCTTCGGGCGGCTTGGCTGATGCGCTGGTAGTTGGCGAGCCACCTGTCGAAATTCTCCTTGATCCGGTCGCGAACTTCCTTGCCCTGTTGGTTCGCCAAGGTATAGCCATCGGCGGCGAGGCCATTCCATTCCTTGACGAGGTCAGTGATCCGTTGCGCGATCTTTTCCCGATTTTCGGGCTGCTCCTCGAGGATATAGTTCTTTTCGTTGATCGTGATCTCGCGGCCGATGCTGTTCATCAGCCGGGCGTTTTCGGCGCGCTTGATCATCACTCCCGTGATCTCGCGTATGGAATTCTGGGTGACGCTCAGATGATACAAGGCGAAACCGGTCAGCGCGAAGCAGGTGACCGAAAGCAGGGCGATCAGCAGTGCGATCCGGGCGTTGAGACTCAGGGAACTCATGAAACCTCCTCGGTGTGCTCAGTTCTATCGGCACGGGGGGCTGAGAATTGAGGTTGATTTTGGGATAAGACCAGGATCTGATCTCTAGGATCAGGATTTTCCTGGTTTTTGATTCTCGCTATGGTGATATCGATTTCTAAGGGGGCCTTTAGCTCAGCCGGTTAGAGCGGTCCGCTCATAACGGATTGGTCGTAGGTTCAAGTCCTACAAGGCCCACCACCTTACCCCTCCTGAGCAGCGCACTTTAAAAGCCAGTCTCATTACTCTCTCTCATACAAGTGGTGTCGGACCCGGCCATCCGGGCCTGAGTGCTCACGGGCCATCCCTGGCCCGCACGAGTCCTCACACTTGTATGAGAGAGAGTAATGAGAGTGGCTGGCAACGCATCCCACTCAGGAAGGGTAAGGTGGCCTTGATTGGAGCCGGAGCTGTCCGGGCTAGCTATCCGCCCGAACGACCCCGCCGAGCTCCGCGACGATCGTCTGCAGCTGGCGCGCCTGCTCGAGCAGCTCGCCTGCATGCTGCGCGGTCTTGGCGTAAGTCTTCTCGTTGCTCTCGTTGGTGCGCTCGAGCTGCGCCAGGGCTTTGCCGATCTCCTCGCTGCCGCGGGTCTGCTCCTGGGCCGCCGAACGGATCGAGCCGCTCCGTTCGCTCGACTCGGCGGCCTTCGTCGCCACCTCGTCGAGGATGGCGCGACAGCGGTCCGCCACGGACTGGCCTTGCTCGAGTCGTGCCTTGCTTTCGGTCAGGAGAGCCTGGGCGCTGCTCTGGATCTCGACCGAAATCTCCTGCACCGCGCGGGTGCTCTTGTCGATGATCTCCGCGATCTGCGCGGCCGAATCGCCGCTCATCTGCGCGAGCTTCCCGACCTCCTCGGCCACGACCGCGAAGCCTTTACCATGCTCGCCCGCGCGCGCCGCCTCGACTGAGGCGTTGAACGAAAGGAGCTTCGTCTGGAAGACGATATCGTTGATGATCTGGGTCTTCGCCCGGATCTCCCCGATGATCTGGGTGAGGCTCGCCATCTTTTCGGAGTTGTTCGTGATCACCTTGATCACGGATTCGTTGCTGCCGGCGATCTGCTCGATCGCCCCGGTCATCTCGCGCATGGCTTCCTGCCCTTTGGTCGCGAGCAGCTTGGTCTCGTCGGCCACGGCGCTCGAGCGATCCGTGTCGGAGGTGGTGCGATGGATCATCTCGTTCATCTCGGTGATCGCCGCAGCCGTTTCCTGGACGGCCGAGCCCAGCGTCTCACCCGCGTTGGCGAGTGACATCGAAGCCTGGCTCACGTCTGACGCCGTATTCGTCAGCTTGCCGGACTCCTCCTTGAGCTTCTGCATCGCCGTCTGCACCGGAATGACGACGCCCACGAGCTGTCTCATGCCGATCCCGAGCGACATCGCGATGAGCACGAGGAAGGCGACGGTGAAGTAAATGAGGTTTTTGGATCGGAAGGCCGAGATCTCCGCCTGTACGTCATCGACATAGACGCCGCTGCCGATGATCCAGTTCCAGGGCTTGAAAAGCTTCACATACGAGATCTTCGGCACCGGAGTGTCGTGGCCCTGCTTGGGCCACATGTAATCGACGAAACCATCCCCGGACGAGGTGGCGACCCGGACCATTTCCTTGAAGAGAAGTTTTCCGTTGGGATCCTTGTTATCGCTCAGGTCCTTGCCATCCAGCTCGGGCTTGAACGGATGCATGATCATCTTCGGCTGCGTGTCGTTGAGCCAGAAATATTCCTCGCCCGAGTAGCGGAGTTTCGAGATCGCGGAAGCGGCCTCCCGCTGGGCCTGCTCGAGTGGCAATATCCCGGAGGTTGCCTTCGCGTGGTAGCCCTCGAGAATCCCGAAGGCCGACTCGACCGCGATCCGGGTGGAGTCCTGCTTGGCTTGGGTGATGCGATTGCCGATCGCGGGCAAGGTGTAAAAGAGGAAAAGCAGGACCATCGGAAGCGAGGCGACCAGCGTCAGCGCGGCCGTGAGCAGCAGAGGGCGGAGATTCTTCGTCGGGATCATGAGCGTTCTCCAGGTGTTTTTTCAAGATGTGCAATGCCGTGTAAGAAAATTTTAGGTGGAAAACGGCGGCCAGACCAATCATTTATTGGCCCGTTCCCGTAGGCCTGGCGGGTATATCGCGGATGGATCCGCTCCTAAGCGCCCGGTCCCCGGCACTTTTCAAGTCGAAAGCGGCAGGCATCGGACCCCTGCATGATGCAGCTTTCCTGAACGGGCTCGGCGCCCGTGAGTTTCGCGAGAATCGCGATATCGAACTGGCAGACCTCAGGAAAGCGCGACGCCAGGGAATGGAAAACGCAATTGGTCGCCTGAATCACCGGGGCCTTTCCGGATCTTGAAATCGACGCCTCGTAGGCGAGCTCGTTGAGCAGCGTCACTACCTCATCCGCGCGGGTGGGTAGCGAGCGCGACTGAATGCGGTTCTCCACTGTCTTGGAGATGCTTTGACCAAGCTCTTGAAGCCAGCTGCGAAATCCCTCAGGACCTTTTTCCTTGAGAATGGCCTCGAGTAGAACTTCCGAAAACCACGAGTACTGTTTGGGGAAAAGATCGTAGCCTTTATGGGTGAGCTGATAGACCTGCACAGGTCGGCCACCGGTCGCCTGAAGATCGCCTTTCTTGACGTAGCCATTTCTTTCAAGGGTCCAGAGATGCTGGCGCACCGCTGTCCGCGTGATCTTCAGTGCATCACCGATGGAGTCCATCGTCATGCCCTGCTTGTTCTGCAGCAGCATTTTCAAAAGCGCCTGTTGGCGCTCACCGAGGTCATGAAGCATGTTTAAGGGATTATCAGAAAAGCTCTCGGCAGAAAAGCTAATTGAAACAGTTATCTAAAATATTCAACAAGAATATATGTCATAAGTGAAATTCCTGCCTTCCGCGAGAAGAGAGGTGGAATTCAGGTCGCCTGCCCGGTTAGACTCGCGCTCGAGGAGCTTTCATGGGGATGACCAAAGCGGTGGCTATCGGTGGCAGGCGTCTCGTTCTGTTTTCAATCCTTGTCAGTGCTTATGCCGGTTTGGCGGTCGGGGCTGAAACGATCCAGGCGCCTTGTCGAGGGTCGTGCGAAAGCATCCCTCCCGATTCCCAGGTGCTCCATCGGTTTGGCAAGTACGCCGAGGAAAGTTTGCCCGAGGGGAACCTGCGCGTGATTACCTGGAACCTCTTCAAGGGGAGAAAGCCGGGTTTCAAGAAGGAATTTGCCCGCTTGACCCGGGATGCGGATCTGATTCTGCTTTCTGAGGTGACTCTCGATCGGGAGGTTCAGCCTTCCCTGCTGGCGCTCAACGGGTTCGGCTGGGAAATGGCGGCGTCCTTTCTCCTCAAGGGCGGGATCGCCACGGGCGTTGCAATGGGTGCGCGTGCACGCCCGGAGGATGTTCGTTTTACGCGCACCACCGATCTCGAGCCCGTGGTCAATACGCCCAAGGCGATCGTGCTGGGCCGGTATCCGCTCCCCCGGAGCGGGAAGGCTCTGCTTGCATTGAGTATTCACGGCATCAACTGGGCCGGAGATGGGGCCCTTCGGCGGCAGCTCAGGACGGTGCTCGGGGACTTGCGGCGGCATGACGGGCCCGTTATTTTTTCGGGCGATTTCAACATCAAGAATCCGGAACGGCTCAAAATCGCCGTGGAAGAGCTACGAGCGGCGGGGCTGGAGCGGGTACGCTGGGAGAATCCGGAAAAGCCCTATCAGCTGGACGATGCGTTTGTCCGTGGGCTCGAGGTGCATCGGGCCAGGTACCGCTACGAAGTGGTCGGGTCGGGTTCTGACCATCCGGCCATGGAGCTGGAGATCAGCGAATCAGGGGAATGATCCTCGACTCCCCGGAGTTGTGGTATAGCGGTGACCATGCCTGAATCAAACGAGGTGAAAGCCAGCCGGAACGCTGTCAAGCACTGTCCGCTTTGCGCGTACATGGATGACGAGACGGTGGAGCAGCTCGTGAAGATCATCTCGAAGAAGACGTTTCCGAAGGGCGCTCACTTTTACTACCAGGACGATGAGTCGGGCGGCTTTTACGTGGTCTCCAAAGGCCTCGTGCGCTTGTACAAAACCGCCGAAAGCGGCAAGGAGATCGTGATGGCGATCGTCCGCCCCGGCATGACTTTCGCGGAGGCGACGCTTTACGGAAGCGGCCGGTATTCCGAGAACGCCGTGGCTCAGGAGGAGACCGAGGCGCTCTTTCTCCCTCGTAAGGAATTTCTCCAGGTCGTGGCGAAGAACGCCGCGTTGTCCCGTTCCTTGACGGAGTCGGTTTGCCGCTGGCTGAGTGCCTACAGTACCCTTGTCGAGAACCTCAATCTCTCTTCCGCCCGGGAGCGGGTCGGGCGCTACCTCAAACGGGCCATGGAAGAGCAGCGTTCCAGCGAAATCAAGCTCGCTGACAAGAAATACCATGTCGCCTTGCAGCTCGGGGTTCGTCCGGAGACCTTTTCCCGCACTCTGGCGGAGCTCGAAGCCGCCGCCGTGATCTCGGTTCGGGGAAACTTGATCCGGATTCTCAAGCCGGATCAAGTTGCCTGAGCCTGAACACCCAAGGCTTCGGGACTGTGATAAGCTTCCGGAATGGAAGCGCTGAACGAGTCCCCAGTCGGGCTCCATCAGTTCCGACGCGATGGCTGCTATTCGTACCTCTTGTACGATCGCGCCTCGCGCGAAGCCGTAGTCGTCGATCCCCGCGTGGATCTCATGCCGGACTACCGGGCTTTCGTGGCCGAAAACGGCCTTCGTCCTGTTTTTGCGATAGATACCCATTCGCATTCCGATCATTTTTCGGCGACGCATCTTTTTCGCGCCGAGTTCAGCTCCGAAATCGCCATGTCGGCCGCTTCCGGATGCGAGCGCTTGACGCTTGGGCTCAAGACGGGTGATCGGGTCGCGCTCGGGAACCTGGTCCTCGAGGCATTGGAAACTCCGGGACACACCGCTGACTCTCTCAGTCTGCTCGTGCGCGCGGGAGGCGAAGTCAAAGCGGTCTTCACGGGCGATGCGCTCTGGATCGGGCTTTCGGGGCGCGTGGAGATGGGAGCGCCTGGCGTCGAGCTGCTATGGAAAAGCTTGGCGGAACTCCTGCTTCCGCTTGAGGAACGCACGCTGGTATTTCCTGCCCATGGCGGGGGCGCTCGCGGGGGGGCAGGTGGGGAGCTGCTTTTCTCGACCGCAGGCGCGGAAAAGAGGCGAAACCCGCATCTGAAAGCCTCGAGCACGGAGGTTTTCCGGGAGCTCAAGAGAGCCGAGGTTTTCGCCGCGGATGATCCGGAGGTGCGTCGGCGACTTGAGTTCAATTCCTTGAGGAAGCCCGGGCTTTCAGCAGGGGAGTGCCAGGATGGAGGGCCTTTCGGGCCTCGCATGGTAGCCGTAGGGGCAATGGCTGAAGAAAGCCCCGTGTCGACGCTTCAGGTTCAGAAGTTCTCGCAGAAGCTGGAAAGCAGGCTCCGGGCACCCTCCCATTATTTCATCGATGTCCGTGAGGTCTCGGAATTTCGTGCTGGGCGACTGCCTGGAACGATGAATTTACCGCTATCGGAGATCGGGTTTCATCTTTCGTCCTTGCTTAATGCGCCTAAACTCTATTTTTCCTGCCAGACGGGCAGGCGTAGTCTATGTGCAGCAAGAACCCTGAGTTACCTGGGGCACCCGGATGTCGTCAACGTTGCCGGCGGCATGCAGGCATGGTTGAATGCCGGATACCCTCTATTAAAAAATTAATAATTCTAACAAGTTAATGAGATCAAATGATTGTTGACAAATCTAATCAGGAACAGTATTTTGCCGACGTTTCAGAAGCCGGGATTCGCCGGCTCAGCCTGATTGAGGAAAAAATGGGAAAGTCGAAGTTGGTTCAAACCTTCATTTCATTTGTCGGAAACGGCTTATGCCTGCTCGGTGGCGTGGCTTTGGCGGTATTTGTTCAAGCGATCTTGAGTAACTTTCAGCAGTAGCTCAGGATGGAATCAGCCGCTCAGGCAGAGGGCTGCCGAAACAAATGCGACCAGGGTCATGAGAGGGGCCATTAAACGCATACGTACCGCCTTTGATCAGTAAGTGATAATCTCTTAACAGTATAGATTAAGGTTTATGACGTAGCAAGTCATAAATCGTGGGTAAAAAGTCATCAGAAATTTCAACAAGATGCCGCGAAAACGTCTCCCGAGTCAAACGATCAAAGCCGTCATTTCGGATCTAGATTCTCGCGCTCCGATTGCCACGGCTGAGTCCTGGGATAACGTCGGGCTGCTCGTCGGGGATCCGGCCTGGAAAACCTCCGGCGCAGTGGTTTCGGTCGACCTGACCGCCGAAGCCTTGGCGGAAGCGAAGACCCGCGGCTATCGCCTCATCGTGATCCATCATCCTTGCATCTTTCCCAGGAGTCGGGGAGTCGCACGGGTTCACGCTGGCGGAGACAAGACTGGACTGGTCTTCCAGGCTATTCGCAAAGGAATAGCTATCGCCGCCTTTCATACCAACTTCGACAAGTGCGCGATGGAAGTGCCGCAAGCGGTAGCCACGGGCCTCGGCCTCGAGACGAGGGGGCGGCTGCTGGAGGAGACCTCGGGCGCGCTGGTGAAGCTCGCCGTGTTCGTCCCGGCGGCACATCTCGAGCCGGTGCGAAGCGCTGTATTCGATGCGGGCGCCGGGCAGATCGGCAATTACGATCGCTGCGGCTTCGGCGTTGAGGGGGAGGGGAGCTTTCGGGGCGGCCAGGGGACGCACCCCTTCATCGGCGCTTCCGGAAACCTTGAGAAAACCCGGGAAATCCGCTGGGAGACGGTTTTTCCGCGCGGGATGCAGAGCCGGGTTCTCGCGGCGCTCTTCGCTGCGCATCCCTACGAGGAGGTCGCCTTCGATCTCTATCCTGTCGAGCAGGAGCCGGCCTCGGTGGGACTCGTCAAGGGTCTCGGTTATGGCTTCTGGGGAGAGTTTCCGCGGCCTAAGCTCTTTTCAGATGTTTGCAAAGATGTTAAAGGCTTGTTCAAATTGAACGGGTTCATGCTCACGCAAATCACCCCGGCAGGCGGCCAGCGGGTACGCAAGGTCGCTTTTGTGGCCGGTAAAGGCGACTCCTTCCTTTCAGCCGCGTCTTCCGCCGGCTGTGACGTGTTCATCACGGGCGAGGTGGATTATCACTCGGCCCTGGAAAGCGCCCGGCGCGGCGTTTCCGTAATCGAGCTCGGACACACGCAAAGCGAACGGTTCTATCTCTCGACGATGAAGGCCTGGCTCGAAGATCGGAAGCTCGAAGCTGTGGCCTTGAGCGGTCAGGCGCAGCGAATTTGGTTACACCCCGGAGGAAAACAGAAGTGACGTCTCAATTTCCCTTAGCTGAACAGATCAAAGCCTTGGAACATCTGCAGGAGCTTGATCTCAAGATCGACCAGCTGAAAAAAAACAAGAATGGACTTCCCGTCGCCTTGCGGACGCTTGAAGACAATCTGGCCAAAGCCAAGCTCGCGGTCCAATCGAAGTCGCAGGCTGTCGAGGAGATCGAGAAGCTCCAGCGGCAGGCCGTCGCCGCGCTCGACCTGAATCGTGACCGGCTGACGCGGTCCGCTTCCCGGCTCGAGCTCGTCAAGAACACGCATGAGTTTCAGGCAGTTTCCAAGGAAATCGAGCAGCTGAAAAAGCTGAACGGCAGCCTGGAGGAGCAGCACAAGAAAGGCGATCAGGACATCGAGGCTATCCGGAAAGACATGGCCGCCCTCACGGCCCAGCTCGAAAAAGCTCAGCAGGAGCGCGACGCCCAGGCTTCGTTGGTTTCCACTGAGTCCGGCAAATTCGATTCGGAGATTCAGAAGCTGATGGCTGAGCGCTTGGAGCATACGCCGAAAATCGACAAGCGGGTGCTCGCTACCTATGATCGCGTGCGGGTGGCGCGTGGGGGGCTGGGGCTGGTTCCAGCTCTCGACGGGCGCTGCAAGGGCTGTAACATGATGGTTCCTCCGCAGCTCTTCAACGAGATCCGGCGGCTGACCACCATTCATGGCTGCCCGAGCTGCCACCGCCTGCTCTTTGTTCCCGCGGCATCCGGCACGGCGCAGGCGACCTGAACAGCCTCGGTTTATTTTGCGCCCCAGATCGGTTGATCGTGCTATGAAGCAGGGGCAGGACGGGCGATCGCTGGTCGCGGCTTCGGTCGCGACGGGAGGAAAGTCCGGGCTCCATAAAGCAAGGTACTGGTTAACGGCCAGGCGTTTCGCTGGAGACGGCGGGGCGACGGAAAGTGCAACAGAAAGCAAACCGCCTTGCGCTTCGCGCGCGAGGTAAGGGTGAAAGGGTGGGGTAAGAGCCCACCGCGCCGGTGGTGACATCGGTGGCACGGCAAACCCTACCTGGAGCAAGGCCAAATAGGGGAACGCGCGGCGCTGAAAGGCGAAGCAAGGTCGGCTCGACCGAGTTCCCGGGTAAGGCCGCTTGAGACAGCTGGCAACAGCTGTTCTAGAGGAATGATCGCCTCCGTGGCGCTTTCAACGGCGACACGAAGACAGAACCCGGCTTACAGTCCTGCGCTTTTTTTGATTCCATCCGCCTCGAGCGGCTTGAGTTTCTAACTTTCACGATCCTGAATAGGATGATAAAGGGCACTTGAATCCTGAGGCGATGCGTCGCGAGCGCCCTCGATTCGAAACGGTTTGGGAGTGGCGTTGGGAGAAAGACTATGAGGACCTGGGGCGTTTCCGATTCGCTCAAGCTTTATAACATCGAGAGCTGGGGAGATCAGTACTTCAGCATCAATCCTTCGGGCAACCTCACGGTGCATCCGCGCCGCGGTGAAGGTCCCGGCGTGGATCTGGTCAGCGTGGTGAACGAAATCAAGGCGCAAGGCCTGCAGATGCCGGTGCTGATCCGTTTCCAGGATATCATTCGCCACCGAGTCGTGACCCTGAACGAGGCGTTCCGCAAGTCGATCGCCGAATTCAACTACAAGGGACGCTACCAGGGTGTTTATCCCATCAAGGTCAATCAGATGCGCGAAGTGGTCGAGGAGATCATCGATGCCGGTCGACCCTATGACTTCGGGCTCGAGGCGGGCTCCAAGGCGGAGCTGGCGGCAGTCATCGCGATGAACACGAACCCGAACGCGCTCGTGATCTGCAATGGCTACAAGGATTACGGCTTCATCAAGACGGCGCTGATGGGCATCAAGCTCGGCAAGCGCGTGATCATCGTCGTCGAGAAGCTTTCGGAGCTCTACCAGGTGATCGCGATCGCCAAGGAGCTCGGGGTCACTCCGCTGATCGGTATCCGCACCAAGCTCTACTCCAAAGGGAGCGGCAAGTGGGAATCGAGCGGCGGCGAGTTCGCCAAATTCGGCCTGACGACGCCGGAGCTCCTGCATGCGATCAACATTCTTCGCAAAGAGGGCCTGCAGGACAGCTTCAAGCTCCTGCATTTCCACATCGGTTCGCAGATCACCAACATCAAGACGGTGAAAGACGCCGTCAAGGAAGGGACCCGGATCTACTCGAAGCTCCGCAAGATGGGCCTCAACGTCGAGTTCCTCGACTGTGGCGGCGGCCTCGGCGTCGATTACGATGGTTCGCGCACGAGCTTCGAGAGCTCGATCAACTACTCGCTCCAGGAGTATGTGAGCGACGTGGTGTACTCGATTCAGGAGATCTGCCAGGCCGAGGAGGTGCCGGAGCCCAATATCGTGACCGAGAGCGGACGCGCACTGGTGGCCCATCATTCAGCGCTCATCGTGAACGTCTTCGGCAGCATCGAGGTCGGCGCGACCCCGTTCTCCCTCGAGGAGACCCCGGACGAAGACGACGTGGTCAAGGAGATGCGGTATCTTTCGCAGCATCTTTCGACGAAGAACCTGCTCGAGCACTTCCATGACGCTCTTCAGCGCAAGGACGAGGCGCTCAGCATGTTCAAGCTGGGCTTTCTCTCGCTCGAGGACAAGGCCAAGGTCGAGCATATCTTCTGGCAGATCTGCAAGGTCATCCACAAGAACGCCGCGGGATTGAAGTACGTCCCTGACGAGGTCGAGGCGCTCAACAAACATCTCGCGGATCAGTATCTCTGCAACTTTTCCGTGTTCCAGTCGATGCCCGATCACTGGGCGATCCAGCATCTCTTCCCGATCGTCCCGATCCATCGGCACGACGAGGAGCCCAATCGCGCCGCGACGCTCGTGGATATCACCTGCGATTCCGACGGCAAGGTCTCCAAATTCATCGATCTGCGCGACATCAAGGACACGATTCCGCTGCACACGCTGAGGCCGAATGACCCTTATTTCCTGGGCTTCTTCCTGATGGGCGCTTATCAGGACATTATGGGAGACCTGCACAACCTCTTTGGCCGCGTGAACGAGGTGCATGTGTTCCTGGATGAAACGGAGCCGGGTGGCTACTACATCGAGGAAGTCATCAAGGGCAACAACATCGCCGGCGTGCTGTCCTGGATCCAGTACAGCGCGACCGATCTGGCCAAGCGGGTGAAGGAGCAGATCGACGTCAAGGTTCGCGAGGGCGGCATCAAACCTCGCGAGGGCGTGGATCTCCAGAACTTCTACGAGGAAGTCCTCCACGGCTACACTTACGTGGATTACGAGCGCCAGGCGAAGCATCTTCTCGACGCCTCGACTCTGGGAAGCTCGACCGCGATGACCACGGTCGGACCTGATCCGGATCAGGCCAACGGCGCGCCCGTCCTGAACTGATCGCTTCGATCCGAGATGGGTGCTACTGCGGCTCCGGGTCGCCGTTCTGGGGATTCCGGAGCCGGATGAGCAGGTAGTGAATCTCCATCGGAGCGGTGGCCCAATGATGCGGAGAGTGGGCCGCGAGGCTTTCCCGGTCCGCCATGAGGTCCCACAAGGCGGCGACCCCGATGGCCCCGCTTGAGCGCGCGGCGATCATATCGACCGGGTTATCACCGACGAAAAGCACCTGTTCGGGCGCGAGCTTCATGCGCGAGGTCGCCAGATGGAGCCCCTCCGGAGAAGGCTTTGGGCTGTTCACGTGATCGTTGGCGACGACCGTGACGAATCGATCCAGAAGCCGATGGTGCCGGAGAATCACCTCGGTCGTATTCCAGCTGCGGCCTGTGAAGATCGCGATCGGTACCCCCGCCGACTTGAGCGCTTCGAGCAGCTCGGGGACCCCCGAGTGCAGCGGCACCTGATCGATGTTTTCATCGAGAAAATCCCGGGCCGCCTGATAAGCCTCTCCGGCGCGTGAAGGGCCCACGATTCGCGCGAAGATCTCTCCTTCACCCGGACCGAAATAAGCCATGAGCTCCTGCGGGGAGTGCCGTCTGCCGCCGCAGCGAACGATCCCGTGATTGAAGGCGTCGAAGGTGATCGAAAGTGAGTCGACGAGCGTGCCGTCGAGGTCGAAGACGATCCCTTGTGGGATCGCGCTCGGATTTGCGGCGCCGGAAGTCGATTTAGCTGAATTTTCGGGCATGTTGACTCGATCCAGGGGGCGCGGTTAGAGTGCGTTTCTATGCTTCTCTCACACGTACCGTCGTATTTCAAGGCGCGCAGGGATCGCTTGATGAAGGCGAATCCGTCGGCAGTTTTCGTCTTTCCCTCGACCGAGGAGTTCGTGCGGAATCCGGATGTCACTTTTCCGTTCCGCCAGGAGAGCAACTTCCATTATCTGAGCGGCTTCGAGGAGCCGGAGTCCTTTCTCGTGCTCGCGCCGTCGAAGTCGAAGCCGGGCAGCCATCGCATGGTGCTCTTCGTCCGCAAGCGCGATGTCGAGAAGGAGATGTGGGAAGGGGAGCGCTACGGCGTGGAAGGCGCGCTTCGGGTATTCGGCGCCGATGAGGCTTGCCTGATCGAGGAGTTCGACAAGAAGTTTCCGGAGCTCCTGCAAGGCGCGGAAAAGGTCTACTTTCGGCTCGGGCTGGATCGCGAAACGGATGAGCGAGTCCTGCGAGGACTGGAGGCCGCGCGGAAGGCGCTCGGTCGAAGCGGGCGGGGCCTGCTGCCAATCCACGACCCGGGCGAGGTTCTCGGGGAGATGCGGCTCTTCAAGAGCGCCGAGGAAGTCGAGCTCCTGCGCAAGGCCTGCCGGATCACCGCGCTCGCGCACAAGACGGCGATGAAGGAAGTCCGGCCGGGCATGAACGAATACGAGATCGAGGCGCTGATCGATTACACTTTCCGGCGCAACGGCTGCCAGCGCGTGGGTTACGGCAGCATCGTGGCCGGCGGCAAGAACGCGACCTGTCTCCATTATCGGGCCAACAACGAGCCGCTTCGCGACGGTGAGTTGCTGCTCGTCGATGCGGGCGGCGAATTCGATTATTACACCAGCGACATCACCCGGACGTTTCCCGTCGGCGACAGCTTCACCGCCCCTCAGGCAAGCCTTTATGATCTTTGCCTGCGGTCGCAGAAGGAGGCTATCGCGATCACGAAGCCGGGGACCACGCTCGTGGCGATCCATCGCAAGGTCTGTGAGGTGCTGACGGAAGGACTGCTTTCGCTGGGTCTTCTTGCGGGCAAGCGCGATGAGCTCATCCAGGCCGGAGGTCATCGCAGATTTTATCCCCACAATACGAGCCATTGGCTCGGAATGGACGTTCACGACGTCGGGTTCTATCAGAACAATGGCGAGCCGCGCATGCTGGAGCCGGGGATGGTTTTCACGATCGAGCCGGGCCTTTACGTGCAGCCGGGAGATGCCGCCGCTCCGGAGCGTTTCCGAAATATCGGGATCAGGATCGAGGACGATATCCTCGTGACGGCGAATGGCTGCGAGAACCTCACGCAGGATGCCCCCAAAGAGCGGACGGAGATCGAGGCATTGAAGGCCTGATGCAAATGGGGAGTACGGTGTCCCGGGGGGCCATCCGGCTCGGGCCTTTCCGGCTGGATCATCCTTTCATCATCGCGCCCATGGCGGGTATCACGGATTCACCGTTCCGCAGGCTCATGCGCCGGCGGAAGAGCGCGCTCGTGGTATCGGAGCTGGTTTCGGCGACCGGCATTCAGTACGCCGGGAAAAAAACTCTGGACCTGCTGAAGTACGAGGAAGAAGAGCGTCCTGTAGGGCTTCAGATCTTCGGCGAGGATCCGGACCATCTCTGTAAGGCCGCGCAATACGTCGAGCGTCTCGGCGCTGACTTCGTCGATTTGAACATGGGCTGCCCGGTCCCCAAGGTCGTTAAGCGCGGGGCGGGATCCGCGATGTGCCGCGATCCCCTGGGCCTCTCAAAGGTCCTTTCAGCGATGGTTCGGTCCGTGAGAATCCCCGTGACGATCAAGATCAGGACCGGCTGGGACGCGAATTCGCGGAATGCGCTGGAAATCGTGAGGGTCGCGGCGGATTCCGGGGTGACCTGGGTCGCCATCCACGGCCGCACTCGCGCGCAGGGCTATAGCGGTCTTGCCGATTGGGAGCTGATCGGAGAGATCAAGGCAAAGACCGCGCTCCCGATCATCGGCAACGGGGATGTCTCTACCCCTGAGCTCGCGCTCGAGAAGGTGGATCGTTATGGTGTCGATGCGGTCATGGTCGGCCGTGCGGCGCTTCGCAACCCTTTCATCTTCGAGCAGGCAAACGAGCTTTGGAGCGGCAGAGGGTATCGGCTACCGGATTCGGGCAGTTACCTTTCGCTGCTCGAGGAGCAGCGTGAGCTGCTGCTCGGCGCCTACGAGCCCCGTTATGCGATGATTCACATGCGCAAGTTTCTCGCCTGGTATTCCTCCGGCTTTCCGGGATGCCACGAGTTCCGGAGCAAGGTCTTCACGATTTCCGATCCGGAGGTGGTCTGGGACCTGGCTCGGCTGTTCTTCGAGAAATGCACCTCCGAGCGGGACATGAAATTCCTTTCCCAGCCGTTTCTCATGGGGGGGCACGGCTAACCCGAGAGACCGATTCTATTTCCCTGGATCAGGAGGTAGTATCCTTGGGCGTCTTCCTGAAGATGCCGCATGAGATCCATGTAGGCAGGATACAGGATTCGGGCGGCCTCGCCTCTCTGCAGGCGGCAGACGAGTCGCCCGGAGCGGTATTCCAGCGTGGCGGGATTCAGCGGCTCGCGGGTGTCGTCGCTGATCCTCAGCTCAAAGCCCTTTTCGGGGGATCCGTCGAGGCGTCGGATGAAGTAAGCCGTGTCTTCGACTGTCACGCGCTTTTTTTCATACGCCAGCTGGATGTAATACCCATGGTCGTCCTTCTGGATCTTCCGCGAGAAAGCCTGGCGGGTGAGCTCGTGGGTGATTTCGATTCCGTTGGCGAGCCAGGTCCCGTAGCGATCGAGCACGAGCTCCTCGTCGCTTTCGATCCAAAAGGAAGGCATTTTTCCAGGCTTATCTTCCGCCATAGCCTCATGTAGCCGCCGGCAGGATCGGCCGTCAACGGGCTTTCCAGAAAACGACGGTCGCGCTATTGTGTGGGCATCATGAACTCCACGCAGCAAAAGAAGCTACTCGAGGCATTCATCGAAATCATCCGCAAGACTTCGACCGAGCTCCCCAAGGACGTGATCGAGTCCGTCCGCAAAGGGCACGGCGCGGAGGACAAGGGATCGCGCGGAGATTACGCGCTCGGCATCATCCAGAAGAATATCGACCTGGCGAAACTCAAGAGCCAGCCGCTCTGCCAGGATACGGGGAGCATTCTCTTTTACATTCATTATCCGAAGAAGCTGGAGCATGACGCCGTCGCGAAGGTCATCAGAAAGGCCGTGGTCGCCGCGACGAAGAAAGGTTATCTGCGACAGAACAGCGTCGACAGCATCACCGGCAAGAACAGCGGGACGAACGTGGGCCCTGGGTCCCCGACTCTGCATCTGGAGCCTTGGTCCAAAGACGTTTTCGAGGTGCGCCTGATGCTCAAGGGCGGCGGCTGCGAGAACGTCGGCGTGCAGTACAGCCTGCCGGACGGAAGGATCGGTGCCGGTCGCGATCTTGCGGGCGTGAAGAAGTGCATCCTGGACGCAGTCTATCAGGCTCAGGGCAAGGGATGCGGGCCGGGAATTCTCGGGGTGACGATCGGAGGGGATCGCGCCACGGGTTATCTGACGTCGAAGGAGCAGTTCCTGCGCAAGCTTGGGGACAGGAATCCTGATCCGGTTCTCGCGAAACTCGAGGACGAGTGCCTGGTCGAAGCGAATCAGCTCGGGATCGGGCCGATGGGGTTCGGCGGAAAGACCACGCTGCTGGGGGTGAAGGTCGGTGTCCTGAATCGTTTGCCCGCTTCGTTTTTCGTGAGCGTTTCCTACATGTGTTGGGCTTTCAGGCGCCAGGGCGCGACGGTCACGTCCAAAGGCGAAATCAAGAAGTGGCTCTACTAGTCGAAGGGAATGATCATGATCGAACTCACCGCACCGCTCAATGAAGAGAAAGTCCGTTCCCTGAAGGTAGGAGACATGGTCGAGCTCTCCGGCATCGTCTATACCGGCCGCGACGCCGTCCATAAATGGCTTCATGAAGGCAATACGCCTCCGATGAGCTTCAAGGACGGCGTGATTTATCACTGCGGACCTGTCGTACTGAAGAAGGGCGCGAAATGGGTGGTTACCGCCGCCGGTCCGACCACCTCGATCCGCGAAGAGCCTTACCAGGCGGGAATCATCGAGCGCCTGGGCGTTCGCGCGGTGATCGGCAAGGGCGGGATGGGCGAGAAGACCCGCCAGGCCTGCCAGAAGTTCGGCTGTGTGTACCTGCATGCGATCGGGGGAGCCGCGCAGGTCCTTGCCGAGGCCATCAAGGAAGTGGAAGATGTTTTCGGGTATGAGCAGTTCGGCAGCCCCGAGGCGATCTGGCAGCTGCGGGTCGAGAAGTTTCCCGCTGTCGTGACGATCGACGCCCACGGCAATTCGCTGCACAAGGACATGGAAGCCGCCTCGAGCGCCAAGCTCGCCGAGCTCTACACCCAGATCAAGAAATAGCCCTCATTCGTTCCCGAGCTTGAGATCTTCGGCAAGCCGCATCCGTGATTCCCGCCGTTTGATCGCCTCGAAGTAGCGCCTCTTTTCCTCTTCGGTTTCAGGCTGGATCGGAGGGACCGGGGTGGGGCGGCCGTGTTCGTCGAGCGCCACGAACGTGGTGTAGGCGGTGGCCGTGTGCGTCGTCTCGCCGGTGAGCGGGTGTTCGGAGTCCACCCGGACACCGACTTCCATCGAGGTCCGGGCCGCGTAGTTGACCATCGCTCGGACATGGACGACATGGCCGACTTTCACCGGCGCCAGAAAGTGCAGTGCATCGATCGATGCCGTGACCACCACGCGACGCGCGTGCCGGGTCGCGGCGATCGCGGCCGCGATATCGATCCAGCTCATCACCTTTCCTCCGAAAATCGTTCCGAGCGCGTTGGTGTCGGACGGAAGGACCATTTCGGTCATCACCACCGAGGACTCCTCGGGTTTCTTGGGAGGTTTCGAGATTTCTGAAGAAATTTTCTTGGCGTTCATTTTCCCGAGATTACCCGAGACCGCGCCTCGCCTCCAGCCTGCATTTGAGCTACCCTGCCTCCATGAGATCCCGCACCCTGCTCGGCCTGGTCCTATGCAATCTCATCTGGTCGGCGAATCCGGCAGTGGCGAAAGGATTACTGAGCCATTTGCCGCCAGTCGAGGTCGCGTTGCTGCGGCATGGGAGCGCGCTGGCGGCTTTTGTCCTGGCTGGAATTCTTTTCCGGTTCCGACCGCTTTTCGCGCTTCCCAGGTACCGCCGCGAGCTCGTCTTTGTCGCTTTGTTAGGCGCGCTTTCCTTTTTCTTCGCGCCTTTTCTCCAGCTTCTGGGCCTCGCTGCGTCGCGCGCCACGGACAATGCCCTGCTGATCGCGATGGAACCCCTGCTTACGGTGCTTTTCGCCGGGATTTTCCTCGGTGAACGTCTCGGCTCCAGGTTGGCTTTGGCGTTCGTGATCGCGCTCGGCGGATTTTCCCTGCTTTCCGGGTTGAGCCCTGGAGCGATCGATCCCTCCGCGCTCACCAGGATCGGCGGGAACGCCACGATCCTGCTGGCGCTTTTCGGCGAGGCGGCGTGCTCGGTCTTCGCCCGCAAGCTTTTGAAGACCCATTCCCCGGCGGCAATCCTGGGCTCGGGTCTTTCGGTCGGCGTGATCCTGCTTGCAGGTGCCGCTGCCTTGAGCGCTGAAGGTTTTTCGCATGTTGGAATTTTGACGGGCTCGGACTGGGCTTCGGTGCTTTGGCTCGGTCCCATCGGGACTACCGCGACCTATCTCTATTGGATTTTCGCTTTGGCTGAGGCTCCCGTGGCTAGCCTGGCGATCACCTTGTTCATTCAGCCTCTTTGTGGAGCGCTCTGGGGACATCTTTTCCTTGGGGAACGGCTTACCTTCACGCAAGCAATGGGAGGGTGCATGATCCTGGCGGCGGTCGTTTCGGTAACGCAAGGCATAAGGCTGCCCGGCAATGCGTCAAGAAAGCGGATCAAAAATTGAAATTCAGCTTGCTGTTCCGAAATCCACGTTTCTATACTGGTCTCCGGTGGGTAACTGGGAGGGGTAGGGGAAATGGACGTCTCCAATCACGCGCAAAAAAATAGACCGGAACCAGATGGTCAGGAGCTGATCGAGACCGTTGTCTCGCTCACTGGCCTGCCACAACCTTTAATGGAGCAGGAGCTCGGAGAAATTCTCGAGGGCGCTGGAATCTCCAGCAACACCTGCACGCTCGAACAGCTTCGAAGCGCCATGCTCGCTTATCTTGAATCGATTCAGGAAGCCGTTCAGGCGTCCTGCGTTGAAACGACGGAGAGCGGCAGCAGCGGAAATTTGACTCCCGCTGAATGATCGGCCGCTTTTTCCATGCAATTTGCAAAAAAAACCTTGTGACCCGGCGCAACATTCTTTCCGGGTATGTATACTGATTTCAGAGATTCTCCGGATCTGCCGAGACAGGAAGTATCGGTCTTAGCCGGTTGGTAGGTTGGTTTTGCATACAAATCATACGTGGGCATAGTCCAGGCAGGTAAGAACCCGTCCGCCAGAGTCGCGATGCCAGCGTTGTTCACGCAGAAAAGGAGTGGCTCCTCATGTTGATCAGATCTTCCCAGCCCAAAGTTCCTGCGGACCTGATTCGCCCTGAGCTGGTCGGCTTTGATGCCAGCTACATTCCCAACCCGATCGTTATCGAGCAAACGGCTCGTGGAGAGCGCCAATACGACATCTACTCGCGTCTGCTGCTGGATCGAATCGTCTTTCTCGGCACCGAAGTGAACGACACGGTGGCGAACCTGCTGGTCGCCCAGCTCTTTTTCCTGGAGTCTTCGGACCCTGACAAGGACATCCATCTCTACATCAATTCTCCCGGCGGCTCGGTTTATGCCGGCCTCGGGATTTACGATGTCATGCAATTCATCAAGTCGGATGTCTGCACGTATTGTATCGGTATGGCAGCCAGCATGGGCGCCCTGCTGCTGACCGCTGGCGCCAAGGGCAAGCGCTACAGCTTGCCGCACAGCCGGATCATGATCCACCAGCCGCTGGGCGGGGCGAAGGGACAGGCCTCGGACATCGAGATTCAGGCGAAAGAGATCCTTTATCTCAAGGATCGCCTCAACGGGATCCTCTCGCACCATTCCGGCCGCACGATGGATCAGGTAAAGAAGGACACCGACCGCGACAATTACCTCTCGGCCAAGGAAGCCGTGGAGTACGGGCTGATCGACAAAGTGGTCGAGAAGCGCGGCGTGGTTTGAAGCTCGTGTTGAACGCATCTAAGAGAAACCTGTAAGGGAAGGCTATGGACGGAAGAAAATACGGCGATGGTTTCGGTAATCTGTGCTGCTCTTTCTGCGGCAAGAACCAAAGAGAAGTCAAGAAACTGATTGCGGGCCCCACGGTCTACATCTGCGATGAGTGCATCGAGCTGTGCAACGACATCATCGCGGAGGAAGGACAGAAGGAATCCCCGGCCCGGTCGACCCAGGCGATCCCCAAGCCTGCGGAGATCAAGTCGATCCTCGACCAGTACGTGATCGGCCAGGATCGCGCGAAGCGCGTGCTCTCGGTCGCGGTTTACAACCATTACAAGCGGATCCAGCATCAGGGCGAGAAGAAGTCCTCGCGGGAGCAGAAAGACGCGATTGAGCTCCAGAAGAGCAATATCCTTCTGATCGGGCCGACGGGCTCCGGTAAGACTCTCCTTGCGCAAACGCTCGCCAAGCTGCTGAACGTCCCGTTCGCGATGGCGGACGCGACGACCCTGACCGAAGCCGGCTACGTCGGCGAGGATGTGGAAAACATCATCCTCAATCTGCTCCAGAACTGCGATAATAACGTCGAACGCGCGCAAAAGGGCATTGTCTACATCGATGAAGTCGACAAGATTTCGCGCAAGAGCGAGAATCCTTCGATTACCCGGGACGTCAGCGGGGAAGGCGTCCAGCAGGCGCTCCTCAAGATCATCGAGGGAACCATCGCCAACGTGCCGCCGAAGGGCGGACGCAAGCATCCGCAGCAGGAGTTCGTCCAGGTCGATACCTCGAATATCCTTTTCATCGTGGGCGGGGCTTTCGTGGGTCTCGACAAGATCATCGCGATGCGGAAGGGCCGGCGCAGTCTGGGCCTGTCCGCCAACATCACCTCGAAGTCCGAAGAGAACATCTCCCAGCTCCTGGCTCAGGTGGAGCCCGAGGACCTGATCAAGTTCGGGATCATTCCGGAGTTCATCGGGCGTCTACCGGTGATCGCCACCCTGGAAGAGCTCGACGAGAAAGCCCTGATCGATATTCTGACCAAGCCCAAGAACGCTCTGACCAAGCAGTATTCAAAACTCTTCGAATATGATGACGTGCAGCTTGAGTTCGAGCCGGACGCGCTCGAGGCGGTGGCGAAGGAAGCGATCAAGCGCAATACCGGCGCTCGCGGCCTCCGCGCGATCCTCGAACAGGCGATGCTCGAGGTGATGTATGAGCTTCCGGCGAAGCCGAACGTCAAGAAGTGCATTGTGACCAAGAGCGTGATCCTGAAGGGCGAGCGACCCGTCATGCTCATGGCGGATGGAACCGAGGCAGCCGCCAAAACCGCGGCCGCCACCGCCGAAAAAGCCGAAAGCGCCTGATTCGGAGCTAGACCAGCTGCTCTTTTTCCGCGCCGCGACCGGGTATTCCGGTTCGCGGCGCGGTTGTTTTTGCCCGTGGCTTTTTGCCGGGGCTCGAGCAAAAAAATTTACGCGAAAACAAAGTTATTGACCGCATAAACTATGGAAATAACGTGTCTTTTAGTTCCGGAATCCTTCCCCTGGGTTTGCAGTCCTTTAAGGGCTGTGCTGTAGTGGATAGAAGGAGGCTTGATGAGCAATTCCAAGGAATCCCAAAAAGACAGGAAGTCGATCCGAATGACGGTTCCGCTGCTGCCGTTGAGGGACGTGATTATCTTTCCCCATATGGTGGTGCCGCTCTTCGTCGGACGCGAAAAGTCGATCAACGCCCTTGAGGAGTGCGTCAGCAAGAAGCTCGATCTGTTCCTGGTCGCTCAGCGGCAGGCGACGACCGTGAGTCCTTCGGAAAAGGACATTTTCGAAGTGGGAACCCTCGGAACGATTCTCCAGATCCTGCGACTTCCGGACAATACCGTAAAAGTCCTGATCGAGGGCAAGAGACGTGCGCGCATCGTGGCCTATCGCGAGAACGACCGCATGCTCGAAGCGGAGGTCGAGGAGATCGCCGATGGCATCGAGGTCTCGGTGGAGATCGAGGCGCTCGTCCGTTCCGTCAAAGCGACTTTCGAGAACTACGTCAAGCTCAACAAGCGCATTCCCCCCGAGATGCTCATGAGCGTCAACACGATCGAGGAGCCATCGCGCCTGGCGGACCTCATCGTCGCGCATCTGAACCTCAAGCTCGATGACAAGCAGGAGATCCTGGAGATCGCCAATCCCGCCAAGCGCCTCGAGAAACTGCTCGAGCTCATGCAGGGGGAGATCGAGATCCTCCAGGTCGAGCGGCGGATCCGCTCGAGAGTGAAAAAGCAGATGGAGCGCTCGCAGAAGGAGTACTACCTCAACGAGCAGATGCAGGCGATCCAGAAGGAGCTCGGGGAGAAGGACGAATTCAAGGCTGAAATTCAGGCCATCGAGAAGCAGATCCGCAGCAAGCCCATGAGCAAGGAGGCCAAGGAAAAGGCCACGCGCGAGCTGAAGAAACTGAAAATGATGTCGCCGATGTCGGCCGAGGCGACAGTCGTCCGCAATTATATCGACTGGATCGTCGGGCTGCCGTGGGCGGAGTACACGACCGACCGCAACGACATCAAGCTGGCCGAACAGGTTCTGGAAGAGGACCATTACGGGCTGGAGGAGGTGAAGGAGCGTATTCTGGAGTATCTCGCCGTGCGCACCCTCACAGAGAATTCGAAGGGTCAGATCCTTTGTTTCGTAGGACCTCCCGGCGTGGGCAAGACCTCGCTCGCCCGCTCGATCGCGCGCTCGCTGGACAAGAAATACGTCCGCTGCTCGCTGGGCGGGGTCCGCGACGAGGCCGAGATCCGTGGCCACCGCCGCACTTACGTGGGGGCGCTGCCGGGCAAGATCATTCAGTCGCTGAAGAAGGCCGGCTCCTCAAATCCGCTCTTTCTCCTGGATGAGGTGGACAAGATGAGCATGGATTTCCGGGGCGACCCGTCTTCCGCGCTCCTCGAGGTGCTCGATCCCGAGCAGAACGTGGCCTTCGGCGATCACTATCTGGAGATCGATTACGATCTCTCGAAGGTGATGTTCCTGCTCACGGCCAACTCGTTGCACACGATACCAAAGCCCCTGCTGGACCGCATGGAGGTCATCACCATCAGCGGATACACGGAGGTCGAGAAGTTCAATATCGTGAAGCGCTACCTCATCGCCAAGCAGATGGAGGCGCACGGGTTGAAGGAGGGCGATTTCGAGATCACGGATGACGCGGTCTACGCTCTGATTCGGAATTACACGCGTGAAGCGGGAGTGCGCAATCTCGAGCGGACGGTGGCCACAGTCTGCCGCAAGGCCGCCAAGAAGATCGTCGAGGTCCGAAACACCGCGGGAGCTCAGCCGGCGGCCGGGGGCGCCTCGGAACAGTTCTGCGTCCGGATCGTCGAAACGGATCTTGAGGATCTGCTCGGCCCCGCGAAGTACACCGTCAGCAAAGCCGAGGAGACGAACGAGGTCGGTCTGACCAACGGTCTCGCGTATACCGATGCCGGCGGTGACATGCTTCAGATCGAGGTCAGCGTTGTGCCTGGCAAAGGTGCCGTGAAGATCACCGGAAAGCTGGGTGAGGTGATGCAGGAGTCGGCGGCGACCGCCATGAGCTATGTCCGGTCACGAGCTCACCTGCTGGGCCTGAAGGAGGATTTCTACGCCAACGTCGATATCCACCTCCATGTGCCTGAAGGTGCCGTGCCCAAGGATGGCCCCTCGGCTGGCATCACGATGGCTACGGCAATCACGAGTGCCCTGACCAAAACTCCGGTGAAGCGGGACGTTGCCATGACGGGTGAGATCACCCTGCGTGGACGTGTTTTGCCCATCGGCGGTCTCAAGGAGAAACTCCTGGCCGCTCGGATCGGCAACATCAAGACCGTCCTGATTCCCAAAGGAAACGTGTCGGATCTGAAGAAAATCCCCAAAGAAATCACTAAGGGAATGCGTATTATCCCAGTGGAACATGCGGATCAGGTCCTGCGGCTTGCCTTGGAATTGGAAAACCCGGAGGAGTTTCTGATGAGAAAGGGTGTTGGGGAGCTTGCCATCCCGGTGATCGCGCCGGAATTAGTGCAGGACGTTAAGAAGCCGACCACTGGCGGCGCCGTGAAGCACTGACTGCAAACGGACTTGAAAATGGAAAGGCCGCTCCCTTACGGGGGCGGCCTTTTTTGTTTGCGTCGTTCTCTCTCCGCCAACTATACGCTTGACCATCCGCTCCTTGTCGTCTATTTTCGCGTCCTTCGCAGGCAATGCGTGCGCAGGGGCTGTTGGTCCTATGGGCTGAGTCCCGTCCGAGTGTTCCTTTTGGGTTCGGGTGGCGTTAGTCGCAAAACGCTGGGATCTGCGGGAAAATTTAAATAGTGAACCTGCCGGAGTGCAGGCAGGATCAAGGTTCGACAGTAGTTCGACGTGAGTCGAAAGGAATAGGAAAGGAAAAGCAGTTCATGCCCACTATTAACCAGCTCATTCGTAAGGGCCGCTCGAAAAAACCCTGGAAAACGAAATCTCCGGCTCTTCAAAGCTGCCCTCAAAAACGCGGTGTTTGCACCCGTGTTTATACGACCACTCCGAAGAAGCCGAATTCGGCGCTTCGCAAGGTCTGCCGCGTGCGGCTGACCAATGGTTACGAAGTGACTTCCTATATTCCGGGCGTCGGCCACAACCTCCAGGAGCACTCGATCGTCCTGATCCGCGGCGGCCGCGTGAAGGATCTTCCGGGTGTTCGCTATCATACGATTCGCGGAACGCTGGATGCGCAGGGTGTCGCCAATCGCAAGCAGAGCCGTTCAAAGTACGGCGCGAAGCGCGCTGCCGGCGGCGCGGCTCCTGCTGCCAAATAAGTTCAACAGATCGAGGAATTAAAAAATGGGTCGTAAAAAATTTGTTCGTAAGCGTGAAATTCTCCCGGATCCGAAGTTCAACGACGTCGTGATCGCGAAGTTCATCAACTCCTTGATGACCCGCGGAAAGCGTTCTATCGCCGAAGCCATTCTCTATGGCTGTGTCGATAATATCCAGGAGCGCACGGGCGAGGACGGTCTCAAGCTCTTCAAAAAGGGTCTTGAGAACGTGAAACCGCTGCTTGAGGTGAAGTCCCGCCGCGTCGGTGGCGCAACCTACCAGGTTCCGGTCGAAGTCAAGCCGGCCCGGCGCCAGTCGCTGGCCTCTCGCTGGCTGATCGAAGCTGCTCGTGGACGCCCTGAGCACTCCATGGCCGAGCGCCTTGCCGCTGAAATCATCGAGGCTTCGAACGGCCGCGGTGGGGCGATGAAAAAGCGCGAAGACGTGCACAAGATGGCGGAAGCCAACAAGGCTTTCGCGCACTATCGCTGGTAATTACCGCGAAGCCCGCGTAAAGATCAGGGGAGACCGGAGCGATCCGGCTCCCCTTTTTTATTTTAAACCATCAAGAGCTCTTATGTCAGAAAAGTCGCCCGCTTCGATTTCCGCTTATCCTCTCGAGCGTATCCGCAATATCGGCATCATGGCCCATATCGATGCCGGGAAGACCACGACAACAGAGAGGATCCTTTATTATACGGGCAAGACCCACAAGATCGGTGAAGTCCATGAGGGCACCACCGTGATGGATTGGATGCCTCAGGAGCAGGAGCGTGGGATTACGATCACCTCGGCCGCCACGACCTGTTCGTGGGCCAATCACCGGATCAACATCATCGATACTCCTGGTCACGTGGATTTTACCATCGAAGTCGAGCGATCCTTGCGAGTGCTTGACGGCGCCGTGGGCGTGTTTTGCGCGGTAGGCGGTGTCGAGCCGCAGTCCGAGACGGTCTGGCGCCAGGCCAACAAGTACCATGTTCCCCGCATTGCCTTCGTGAACAAGATGGACCGCACCGGCGCGGATTTTTACGATGTTCTGGGACAGATGCGTGAGCGATTGGGCGCGAATCCGGTGGCGATCCAGATCCCCTGGGGTTCCGAGGATTCGTTTTCCGGTGTCGTCGATCTGATCGAGATGAAGGCGGTTCGCTGGCATTCCGAGGATCTTGGCTCGAGCTTCGACCTTGTCGATATCCCCGAAGAGCTTCAGGAGCGGGCGCGCGAGTATCGCGAGAAACTCGTCGAGGCGGCCGCGGATTCCGATGAAGCCTTGATGGAGAGTTACCTCGGCGGCGGCATGATCGCGCCAGAGGAACTCAGGAGCGCGCTTCGTAAAGGTTGCGTTTCGTTGAAGCTCGTGCCGGTGCTTTGCGGCGCGAGCTTCAAGAACAAAGGCGTGCAGCCGCTTCTGGATGCTATCGTGCGATTTTTGCCGTCCCCGCTGGATATTCCGCCCGTAGAGGGAAAAAATCCCGAAAAACACGATCGCCTCGAGCTGCGCAAGGCGGATTACAAAGAGCCGTTCGCCGCGCTCGCATTCAAGATCATGAGCGATCCGCACGTCGGTCAGCTCACTTATTTCCGTGTTTATTCCGGGAAAATTGAGGCCGGACAGATGGTTTATAACGCCGCCAAGGATAAGAAAGAGCGGCTCGGGCGAGTGCTGCTCATGCACGCGAATAAGCGTGAGGATATTTCGGAAGTCAAAGCTGGCGAGATCGCTGCCGCGGTGGGGCTTCGCTTCACCACGACTGGGGATACGCTTTGTGATCAGCATCATCCTGTGCTGCTCGAGAAGATGGAGTTTCCGGATCCCGTGATCTCTATCGCGATCGAGCCCAAGACGAAGGCTGATCAGGAAAAGCTCGCCTCCGCGTTGCAGCGCCTGGCGATGGAGGATCCTTCCTTCCGGGTATCGACGAACGAGGACACCGGACAGACGCTGATCAGTGGAATGGGGGAACTGCATCTGGAAATCATCGTGGACCGGATGCGGCGGGAATTCAAAGTCGACGGCAATGTCGGTCAGCCGCAGGTGGCCTACAAGGAAACGATTTCCAAAGCAGCCACCGCCGAAGGGAAGTTCATTCGGCAATCAGGAGGAAAAGGGCAATATGGCCATTGTGTCGTCAAGCTTGAACCTACCGAGCGTGGCAAGGGCTTTCAGTTTGTCAACGAACTCCGCGTTGGCGCCATCCCGAAGGAGTTCATTCCGGCGATCGAAAAAGGTCTTCAAGAGTCGATGCTTGGAGGGATTGTCGCAGGTTATCAGACGGTAGATATCAAAGCCACTTTGCTCGATGGTTCCTTTCATGAGGTCGATTCGAGCGAGATTGCTTACAAGATCGCAGCCGCGATGGCTTTCCGTGAGGGTACGCAACAAGGCGCTCCGGTGATTCTGGAGCCAATGATGTCCTGTGAGATTGTGTGCCCTGAGGAGTATATGGGTGGCGTTATCGGCGACCTGAACAGCCGGCGCGGAAAGATCCTTAATATGAGCATGCGGCATGGCCTGCAGGTCATCAAAGCGGAAGTGCCGCTTGCGACCATGTTCGGTTACTCGACGGCTCTTCGGTCGTCTTCCCAGGGCCGGGCTACTTACACTATGGAGTTCTCGCATTATGAGGTTGTGCCACCCAATGTGGCCGAAGAAATCAAGATCCGCTCCGGAGTGCTCATCCGGTAGGCGGTTTTTTGCGCAACCCCGAGAAAGTGATTGTATTGGAAATGAAGACTCTGTATAGAGTCGTCTTCTTAAAGAATGTAGGCCGGCGAGGTGATTCTCGCTTGTTTTACGATAGACGATTTGGGAGAGATTGCCTGGTTCCGGAGCGCTCTAAGCGTTCCTTCACGTCGGGGCCAGGGGAACTCCCCGAAAGCAAAATGGAGATGTGAAAAATGGCTATGGAACATAAGATTCGGATCAAGCTCAAGGCTTTCGATCATCGGGTTCTCGATCAGTCCGTCTGGGAGATCGTGAACACCGCGAAAAGGACCGGTGCCACCGTTCGGGGCCCGATTCCTCTTCCGACCGTGATTAATAAGTATTGCGTTCTCCGGTCGCCTCATGTAGATAAAAAATCCCGCGAGCAGTTCGAAGTTCGGACTCACAAGCGGCTTTTGGATATCCTCGAGCCTACCCAGCAGACGGTCGATTCCTTGATGAAGCTCGATCTGTCGGCCGGTGTGGATGTTGAGATTAAATCCTAGAGCAATTGCCCAACCAATTGCTTGAATGAGCGAGTCGAAACTCCTCTTCGCACTGTAAAGCGCCCGGCGCTGAGCTTTCCCGAAGAGAAAGTCGACGAACTCAACGACTACCGCATGAAAGCATCCGGCGGCCTGAATGGGCGGCTTCCCGGTGATGCTGTGACGGTAAAATCGTAGAAAGAAAAATTAAGGCGAGTGTTGTTCGCCTTGGAGAAGTTATGGAAAACAAGCCTGAAGTACAGGCCGGTGGCAGTGGATCAGCTGCGCCTGGTTCTAACGCTGTGAATCGTGAGCGGGTTGCTCTGACACAGGGTCGCGGTGGTGTTCTCGGTATCAAGGCCGGCATGACCCAGGTTTTCACGGAAGCCGGGGACTCAGTTGCTGTGACGGTCATCGACCTGAAGCCTGCGACGATCACTCAAGTCAAAACCAAAGAGAAGAACGGCTATCAAGCCATTCAGATCGGCTTTATCGAGAAGAAAGCCAAGTCCGCCACCAAGCCTGAGCAGGGTCACGCGAAGGCGGCTGGCGCGGCCGGTTATTACCATTATCAGGAGTTCCGGCTTTCTGACGAAAGCAAGCTCGATGGTCTTACTGTCGGCAAGGTGCTCAGTGCTGAATTCCTCAAGCCGGGCGATTTCGTCGATCTGACTGCGATGAGCAAAGGTAAGGGCTTTCAGGGTGGCATGAAGCGGTACCACATGGCCGGCGGCTTCAAGTCTCACGGCGCCTCGCTGTCTCACCGTCAGTTGGGCTCGATCGGTAACCGCGCTGATCCCGCGAAGTGCTTCAAGAACAAGAAAATGGCTGGTCACATGGGCCACGAGCGCGTGACGGTTCAGAACGTCCGCGTGGTTCGGGTGGATCTGGAGAATCAGCTCCTTCTGGTGCACGGCAGTGTTCCGGGACCGAAGAGCGGGATCGTTACGGTCCAGCGCGCAGTCAAAGGCGCCTAAGCCGAAAGAACGTAGGTAAGCTATGCCAACTTTAGATGTAATCAATCAGGAGAAGAAAAAGGTCGGCTCAATTCAGCTCCGCGACGATGTTTTCGCCGTGGATGTGAATGTCGCCCTGGTTCATCAGGTCCTCAAGGCTCAGATGGCTGGTCGCCGTCAGGGTACCGCGAAGACGAAGACCAAATCGGAAGTTCGCGGCGGTGGCCGCAAGCCTTTCCGTCAGAAGGGGACTGGCAACGCTCGCCAGGGCTCAACTCGTTCACCCTTGAATCCGGGTGGTGGTCAGAGCTTCGGTCCGGTTCCTCGCTCTTACGAGCAGGCTACGCCGAAGGAGATGATGCGTGGCGCGCTTCGTTCCGCACTATCTGATCGCGTGAAGTCTCAGCGTGTTCTCGTTATCGACGAATTCAAGCTTGATGCGGTGAAGACGAAGGCTTTCGACGAGATCCTCAAGAAGAAGCTGAATCTCGATCAGGCTTTGATTGTGGATGATCTCAATCGAAATCTGGAGCTTTCGGGCCGGAACATTCCGAAGATCAAGGTCCTCAGGACGGAAGGACTCAATGTGTACGACATCGTTCGTTACGATTGGCTCGTTCTGACCAAGCGCGCGGTCCAGGCGGTGGAAACCCGCCTCGCCCCGACGGAGTAAGGTGAAATATGCGTAGCGTTTATGATGTGATCCGTAGGCCGATCATCAGTGAGAAAAGCACCGCTCTTGCCGAGGTTGCCGGCCGGTATACCTTTGAGGTTGCCACTCAGGCGAACAAGCAGGAGATCCGCGATGCCATTCAGCGCCTTTTCAATGTGAAAGTGCGCGAAGTCCGCACGGTGACCGTGCATGGCAAGGTGAAGCGTGTCGGACGCTTTGAAACGAAGCGCCCCAACTGGAAGAAAGCGGTTGTGACCCTCTCTGAAGGGCAGAAAATCGACTTCTTTCAAACGAAGTGAGAGTTAGAACATGGCTATCAAGTCGTATAAACCTACTACCCCGTCGCTGCGTTACAAGAACACCGCGGATTTCTCGGTACTGACTCCCAAGAAAGAGCAGCCTAGTAAGCCTCGGAAGCTTGTTTCCTCGCTGACTAAGACCGGCGGCCGCAATACCTTCGGTAAGATGACTGTCCGCCACATCGGCGGTGGCCACAAGCGCAAGTATCGCGTTGTGGACTTCCGGCGTGACAAGCGGGAGATTCCCGCCAAAGTGGCTTCAGTCGAGTATGATCCGAACCGCACCTGCTACATCGCCCTTCTGAACTACGCGGACGGCGAAAAGCGGTATATCCTCGCTCCTTTGGGCTTGAATGTCGGTGACAAGGTTCTGGCGAGTGAGTCCGCTGATATCAAGCCGGGCAACAACCTTTCGCTTTCGTCCATTCCTGTCGGCACCTTGATCCACAATATCGAGGTCGAGCCGGGCAAGGGCGGAAAGATGGCTCGTTCTGCCGGAAATTACGCTCAGCTGATGGCGAAAGAAGGCGAGTACTGCCAGGTCAAGATGCCTAGTGGCGAGATGCGGTTGATCCACTCCCGTTGTAAGGCCTCGATCGGTCAGCTCTCCAACACGGACCACGAGAACATCTCAATCGGCAAGGCCGGCCGCAATCGGTGGCTTGGGATTCGTCCGACGAACCGCGGTGTCTCGATGAACCCCATCGACCATCCGCATGGTGGTGGCGAAGGCAAGAGCTCGGGCGGCGGTCATCCGCGCACCCCCTGGGGCGTGCCGACGAAGGGTTACAAGACACGTAATAATAAACGGACTGACGCCTTCATCGTGAAGCGTCGGAAGTAATTGAGAATAGGAGATTGAACCGTGGCCCGTTCCATTAAAAAAGGCCCATTTTGCGATGATCATCTCTTGAAGAAGGTCCAGGCCTCCCGTCAGGCCCAGGACCGCAAGGTGATCAAGACCTGGTCGCGTCGTTCCACGATCCTTCCGGATTTCGTGGGTCTGACGTTCGCAGTCCATAACGGCAAAAAGTTCATCCCGGTCTATGTCACCGAAAATATGGTCGGTCACAAGATGGGTGAGTTCGCTCAGACGCGCGTCTTCCATGGACACACGCCTGCGGACAAGAAGGCGGCGGCTGAAGGCGCCCCGGCGGCAGGAGCTCCTGCTGCAGCTAAGCCTGCGGCGGCCAAACCGGCTGCTCCTAAGGCCTGATTTTGAGGAGTGAACCATGCAGGTGAGCGCGAAACTGAGTTTTGTGAGAATTACCCCGCGAAAGATGGGGCTGCTTGCTGATCAAATCCGCGGTAAGGGGATCAATGAGGCTCTGACTTATCTCAAATTCTCCCCGCGGAAGCGGACGGCGGGAATGCTATATAAGCTTTTAAAGAGCGCCGTAGCGAACGCGGATCAAAAAGGCACTGTCGACGTGGATACGCTGGTGGTGAAGCAGGTTCTCGTGGGTCAAGGTCCCACGCTGAAGCGCTTCCGCCCCCGCGCAAAAGGTTCGGCTTTCCGGATCAACAAGAAGACTAGCCACGTCAGCGTGACGCTGTCGGAACGGTAAGAGGAAGACAATGGGTCAGAAAGTTAATCCAGTAGGATTCAGAATTGGTGTTACCCGTACCTGGGACAGTCGCTGGTTCGCAAAGCGCGACTATGGGAAGCTGCTTCACGAAGACATCAAGCTTCGCGACTACCTGAAAGGCAAGCTCTTCGGCGCGGGGATTGCTCGCATCGAGATCGAGCGCGCAGCCAATAAAGTGAAGATCAACGTTCATACGGCTCGCCCGGGCATCGTGATCGGCAAGAAGGGCGCCGGCGTCGAGCAGTTGAAGGCTGAGGTTCAGAAGCTTTCGAAAAACGAAGTGTTCCTGAACATTATCGAAGTAAAGAAGCCCGAAGCCAATGCCACTTTGATTGCCGAAAACGTGGCCTCCCAGCTCGAGAAGCGGGTGGCTTTCCGTCGCGCGATGAAGAAGTGCATGACTGCCGCTTTCAAGCAGGGCATCAAGGGTATTAAAATCCGCGTTTCCGGCCGGTTGGGTGGCGCTGAGATCGCACGTACGGAGTGGTACAGCGAGGACAGCGTGCCTCTGCATACGCTTCGCGCGAATATCGATTACGGTACCGCCGAGGCCCGCACCACTTACGGGAAGATCGGCGTGAAAGCGTGGGTCTACCACGGTGAGACCACGACCTTGAAGAAGCAAGCCGCCGCTGAGGCGAAGGCTCTTCAGGGCGCATAAGGAGTAGCAGACCATGTTGGCACCCAAGAGAGTTAAATGGCGTAAGCATCAGAAGGGGAAGATGCGTGGCACCGCGGATCGTGGCGGCACGCTTTTCTTCGGTGAGTTCGGCCTTCAGTCCACCGAGTGCGGTCGGATCACGGCTCGCCAGATCGAAGCGGCCCGCGTTGCCATGACCCGTTATGTGAAGCGTGGCGGCAAGATCTGGACGCGTGTGTTCCCCGACAAGGCGATCACGAAGAAGCCTGCCGAAACCCGCATGGGTTCCGGAAAAGGCAACGTCGAGGAGTGGGCGGCAGTGATCAAACCCGGCCGGATCCTGTTTGAAATGGACGGCATTCCTCAGGTTGAGGCTTTTGAAGCTCTGCGCCTCGCCAACAACAAGCTGCCGATTCATTGCAAGGCGATCAGCAAGAAAACAGAGGCGCTCGCCGCGCAGGCCAAGATCGCCGTGAAGGCTCAAAAGGCTAAGGCTAAGGCGAAGGTTGAAGCTTCTGCCGCCAAGGCGAAGTGAGGTAGTTCCCATGGCAACGAAACGTTTGAAAGAATTGAAGAACCTGACCTCGGATGAGCTCGCGACCAAACTCCGTGAGACGGAAGCGAATCTGTTCCAGACTAGGATGAAAATGGCCACGGGCCAGCTGAGTGATACCGCGAGCCTCTGGCGGCTCCGGAAAGACATCGCTCGGATGAAGACCCTCAAGGGTCAGGGCGCCGCGAAAGGAAGTAAGTAAAAATGGCTACCGAGAAGAAAGTAGAGAAGAAGCCGGCGAAAGATAAGGCTGCCACCCCGGCGAAAGCCAAGGCAGTCGCCCCAGCGCCCGCCGCTACCGCGGTGAGCACCGCTAACGCACTTCAGAAACGTCGAACGGTGGTCGGTACGGTCGTGAGTGACAAAATGGCCAAAACGATCGTCGTGAAGGTTGATCGCCAGGTTCGTCACTCCATGTACAAAAAATACGTGGTGAGGTCCCGCCGTTTCAAGGCACACGACGAGCGCAACGAAGCGAAGGTCGGTGATCGGGTGATGTTGGTTGAATCCCGTCCCATGAGCCGGGAGAAGCGCTGGGTGCTCCAATCGATCATCCGCAAAGCCGGACAGGTCCTCGAGATCTCCGTTTAACAGGACCTGCTAGGAGGTAATAGTTATGATCCAGATGCGTACTCGTCTTGATGTTGCGGATAACTCGGGTGCAAAGTCCGTTATGTGCATCAAAGTTCTGGGTGGAACGCGCCGTAAATATGCGACTGTCGGCGACGTCATCGTCGTGACGGTCAAGGACGCCGTTCCTAACGCCAAAGTAAAGAAGGGCGAGATTTTGAAGGCTGTCATCGTTCGCACGAAGAAGGAAGTGAACCGGAACGATGGCACCTATATCCGCTTTGACACGAATTCGGCAGTTCTTATCAATGCTCAGAACGAGCCGATCGGAACCCGTATCTTCGGCCCTGTAGCTCGCGAGCTTCGTGCCCGGGCTTTCACGAAGATTATTTCCCTCGCTCCTGAGGTTCTTTGAGGTTTTTATGGTGACTCAACAAGAGATCAAGTTCTCGATTCGCAAGGACGACCAGGTCGAAGTGATCGCCGGCCGGGAAAAAGGCAAGACGGGCAAAGTAGTGAAGGTCAATCAGAAGTCGGGCCGTGTGACCGTGGAGAAGGTTAACATGGTCAAACGCCACATGAAGCCCTCTCAGAAATATCCTCAGGGCGGCATCGTTGAGCGGGAGCTGCCTCTTCATTATTCGAACGTCCTTTTGGTTTGCCCGAAGTGCAACAAAGGGGTTCGCCACGGCCGTAAGCTTGTCGAAGCGGCGGCTAAAGGCAAGAAGAAGAATGCGAAGGCCGAGTCGGCTGCCGCAAAGAAGATGGTAAAAGTCAGAGTCTGTAAGCGCTGCGGCGAATCTTTGGACGCTGCGTGAGTCAGACGGGAGGTAGGTTGTGGTAGCAGCAAAGGACGATACCGAGAATAAGAAAGACGTGGCCAGCGGCGAGGCTGAAGGTGCGGCGAAAGCCAAGACTGACGCCAAGAAAGCCGCTGCTGAAGCAGCTAAAGCCAAGGCGAAGAAGGCCAAGGAAGATGCGGCCGCCATGTCCGTGAAGATTGCGGCTCCGGGCGAGACCAAGGTTTCTCCCGCTAAGACGCCACGTCTTCAGAATCATTACAAGAACAAGGTGATTCCGGCTTTGATGAAGGAATACCAGTTCAAGAACCCCATGCAGGTCCCGCGGCTCCTGAAGGTCACGGTCAACTGCGCTGTTAAGGAAGCCGTCGGTAACCCGAAGGTTCTTGACAGCGCGTACGAGGATATCCTCGCCATCGCCGGCCAGAAGCCGGTTACCACCCGCGCCCGCAAGGCGATTGCGGCCTTCAAGGTTCGCAAAGGCAATGCGGTAGGCGTCATGGTGACGCTGCGTCGCGCCCGCATGTACGAGTTCCTTGACCGCCTGATGAATGTTGCGCTTCCTCGAGTTCGTGACTTCAAAGGGGTTGGGAACAAGTCCTTCGATGGCAGGGGCAACTATTCGCTTGGAATTCGTGAACAGATCATCTTCCCCGAGATCAACTATGACAAGGTGGACAAGATCCGGGGCATGACCGTGACGATCGAAACGAGTGCTAAGACTAACGAGCATGCGCGCGCGCTTCTGACAGAGCTCGGCATGCCTTTCCGGAAATAACGGAAAGACGAAAAGGAGAATACCTTGTCTAAGAAGTGTAAACTCGAAAAGATTGGTTCGAAGCCGAAATTCAAGGTCCGTGTCCGGAACCGGTGCCCGCTCTGCGGCCGCCCGCGCGCGTTCATGCGGAAGTTCAATATGTGCCGTCTTTGCTTCCGTGGTCTGGCCCTCAAAGGCCAGCTCCCGGGCGTTACAAAGTCGAGCTGGTAAGGATTAAGAGGATATCAAGTTATGAGCATGACTGATCCGATTGCAGATTTGTTGACTAGGATCCGCAACGCGGCCAAAGAGAAGCATGAGAAGGTCGAGATTCCGGCCTCTCGTCTCAAGGCGAATGTCGTTCGCGTTCTGAAAGAGGAAGGTTACATCAAGAACTTCCGCCTTCAGCGCGAAGAGGGGCGCCCCGTCATCAAGGTGTACCTGAAGTATACCGACGGGGGCTCGAGCGTGATTCAGGGGATCCGCCGGGTGAGCCGCCCCGGTCTTCGCCGGTACACCGGTTATGAGAAGATGCCCCGCCCACTGGGTGGAGCTGGCATCGCGATTGTGTCGACATCCAAAGGGGTGATCACGGGTCATAAAGCCCGCACCCAAAAAGTGGGTGGCGAAATCCTTTGTGAGGTTTGGTGATCTATGTCTCGCGTAGGAAAAACCCCTGTAAAGATTCTTCAGGGCGTGAAGGTTGAAATCAAAGACAGTTCGGTCAAAGTTGAAGGTCCGAAAGGGAAGTTGAATCATCAGCTTCCCCGGGGAGTTACTGCCAAGATCGAGAACGGTTCGGTGGTTCTGAGCAGGGATGAGAAGCTGGTCGGCAACGCGGCGGCCCTCCATGGTTTGACTCGTACCGTACTCCATAATATGGTGCATGGCGTTCATACCGGTTTCACGCGTGAGCTGGATATTGTCGGCGTCGGTTATCGGGCTTCCGTAAAAGGAAACGTTCTGTCCATGACGCTGGGATATTCTCACCCGGTAGACTACGAACTGCCGCAGGGCATTGCCGCCAAGGTTGAGAACAACACCCACGTCGTGCTGAGCGGCGCGGACAAGATGCTTGTGGGCATGGTTGCCGCGAAGGTTCGCTCCTTCAAGGAGCCGGAGCCGTATCAGGGCAAGGGCATCAAGTACAGTGACGAACATATTATCCGCAAGCAAGGTAAAGCTGCGGGAGCGAAGTAAGGATTTGTTATGGCTACTAAGATCCGTCGTACGACGAGCCCGAAACAGGTCATCCGGTTCAAGCGCAAGCGCCGTATTCGGGCGCGTGTGGAAGGAACTCAGGAGCGTCCCCGTCTTTCGGTTTTCCGTTCCAACAAGCACATCTACGTCCAGCTGGTCGATGATGTGAAGGGCCACACCCTGGTTGCCGCTTCCACTATGGAAGAGGAGCTCCGGGAAAAGGTGGGCGGGAGCGTCGAGGGTGCCAAGACCCTCGGCAACCTGGTCGCCAAGAGAGCGCTCGCCAAGAACATCAGCCTCGTGGTGTTCGACCGCAGCGGTTACCTGTATCACGGCCGGGTCAAAGCCCTGGCTGACGCCGCCCGTGAAGGCGGATTGAAGTTCTAAGGAGAAGATCTCATGGCGATGAACCAACAAATGGGACGTCAGCAGCACGAAGAGTCGGAGTTCGAAGACAAGGTGATCCACATCAACCGCTGCGCCAAGGTGGTCAAGGGTGGCCGCCGCTTCAGCTTCGCAGCCATCGTAGTGGTCGGCGACAAGAAGGGCCAGGTCGGCGTCGGATTAGGTAAGGCGGGCGAAGTTCCTGAAGCCATCAAGAAGGCTGGCAAGCAGGCTAAGAAGAATCTCATGAAGATTCCGATGGAAGGAAACACGATTCCGCACGAGATCATCGGTCACTTCGGTGCAAGCCAGGTTCTGATGAAGCCGGCTCCGGAAGGTACCGGGATCATCGCGAGCTCTTCGGTTCGCGCGATTCTCGAGGTTGCGGGTATCCAAAACATCCTTACGAAATCGATTCGCAGGGACAATCCCCACAACGTGGTCCGTGCGACTCTCGACGGTCTGATTCGGCTGCGCAGTTTCCAGGATATCGCCAAGGCGCGCGGCAAGACCGTCGCCGAGATCCTCTAATGTATTGAAAGAGAGAAATCTTTATGACGGCTGCAGGAAAAAGGACGATCACGATTCGCCTGAAGAGAAGCAAGATCGCTTGCAATCCCGATCAGCGCGCTACCATCAACGGACTTGGACTGAAGAAACTTGAACAGGAGCGGACTCTGGAGAATACTCCGGCGGTTCGCGGGATGATCAAGAAGGTCCTTCACCTCGTGGAAGTCGTTTCGGAGACTCGCTAATCGAAAGATAGCAATTAATCGAGATACCCAAGGATTGGGTTGAATGATGGCTCGAGTTCGAGCCCAGGCCATGAGAGGCTGGAGCCGGAAATCTTCTGGCAATGGAGAAATCAGATGTTGAAGCTCAATACTATCAAGGCTCAGAAGGGTGCCACTCATAAGCGCAAGCGCCTCGGGCGTGGTGCCGGTTCTGGTCACGGTCCTACCGCCGGCAAAGGCGATAAAGGTCAGCTGGCTCGTTCTGGCGGGTCCGTCCGTCCTGGCTTTGAAGGCGGTCAGATGCCGCTCTATCGGCGTCTTCCGAAGCGGGGCTTCAAGAATGTTGCGCGGCGCACTAATGCGGTTTTGAATGTTGCGGATCTCGAGAAGCTTCCGGCGGAGATTAAAGAGGTCTCTCTCGAGAGTCTTGTCGGAATGAATGTGATCAAGGGGCGTTATGATCGCCTCACGATTCTCGGTACGGGCGAGTTGACCAAGGCTTTCAACGTGAAAGCGCACAAGGTCAGCGCCTCCGCCGGTGAGAAGATCTCGAAAGCGGGCGGAAAATTTGAGTTGATTCCGATTCCGGGCAAGCAGCAGTCGAAGGCTAAGTCCGCTCAATAATTCTGTTTTTTAGGCCAGCCGGATTGGCCTGGCTTGTACCTAGCTGGATCAACGTTAAGGAGCCGTGTCGAAGATGTCAGGCGCTGATGGACTGGTAAAAATCCCGGAGCTTCGCAAGCGTATTCTTTTCACCCTGATCATGCTGGCGGTTTATCGCATCGGGATCCATATTCCGACGCCAGGAATCGATGGTGCGGCATTGACTCAGGTTTTCGCTAATATGAAGGGCACTGTCTTCGGATGGTTCAATCTCTTCAGTGGCGGAGCGCTGGAGCGTTTCAGTATTTTTGCTCTCGGAGTGATGCCTTACATCAGCAGCTCCATTATTTTTCAGCTGCTGACGGTCGTCTGGCCATATCTTCATGATCTCCAAAAGGAAGGGGATCAGGGTCGGAAGAAGATCACCCAGTATACCCGATATGGCACAGTCCTGCTTTGCCTCGTGCAAGGATATGGCATCGCGGCCGGATTGGAGCATTACAACAATCCGACCGTAGTTCTGGCGCCAGGCATGGCTTTCAAGTTGATGACCACGATCACTCTGACGGCCGGAACCATCTTTCTGATGTGGGTCGGCGAGCAGATGTCCGAACGGGGCATCGGCAATGGAATTTCGTTGCTGATCTATGCGGGGATTGCCGCGGGCATTCCTGCAGGTATTGGAAGCACTCTGAGTCTCTACCGGTCGGGAGAGCTGAGCTTCTTCAAGATCCTGCTTGTTCTGGCGGTGATCGTCGCTACCTTCTTTGTGATTATCTTTGTTGAGCGTGGAGCTCGCCGAATTCCGATCCAATATGCAAAGCGGATCGTAGGCCGGAAAGTCTACGGCGGCCAGAATACGAACTTGCCGCTGAAGGTGAATACCTCTGGCGTCATTCCTCCGATCTTTGCTTCATCGCTGATCATGTTCCCCGCGACCGTGGCAAATTTTTTTCCAGTAGCGGGATTGCAAAGATTCAGCGCGATGCTTCAGCCGGGTGGACTGATTTACAACGTGCTGTTCGTGGGTCTGATCGTCTTTTTCTGCTACTTTTATACAGCGGTGACTTTCAAAACTGAGGACGTCGCGGAGAACTTGAAAAAGTATGGTGGGTTCATTCCGGGGATTCGTCCGGGACAGCCCACGGCCGAATATATCGATTATGTGCTTTCGCGTATCACCTTAGGCGGGGCGGTTTACATCTCCGCAATCTGCGTGCTGCCGACGTTTTTCACTCAGACGCTCAATGTGCCGTTCTACTTTGGCGGCACGAGTGTCCTGATTCTGGTCGGGGTTGCCTTGGATACGGTGGCCCAAATCGAGACGTTCCTGCTGACTCGGAACTATGAAGGTTTCATGAAGCATACGCGACTGAAGGGACGCGCGGCTTACACATGATCTTGGTACTCCTTGGTCCTCCGGGTTCCGGAAAGGGCACGCAAGCAAAGAAGCTCGTAACGGAGCGCGGATGGCCCCAGCTGTCGACAGGCGATATGTTACGCACTGCGATCGGCAAGGGAACTGCTCTCGGCCTGGAGGCGAAGTCCTATATGGATCGTGGAGCACTGGTTCCCGATTCAGTGGTCATCGGACTAATTGGTGAGCGTACGTCTCAGCCGGACTGCAGAAGTGGTTTTATTCTCGATGGATTCCCCCGGACTATCCCGCAGGCCGAAGCGTTGGATCAGATGCTGCTTGGTCGGGGCGGGCAGGTGGAAAAAGCGGTGCTTTTCGAGATCGATGATTCGGAGCTTGTGAGTCGCCTCTCGGGGCGTAGAACCTGCACGAAGTGTGGGGCTATGTATCATATTCAAAGCGCTCCACCGAAGAAGGCGGGAATTTGCGACTCCTGTGGCAGTTCCCTGATCCAAAGAGACGATGATCAGGTCGATGTCATCGCGAAGCGGCTGGTGGTATATCATCAGCAAACAGCGCCACTGGCGGAATTTTACCGCAAACAAGGTAAGCTGACCTCCCTTGATGCGAGCCTCCCTGCCAATGACGTAAGTCAGGCTCTTTCTCGAGCAATCAGCGGCTAGGCGGAAGCGAGTTTTATGGTCAGTTTGAAGTCGGACCGGGAAATCAGCCTGATGCGGAAGGCCAGCGTGATAGTCGCGCGGATTCTGGACGAGATGGCAGGGATGGCTAAGCCGGGCGTCTCCACCGGGGAGCTGGATAAGTTCGCTGAAGCGCGAACTCGTGAACTTGGGGCGCAACCGGCATTTAAGGGTTACCACGGATTCCCCGCAAGCGTGTGCATCTCCGTGAACGACGAGGTGGTACATGGAATTCCTTCTCCCAAGCGAATCCTCAAGGAGGGGGATATTGTCGGGCTAGATTTCGGGGTTATTCACGACGGCTGGTATGGGGATTCGGCCCGGACTGTCGCGGTTGGCTCTATCTTGCCCGCTGCTCAAAAGCTGCTCGATGCAACTCGGCAGGGATTGATGCTGGGGATCGAACAGTGTCACGAGGGCAATCGTGTGTTTGATATTGGCCACGCGATTCAAAAATATGTTGAAGGTTTCGGTTTCAGCGTGGTAAGGGAGTTCGTTGGTCACGGTATCGGCAGGGCGCTCCATGAAGAGCCGCAGATTCCCAATTACGGCCCAAAGGGCAAGGGAATCCCGCTCAAAGTGGGAATGGTGCTTGCCATTGAGCCCATGATCAATGCGGGCGGCTACCAAGTGAGAGTTCTCGAAGACGGGTGGACGGCAGTGACCGTTGATCGTTCGCTCTCCGCTCATTTTGAGCATACGGTAGCAATCACGTCGAAGGGTCCGGAAATTTTAACTTTAATTTGAAAGGTCAGGAAAATTTCAGATTAGCGGGTGTAGCCGGATCGAATTTCACTCGCGTTAACTCAGTGTTTTACCTGGAGAGAAAGTTACGGTAGGAAAGGTCCCTACAAAATCGGATGGTAGCAACCGGCGGTGAGGCTGTGCTTCCTGCTTATGGGTTCGGATTGTCGGGATTTTTTCAGTCGATTTGTGAGTACTAAGGAGTTCTGAATATGAAAGTTCGCGCATCGGTGAAGAAGATCTGTGACAAGTGCAAAGTAATTCGGCGCAAAGGGATCGTGCGGGTGATCTGCGAAAATCCCCGCCATAAGCAACGTCAAGGTTAATTGAAAGGAAGGTATTAACGTGGCTCGTATCGCGGGAGTGGACCTCCCACGCAATAAGCGAATGGAAGTGGCACTGACCTATATTTTCGGGATTGGTCGCATGACCTCCAAGAAAATTCTGGGCGAGGCTCAAATTGATCTGAATCGCAAATCCGATTCCCTCACTGAAGCCGAGGTCGCAAAAATCAGGGAAATTATCGATCGCGTTCACAAGGTTGAAGGCGATCTGCGCCGCGAGATCAGTCTGAATATCAAGCGTTTGGTGGATTTGAGCTGCTATCGTGGCACGCGCCATCGCAAAGGCCTGCCGGTTCATGGTCAGCGCACTCATTCGAATGCGCGTACCCGCAAGGGTCCGGCGGTTGCGATCGCCGGCAAGAAGTCCGTCAAAGCAATGAAGTAATGGTGGGTAGGATTTATGTCTGAACAGAAGACCGAAGCGAAAGCTGAGAAAAAAGAGAGTGGCTCGGCGGCTCCCGCGGCAGCGGAAGGCGTCAAGCGCGTGAAGAAAGGAAAGAAGAACGTCTCCACTGGAAACGTCTACGTGCTTTCTTCCTTCAATAATACCATCGTGACGATCACCGATTCGATGGGGAACGCCATCTGCTGGTCAAGCGCCGGAGGCAAAGGGTTCCGCGGTTCGCGGAAAAACACTCCGTTCGCTGCTCAGGTGGCAGCTGAGGATGCGGGTCGCAAGGCCGTTGAGAACGGCATGCGCAGCGTCCAGGTGTTTGTGAGTGGACCGGGCGCTGGCCGTGAGTCGGCTCTGCGTGCGCTCGCTGCCGTGGGGCTGCGTGTTACCTACATTGAAGATGTTACTCCGATTCCCCACAACGGGTGCCGTCCTCCGAAGCGGAGAAGGGTCTGATTTATGTCTCGTTTTATTGGTTCCGTTTGCCGGCTCTGCCGGCGTGAAAATCAAAAGTTGTTCCTCAAAGGCGATCGTTGCAATACCGACAAGTGTGCATTCGAGCGTCGTGGGTATCCTCCTGGGCAGCATGGGCAGGGCCGCATCAAGTTCTCCGAATATGGTCTGCAACTTCGTGAGAAGCAGAAGATCAAGAGAATCTATGGGCTCGCGGAAAAGCAGTTCCGCAATCTGTTTGAAAAAGCAGATCGCATGAAAGGCGTGACTGGTTCGAACCTGCTTTCGATGCTCGAGCGCCGTTTGGATAACGTCGCTTATCGCTCCGGCTTCGCGAACTCGCGCGCGGAAGCGCGCCAGATGGTTCGTCACGGTCATTTCGCGGTAAACGGCCATCGTGTGAACGTTCCTTCTTACATGGTCGAAAAGGGTGATTTAGTCGAAGTACGGGACAAGAGTAAGACTCTGGCTCGCATCGGCGCGGCCCTTGAGGCAGTGAAGCGGCGTGAAATTCCGCAGTGGCTGGAGCTCGATGGTACCGCGATGAAGAGTCGCGTTCGTGATCTTCCTGCGCGTGATGATATCACCGCGCCCATGGAAGAGCGGATGGTCGTCGAGCTGTATTCGAAGTAATTGGGTCTGAAAACGTAGTTCTGAATACTCCCCGCATGGCTGTTGCGGCTGATGTGGTTGGCAGCGAGGGGATGACAGGAGAGAGTGATGCTGGAAAAAAATTGGCGTGATTTGATTAAACCCAAGGCTCTGGATGTGGACAAAGAGTCCTTGTCTCCGAGCTATGGAAAATTCGTCGCGAAGCCTCTGGAACGCGGCTTTGGCCTGACGTTGGGGAATTCGCTTCGCAGGGTTCTTTTGTCATCGCTGCAGGGCGCGGCGATCACCGCGGTGAAGATCGATGGCGTGGTGCATGAGTTCACTCCGATTCCTGACGTGAAGGAAGATGTCGCGGAGATCATCCTGAATTTGAAGGAAGTACGGTTCCTGCTTCATGCGGAACAGGCTACGGTCCTGATCGATAAGGTTGGCCCTTGTGAGATCAAAGCTTCGGATATCATTTGCTCCGAGCAGGTCCGTGTTTTAAATGCCGATCAGCCGATCGCGATTTTGGGCAAGGGTGGCAAGCTCCGCGCAGAGATTCAGATCGCGCGAGGTCGCGGCTATCGTCCGGCGGAAAACAACAAAAGCGAAGAAATGCCGGTTGGATGGATCCCGGTCGACAGCTTCTTCTCGCCAATTCGGCGCGTGAACTACACGGTGACCCAGAGCCGCGTCGGGCAGCGCACCGACTTCGACAAGTTGACGCTGGAGGTCTGGACTGACGGCTCGGTTTCTCCGGAAGACGCCGTTTCGTTGGGCTCGAAGATCCTGAAGGACCAGCTTTCGGTGTTCCTCAATTTCGAAGAGGAGCCTGAGCCGGTTGCGGCGACCAAGGAGGAAGGCTCCCAGCAATTCAATCCGAACCTCTATCGGTCGGTCGAGGAGCTTGAGCTTTCGGTTCGCTCGGCGAACTGCCTGCAGAACGCGAATATCAAATACATCTATGAGCTGGTTCAGAAGACCGAAGCCGAAATGCTCAAGACGAAGAACTTCGGCCGCAAGTCCCTTAACGAGATCAAGGATATTCTCGCTGAGATGGGCTTGAGCCTGGGCATGAAGCTGGAAGGTTTCGTCGCGCCGACGCAGCCCCCGAAGCCGGCTGATTCCGACGTGGATGAGAATCGGATCATGAACGAGCGCACCAAGTCCGGTGAGTTCGACGAGACCGACGATATCGAAGATTAATTGGGAAGGGAATTGGAGTGATTTATGAGGCATAATGTTGACGGTCGGAAGTTTGGCCGCAATACGTCCCACCGCGTGGCCATGTTCCGTAATATGGCCAATTCTGTGATCGAAAAAGAGCAGGTGGTGACTACCGTTCAGAAGGCTAAGGAAGTCCGTCGCGTTGTCGACAGGCTGATCACCTTGGGGAAATCGGGAACGCCGGCTGCCCGTCGTTTGGCTTTCGATCGCACGCGCAGTGATGCGGTTGTGAAGAAGCTTTTCACGACCCTGGCGGAACGCTATCGGACGCGTGCCGGTGGATACACCCGCGTGCTTAAAGTCTCTGATCGCCGCTGGGGCGATGCGGCCGAAATGGCCGTGCTCGAGCTAGTGGATCATCCCGAGCTTGATCGCAAGCGCAAGCCTAAGGCTGCCGCTCCTGCCGAGGCCGAAAAGGTCGAGGGAAAGGACGAGAAGGCCAAGGACACTTTTGGAGGCTTCCGCAAGATGTTCTCGGGCAAGTCGAAGGTCGGTGCTGGAAAAGGTCCGGCCAAAGCAGCGAAGAAGAGCGCTGCGGCTAGGAAGACGCCCGCTGCCGGAGGCGGTGGCAACAAGAGCGGCGGTAGCAGCAGCTGATCCGTCTTCAAATTACGGTTTTAAGAACCCTGGGACGGCGTTGCCGTCCTGGGGTTTTTTGTATGTGACTCCTTAGGACGGATGTCTAAGTTTTAGTCAGGCCAGAACAGGATAAGGGATCGTGATTATTAATTAATACCAGAAGAAAAGCATTGGTCCATCCTTTGCTCTTATACCCCCAAAGGGAGAGAGGTCGGGCAATGTTGTTCGCGATATTTCATCAACAAAAGTGGAGATTCGCGATTCTCTCGGCTTGCTTAATGTTTGGCTCGTCTGCGTTGGCAGCGTCCGCCGATGGGATTTCGGCAATCCGGCTTTTCGAAGGAAATTTTCAGGGACGAATCGATAATCCCGCCAGCCGTTTTTTTTTCGGCGGCTTGATGGATGGGATTTCTCTTGGATTCGGCGAGCACATCAATGGAGCACTCAGGTCGAAGATTGAAGAGGAATTCGAGAAGTCCGAGGAGCTGCGTGGGCTTTTTCCGGAAGCGTCGGAGCGCCGCAAGGTGGCCAGGCGCATTCTCGGGGAGCTGGACCGGCGCTTTCCGCCTTCGAGCGGACTCTGGAATAACGCGAAGTTTGTCGAACTCCTCCGGGTCATGGGGAAGTCGATCATATCGGAAGTCGTAGGCCAGGCATTCGCCCAAAGCGGCGTCAACGACCCCGGCAGGACGCAGGCTTGGATCGCGAAAATCCAGCAGCCTTTTGAGACCTGCGTGCGTAGGGCTGGGATGCTCATTGAAGCAGGGGCCTGTTGGGAGTCCTCACAGAGCGTGCTGAGCTCCAATGTCGCATTGGGAGTCACGCATGAGGTCGTTCGCGGGCAGATTGCTTCGGGCGTTCCTGAAGTCCGCTTACGGGACTCGTTGATTGCGGAGGCGGACGCAACAGCTTTGAAGTGTCTTTCAGCTAGGCCGGCGCCGCTTTCCCCAAAAGAGTGCGTGCTTCGTTCGGTGCGCAACGGCGTTCTGCAGGTCACTCGGATCAGCCTGCAGCGGAAACTCGGCGAAAAGCTTGGCGAAAGGGTGCTCGAGCAGCTGCTGGCTCGCGAAGGGCTGTGGTCATCTTACGAGAGCTGTGTGAGCAGGAGCGCGTCGGGGCCGGACTTCCAGGATTGCATTGATCGCCTCGTGATCGGAGTGGGCGCTGCCGCCGCAGGGTCCATCTCGCGAGAGCATCCGGGAGTGGTGGAAGCCATACCGCAGGAGGAAGAGCGGCGCAGGTTAATCGAGGAACTGGGCGTTAAGCCGGCCTTTGCCGAATGCATGACGCGCCAAAAGGCGCGGGATCAGCGAATCGATGGCCAGCTCGATAGCAGGCCGTGCGAATTGCTGATCGAGAACCGCATCACCCGAGGCGTTTTTGAGCGCAAGCTCGAGGATGGTGTGCGAGCCGGGCTGTCCAGCGGGGAATCCTTGGAAGCCCGCAAGATCGCCGTCGCGGGTATGCAAGCAATGGACGGCTGCTGGTCGGATTCGTTGCAGGAGAAGGCGCGGCAGGCATGTATCCGCCGAGCGATCATTCGGGTCGCGGAGATCGCGGCCGCCAAGACCCTGCGGGGCAAGATGCCGGAAGGCCTGTTCGAAGCCCGGCCGGAGCTGGAGAATTCCCTGCTTTCCTCGTTTTCGGCGTGCCTATCGCGCGAGCTCCCGACAGACATCCTGCGCGAGCAGGAGCGGGCACGACAGTTGGAGAAGTGCAGTGGGCGCCTTCGCCGTGCGAGCGCCCTGCCGGCAGCGGAATTCCAGGTCAGCGCGGCATTCAGCGGCCGGATGAGTCCGATCATGTTCAATAACCTCATGAAAACCAAAGTGCGCGAAGAGTTCGCCGCATGTCTGGGACCGGCGCCGAGCGAGAGCACGCTGGGCCGCTGCTCGTTGCGGCTCATCAAAGGTGCTTCTAATTTCGCCGCGAACGTGATTATACCGGAGACTTTGCGCGCCTATTTCCATGACGAGAAGATCGCGCTGACTCCGGAGTTCAAGAAGGCCTTCGACGATTTCTTGACCGGGAACTTGCGCGATCTGAGCGCGTGTTTCGACCGGGAGCTCGTGCTGGAGAAACTCGACCGAGGAGGGGAGATCGCCGAGTCGTGTTTCAAGAAGAGCATTCCTCCCGTGGCGAGCTATCTTGCTCAGCTGCAATTTGATCTTCAGACCGCAGCCATGTACTCGGGCAACCGGGAGCGGTGGCTGGCCTTGCGGAAAGAGCTGATGGGCGAGCTGGACGCCTGCGCGAAAAGAGGCCTCGACGGCTCCCGCGCGATTCAGGCTTACATCGACTACGTGAAGGACTGTGGGTCCGAGCTGGCGCTACGTGCTTCTTCGGTCGTGGGCAAGGATCAGATCCTTTTGGCGCTCGACGCCAATCTTCCCGAGCTGGGTGCCGGGGCGCCTGGAGCGTCGACGCGGGCCGAGCTCCGGGAAAGGCTCAAGGGCGGGTTGTTAGCGCCTTTTGAGCAGTGTCTCGGGAAGGCGCGTCCCCAGGTATCCGCGGACCGGAACTCCTGCACGGAATCCTTGCAGAGGGAAGCGACCCATGGCATCGCGTCGGCCGTGGGCCAAGCGAAGACCGTGGACATTCTGGGCTCCGCGGTACGGCCGGAGCTTTCACCGATCGGTGCCGCACTGCGGGAGTGCGTTGCGCGGTCTCCGGAAGGGAAAAAGCTTTCGCCGGCGCTGGAAGGTTGCGTGAAACGCTATTCGATCGACATGGCCAAAGCCGTGGGTGGACTCAAGCTCCGATCCACGCTGGCGAAGCTCATGGGATCGAGGCAGTACGCGGGTGCCGGGCAAGCCATCGAAAAGTCGCTCGGGGATTATTCTCGGTGTCTCGATCGCGCGAATGGACAGGAGTTCGGCATCGCCTTCAATGGAGCGCTCGATGAGTGCACTTCGCGTCTTACCGGCGGCGCACGTGGGATCGTTTATGAGGCGGCGGATCGCCTGATGGGGCGGCCTGTTTCGGGCGCCGGTCCCCGCGATAATGCCTTGGCGGCGATGGCGCGGGCGATCCCGTGCCTGGATGGCCTGACGGCCGACCAGCCGGCTGAAGATATCGCGGATGCAGGCGTGGACGCGGAAGGCCTGCTCGAGGCGATGGTCCGGATGATCAAGGATTACGTGGACTACGACGCCAAAAAGGCGGAGCTGGACGTCCAGGCGGTTCTCAAGCAGCTTTGGGCGGACCTGGCCACCTTACCCGCGGGAGAAACCCGGAAAAAACTCCTGGAGCTGCTGGTCAAACGCGGCGTTCTCGATCAGGTGATCAAAGGCATCGTTCGCGGGAACGTCCGAGAGGCTTTTGACTCATTGCCGCCTGGCGACCGGCTTGCGGAGGACGTGAGGAGCCGGCTGCTCGAGCCGGCGAATTTCGAGAGGATCTTCGCAGGAGAGGCGGGAGGTGGGCTCTCTCGGAAAATTCTGGACGGCATCGTGCGTCCGGCGGTGCTGGAAGGAAAGTCCATGAGCGATCCCGCGGTCGCACAGGCCCTGGCCGAGGTTCGCCAGAGCGTGGCGGAAGCGCTGATCGAGTCGCCGCATTTCGGGACGGTCCTGATCGCCAGCGGTGTCCAGAAGGAGCTCGATACGATGAATGGCGTCACGCGGACGGTGGCGCGAATGCTCTACGGCAGGGAAGCGCTGAAATGGTCCGAGGTGCGCAGGACCACCGACGGCCAGGAGGCGGAAAGATATATCCGGGAGATGATCCTGCGGCCGAAGGCCTTGGGCCTGCAGCTTTCGGAGAGCGAGGAAAAGAAACGTCTGGAAGGCGCGAAGGGCCGGGTGACCAAGGCGGTGAAAAGCTATGGTTCCCGAGGGCGGGCCTAGAACTCTTCAGGAGTTGGGCGCGGGGGTTAGGCGGAGGATTGGGAATGCCGGGAGTTCCAGGCTATAATCGGGGAATGAAGATCCATTCCTGGCTCGGAGGCTTTCTCGCGCTTTCGCTTTCTTCGATGATCCTTGGGTGCGGCCTGCCTGTCGCGGCGCATGCGACCGCGACTGCTGCGGGAGGCGCTCCACGGAAAAGCCATCCTTACGCGGGAAAGGAATACGATGAGTGCGGGCAGAAGTGCATCTTCGAGCGCGCGAACGAGAACATCGGGCTGCAGGCGGTCTACCTGATCCAGAAAATCTCGCGCCTGAAGTCGGCGACGGAGCCCGAGCGTTTTGACGAGCTCGGCCAGTTCTGCATGCCGAGCGAGGATGGCGACGAGTGCTTCAAGCGCTACAAGACCGTCCAGGTCCTCAACCTCTATGCGATGCGTACGGCGATGGTGAAAAACGCCAAGGTGATCACGGATCTTTCGACCCAGGGCAAAAAAGGCCGGACTGCGTTCACGCCCAGCACGGATGGAAAGCTCAGGAAGCCGCAGGTCCCCTACGTGATCACGTTCGAGGACCTGCAGAAAGAGCATGCGACGTTGAAGACGCTCGCCAGCGACCACTATGACCGTTACGTGCAGGAGCTTCCGAAGGAGCCGGCGGAGGATGACTTCCGCAAGATCACGGAGATCCCGCGCGATCCGGACAATCCGGAGGCCGGGAAGCTCGTGGTGGTGGGCGAGGTCGACAAGGAGGCCTATCAGAAGGCCCGGCAGAAGTACCTCAAGTCAGTGGAGGCACAGCGGCACATCGATGATACGAAGAAGCATCACGTCCAGAAGCTCAGTGCTCCCATGCCTGCAAATGGGGCTGGAGCGCCGGATCAGCTGAAGACCCTCCCTGATGACAGCCATTCCCGGAAGAGCTTCGACAGCGCCCGCGAGGCCTTCGTAAACACCGCGAATAAAATGCTCGGCAAGCCCGCCGAGCCCGGTCAAGCTAGCCCGAATGAAAAAGACAAGCTCAAGGTGGGGGTCTCCCCGGATTCGAGGAACGCGCAGGCCCCGCCGCCGGCCAAGAAGACCGGGAAGGGCGAGCTGCTTGTCGCCGATATCGAAGGCAAGCCCGAGAACCAGGGACATAGCCTGACGGTTACGATCGATCCGAATGAGTTGCTGACCGTCATTCAGCAGCTTTAGCTTCCGGGCGGGCACGTGCCTTCGCGTCGCCAGGAACGCGGCGTTGAATGGGCGCGGGCATTTACATCTGCGAAAGCCAGATCACGACGCGGGTGCGGCCCTCGGGGATCTGTCGCTTGGATTTGTTCTTGAACCACGTGAAGGTCTCGCTCATCGGGCTCTTAGCCGCGCTCTCGGGTGCCGGAGGGGCGATGCTCTGAAGCTGGCGTTTCAGCCCGGGGACCAGCGCCTTGGGCAGGAGGAGATCGAACTGGATCCCGCCCGGCGCTTCGACGCCGCCCAAGCCGGGAGTGTCCTTGGAGATCTTGAGGGTGGTCAGGATGCCCACGATCCTCGTGCGGTATTCGTGCGGACTGTCGGTCTTGATGATGAAGCGCCAGACCTCGGAATTTCCGACGTGCACATCGGAGTCCTTCGAGGCGGGCGGAGGGGACTCGTCTTCGCCTTCTTCCTCGCTGATGAATTCGTCATCCCGCTCCTCGCGCGATTGAGCGGATTCCGCCGATTTGCCTCTGGCTAGGGGGACGCCGACCTCGGTGGCGATCGTCGGATCCGGGTGCAGCATGTCCGAGAAGGCCTGGCTGAGTTCGGAGAGGTTCTGCTCGATGCCGCGGTCATAAAGCGCGCGCAAGCGCGGGCCGGTCGCGATGGCGGCGAGAATGAGCAGCACGATCGTCGTCGCTTCGATAGCGGTGCGGAACATCCAGGGGATGCGTTCCCAACGGGAGCCGCGGGCGTGGGCGAGGTCGACCTTGGGAAGGGCGGCCGTGAGTGGCGCGCCGCGGACGGGCACGGGAAGCGTGGTGCGGGGCTGGGCGCTGACAGAAGCGAGGATCAGCCGGAAATGCTTGTAGCGTTCGCTGCAGGTCTCGCAGTTTTCCAGGTGCTCGTCAGCCCCTTGCTTGAGGGTCCCGATCAGGGTGCCATCCAGGTAATCCGAGGCGCGGTTTTGCCATTCGAAGCAATTCATCGCGTATCCCAAAGCCACTCCTCGAGCGCGCGGAGCGCGAGCTGGCGGCGGATCTTGAGCGATTCCTCGGGGCAGTCCAAGGCGATCGCGACTTCGGGTAGGGGGATTCCGTACTTGTCCTTCAAGAGGAGCAGAAGCTGGTCTTCGACCGAGAGACGATGGAAATAGGCATTGAACTGGTTGAATCGGAAGGCGAGATCGGGCGCGGCGTCGAGCTGGATCTGCTCGGCGGCAGTGAGCGTGCGACTGAGTCGGGAGGCGAGCGGTCGGAGGGTCATGCAGGCCACCCGGAGTGTCCAGGCGCGTTCGTGGGTGCCGGCTGGGGCGGCGGACAGGTTCTTTCGGAGTGCCTTGAGGATCGCGCGGAAAGTCACCTGGGCGTTCGGGGAGCTCCACAGGATGGCTTCGCTGAGATCGTACAGGAGATCCCCGTACCGTGAGACCAGGTCGTCGAGGGGATCGTTCGCTTTCGGCGCGCTCGTGCTGCGGGATTTTGCGAAGAGCCGGGGCATCCGTTCAAGGCTAGGTGGACGAGTCGCCGGGGTCAAGAGCTCGTTTTTCAAGCCTGAGATAGATTTTCCAGCTGTCCGGGGCGCGGGAGATCCCCAGCTGGAGGTTCGCGGTGGGGAGCCAGGCCGGCTGCCTGGGCTTGCGAATGAGCTGCATTGCGGCCTGGGCGGGCGTACGCCCCCCTTTGCGTTGGTTGCACGGCTTGCAGGCGGTCACGATGTTTTCCCAGCACTTGCGGCCGCCCTGCACGATCGGCACCACGTGGTCGAGAGTCAGATGCGATTTGCTAAATTTTCCGCCGCAGTACTGGCAGATATGATGGTCCCGGAGAAAGATATTGGTTCGGGAAAAGCGGATCAGGTGTTTTTTTCGCGTCAGGGGCACGTAGGAGAGCAGCCGCAGGACCGCGGGAATCTTGATGGTGAGGCGAACCGTACGGATTTCCTGCTCGGATTCCTCGATGACCTCCACCTTTCCCTGGAAAAGCAGCTGGATGGCGCGTTGCCAGGTGACGATGTGGAGCGGTTCAAAAGAGGCGTTGAGCACGAGTGCGTGGCTCATATTCCTATTATAAAACTTTATTTCCCAGTCCTGCAACTTTGGGGAGAAACATAAACAGCCGAATTCATGAGTGGATTTGAAAACCTAAGTCATGATAAGGGGTTAGTACGTTTCAGGGAGAATCTTTCACGTGAATACAAACGAAACTTCAGGGAAACTTTCCGGCAAAAACAGAGCGATCTTGGGATTGGCCATCGGCGTGAGTCTGACCGTGATCCTGACGTTGATCTACAGGGTTGAGCACGGCGTGAAGGATGCGACGCAGACCGAGGCTCAGATCGAAATAGCGCCCAAAGCCGCTCCCTTGTTCGCCCTGAAGGATGCGGAGGGACGGGAGCGTACGCTTGAGGAGTTCCGCGGAAAGCCGCTGATCCTGCATTTCTGGGCAAGTTGGTGCCCGCCCTGCATCGACGAGATCCCGCAGCTGGTCGCGCTCGCCAAGAGGTTCAATGGGAAGCCACTGACCGTACTCATGGTGAATCTGGACGCGAAGTGGGCGGATGCGCACAAGATCCTGCCTTCGAAAGGGCTGCCCGCCAGCATGGTTTCCATTATGGATCCGGCGTCGAAGGTACCGGATGAGTACGGAAGCTACCAGTTCCCCGAGAGCTATCTGCTGAACGCGAAGCTCGAGGTCGTCACCAAATGGGTGGGGCCGCAGAAGTGGGAATCACCCGAGGTTCTTTCGGCGATTCAAAAGGTCCTGCCCTGAAGTTTCACCAGCGGGCCTCGTGCACCTGAATGCCCGCGAGTGCCTCATCCACGAGCTCCTGCACGGGAAAGCGGGATTCCTGGGCCTCAGCCTCGTCGATGGAGCTGTGGAGTGCCGGGTGACGGTCGGCAAACAGGGTGCAGCAATCCAGGCCGGGCCGGATGGAGGTCTCGTAGCTTCCCCAGCGCTGAGCCTGCGCGATGATCTCATCCTTGTCGCAGGTGACGAGCGGCCGGATGATCGGGAGTGTCGCTGCAGCATTGATCGTGGCAAGGTTCTCGACGGTCTGGCTCGCGACTTGGCCCAGGCTCTCGCCGGTGACCAGCCCGTGCGCGCCGAGTCGGGGTGCGAGCGCGCAGGCGATCCGCACCATCATGCGGCGGTAAAGTACGGTACGCAGCTTGGGACTGGTGGCGAGCGCGATCCTCTCCTGAAGCTTGCCGAAAGGCACGACGTGGAGCGGCTCGGGCTTGGGCTGATAGCGATTCACGATGCGAGCGAGGTCAATCACCTTGCGGAGGACCTCTTCGCCGACGAACGGCGTTCCGTAGAAATGCATGAGTCGCGTGGCGGAGCCGCGTCGGAGCGTCTGGATCGCCGCCACGGGCGAATCCAGGCCGCCTGAGAGCATCGCCAGAAGCGGGCCGTTGCTGCCCACCGGAAGGCCGCCCAGGCCGGGAACTTTCTCGGTCCAGATGAAAGACCGATCTCTTCTCACTTCGATCCCGACGTAAAGCGCGGGCTTCTCGAGCTTCACCTTGAGTCCGGGAAACGCGCGGAGGAGCTCCCCCCCGATGAGCTGGTCGAGCTCCACGGAGGTTTCGGGAAGCACCTTATCGCTGCGGCGGGAAAGGACGCGGAAATCGCTGGGCTGGCCATGACGTCGGATATAAGCGTCCACCTCCTCGATCGCGCCGCGGATCAGCGATGCATGGTCGGTGGGCACCTTGCGGATCGGGCTGAAGCTCGAAAGCCCGAAGCTGTTGCAAAGGGCCTCACGAACGTTCTCGTTCCAGGCGGTCTCGATGAGGATTCTGCCGTGCTGGCGGGTGATTTTTCCTGAAAAGCGGGCCTGAGGGTCACCGCCCGCCCGGAGTCCCCTCTCGATGAGAAGGCGTACGTTGCCTTCGAGCCGGTCCTCGAACCAGCGGCGGTTCTGCCCTTTGAGCGCGATCTCGTGATAGCGAAGGAGGACGGCACGGTCGTGTTCGGGGGTACTCATATTTCAATTCTCTTTCAGATTCTCTTGCCGGTGAGGAGCGCCATGCGGCGGATGGATTCCTCGAGCGCGGCGGCCAGGGCCGTCACCTCGTCTTCGGTGGTGAGCTCCGAGAAGCTGATGCGAAGAGCGGAGGTGCAGGCCGCGTGCGGCAGCCCCATGGCCTTGAGGACGGGATCGGGCTCGGGCTTCGTGGAGGAGCAGGCGGAACCGGTCGAAACCAGGAAGCCGCGTTCCTCGAGCAGCCGGGAGAGCGGGCCGCCGGAGCCGGGCAGGGCGGGCACGCTGAAGCTTGCGATCTGGGGAACGGCGTTGAGGGAATTCCAAGCGATCGCCCGGGGGGCAAGCTCGCGGGCCTCCAGTTCTCCGCGGAGCCGGGCGAGAAGCCGTTCGGCGTGAGCGCGGCTTTGCTCGCGACGGGAGAGAGTCAGCGCGGCGGCCGCATGGAAGCCCGCGATCAGGCCGGCATTCTGCGTGCCGGAACGCAGGCCGCCCTCCTGTTCGCCGCCCCAGATCAGAGGGCGAAGCCCATCGGCGAGGAGCTTGCGATCGAGTATGATCAGCGCGCCGACCCCCTTGGGGCCACGCACCTTGTGGGCGGAAATCGAGACGAGATCGACGCTGGTGCCGCCGATGGGGTGCAGGATCTTCCCGAAGGCCTGGACCGAGTCGGTATGGAAAACGAGGCCCGGAACCCGTTGCTTCGCCACACGTGCGAGCTCCTCGACCGGGTGAATGGCGCCCGTGATGTTGTTGACCTGCTGGATGCTGACGAGCTGGGTGGCCGGCGTGAGCAGCTCCAGGTATTTCCCATGATCGATCTGGCCCTGGCGGTCGACCGGAATGAGCTGGCAGTCGAAGCCGAGCTCAGCCAGGGCGAGAACGGTTTTCCTCACGGCCGGGTGATCCGTCGCGCTGGCGAGGACCCGGCCCGGCTGCGAGAGCCTGGCGAGCGCGATCCCCTGGATAGCGAGGTTGTCGGATTCGGTTCCACTGCCCGTGAAGACCACCTGTTCGGGCCCGACCTGGAAGGTCACTGCAAAAAAATTGCGCGCTTCCTGGATCGCGCGGGCGGCCCGCTGTCCCAGAGCATGGCTGGAGGAGGGATTGCCGAAATCCTCGACAGCGAACTGTCGAAACTTCCCCAAAGCCTCCTCGCAGCAAGGAGTCGTCGAAGCATTATCAAAGAAATGAAACTTCATGTGAAACCCCTTTTATCGGAGATCTGAGCCTGGAACAAGCGGATCCCCGGTCTGCCTTAACAATCACAGCCGGTCCTAAGGCCTGGCGCTGACTAGGGAAACGACAGGGGTGACTATTTCCTGATAAGAGGGCTCAAATTCCGCCCGCGACCGGCCGATAAATCATTAGTCACAAACTGTCTTGATCCTATTCAAAGCGGAAGGGGCGAACAAAATGATCAATTGGGATGAGCTGAAACATATTCACGTGATCCGGAAACTCGAAGCCATTCTGGCGCAATGGTTTCACACGGACATCTTCTTCGTCGATGAGCGCGGCCAGATCCGCAACGGCGAGGCGCGCGATCTGAAGAATCCGCTTTCGCAGGCGTTCTTTCCCCGCGAAAAGGGGCGCGAGTTGCTGATGAAGTCCATTCGGGAGGCCAACGAGAAGGTTTCCAAGAGCGACCAGCCGCACGTGATCGTGAGCGGGCCTTGCGGAGTGGAGCAGGCGCTCGTCTCCAAGATCAGCGTCGACAACGACTACCTCGGGTGCGTTTTCGCCTACTCGTACATCGACAAGGCGGTGCCGCAGGAGGCGCGCGCCCGCGCCAAGAGCGCCATGGAGGAGTGGGGACTGGACCCCGAGGCCTTCGACTCCGCCGTTTCGCGCATGCGCGTGCTGAACGACGGCGAGCGCAAGTACTTCTTCGAGCTGATCGACCTCGTCGCGCAGGAGATCGTGACCTTCCACACGGAGATCTCCAAGCGCGAGGAGCGGATCAGCGCCTTGAACAACCAGCTGGGCACCCGCTACAGCTACGACTCGATGATCGGCAAGTCCAAGCCGATGCAGGAGCTCTACTCGATGCTCGACAAGATCAAGAACTCCGAGTCGACAGTGCTCGTCCAGGGCGAGAACGGTACCGGCAAGGAGCTCATCGCGCGCGCGATCCATTTCAATTCGCCGCGCAAGGACGCGCAGTTCGTGACGGTGAACTGCTCGGCCTTCAACGAGAACCTGCTCGATAGCGAGCTCTTCGGTCACGTGAAGGGCTCGTTCACGGGCGCCGTGAAGGATAAGAAGGGCCTTTTCGAGGCCGCGGACCGCGGGACGCTCTTCCTCGACGAGATCGGGGATATGTCGCCCACGATGCAGGTGAAGCTCCTGCGCGTGCTGCAGGAAGGGACGCTCACTCCGGTGGGCGGCACCGAGCAGCGCAAGGTGGATGTCCGGGTCGTCGCCGCGACCAACAAGGACCTCAAGGAGATGGTCGAGCAGGGCACGTTCCGCGAAGACCTTTACTATCGCATCAACGTCATCAACCTCGTGGTGCCGCCGCTGCGGGACCGCAAGGAAGACATCCCGATGCTGGTTGAGCATTTCGTCACGCGCGGCTGCAAGGAGAAGGGCGTGGCGATGAAGCAGATCGCCAAGCGCGCGATGGAGAAGGTCTTCGACTACCCCTGGCCGGGCAACATCCGCGAGCTCGAGAACGAGATGGAGCGCCTGATCGTGCTCTCGGGCGAGGAGCCGCGGGTGACCGTGGACCTGCTCTCCCAGCGCATCCGTGACTGGGGCGAGAACGCGAAGGTCCAGGGTGTGCGCGTCGCGGGCAAGCTCAAGGACGCGCTCGAGGAGCTCGAGAAGACGATGATCAAAGAGGGACTGCGCCGCACGAACTGGAACAAGAGCCGCCTGGCCAAGGAGCTGGGCATCTCGCGCGCGGGCCTGATCATGAAGGTCGAGAAATACGGGCTCGATAAGCGCAAGATCGCGCGGGGGGCTGGGCAGGCCGCGTAGTTTTTGGGGAGGGGAATCCACGGGGATTCCCCTTCGCTATTTTGTCGGGCGGTCCAGGTCTTCAGGCTAAGGTCTTCAGAGACGCCCACCTCCATGTGCCATGCTTTTCTGAGCGCTACACGAGTGCGCGGTTTAGAGCGCACAGCTTGGCAGTGTGCGCTTCGGTGGTATTTCGTTTCCGAGCTTCCATTTCACTCAGGCAGCTGACGCGGGAAGTTTGGTAAAATACTCTTATGACCACGATGGCCCGATCAATTCTGATCGCATTGTTGCTGCTGCCTCGGGTGGGATACACCGAGAATTTTCTCTATTCTTTTGGTGGTGGTGACAGCGAGAACGTGGACGATGTCATGTTCGACAGCCATCTTCTGTCGATGCGGTCATTTGCCAAAGAAAGGAACTGGCGAAGTGCGTTCTTCTACAGGAAAAGGCTTCCGCCATCGTTATCACCTGAGGAGCGCGGCAAGATCGGTGCATTCAATTCAGCGTCATTTGAAGCAGCGCTAGCAAACATCAAGCGCGATATTGAGTTGGGAAAGATCAAGCAGGGTGATCAGCTGCTGATCGACATCAGTACGCATGGGGGAAATGACCGCAATGGCAATCTGACGTTCCAGGTCGATAAGGAAAAAGTTGATGCGCGGTCCCTTCAGTCCATATTTGCAACCGCCGAGAAGCATGGAGTTAAAGCGGCGCTCCTGGGTTGGACCTGCTATTCAGGGAGTCTCATAAGTTACGCGAACCAGAAAACTTGTGTCATCACCGCCTCCCAAGCGGATAGAGCCGGCTCCGGCGGGGAAACGCGGAATTTCGATGAAGCTCTGAGTGCCGCCAAAACCGGAGCAAATCTGGAAGACCTCTATCTGAAGACGAGATCACGAAAGGCAATCAGGGGATCAGGTACTCAGCCGATGATTTCGACTCAGGCCGGGGCTTATGTGGATCGCGTGATGAGCCCATTCCGGAACGTTATCTTTCCAAGTCAATCCGATTTGGAAGAGGATTTCAAAAAGCCCATTTGCAGGAACTACGCTTTACAGTTTTCTGAAATGGAACGTGAATTCAAAAGGGTTTCACGATCATATTATGAAATCCTTGAATTGGCCGTTGATATCCCATTCGTTAAGGGGCGACTAGTCCGGCTTCGGGAAAGGGTCCTAGAATTTCAAAAGCTCTATGAGTCGGCAAGTCAGTTCTTTGCATTTCGAGGTAAAGAGCTTTGCACCGACTCAGAGCCCCGGTATTGCTTTAAAATGGACCAAGTTGAACCCTTGCGAAAAGGCCTTTCCATGAGCATGGGAAACTGCGGCAAGACGGCAGGTGTTTATGGCGGTCTATATTCGTCGAGCCCGTATGCGTTTGGGCAAGATAGCTGCGAGAAACAGAAAATCCTTTTTGATCAATTCACAAAGATTTTGAGTAACCCAACTTATTTGCGATACCTTAAAGAAAGCGCCGAATATAGTGCACTTATAGAACAGGTAGGTCGCCTCAGTGAGGAAATCTCATTGGCGGAGAGAGATCTCTACGATCAACTCTATCGAAATGTGAAGCCACTTTTCGACGGTCCAAATCCATGTAAGGAATTCAGACTTTGATCACTGTTCGAAAAGCACTTGGTTTTAATCAGGTCGGCGTTACTGGAGTTCTACGATCGACCGGCCTGTGCATTCGGCTTGCGCCACTAAAGTAGCGCGCTCGCGGGAACGACCCTGATTTTTCGACTCATCACCCAGTCCTTCTTGCCGGGGTGAGCAAATAGGAGTTTCCCGTTCGGGTTCTTTTTGAGGAAGCTGGTCGCCGCCGCGATGGCCTGGGCGGTCGGGTTTTCCTCGAGAATCGGAAGGACACCCAGCGCTTGGGAAGGGGTCCGGATGACGAGTGGGATATGGGCGCCACCTCGTGTGCGGTATTCGTGCAGCCGGGTCTGGAGCGCGGGCCGATAATGCCATTGGTGGCGGAGATTGGCGTAGAGGAATCGGGTGAAGTCATGCCAGGCCGAAATGGGCCGGCTTTGAAGGTGTGAGGCCTCCCCCTGATCTTCGAAGTACACCTTCGTCTCTGGCCTCCTTCGGTCTCGACAGCTCGAATCATGTAGATTGCCTGGAGGGCGCTCATGAGCTTGCGAAGAGTGGGAATCGAGATCCGCGTGGCCCGCATGGCGGACGCGAAGTCAAAGGGTTCTCCTTGCCGCCCGCCGGACGGCGATGGACTTCCAGGTCGAGTTCGGTGGTTTTTGCGGCAAGCAATCGCGGTATTGCGTCGGGCAGGGGGCGCCCCTCCGCCTCCGACAGATCCATGGGGAGGAGCTCAAAAGAGATGATCCTGCCCGTCAATGACTCTCGAATCGCCTTTCGACTGCTGAAGCGGACGGAGCCGGTCAGAAGGAACTGGCCGGGGGCCTGCGTCAGTCTCACCTGCTCCTTGATTGCGGGAAATAAATCCGGCACCAGCTGACACTCATCCAAGATCAACGGATGGGACTTATTGGCTTCGAGAAACCCAGAAGAATCGGCAAGAGCGAGGTTCTGGTTAGCCTTGAGATCGAAAGTGAAGTAGCGATCCCCTTGCTGCTGCGCCAAAGTCGTCTTACCCACCTGGCGATGCCCGAAGACTCCAACGAGAGGACTGAAACGAAGAGCTTTGGCCAGTAGTGGCCGAAGGTGTCGATCGCGTAGATGGGGCATGCAGGAGCGATACTAGTTTATCTCTGTCAATTCGTAAATAGGGTTTTACGAATTGACATATCCCCTTGGGGGCAGCGGCTTAATCGCTCGGGTGGTGGTCAGAGGAAACCGGGATTTCCGGGCCTTCGGCCTAAGGGGCTTCAGAGAAGTGCACCCATCATACTATGCTCTTCCGAACGCTACAGGTTACGTGATGAGCGCTTTTTTGACCGCATCGATTAAGCAGCAAGCGCCCGGATTACATCTCTTTTACTGTAGCCAATATCGCACACCCATTTTCGCCGATGGAAGACCCCGCGGCCAGAGGCGCGGCCTTTTCAGCCTTGCATCGCCGATCCGGACGATCGAGATTCGCCTCGCAGCGTTTCATTGCGGCGGAGAGTGCTTTTTCGCGGGCCTTCGCACAGCTCGCGGCATATCCGTCAGTCCCTGACTTCGACCAAGCCATCTCCGAAAAGATCTTAGGCTCGGGTGCGGAAGACGCCACAGCCGACTTTCGGAGATAAATCGATTGCTCGGCGTCTGGATAGACCCAGCCGATCTTAATGTCCCCATCCGAGAGCACGGAAATCTGGTTCTCGGCCTCACCGTTCCTTGCCGAGACACAGCCCAACGGCTGGGCGGTTTGGCATTGATAGACAGTGACCCCATGAGCCGAGCATTCAGTGGGTGCGTCAGGCATCGTCTTCCATGTCACCTTAATGGTGAGGTCATCTGGATTTGACTCTATTTGGACTCCGCAGGAGGGTGCCTTTTGGAACTCGGGCGTGAAAACACCCGCTCGAATCGTGGAAAGGTTTGGCGGGAGGGGGTTCTGATAGAGCGCGCTCCTGGAGCGGATATAGTTCGGCTCGTTGCCCTTAAAGTAGGGATCCAGCTCATGATAAAGCAACGTGAGCGTATCCCGTTTGAGGGTGAAATGCTCTTCCCAGCGTTTTCGGTAGAACCTAATTAGCTTCCGTTCCGGGAAGTAATTGATGGCATCCTTCGGCTTGCCATTCAGGAAAAGAGGATCCTCGGAGATCTCGATCTCCATCGTGTTGATGAGCTCCCTGAGCTTGGGGAGAGGAATCGAATCTGGGTTGGAAATCGCAAGCCTCTTGATTAGCGCATCCCCAGCCTTGTAAATTTCGGCGAGAAGCCAGTCGCCTCCATTACCGACATCTTTGCCGCCGTCGGCGATCAGGATCTTCTGGAGATCCCCGTCCAGACGCTCGAGCACTTCCGTTCCGGTCCGTTCATCGACCGAACGGCAGGGATCCGCCCAAGCGGCGTTAATAAAGGGCGCCCAAGCGAATACCAGGAGCGCCGATCGCCAGAACAGTCTTGGATGTTTTTGGGAATCCATGACTTTAGGATTATGCAGCATCCGTTCCGGCTCCGGAGCGGCGATTTTGGTGATGATTGGGGGTGAGCTGTCAAAAATTTAGACAGCTGACCACACTATCTTTGATCCTTCTATTTCTGATCCACGGGAAAGAACTGGATCGCAAGGCAGTAAACCCGGTCTTTTTTCGACTCCCCTGCCTGAATGTCTTTGCAGAATTTCCTCTTGAACTCGATGAGCTCTCTCCTGGCCTCTTCCATCCTCGAGCTGTCGAAGGCCATTGTGACCGTCGAGAATTCTCTTTCTCCAAGAGGAAGGGAGCCCAGGGCGTTCCCGGCTTTCTCGAGTACCTGAAGATGGTGTGCCTTCACGTCATTCGATGATACGCCGCCCGGGACTGCTAGGAATGCATCGGTTTGGACCAGCCTACCGTTCGGCTCTTTTCTCAAAAGCTTCGCCTGGATCAGGCGCGCCACAGCCCTGCGCGCTCGAACGGAGTCGATCCCGAGTTTCCGGGCGATCCACTGAGGATCTGAGCGGAAGGACTTGAGCTCTGTCAGCTCCAGCAAGGCGAAGTGATACCAATCGCGAATGACTCGAAAGAGCTCGAGCTCGAGCGTTGGGAAGCTCGCTTTAGCTCGGAGCCGGCTCGCTCGCGCACAGGCTTCGACTCTTGCCTCGGTACTACGCCCGTGCTCCATTTCGACAAGCGCGGCAAAAAGCTCGGATTCCTCTGGCGAGAGCTTCAGTCGCTCGGCAATCTGTTTCGCGGTCTTGACGGAAAAGCCGCCTTTCTTCCTCAATGCCTCAGAAAGCTTCGGTGGTGCGATCCCCAGATCGCGCGAAAACGCGCGAAGAGTATATGCGGGATTCCTCTTTTTTCGTCTCGAAAATTCCTGCGAAAGAACGTCCCGGTAACTTTGGGCCGTCGTGAGTTCGGAAATCTTCATGGTTTCATGGGATACCAGTTCCCTTGTTTTGGCAAGGATCGTGCTCCCATCCGGAGATCCGGCTAACTGACCGGGGTAATCTGGGGTAACAGAAACCAACTTGGGACCTTGAGTCGTCTTCCCAGATGTGGCAAAACCATCGCGTGATGCGGCGCATTATGGCCCGCTTCGTAGCCGGAATGAACGGACCCAACCCAAGGAGAAGAAAATGAAAACTTATCTATTAGTGCTATTCTGTTTCTTTTTAGGAACTACAGATTCATCCGCTAACGATTTGGAAAGCTACGCGGGGAACTACAGGGTAATTGGACGAAACGCCCTTTGTGATCACCATATTGAGGTCAGCGGAAATAAACTTTATGTATCTGAGGTCCTGCTTCCGTTAAGTAGCTTACGGCAAGACACCCCTCTTGATATGCCGACCCTTACGCCTACATGCGAAGGCTCAAACATATATTGTGATGGTGAAACCTCAGTTTATTCCTGTAATGGAAATACATGCAGCAGTGATACGTACAGTAATCTAAGACTTGAATTACTAAGAGACGGAAATATCGCCTTTCCTTATGTCGGGCAAAAATTTATCCGGACTAATTGGGCATCTTCGGAATTTTATACCTGCACGAAACATTAAGAAGAGCGCGTAATTTTGCGGATGAACAAATGCCAGGAAAAGCTTCGAGCTAGAAGCTCAATATCTACTTGGTTTTAATCAGGCCGGCGTTATTGGAGCCCCATCCAATCACGACCGGCCTGTGCGTTTCTGAGCGCTACCTGCTTTGATGGATGTGACAAGCTGATCGTTTGAGCTATAGCCAAATCGATCGATTATGACCGCCACTTTGCCCGGAAAATGCGTCCCTTCCGGCTTTCGAATGCAGTAGTGGAAGTCGGAAAAACTCGTTGAAGCGAAATAGTCCGCATATGCAAGCGTGAGCTTGTTATTGGCGTCGAGAATCAGTTGGTGCTCGGATTCAGAAAGCGCCGTATAACGCAAAGATTTGCACTGATCGGTAAACCAAAGAGGAGTAGGCACCGCGTTGCCGTTCATCTTTCCGTTAAGGATGCCGTTCTGGTCCTCAAAATATGCATCAAAAGATGGCTTATGGAACTTAAAAATATTTGTGACAACTCCTGATGACTTCGGATCAATAAGGCTGCTGACGAGCCCTTCCCACATAGCGGAACCGCCGGTGTTGCCTCTTACAACCCTTTCCGACCTTCTTTGAAAGCTCCTCGAGAACAATGCGCCGAATGTGTCATTCGGGGCGCGGCGCAGGCGACAGAAGGAGATAGTTCAGGGGGAGGTTCCCGAAGCTTGGTCTTTCGCTTCCGGGAACCTCCCCCTGAACTATCGGATCTCACCGAAGGGATACCGCCAGCCTTGGAACTCGTTCGAGCCGGACGAGGCGCCTCCGCTATCGCCGCCGCGTTTCCCCCAGTTCAGATAGAATCGCATGGTCATCGCGAGGTCGACCGCGGGGCTCGGGCTGCGGGTACCGCCGCTGGAGACGTACTGCGCGGTTCCGGCGAGGCCCAGGCTGAAGTCGGGGGTAACGGGCCAGAGGATACCCACCTCGCCGTAGGTCGCGAGCGCGGAGCTCACGGCGCTGATCGCGTCGAAGCCCGCGGAGGCTCCCATGCGCCTCCAGACGAACGGGGTCATCCCGCCGGCGACGTAGAGACGGCTGATCTGCAGGCGTGCGACGGGGTAGGCGGCCAGGAGCGTGTAGCTGCTGGTCTGGGAGGCGGTGCTATAGCGGGGTTGGAGCCCGAAATGCAGCTCGACCGGAGCGCTGCCATCCGAAAGGACCATGAAAAAGCCCAGGTTGAACGCAAGACCATAGCCCGTCCTGGAGCTGCCTTCGGGCGCGAAAAAGGCTTCGCCACCCCGGAAAAAAGAGGTGCCCATGCCGGATTCCACGTAAAAGGTCACGGCCTGCGCGGAGGGCGCGAACAGGAGACTCAGAAGCAGAAGCAGGGCGGAGCGAGTACCCATATTTCTGATTCTGCTCCGTGTCACGTCTGCATGCAAGTGGTGACACTGCGTCGGGTCCTGTGTATTAGGATTCCATGTCCTATCTGGAAAAGCTGAGGGATTTGGCGGAGCGGGAGAAGAAGGCGGAGGCCGGCGGGGGTCCGGAGCGCCTCGAAAAGCAGCATGCGGCGGGAAAGCTCACCGCGCGCGAGCGGATCGCCTTGCTGCTCGATCCGGGAAGCTTCGCGGAGCTCGATAAGTTCGTGGTCCATCGCTGTTCGGACTTCGAGATGGAAAAGCAGCGCATCCTCGGCGACGGGGTCGTCACCGGCACGGGCACGATCGGCGGGCGCACGGTTTGCGTGTTTTCGCAGGACTTCACGGTTTTCGGCGGCAGTCTCTCGGGCGCTCACGCCTCGAAAATCTGCAAGATCATGGATCTCGCGCTCAAGATCGGCGCGCCGGTGATCGGGTTGAACGACTCGGGCGGCGCGCGCATCCAGGAAGGCGTGGAGAGCCTCGGCGGGTATGCCGAGATCTTCTGGCGGAACGTCCAGGCGAGCGGCGTGGTCCCCCAGATCAGCGTCATCTTGGGCCCCTGCGCGGGCGGGGCGGTTTACAGCCCGGCGATCACGGATTTCATCTTCATGGTCGAGAACACCTCGTACATGTTCGTCACAGGTCCCGATGTCATCAAGACCGTGACTCATGAGGACGTGACGAAGGAGGCCTTGGGCGGCGCCGAGACGCATGCCGAGCGAAGCGGGGTCAGCCACTTCGTCGCGCCCAATGAGCAGGCCTGCCTGCAGGCGGTGCGCAAGCTCGTGGGCTTCCTGCCTGCGAACAACCTCGATGAGGCGCCGGTTCGCGGCGCGCGGGTCGGGGCGGATGCGGACCCGATCGATCGTCCGTGCCTCGCGATCGCGAAGATCCTGCCCGACAGCTCGAGCAAGCCTTACGACATGCGCCGGCTGATCGAGGATGTGGTGGATGCCGGGGAGTTCATGGAGGTGCACGAGGGCTATGCGCGCAACCTCGTGGTGGGCTTCGCGCGTCTGGGCGGGCAAACGGTCGGGATCGTCGGCAATCAGCCCGCGCACCTGGCCGGCTGCCTCGATATCGCCGCATCACTCAAGGGCGGGCGCTTCGTGCGTTTCTGCGATTCCTTCAACATTCCGCTGGTGACGTTCGTGGACGTGCCGGGCTTCCTGCCGGGGACGGAGCAGGAGTACGGCGGGATCATCAAGCATGGCGCGAAGCTCCTCTACGCGTATGCCGAGGCGACCGTGCCGAAGCTCGCGGTGATCACGCGCAAGGCTTACGGCGGCGCTTACGACGTGATGTCCTCGAAGCATATCCGGGCGGATTTCAATTTCGCATATCCGACAGCCGAGATCGCGGTGATGGGCCCCGAGGGAGCGATCAACATCCTCTATCGCAAGGAGCTCGCTGCGGCGGAGAAGGCGGGGCGGCTCGCCGAGGAGCGCGCGCGGCTCGTCGAGGTTTACCGCAACACGTTTGCCAATCCTTACAAGGCGGCCGAGCTGGGCTACGTCGACGAGGTCATCGTGCCTGAGGAGACCCGCCGGATGCTGATCAACGCCCTGAAGACGCTGGCGCGCAAACGCGAGCGCGGTCCGTCCAGGAAGCACGGGAACATTCCGCTATGAAAAAGCGCGCGCCAGTCCTGATCGCAAACCGCGGGGAGATCGCGATCCGCATCGCCCGGAGCTGCCGGAGCCTGGGTTTCCCGGTAGTGGCTGTTTACTCGGATGCCGACCGGTTTTCCGAGCACGTGCGCGCGGCCGACCAGGCCTACTGGGTCGGAGGCGCGGCGCCCAAGGACAGCTATTTGAACGTCGAGCGCATCCTCGCGGCGGCTAAGGCCGCGGGCGCGAAGTACGTGCATCCGGGTTATGGCTTTCTCTCGGAGCGGCCGCATTTCGTCGAGGCGTGCGAGCAGGCGGAGCTGGTTTTCGTCGGGCCCACGGCCGAGAGCATGCGCCTGATGGGCGACAAGATCACGGCGCGCCGGACCGTCTCGGAGCTGAAGGTCCCGGGCGTGCCGGGGAGCCCCGGCGTCGTGAAAACCGCGCAGGAGGCGGCGGAGATCGCGGCCAAGATCGGCTATCCCGTGCTGCTCAAGGCGGCGGCGGGCGGTGGCGGAAAGGGCATGCGCCGGGTCGACGGGCCCGGCGAGATCGCCGCGGCTTTTGAGGGGGCGACGCGCGAGGCGCAGGGCGCTTTCGGCGACGGCTCGATGTACGTCGAGAAGCTCATCTTGGAACCGCATCACGTGGAGATCCAGGTTTTCGGCGATGGCAAGGGCGGCGCGATCCATCTCGGCGAGCGCGAGTGCTCGATCCAGCGCCGGCACCAGAAGGTGTGGGAGGAATCGCCCTCTCCCATCCTGAACCGCCATCCCGCCACGCGCGAGAAGATGTGCGAAGCGGCTGTGCGGATCGCGCGGCACGTGAAATACGCGGGCGCGGGGACTTTCGAGTTCATCGTGGACGGGAAGGGGAACTTCTATTTCCTCGAGATGAATACGCGCTTGCAGGTGGAGCATCCGGTGACCGAGTGGGTGACGGGCGTGGATCTCGTCGCCTGGCAGCTGCTGCTCGCGGCCGGGGAACTCCAGCTCCCGGCGGTGCCGGAGCGGCGGGGGAGCGCGATCGAGGTGCGGCTTTACGCGGAGGATCCCCGGACGTTCCTGCCGGCGCCGGGGCCGCTGGGACTGATCCGCCTGCCGAGCGGCGCGTTCGTGCGGACGGATAGCGCGTTCACGGAGCCTGGCGAGGTGAGCCTGAACTACGATCCGATGATCGCCAAGATCTCGGTCTGGGCGCCGACGCGCGAGCAGGCGGTGGAGCGCATGCGCGTGGCGCTGGATGAGGCGCGCGTGGAGCCGCCCAAGAAAGCGGATGGCAGCTGCGTTGGCTCTTTGCGGACGAACCTTTCGTTCCTGCGACGGCTGGCGCGCAATGCGGCGGTGATCGAGGGACATACGCCGACGGATCTCATTCCGCGGCATCCCGAGCTGACCGCGCCAGAAGCGACGGAGCCGAGCTTAGAGGCCGCGGTGGCGGTTTCGCTTTACCAGCTCCTCGAGGAATCCGCCCCGGAGGCGATCGAAGCGGGAGGGGGCGAGCGTTCGCTCTGGGCCTGGTCCGCGCGCCGGGAAGGAGTGCGCTCATGAGCGGCGTCAAAGGCAAGGTCGGCAAATGGCAGCTCAGCTGGAAGACGATCCCGCGCGGCTGGAGCGGTGAGGCGGAGGTGGAACTTACTGACGGCCAGGGGCTGACGCGGAGTATTGCCGTGAGCTGGCGGCGGGATCGCGACGGGCTTTGGATCGAGTTTCCGCATGGCGTTCAAGGGTTTGATCTTCGGGGCGAGCTGAGCGACGAGGGACGGCGGCATTTTCAGGTTTCCCGGCGCGAGAGCGCGCAAGCCTGGCAGGAGCTCGCGTTCCTTCATGAAGGCGAAGAGGGCATCGCGGCGGCCGGCGCCGCGGGTGGCAAGAAGTCCCATCGCGTTCGCGCGCAGATGCCGGGGAAGATCATCCGCATCGTCGCGGCCGAGGGCGCGCAGGTGGAGAAGGACCAGCCGCTTCTCGTGATGGAGGCGATGAAGATGGAGAACGAGATCCGCGCGCCGCACGCGGGGAAGGTGGGCGCGCTGAAGGTTTCCGAGGGCCAGGCCGTGGAGACCGGCGCCGATCTCTGCGTCATCGAGGCGAACTGAGGTTTTTTTATGGAACAGAAGGGTTTCGAAACGCGCTCGGGAATTCCGCTGAAGGAAACCTATTGGCCGGAAGACCTGCCGGGGGAGCTGGCCGCGGGTGCGCGGGAATACCTCGGCGAGCCGGGGAAACCGCCTTTTGCCCGCGGAGTGCAGAAGGATATGTACCGCGGCCGGCACTGGACGATGCGGCAGTACGCCGGCTTCGGCACGGCCGAAGAGTCCAACCGGCGCTATCAGTATCTGCTCTCGCAGGGAACGACGGGCCTTTCGGTCGCTTTCGATCTGCCGACTCAGCTTGGCTACGATCCCGATCATGCGCGCTCCAAAGGCGAGGTCGGCAAGGTCGGTGTTTCGGTTTCGACGCTCGACGATATGCGCGTGCTTTTCCGCGGGATCGACCTGGGCAAGGTCTCGACTTCGATGACGATCAACGCGACGGCGAGCGTGCTCCTGGCTTTTTACGTCGCGGTAGCCGAGGAGAAGGGCGTGCCCGTGCGCGAGCTGCGTGGCACGGTCCAGAACGACACGCTCAAGGAATACGTCGCGCGCGGGAACTACATCTACCCGCCCGAAGGCGCGCTTCGGATCACCACCGACATGTTCGACTGGTGCGCTCGGAACACGCCGAAATGGAACCCGATCTCGATCTCCGGCTACCATATCCGGGAAGCGGGCTCGACGGCGGTGCAGGAGCTGGCGTTCACCTTCGCCAACGCGATCGCTTATACCGAAGCCGCGGTGAACCAGGGCCTGCCCGTGGATCGTTTCGCCGGGCAGCTTTCGTTCTTCTTCAACGTGCACAGCGACTTCTTCGAGGAGATCGCGAAGTTCCGCGCGGCGCGCCGGCTCTGGGCGCGGATCATGAAAGAGCGTTTCGGTGCGCAGGACCCGCGCAGCTGCATGCTGCGCTTCCACTCGCAGACGGCGGGCTCGACGCTCACGGCCCAGCAGCCGCAGAACAACGTGGTGCGCGTCGCGCTTCAGGCGCTGGCGTCCGCGCTGGGCGGCACGCAGTCGCTTCATACGAACTCGCTGGATGAGGCTTTGGCCCTCCCGACCGAGAACTCGGCCCGGCTCGCGCTTCGCACTCAGCAGATCATCGCGAACGAGAGCAACGTCACCCAGGTCGTCGATCCGCTCGGCGGCAGCTGGTACGTGGAACGGCTCACGCGGGAGCTTGAGGATCGCGCTTGGGAGTACCTCGCGGAGATCGATCGGCGCGGCGGCCCGGTCCGCTGCATCGAAACAGGATATATCCAGACGGAGATCGCGAACTCCGCTTATGCCGACCAGATGAAGATCGACCAGGGCCGGCTCAAGGTCGTGGGCGTGAACTGCTTCGAGGAGGAAGCCGCGGGCGCGCCCACCGAAATCCTGAAGATCCCGGCGGGGCTCGAGGCCTCGGCGGTCGAACGCGTTCGGGCCTATCGCGCGAAGCGCTCGGAGGCCGCGGCGCAGGACGCCTTGCGCGCGGTCGTCGAGGGCGCGAAGTCCGGCCAAAATCTCCAGGCGCTCATCCTGACGGCCGCCAAATCAGGCGCGACCCTGGGCGAGATCGCCGATTCGATGAAGGGCGTGTTCGGGCTTTACCGGGAGTTTTCGGGTTTCTGAGCCGCGAGTACGCGGTCGACGATCGCCTGGTTCTCGGGCGTGCCCACCAACGTGGCGAGGTCCGTGATGGCCGCGGGGCGATACGGCAGCAGCGTCTCGGTCTTGAGCGCGCGGCTGCGCGCGGCGGACTCGAGCACCAGCTCGGGCGCGAGCTTGCCGTTCTCGAGGGCTTTCACGAGGGCCTGGTAGGCGTGCCGGGCCTTGGGCTCGCTGCGATAGCAGAGAAGGTCGCAGCCCGCCTCGATCGCGAGCCGCGGGGCATCGTCCTCGCCGAAATGGTCCGTGATCGCCTTCATCTCCATGTCATCGCTGATGACGACCTTGGAGTAACGCAGCTCCTTGCGGAGCAGGTCGCGCAGGATCTTCGAGGATAGCGTCGCGGGGCGGTCCGGGTCGAGCTTCGAGCAGATGATGTGCGCGCTCATGACCATCGAGCAGCGGGACTTGAAAGCCCGGACGAACGGCCGCAGCTCGCGGTCGCGCAGGGTCTCGAGGGGCGTGTCCACGCGCGGAAGGGCGAAATGGGAATCGATGCTCGTGTCACCGTGTCCCGGGAAGTGCTTGATGCAGGGCTGGACATGCGCCACGAGGTGGCCGCGGAGGATCGCGGTCACCATCTTGGTGACCTGCTCCTCGGTGCTGCCGTAGGCACGGCTGCCGATCACCGGATTCTTGGGGTTGGTAGCGATGTCGGCCACCGGCGCGAAGTTCAGGTTGATTCCGACGGCGCGCAGCTCCTTTGCCATCATCTCGGAAAGCTCGAAGGCGAGCTTCGGGGAGTCGATCATTCCGACCGCGGCGGCTTCGGGGATTTTCGTGAAACCCTTCTTGAAACGCTGGACCTTGCCGCCTTCGTGATCGACCCCGATCCACAGCGGAAGCTCGGTGCGGCATTCCTGAACCTGGTTGATCAGCTCGGCGACTTGCCCCGGGTTCTCGTAGTTGTGCGCGAAAAGGATCACGCCGCCGATCCGGGCCTGCGAAAGAAAGGCCGCGGTGTCATCGGTCAGCTCGAGCCCCGTGGGACCCGGGCCGGAAGCCGAGCCGCCGTTGAAGCCGATTATGAAAAGCTCCCCGAGTGTCTGGATCGCGTCATCGATGTTGGACATGTTCTGAGAAGTCTAACGTAGCCCTTTGTGATTTTGAAGGGAAAGAACCGTCAAAACCAGGGGAATTCCGGTGCTGAGCGCTATGTGCGGGCTTTCGAAGAGGTAGTCCTTGCCTTGCGCTAGCAGCGAACCCCAGCTGTCGCGTCCGAGAGGCGCGCCGATGCCGAGAAAAGAGAGCGTGGCCTCGGCCATGAGCGCATAGACGAAAAGGTTGGGAAGCTTGACCCGGCAGAGCGACCACAGCGCCGGAGCGAGGTGACGGCGGAGGATGAGAGGGGTGCTCGCGCCATAACTTCTGGCGGCAAGCACGTAGTCTTCCGCCAGCAGCTCGCGGGTTCGTGCGAAGACCAGGCGCGTGAGCGAAGGGAGCGTGCCGATCAAGAGCGAGAAAACCAGGGTGCCCCAGCCGGGCCCGCGAAGCGCCGCCCAGCCCAACGCGAAGAGCAGGCTGGGAAACGCCAGGAGCGCTTCGAGCGCGCGGAGCAGCACAAAGCGCGCGGGCGCCGGCGCGAGAGCCGTTCCCGCGCCCGCGAGAATCGCCACGACGAGCGAAACCAGCACGGAGCCCGCGGCAAACCCCGAGCTGAGCAACGACGCGCGAAGCACGGTCTCCAGCAGATCGCGGCCGAACGCGTCGAAGCCGAAGGGATGCGCGAGGGAGGGCTTCGCGAGCGCAAGCGGAAGCGCATGCGAGCCGTCGGCCACGAGCGCGGCCCAGAGCCCGCCGACCAGCCAGGTCGCCAGCCATGCCTGGGCGCTATACCGGAGTGCCATTGGCCTCCCGGGTTTTCGGATCGATCGCGCCTTGGAGCCAGTCGCCTAGCAAAGTTCCCACGAGCGAGCAGCTCGCGGCCACGAAGATTCCACCTTCGATCACCGGGTAGTCGCGGCGGAGCACGGCCTCCACCAGCAGGCTGCCGAGACCCTTCCAGTCGAAGATGGCCTCGACCACGAAGGCGCCCGCGAGCATGCCCCCGACCTGGGTGCCGAGATAGGCCGCGAGGCTTCCGGACGCCGGGGCGAGCCCGTATTTCAAGGCGACTTTCCACTCCGGCACGCCGCGCGCGCGCGCTCCGGGCGCGGCGCCGCGAAGGAGGGTTTCCCTCACGCGCTCGCGGATAAGCCTGGCCCAGAGCCCGGAAACGGCGATGGCCAGCGCCAGCGCGGGCAGCGCGACGTGCCCGCCGGCGGGAAAGAGCGGGAGCCAGACGGAAAAAGCGAGCAGCAGCAGGGGGCCGAGCCAAGGCATCGGCAAAGCGGCGGAAATCCCGCCGAAGGCGCTGCAGAAGCGATCGATCTTCGAGCCGGGGCGCATCGCGGAGGAAAGGCCCAGAGGAAGTGATAGCAGCGCAGCCAGGGCGAAAGCGAGCATGGTGAGCGCGAGCGTCTTGAGGAAACGCGTGGCGAGCAAGGGCGCGACGGGCTTCTTGCTGAAGAGGGACACCCCGAGATCCCCGCGAGTGAAGTCGCGCAGATCCGCCGCGAGCGCGGGCAGGAAGGGGCGATCGAGCTTGAGCTCCCGGCGGAGCTCGGCGGCCGGGATCGAGGTGCCGCTCTCGGCGATCAGGGTTTCCAGCGGGTCGCCGGGCAACGCGCGAACCATCGCACGGGAGCCTATGAAGATCAGCCCGAGCAGCAGGAGGGTGTTGAGGGCGCGGGCGGCGAGCGCTTTCATCAATTTCCGTCTAGGAAGCGGCGAGCCTCTTCAGCGCCCGAAACGCGCCGGACCTGCATCTTCTGCGCAGGCATCTCGATGCGGTCGGCCACGCCGTTCTTGTCGAGCCACCAGTACGAGTCGAAGCCGCGGTAGTTCACCTGGAATTTCCCGGGTTCCTTATCGGCCTTCACGCGACCGTCGAGCATCGCGCGGCCCTGGTCGATATTATCCTCGACGACCGCCAGGAAGCTTTCGCTCTGGCCGGTCTTGAGCTTGGGGCCGACCTTTCCGAGCCAGTAGGGGAAGACCACGGAGAAGAACGCGCGCGTGGAGATGCCGCGTTTGATGACCGGGAGATCTTCCGAGCCGCGGCGGGCCTTGACGGTGAGCTCGGTGCGTCCGGAGACGGTACCATCGATCGTGATCTCGGTGGCCCGATAGGTGGAGTGATAGTTGAAGAAGAGCGGGCTGAGCGCCGCATTGTTCTCGGAGTAGGTTCCGAGCTGCTCTTCGACGATGGCGCCTTCCTCGCGTTTCCAGACATGGTTCTGATAGAAGAGGCGGCCTTTTCGCACCTCGACGCGGTCGTTGTAGTAGCCGTAAGGCTCCTTGGCGAGCGTGATGGTGTACCAGTGATCGCTCAGGACGCGGTCCGGCCCGCCGGAGGGCGCCGGGCGGGTTTCGGCGAGTACCGGGAGCGCAATCACGGCAGCGAAGAAACTGAGAAGGAGTCGTTTGAGATTCATGTGGGGGCCAGCTTTACCATCCTAGCCGGGGCTGGACGGGGCCGTCAATCGACCCTCGGCGCGATCCCAGGTTCTTTTCATATTTTCCCGCGCGTTTCCGATAAGGGACACGAGGGACCATGGACTTTCTGGGACTGGACAAACAGCTCGTGATTCAGGCGGCTTACGTGCTCGTGGCCCTGGCGACGTTCATCGTGGCCCGGATGCTCTTCCATGAGCAGGAGGCGCGCCAGGCGCAGGAAAACCTGGCGGAAGGCGGAGGCAAGGGCTCCTCCAACTCCTTGGTTCGACTGACGAAGCCTTTCTACAGCCAGTACGTCGTGCCGATGGTGCGCGGAAAGCCCTTCTGGGAAAATCAGCGCAAGCGTTACCGCCGCAAGCTGATCGCCGCGGGGCTGAAAGAGGAGTTCAATCCCGACGAGTTCATCGCGTTCAAGATCCTGCTGATCGCGTTCTTCCCGCTCGTGGGGGGGCTGCTCAAGGCCCTGGATATGCTCGACCTGGATCGCACGCTGATCCTGCTGTCGGGAGTGGTTGGCTGGTTCTATCCGGATATCTGGATGAAATCGCGCGCGGAGGCCCGGCAAAAGGCGATTCTCAAGTCCATGCCGTTCATCGTGGACCTGCTCGCGCTCTCGACCGAGGCCGGCCTGGATTTCGTGGGCGCGATCGGCAAGGTCGTCGAGAAGGCGGCGCCCGGGCCGCTTGTGGACGAGTTCAGCCAGCTTTTGAAAGAGATCAAGGTCGGCGCCTCGCGCCAGGAGGCGCTGCGGGAGATGACCCTGCGGATCGACATGCAGGAGATGAACTCCTTTGTCGCGATCCTCATCTCCGCCGATCAGATGGGTGCTTCGATCGGCAAGATCCTGCGTCAACAATCTGACGCGATCCGTTCCGAGCGGATGCTGCGCGCGGAGAAGGCCGGCGCGGCCGCTTCGCAGAAGGTCCTGCTTCCCTTGGTGTTTTTCATCGTGCCCGCGGTTTTCCTGATGATCGCCGGGCCCTTCATCGCGGGAGCCTTCAGTGGAAAATAAGGCGAGGCGGGCAGGATGAAACAGGTCGTACTTCAATCCCTAAAAAATCAAGCCGTTATCGCCGATAAGTGCAATGTGGCGGAGCGCTTCTTCGATCGCCTTCGGGGATTGATCGGAAGAAAGTCGCTCTCGCCGGGAGAGGCGATGCTGTTTCCGGATTGCAACGACATCCACATGTGGTTCATGAGCATCCCGCTGGATGTGGTGTTCCTGCGTGCCGACGGCGTGAACGCGTATCGCGTGAGCTCGATTCGCGAGGGAATTCGCCCGTGGCGGCTCCTGCCCGTGCGCGACGGCGCGGCGGACCTCACGCTCGAGCTCCCGGCCGGAGCCGCGCGCCTTCATGCGCTCGAGAAAGGAGACCGGCTGTGTTCAAGCTGACGGTGGTCTCCGGCCCGAACCGCGGCTCCACCTTCGCGATCCGCGAGGGCGAAACCACGATCGGGAGGCAGGCCGGCAACGTGATCGTGCTCTCGTCGGCCAAAGTTTCCAAGCGGCATTGCGTGCTCGTCGTCAACGGCGACGAGATCATCGTGCAGGACCAGGGCAGCTCCAACGGCACCTTCGTGAACGGCGCGCTCGCCAAGAGTCGCAAGGTGAAGCCCGGCGACCGCATCAGCGTCGGCGAATTCGTGATGGAGGTGAGCGCCCCGCCCGCGGTGCCGTCCCGGTCCGCGCCGGTCGCGCTGGCGGAGTTCGGAAACGTCCTGTCCTTCCCGGAGCCGAGATCCCGGCGCGCGGTGCCTGCGCGGCCCGGAGCCGCGGGCCTGGCCGGGGACCCGCTGGCTTCCGTGGGCGGCGCAGCCGGGGTGGCGCAGGTCGCTCCGCGCGACCTGAAGGGCCGCGCGCTCCTGGCGTTCGACCATTACGTGATGCCGTTTTTCTTCGGCCTCAACCTCAAGAACGAGTGGCACATGATCGCCGGCGCGCTGCTGACGCTCGCGATCCTGGCCTCGGTCTTCTTCTCGGTCTCGCCGCTGCTGGAGACGAGCCGGACGATGGTCGTTAAGGAGGTGCAGCGTCGGGCGCGCTTCATGGCCCGCCAGCTCGCTGAGGGCAACGCGCCGGCGCTGGCCGCGCGCGCGGAGAGCCGGGCGGACCTGGGGATCGTCGAGGGCGCTGAGGGCGTGCGGATGGCCGCCGTGACCGATCTCGACGGCCGGATCATCGCACCCGCCTCGCGCCTCAATCATTACCTCGTCACGGGCTCGGCGGCGGCGCTCGCCAAGCGCGCCGCGCGCGCCTTCCGTGACGGCAAGGAAGGCGGGGTGGTGCTCGAGGTGAGCCCCGACACCGTCGTGGCGATCGAGCCGGTGCGCGCCGTTCATCCGTCGAGCGGAAAGACGGGCGTCGTCGGAATGGCGGTCGTCTCGGTGGATACGTCCCTCTCCACGCTCCAGGCGGGCGAGGCTGGAAACGTCTATTCCCAGGCGCTGATCTTCAGCGGGATTTTCGGCTTGCTCGTTGCGTTGATCCTTTACCGCCTGACGCTCCGCCCGTTCCAGATCCTCAACGAGGACATGGACAAGGTGCTCAAAGGCGACATGGCGCAGGTCACCCGGGAGTTCAAGTTCGAAGAGCTCGCGCCATTGTGGGAGATCATCAACTCCGCCTTGCAGCGCGTTTCGCGCACTTCGGATCAGGATGGCCTGGGTGCGGTGCCCGGCGAGAGCGGTCCGGGCGCGGAGGATTACGTCGGGCCGCTCAGGTCGATGGCGGACGCGGCCAGGGCCGCGCTCGTGGTGTTCGACGAGAACCGCAAGATCGTGCACCTGAACCCGCTTTTTGAGGAAATCAGCGGCATCCGGGCCGACGCGGCCGTGGGTCGGGAGATCGCGGACGTGGCGCGCGACCAGGCACTGGGCGCGATCGTGTCCGACCTGTTCGAGAAGGCCGTGACGGGAGGGGAAGCGACGGCGGAGAATTTCGATTTTTCCGGGATTCCGCACCGGATCCAGCTTGAAGCGCTCGGGAAGCGCGGAGGGACCGCCCGGTGCTACGCGCTGCTGGCGGCGAAGAGCGGGTAACGAGAATGGGCGCGGCGCTGAAGCTCAAGATGGCGGCGGTTCCCCGGCAGCAGGGCGAGCGCGCGCGCCTCAAGGTGGTGCGCGGACCTGACTACGGGGTGACCTACGTCATCACGGGCGGGCGCGCGACGGTCGGGCGCGGCGAGGAAAATGATATCGTCATCTCCGACCTGAAGGCCTCGCGGCGCCATGCGGAGATCGCCTGGGGGGCTTCGGGCTGGGAGGTGCGCGACCTCGGGAGCGCCAACGGGATCCTGCACAACGGAAAGTCGATCCGGGCCGGAGGACTCGGTGCACGCGATACGCTGACCATCGGGGAAACCACCTTCGAGTTCGTCACCTCGGATCAGCCCACGCGGATGCTCGCGGCGCCTCCCAAGCCGATCGAGCAGCGGCGCCAGGAGGATTCGGCCTACGACGAGCAGAAGAAAAGAGTTCGAGCGCTCGCCAACTTCGGGGCTCCGCCGGGAATGGTTTCGGCGCCGGGACCCGTGAAGGCCGGCGAGGGCGGCGGGCGCCGGATGCTGGTGCTCGGGGTGATCGGGATCGGGGCGGCGCTCATGCTCTTCGGCGAGGAGCTCCTGGTCCCGAAGAAGCCGCCGCCGAAAAAGAAGGTCGAAAGCTCGAAGGGAAGCGACCTCGGGAAATACCTGCCCGAGTCCGAGCCTGCGGGCCAGGTGAAATCCTCCGATCTCTTCTTCAAGCTGGGCTTCCGGGAGTATACCCAGGGGAACTTCCTCCGGGCGAAGACCCAGTTCGAGACGGCGCTGCAGATCGCGCCCGGGAACGCGATGGCGGCGCTTTATCTGCGCAACTGCGAGGCCCGCATCAAGGAGGAGGTCGAGATCCACCTGCGTACCGGCAAGAAGAGCCTCGACTCCGGCAAGCTTCGCGAGGCACGGGCTCACTTCGAGCAGACGATGCGCCTGCTGTTCCGTGACCAGACCAATCCTCATTTCATCGAGGCCAAGGAGCAGCTCGAAGCAGTAAGGAAGCTCCTGAGAACCGATTCCGAGGAGGCCGGCTGATGGGCGCCGCACCGGTTCTCGACATCCTGCGCGACGGCGAAAGGATCCGGAGCTGCCCGATCGAGGGCGAGATCGTCCTGGGGCGTTCCGAAGGCTGCGTGATCCGGCTGGACGATCGCGCGATCTCCCGGCAGCACGCGGTATTCCGCGCCGTGGCCGGCGGGGTGCAGGTCGAGAAGCGCAGCGAGTTCGCGCCGATGATGGTGAACGGCTCGGAGGTCACGAGCGCCGTCCTCAAGGATGGCGACGTGATCTCGATCGGGCCCTACCTGCTTCGGCTGGCCGCCGAAAAGGCGCAGGAGGAGACCTTCGACAAGCAGCAGAGCGCGGGCGCTCTCGCCGAGGTCGCGCCCGGGCTGACCGAGTCCGTCGCGTCTCCGCCGCTTCCGCCCGTGGATCTCGCCGCGGAGACCGGGCCTGTGGAGCAAACGCCGCCGGAAGAGCTGCCGGTCGCCGGGCTGGCCCTATCCGATAACGAGGAGGCACCCGCGGTGCCGGGCCTCGCGGATGGTCCGGAGCCGGATTTCCCGGCGCCGCGTCTGGGGGATCTGACCGGGCCGGTTTCCGCCGGGACCGGCTCGACTCCCGAGATGATCGATGACGACGCGCGGACGAAGATGGTCGCGTCCGAGAAGGTCAACGTAAGGCTGGTCTTCAAGGAAGGGGATGCGAACGTCACGGAGCTCGAGCTGACGCAGGACGAGGTCTCGATCGGCCGGGGCAAGACCTGCGACATCGTCCTGAACGACAAGAAGTCCTCGCGCAAGAACGCCGTCATCCGCCGCGCTGGCCTGAACTTCGTGATCAAGGATCTGGGCTCCGCCAACGGAACGTACGTGAACGGCGTGCGCGTCGAGGAGCAGGAGCTCGTCGGCGACGATCTCATCCAGATCGGGGACGTGCAGTTCCAGTTCAAGGCCATGAGCGCCGATTATCAGGCCAAGGAGGCGAACTTCCTCAAGGTGGTCGAGGACGAGGCGCCGCCGGTCGAGGAGTTGCCCTTCCCTGAAGCCCAAGACGCGAATCGTGGATCGGCCGTGCTGGAAATGCCGCCCGCTCCCGCGGATCTCGGGCCGTCCGGGAACGACTACATCGCGGGAGCGCCCACGGGCCTGATTCCGCCGGGTGCTCCGGAGGGGATTCCCGGAATGACGGGGATCCCGGGCATGGGCGGAGTCGTGGGCGCCTCGACCGCGGCGCCGAAATCCATCACGGGCAAGCTGTTGGCGAAATACCGCGCGATGCCCAAGCGCCAGCAGTTCGTCTGGACGATCATCCTGATCTGCCTGGCCGCGTTCCTGATCTTCGAGGAAGAGGATTTCATGGACGTCAAGCCGAAGCAGCGGCAGGTTCAGAAGAAGGGCGATAAGGCCGGGGGCGCGACCTTCGAGTCGCTCACGCCGGAGCAGCGCAAGTTCATCGAGAGTCAGCACGTGCTCGCCTTCGACTTCTACAAGGCCCGCGACTACGACAAGGCGCTCTTCGAGCTCGACAAGATCTTCGCCCTGGTTCCCGATTACAAGGATTCGCGCGAGATCGAGCGCTACGCGCGCGAGGGCAAACGCAAGCTCGAGGCGATGCAGGAGGAGAAGCGGCGCAAGGAGGAGGAGGCCCGCCTCAAGGCGAAGGTCGCCCAGCTCGAGGAGGAAGGCCGCAAGCTGATGTCCCGGCAGCAGTTCGATCAGCTCCAGGAGATCATGGCGCAGATCCTCGCCCATGATCCCGAGAACGCCGCGGTCGGCGAATGGCGCCAGGAGCTCGAGAAGCGCGAGGAGGCGCGACGCGCCGAGGAGCAGCGCAAGGCGGTTCAGGGGGAAATCAATCGCGAAGCCTGGCGCGTGCATCGGGCGGGGGTCGCCTTCTTCAAGAAGGGCAAGTTCAAGTCGGCGATCGGAAGCTTCCAGCACGTGCGCGAGATCGGAGCCACCGATCGCCGGCTCGAGCGCCAGAACACTCGGATGCTCCGGGCGGCGCAAAGCGCGCTCAAGAGCGTGCGCGATCCGCTGCTGGCGGAGGCCCGGCAGCTCGAGACCTCGGGTGAGTTCGTCAAGGCTTTCGAGCTCTATCAGAAGGCCACGCGGATCGATCCCTCGCATGCCGAAGGCTATCGCGGGATGGACCGCATCCGCGGGATCCTGCATGATCGCGCCCGGCATCTTTATGCCGAGGCCGTGCTGGCGGAAAGCTACAGCGATTTCGAGACGGCCCGCGCGAAGTTCGAGGAGTGCCGGAACACGGCCCCGCCCGAGGACATCTATCGCGAGCGCGCCGAGCGGAAGCTGGCCCGGTATCTGAATAGGGAAGGGACGCCGCAATGAAGCTGATCCAGGCGGTGGGCTTTCATCAGGCGCAGGGAAGCCGGCCCGGGCAGGAGGATCATCTCCTCGTGGAGGAGAGCAAGGGGATCTTCGCCGTCGCGGACGGGTTCGGCGGACCGGTTCCGGGCGCCCAGGCGGCGCGTGCCGCGTGCGAGGCGGTGCGAGGTTTTCTGTTCAAGGAAGCCGGGGATCTCGATGCCACCCTGCCTTTCGAGCTGCGCTCGTACTACTCGCTCGCGGGCAACGTGCTTTTCAACGGCCTCATCCACGCCAATCGCAAGGTCCTGGCGCTCAACCGCAACAAAGGCATCCATGAGCGCGGCGGTGCTTCGGTGCTCGCGGGCTTTCTCGACGGCTCGCTGCTTGCGCTGGCGAACGTCGGGGCTTGCGGAGCGACGCTGTACCGCGCCGGAAGGGGCGCGGCGCTCGTGACCCCGAGAACCTATGAAAGGCTCGTCGATCCCTTCGAGCGAGGCGATGCCAGCCGCATTGTCGGGGCGACGCGGATCCCGCTGATGGCCCTGGGCACGGCACCCGATCTCGAGCCCGAGATCATCGAATGCCGCATTCAGCCCGGGGATTGGCTTTTGCTCCATACCGAAGAACCTCTTCCTGAGGTGGGTTCCCGCCTTGCGGAGCTCCAGGGAGAGGGCTGGACGCCACTCGTTGCGGCCGAAAAAGCCCTGGAACGGCTCAGAATGGATCAATCGAATAGTAATGCTTCGTATTTATTACTTATTTTTTGATACCGCTATACTTGACTTAATAGGTATGAAAACAGATACTTTGATCAGGAGCTCTTTTCGGGGGCAGGGGTCAATTTTTCCGCTTTCCTTGCCGATAGGCAAAAGGAACGGAAGGCTAGAGATTACAGCTTGGGAGCCTACCAGGGAGTGTGGCTATGAAACTGGGGAAATTTCTAAAAGCGCTTTGGGACGACGATCGGGGACAATCCACGACCGAGTACATCCTCATGCTCTCGGTGGTCGTGATGATCGCGATGAAATTCCGCAAGATGTTCGACTCGAAGATGGAAAGCGCGGTTCAGACCTTGGGAGGCCAGATCGAAGGGGCTCTGAACGGCGGAAGCGACTAAGCGGAGCTGAAACAGGCACGCCGCTTTCTTGGGGAAGAAAGCCGGCGAGTCAGGGATGGCGCTCAAATGGGGGACGGCATCAGCGCTCCGGCGCTCGCGAGGCCGGGGGTTAAACAAAGTTTATATAGAGTGAGGCGGGGATTCGAGGCGCTCTGGCGCGATGAAGGCGGCCAGGCGACGCTCGAGTACATCCTGATCCTCAGCTTTTCGGTCGCGGCCGCGGCTGCGCTCTCGCGCGGGCTGCTCGCGGCGCTCCAGAAGGGCGTGCTCTCGCTGGGCGCGCAGCTCGAAAGAAATCTCAAGACGGGCCGGGCCCCGGCGGGGATCTATGCCAATTGAGCATGGGATCCAGCAGGGCTGGCCTTTTGCGGCGCTCGCGGCGGGCTGCGCGGCGGCGGCGGGCCTGGACCTGCTGCGCGGGCGCATTCCGAACGCGCTCGTCGTGCCGTTTTTCGCGGCGGGGCTCGCGGTTTCGGCCCTGCACGGGGGCTGGGCCGCGGTCGGCGACGGACTCCTCGGGGCCGGCCTGGGCCTGGTACTTTATGGCTGGATGTTCGGCTTGGGCTTCATGGGCGGCGGAGACGTGAAATTCCTGATGGCGCTCGGTGGCTGGGGCGGCTGGGCATATGCGAGCGAGGTGGCGCTTTTTGCCATCCTGCTGGGCGGGGCGCTCGCGGTGCCGCTGCTTCTTTTCAAGGGTAAGTTCGCCGCCTTCGTCGGCAAGCTGCGGCGATTCCTGCTTTCGGTATTCGTGCGCGAGCTCGAGCTCGAGCTACCGAAGCTCGATCGCACGCAGACCATGCCCTATGGCGTCCCGATCGCGGTTGCGGCGGTATGGAGCGCGGGCTGGCATCCGCTCGGGGGGATTCTCGCGGAGTTCGGGGTGCGGCCATGGTTCTGAGGCGAAAAAACCGCGCGGGCAACCAAAATGAGAGCGGACAGGCGGTCACCGAGTACATGCTCCTGCTCGTCACGATCATCGGGGGCTTTCTCATCCTCTCGCGCGGGATCGCGCGGCTCGGAGTGACTGATCGTCTCCTGCATCCCATCCGCGACGACTTCGCCAAGGCTTATCGCTACGGCCATCCCGAAGCCAAAGGCTATGACGAGGGCTCCCCGGCGAATCATCCCCGGATCGTCTCCAACAGCGACAACAATTTCCGCATCTTCATCAGTCCGGAGGTCCGATGACGGGCGCGGACAAGCGAAAGACCGAAGCCGGCCAGTCCACGATCGAGTTCGCGCTCGCGCTCACGCTCATGATGGGCTTCGTCCTGTTCTTCGTGCAGTTGAGCCTGCTTTTCGCCTACGGCAACCTTGTCCATTACGCCACCTTCATGGCCGCGCGCGCGTACCTCGCGGCGGGGATGAGCAACGAGGATCAGCAGCGCCGGGCCCAGGACACGATCGTGCGGCTGCTGAAGAAATCCCAAGGGGAGCCGGGGCTGGAGAAATACGCCTTCATCGCCCAGGGCGAGGGGGGCTCGGGGGAAATCCCGGGCCTGAGCCTGGGGCCCAGCCCGCAGTACCAGCCGAAAAACGCCGATTTAAGTTGGATGCAGGGAGTCCGATATAGCTTCAGGGGCAGAGTCTCCATGGTGCCGATCGGAGCGCCGAAAAACGGCAACCCGAACGCCAATTCGGTGACGCTGACTTCGGAAAGCTGGCTGGGACGGGAGAAGAGTTTCGGCGAATGCATGAGCTTCATGGAAAAACTGGGAGGAGCACGGATTGACAACGGCTGCTAAGCCCATCATCGGCAGGAAGGCGCGAGCGGACTCGGGACAGAGCATCCTCGAGTTTCTGCTCATGGTGCCTTTGATGATCGGGCTCAGCGTGCTGCTCGTGAAGGTCAATCAGGCGATCCAGATGGGGATCGTCAACCAGCAGTATGCCCGCGCGCAGGCGCTCTTTCTCACGATGGGCAGCCCGGTGTATCCGCGCGTCGGCCTTCGCGACAAGATGGCGAAGCTCAAGTACAACCAGATGCTGATGGGAGTTCAGGAGAACTCACCCGGCACGGAAGAGCAGGGCACGCGTTCGCTCGCCTCGATCGCCAAGCTCACGGACAAACCAGGCGGAAGCATCGAATCCGGAACCGACGACGTGACCGAGCGCTCGGAGGTCCGCATCCGCAGCACCGTCACCCTTTGCACCCAGACGAATGTCGTCAACGTCGCCGGCGGCTTCAAGCCCGTGCTCGAGCTCGAGCTCGTCAGGCGCCGGCTGGCGCGAGCCGCCGGCACCTGGCAGCTCTTCGAGGGTTCGGTCTTCGATTACTGCAGCAGCACGATGAGGTATCTCTGATGAATAACAAGGCGCTCACCTTATCGATCTTCATGGCCATCGTCGCGGTCTTCTTCGTCGAGAGCTACGTCTCGAGCATCGAGGAGGAGACCAAGCGCAAGTTCGGGACCGAGGTGATGGTCGTCGTCGCCAAGAAGGACATCAAGGAGATGGACACGGTCAATGAGACGATGATCGAGACGAAGCTCATTCCCAAGCGCTTCCTCGAGCCCTCGGCGATCCATTTCGAGGGCGCCAAGGAAGACAAGGATTTCGCGCGCAGCATGCGCGAGCTCGTCGGCACCGTCGCCGTCGTGCCGATCAAGAAGGGCGAGCAGATCTCCTTCAACAAGATCAGCGATCCCAGCCTGCGCACCGGCCTGGCGCCGCAGATCGCCCCGGGCAAGCGCGCGATGGCGATCCCGGTGAACGAGGTGAGCGCGGTGGGCAAGCTCGTCAAGCCGGGCGACCGCGTGGACGTGATCGCGATCGTCGATCCGGGCGGGGGGAAGGACCAGAAAATCTCCAAGACCGTGCTGCAGGACGTGGTCGTGCTTGCCGTCGGCAAGAGCGTTACCAACAACGCCGCGCGGGTGATCGAGCAGGACCCGGGCACCGGCAAGGACCGCGTCCGCTCGCTCGCCGACGATTTCAGCTTCGGGTCGGTCACGCTGGAGGTCGACCCGCTGCAGGCGCAGACCATGGCGCTCATCATGGCCGGCGGCGACAGCACGCTCATGATCTCCTTGCGCAACAACGATGATGGTGAGCGCTACAATCTCAACACGACCACTTTCGGCGACCTGCTCGGCGCGGATGCCGCCCGGCTCAGGATGCCTGCGGGGAGACGATGAGACCTGAAAAAGTCCTTTCGCAGACAGGACGGGCGAGACCCGGTCGGCGGAAGCTGCCGGCGGTTTTCGGGCTTTTGGCGCTTCTGGCCGCGGTCGCCGCGCCCCTGGATTCCGCGCGCACGGAGGAGGGCGCCGAAGCCGCCTCCGGCGCTCCCGGAACCGCCGCGACGGGCGGACCCGCGGCTGCCGAGGCCGAGGAGGCGCCCGCGCCTTCGAAGCCCAAGAAAAATCCTTACCGAAAATCGCGTCTCACCCGGGACGAGTCCGAAGGCGTCTCCGACAAGCGCCGCCTGCTGCTGAGCACGGGCGAGGACAAGGCGGTCGATATCGACTTCGACCTGCGCGCGGACGCGATCGTGATCGGCAACCCGCAGGTCGTGGCGACGACCGTGGTCCAGATCGGGGAGCAGAAGCAGCTCATCTTCAAGCCGCTCAAGGCGGGGGACACCACCGTAACCGCGCGGGATCAGGCGGGCAATATCCGGCTGATCTTCACGGTGCGCGTGACGGGCTCGAACCTGCTCCGCGCGTCGGGCGAGATCCGCAATCTCCTGCGCGACATCGAGGGCATCGATATCCGGGTCGTCGGGCAGAAGGTCGTGATCGAAGGCGAGGTGCTCGTGCCGGCCGATTATGATCGGCTGCTGACCGTGGTGCAGGACCGCTCCTACGCGGACCTCGTGCTCAATCTCACGACGCTTTCGCCGCTCGCGATGCAGGTCCTGGCCAAGCGGATCCAGGACGACATCAACATGTTCGCCAAGAACGTGCGCACGCGCGTCGTCAACGGGATGATCTTTCTCGAGGGCGCCGTCGACAGCAAGGACGAGGCGGACCGCGCGCTCACGATCGCGAATCTTTACCTGCCCGAGCTCAAGCCGGGCACGACGCTGGACCGGGATTCGGCGACCAAGCGGGTGCCCCTCCGCAAGGCGATCTACAGCTTCCTGACGATCAATCCGCCGCCGGGCAAGAAGCAGGAGAAGATGGTGAGGGTCACCGTCCACTTCGTCGAGCTCGCGAAGGACTATGCCCGGCTCTTCGGCTTCAAGTGGCAGCCGGGCTTCACGGCCGATCCCAAGATCGAGTTCGGCACGAACCAGAGCGGCGCGGTCGGCACCGGCGGCTCCGCGGCCGCGACCTTCAGCGGCACGATTTCGAGCCTGCTGCCCAAGCTCCAGAGCGCGCAGAAAGCGGGCTACGCGCGCGTGCTCAAGACCGGTACGCTGATCGTGCGTAGCGGCCAGGCCGCCAAGATCAACGAAGGCACGGAGTTCCCGTACATGGTTCAGGGCGCCAACGGCCAGGTGCAGGCCGCGAGCAAGGGCGTGGGGCTGGCCGTGGCGGTCACCCCCGCGATCCTGGGCCAGAGCGAGGACGTCGCGCTCGATATCAACATGAGCCAGACGAACGTCGTCGGGCGGGTGCCCTCGGGCACGGCGCCCGTCACCTCGAAGCACGACATCGAGACGCGGATCTACGTCAAGAACCGCGAAACGGCCGCGATCGCGGCGGTGACCTCGAGCGACGTCGGCACGGACTTCAACAAGGACGATCCCAATCCCGGGGCCTTCGAGGGCGGCGATACCCACGCGCTCTTCAGCCTGCTGCGCTCGAAGAACTACCGGAAGAAGAAGTCGCAGTTCGTCATCTTCGTCACGCCGGAGATCGTGGAGAACGCGTCGGACGGGACCGAGGACCTCCGGAAGAACTTCCGGGTGAAAGTGAAATAGGAGTCAGACCATGGCCGGGCACATCGTAGCGGTAGCGGGCGGAAAGGGGGGCGTCGGGAAGAGCGTTTTCGCGGCCAACCTCGCCATCGCTTACCTGCAGGAGTTCAAGCAGCGGCCCCTGATCGTGGACCTCGACCTCAACAGCCTGGGCGACCAGAACATCATCCTGGGCCAGAATCCCGCCAAGTCCATCGTGGACGTGACCAAGCTCAACGTGCCCACGATCGATCCCAAGTCGCTCGCGCCGTTCATGGTGAACGCGCAGGGCGGCTACAGCTTCATCGGCGCGCCGCGCGACCCGATCCTCGCGCGGGACCTGGATCTCGACGGGCTGGGGCGCTTCCTCAAGGCGATCACCAACACCTTCAATCTCGTGGTCATCGACTGCGGCAACGGAATGGACCCCTGGGCGCTCAAGGTCTTCGAGTACGCGACCTGCATCTTCTGCGTGGCGACCTCGGACGTGATCGTCATCAACCAGACCAAGCGCCTGGTCTCGAAGATCCAGGAGCTGCTCTTCCCGCCCGAGATGGTCCAGGTCATCATCAACCGCTACTCGGCCTCGAACATCATCAATCCGCAGATGATCCAGAAGAGCCTCAATCGCTCGGTCTTCGCGGCCGTGCCCGAGGATGCGGCCTCGTGCGAGGGCTCGCTCGCCAAGAGCACGCCCGTCTGCATCGCCGCGCAGGGCGCTCCCATCGCGCGTGCCTATCATGACATCGTCCGGCGCATCCAGCAGGTGAACCTCTTCGAGAATCTCGCCAAGCTCAAGAAGCCCTCGGGCGTGGCCGCGAAGGCGCTCGCGACCGCCGCGGCTTCCGACCCCGCGGCGAAGGAGCCGGGCAACCCGCTCAAAGGCGGCGGAGGTCCGCTCGACCCCTGGACCCTCATGAAGCTGCGGATACACAAGTCGCTCGTCGAGAACATGGATCTCAAGAAGACCAACACCGACACCAGCGATCCGAAGCAGCGCGCGATCCTCCGCGAGCGCACGCAGAAGGTGATCTTCGACGTGATCAGCAACGAGGACACCGCCGCCCTGCTCTCGACCCGCGAGCTCAAGGCGCAGATGGTGAAAGAGGTGCTCGACGAGGCGCTGGGCCTGGGCCCTCTCGAGGACCTCCTGGCTGACGACAACGTCACCGAGATCATGGTGAACGCGCGCGACCAGATCTACATCGAGAAGGCGGGAAAGCCCACGATCTCCAAGATCAACTTCTCCAGCGAGCAGCAGATGATGAACGTCATCGAGAGGATCGTCACCCCGCTCGGTCGGCGCGTGGACGAGAAGCAGCCTTACGTCGACGCGCGCCTCGCCGACGGCTCGCGCGTGCACATCATCATCCCGCCGCTCGCGCTGCGCGGGCCCACGATCACGATCCGGAAATTCCCCAAGAAGAAGTTCGCGTCCAAGGACCTGGTGCAGTTCGGCTCGATGACCGAGGAGATGGCGGACTTCCTGCGGCTTTGCGTCGAGGCAAAGCTCAATATCGTCGTCTCCGGCGGCACGGGCTCCGGCAAGACGACGTTGCTCAACGTGCTTTCGGGCTTCATCCCCGCGACGGAGCGGATCATCACCGTCGAGGACGCGGCCGAGCTCCAGCTGAGCCAGGACCATGTCGTGCGCCTGGAGGCACGCCCCAAGAACATCGAGGGCGAAGGCGAGGTCTCGATCCGAGACCTCGTCAAGTGCTGCCTGCGTATGCGGCCGGACCGAATCGTCGTGGGCGAGTGCCGCTCGGGCGAGGCGCTGGACATGCTCCAGGCCATGAACACGGGCCATTCGGGCTCGCTCACCACGATCCACTCGAACAACCCGCGCGAGTGCCTCGCGCGTCTCGAGACGCTGGTCATGATGTCGGGGCTCGGCATCCCCTCGAAGGCGATCAAGGAGAACATCGCCTCCGCCGTGGGCCTGATCATCCAGCAGAGCCGCCTCACCGACGGCTCCCGCAAGGTCACGCACGTGACCGAGGTCACCGGCATGCAGGGCGACGTGATCAGCCTGCAGGACATCTTCGTCTTCAAGCAGGAAGGCCTCGACAAGAACCGCAAGGTGATCGGCAAGTACGTGCCGACCGGCTTCGTACCGAAGTTCGTCGAGGAGATGGAGGCCAAGGGAATGAAGATCTCCCGCAGCCTCTTCACCGCGGAGGCCGCGGCGCCGGCGCGGCAGCGCGCATGAGGACTGAGGCATGTTGCAGCTGAAGCTGATCGGCTATCTCATCCTGGCGGGGGCGGTCTTCGGGATCTCCTACCAGTACAACAAGAAGTTCCTCGACTGGCTGCGCTTCCAGTCGCTCGGCACCCGTGATTACATCGTGGACAAGCTCGGGATGATGTTCATCGATATCCCGCCCCAGCGGATCCTGCTCGGGCTCTTCCTGCTGAGCTTCGGCCTGGGCACGCTCGTCTTCCTGGCGTTCCTGCCGCAGCTCTTTCCGGGCATCCCTTTCGCCATCCTCACGGCGATCATCGGCTGGAAGATCCCCAAGCCGATCGTCGACCTGATCTATCAGCGGCGAGTGAAGACCTTCACGCTGCAGATGGTGGATGCCCTGGGCCTGATGTCGAACGGCCTGAAATCGGGACTTTCGATCGTGCAGTCGCTGGGACTCGTCACCCAGGAGATGCCCAATCCCATCCAGCAGGAGTTCAACCTGATCCTCAGCCAGAACAAGCTCGGCGTGCCCCTGGAGGAGGCCTTCACGAATCTCTCGAAGCGCGTCAAATCCGATGACGTCGAGATGTTCGTCACCTCCGTGAACATCCTGAAAGAGACCGGTGGAAATTTGGCGGAGACCTTCGACACGATCGTGACGACGATCCGCGACAGGATCAAGGTCGAGAACAAGATCTCGGCGATGACGACGCAGGGATTTTACCAGGGGATCTTCGTGATGGCGATCCCGCCGCTGCTCGGGGCCTTTTTTTATCAGAGCGATCCCGAGTTCATGCGTCCGTTATTCACGACGGGCGTAGGCTGGGCCATCGTAATGGTCATATTGCTGTTGGAGGTCGTCGGTTTTTTTGTCATCATGAAGGTGATCAAGATCGATGTCTGACCAGCGGTGATTCATTCAGGAGAGCCTATGAGCAAGACTTTTTGTACCCTTCGGTCCGCATTTGCGGCCGGTTTCGTGGTCCTGGCCAGCTTGCCCGCGGCGCACGCGAACGTGAGCCTGCGCAACGGGAACTTCTTCGTGGGCTACACGGACATCTTCTACCCGGGCGGCTTCGACCCCAAGGTCGAGCGGGTTTACAACTCGAAGTCGCCTTTCAAGGGGATCTTCGGCTGGGGCTGGGGCAACGAGTACGAGGTCTATCTCACGGTTTCGGCCGACGGCAGCGTCGTGGTGCACGAGTACGGCGGCGGCGCCGAGAACCGCTTCAGTCCCGCGGCCTTCAAGGCAGCGGAGCTCGATCAGGCGGTGGAGACCATCGCGGCGGCGGCCCAGAAGGCCGGAGCCATCGGAAGCCCCTCGCAGCTCGCCGGGTACAAGAAGCGTCTCAAGACCGAGGCGACATTCCGCAACGACGAGTGGGAGAAGTTCCGCACCCAGGGCAAGATCAAGCCCCGCCTGCTCGCCGAGGGCACGCAGCTGATTTCCAACAAGTTCAGCTTCCAGAAGATCACCAAGGTGGCGGGCGGCTACGTGCGCACCTTCGACAACGGCAAGACCGAGAAGTTCAACGATGCCGGCAAGCTCGCGCGGATCATGGACAAGAACAACAACTATATCGACCTGGCGTACTCGCGGAACGGCAAGCTGGAGAAGCTGACCGACAACTTCAACCGTCGCATGTTCTTCAAGTTCAATCAGGCGGGCCTGCTCGAGTCCATCGACGGGGAGAACGGCAAGCGCGCCGAGTACCGTTACAACAGCCGCGAGGAGCTCATCTCGAGCAAGGACGTCGACGGCAACAGCTACGCTTATTCCTATGACAACGTCGGCCGCCACAACATGGTCAAGATCGCCTACAGCGACAAAACCACGATGGAGATGGTCTATCACGACAAGAGCTTGAACGAGAACATCAAGTCCGTGAAGGATCGGGACGGCACCGTGAGCGAATACGCGTACGCGAAGGACGCCGCGGACCCCGGCCATTTCTCCGTGTCCGTGACAGTCAAGGGCTCCGACGCGAAGACGATCTCGAGCAGCAAGTACGAGTACTTCCTCAAGCGCAAGGCCGACGGCGAGGAATGGCAGTACAAGATGATCACCACGGTCGACGGGGACCGGACAGAAACCACCTATAACGAGTGCTGCGGGCTGCCGCTCTTGATCAAGCGGGGAGGGGAGGAGACTTCCTTCGAGTACGATTCCAAAGGGCATGTGACCCGCAAGATCACCCCCTCGGAGATCACCGAGCTCGGCTACGATCAGAAGGTCGGCAAGGTCGCGAAGGTGGTGCGCTACTCCAAGCACGACAAGAAGCAGGTCGCTTGGTCGCAGTTCAAGTATGACGCGAAAGGCAACCTGGAGTTCGCGAAGAACTCCGAAGGCAAGGGCGTGAGGCTCTTCTACGACACCCACGGCCGGATCAAGACGATGGTGGACCAGAGCCAGCGCCAGATCAACTTCAAGTACAACGAAGCCTCGAAGCCGGTGGAGATCAGCGATCCCAAGCTCGGAACGATCACCGTGAGCTATTCCAACAGCGGGGAGATCAAGAAGGTGGAAAGCTCCGCCGGACGCAAGATCGCCCTGCAGGTGACCTCGGCGTTCCAGAACCTCCTGGATATCATCCGGCCGGCCGGCGTCAGCCTCTCGTTTTGATGGACAGCTGTCGGAAGTTTAGGCAGATCCGGGCGATTAGGTCTTCGTAATTAAAGATGTTTTCATGGTATGAGGCTTGCTTTTCCAGTAAGGAAGGCCGCCGGTCAAGATGTACCGGTTTTCGGCCGATAAGAGTCAAGGTGAAGGCGGGCTCCGCCAGACCTGACCCGCAAAATGAGGAGAGAGCAATGAAAAAGTTCACGACGTTTTTCCTGGCGATGTTGGCCCTGGTTTCTCTGAGCGCCGCTTCGGCGTTCGCGGTTCCGGGTGGCGAGGCCAAGACCTCTAAGACCGTCACGGGCCAGAAGGACGACAATCTTCCCTGCCCGGCGGATAACGCCCGCGAGTCCAAGGATCTTCCGAGCACGGGCACCAAGTCGTCCGGGTCCGAGACCAGCGGTTCCAAGACCCACCAGGGCAATTGATCCGCGGTTCAAACGGATCCGCGGCTTGATCTGATCGGCGCGCCCCTCTATGATCGCGGGGCGTGCTGGAACTTCGCGGAATCGCAAAAACCTTCGGCGAGGGCGCTTCGGCGCCCTCCGTCCAAGCCGTCACCGAGGTCGACCTCGCGATCGGCGAGGGAGAGTTCTTTTCTCTCCTCGGCCCGAGCGGCTGCGGCAAGTCGACGCTTCTCCGGATGCTGAGCGGACTCGAGGTCCCCAGCCGGGGCGAGATCCTGCTCGATGGCCGGAGGATCGACACGCTTCCGTCCAACAAGCGCCCGTTCAATCTGGTTTTCCAGCGCTACGCGCTCTTTCCTCATTTGAGCGTGCGCGAGAACGTGGCGTTCGGGCTGCGCATGAAGCGGGTTCCCCGGCACGAGATCGCCTCGCGCGTGGAGGAGATGCTCGCGCTCGTGCAGCTGGGCGCGTACGCCGAGCGGCCGGTCACCACCCTTTCAGGCGGGGAGCAGCAGCGCGTGGCCGTCGCGCGCGCGCTGGTGAACAGGCCCCGCGTGCTGCTGCTGGATGAGCCGCTCTCCGCGCTCGATCTGAAGCTTCGCCAGCAGATGCAGGTCGAGCTGCTGGCGCTCCAGCGCCGGCTCAAGCTGACCTTCGTTTTCGTCACGCATGACCAGGAGGAGGCGCTCACGCTTTCTGACCGCATCGCGGTGATGAACCAGGGCCGCATCGAGCAGGTCGGGAGCGCGCGCGAGGTCTACGAGTTCCCGCGCACCGAGTTCGTCGCGCGATTCATCGGCTCGATCAACGTGCTCGGCGGCAAGGTCACGGAGGCGCGGCCCGAAGGGATCACGATCGCTCCGGCCATCGGTCCGGCAGGCCGCCTCTTTCACGTCCGGCCGCCGCGCGACGGCGCGGGCGTCGGCGCGCTGCCGGCGCTCGCCCCCGGTCGAGACGCCAAGCTCCTGGTCCGGCCTGAGAAGCTGCGGCTGCTGCGCTCCGCTCCGGCGGCGGGGGATAACTTCGTCGAAGGCACGCTCAAGGAGATCCTGTATCAGGGACCGCTCACGCAGCTTCTGATCCAGCCCGCACAGGGCGGGGCGCCGCTGCTCGTGCTCCAGCCCAACACCGCTCATACCGCGCGCCGCTCGCTGGGCGTGGGCGAACGGGTCTTCGCGGCCTGGTCGCCCGAGGATTCGGTGCTGCTGTGAGAAACCCGCTGCGGACCTCGCCGTGGCTCGCCTTGCCCGCGGCGGGCTGGCTCGGCTGGTTCCTGCTCGCGCCGCTTTCGTTCATCGTCGCTTACAGCCTGGCCGCGCGCGGTCCCTACGGCACGGTCGTTTTCCGACTCAGCGGGGAGAATTTCGCGCGCGCCGCGGATCCGATCTATCTCAAGATCCTCTGGAGCAGCCTCAAGCTCGCCGCGCTCACGACCGTCTCCTGCCTGGCTATCGGATTTCCCATGGCTTACGCGATGGCTCGCGCGTCCCGCCGGCTCCGCGGGGCGCTGCTGGTGCTCGTCATGATCCCGTTCTGGACCAACTTCGTGGTGCGGGTCTACGCGCTCAAGGTGCTGCTCGCGGAAAGCGGTCCGGTGAACCGCTTCGCGCTCTGGACCGGGCTGATCGCCGAGCCTTTTGCCTTCGCCAATACGGAGTTCGCCGTCTGGCTCGGGATGGTGACCAACTACCTGCCGTTCATGGTGCTCCCGATCCATGTGGCGCTCGAGAAATTCGACTTCACCCTGCTCGAGGCGGCGCGCGATCTCGGCGCGCCCGCCTGGCGGGGGCTGCTCGAGGTGCTCGTGCCGCTCGCGCGTCCCGGGATCGTGACGGGCGCGCTCTTTGTCTTCACGCCCGCGCTCGGCGAGTTCGTCGTGCCGGATCTGCTGGGCGGGGCTCGCACGATGCTGATCGGCAACCTCATCACCGACCAGTTCCTGAAGACCCGCGACTGGCCTTTCGGATCGGCGCTCTCGCTGTTGCTGATCCTGACGGTGCTGGCGAGCCTGCTGGTCCATCTCTGGAACGACGCGCGGGGAGCGCGGCGCCCGTGAGCACGCCCGCGCGCAAGGCCGCGTTCGCCATCACGGCCGGGGCGTTGGCGCTCCTGTATCTGCCGCTCGCGGCGCTCGTGTTTTACTCTTTCGTGGATCCCGCCGGCGGCTTCACGCTCGAGTGGTACGCGCGCGCGTTCGCCAACGAGGAGGCGCTCGCCTCGGCGCGCCGGAGCCTGGGCGTGGGCTTGGCGACGACAGGTATCGCGACGGGTTTAGGCACCCTCGGGGCTCTGGCGCTCCAGCGGTCCCGGTTTCCGGGACGACGGGCCCTCGAGGCCGTCGTCCATATCCCGCTGGTCATGCCGGAGCTCGTGCTCGGGCTCTCGCTGCTGGTCTGGTTCGTGTTCCTGAGGATCTCGCTGGGCGTCTTCTCGGTGGTCCTCGCGCATGTCACCTTCACGCTCTCGTACGTGCTGATCACGGTGAGGGCGCGGCTCGAGGGCTTCGACCGCTCGCTCGAGGAGGCCGCGCTCGATCTCGGGGCGAGCCCCTTTCAGGTCTTTCGCCACGTCACCCTTCCGCTGATCCGTCCGGGGATCGTCTCAGGCGCACTGATCGCGTTCACGCTTTCGTTCGACGACTTCCTGGTGACGTTCTTCACCGCGGGGCCGGGTTCGGAGACGCTGCCGCTGCGAATCTACGGGATGATCCGGCATGGCGTCTCTCCCGAGATCCATGCGCTCTCGACGCTCCTGCTCGCGGCCACGCTCGTTCCGATCGCGCTCGGGGGCGCCTTCACGCGAAATCGTCGGTGATGCGCGGACGGCCGTTCCACACCTTGAGGCTGCAGCGGGGCTTGCCTTCGAGATACTCGATGAGCGCGTAGGTGCGGAGGATCCGGTGCCCGAGCGTCGCCATATCGAGGCTCGTGATCGGGATCCAGGTGCCTGTGTTGATGTACTGCTTGCCGCCTTCGAAGAGCCGGATCGCGGCCTGGTGATTGTGCCCCAGGATCAACGTGTCGAACGGACGATCCCCGGAATCCAGCCCGGTCAGGATCTCCTCGGCGATCCGCTCGAGCGAGGGGCGGTGGAACGCCTCGGCCACGAGCAGCAGCGTCTTGCGGAAGCTCGCGAAGCGACGCGGGTGCGTGAGGAAGCGCATCTTGAAGAAGAACCACATCGCGCGCAGCCCGTTGGTGAGGAAGTACACCGGGTCGAGCAGCAGCGAGAGCCGCAGATAGTTGCGGAAGGGGTGCACCTGATTGATGAAATGGCGTTCGAGCTTGATGCGGTTGAGGAAACCCAGGACGAAGAAGCTTCCGAAGGGGAGCGCCTGGATGCGCTTGACCCCGTGCCGGGTCTTGCGATCGATGTAGAGGTTCTCCTCGTCGAAGGAGTTGAGCGCCTCGAACTGGTGCCCGTGATCGACGCAGATGCGGTCGAAAACGTAAGGCTCCTGCTGGAAAACCAGCTGCTCGGGCGCCGGGGGCGCCAGGATCTCGCGCAGGGCCTCCTGGACCTTGGGCCAAAGCAGCGCGGCGTCGTGGTTGCCCCAGCGGAGCACGATTCGCTTTCCCCGCCCGAGGAACTCCTTCATCGCCTCGATGCTCACCGGATGGCCCGCGCAGATCGTGCGGATCTTGTTCACGGCGGAAGGTTCCATCACCTCCAGCGGATACTCGAGCGCGGCGTCGGTCCGGTTGCGCTCGCCGAGCGGCACGACCGCGAGGGGGTCGAAGAAGTCCCCGTTGACGATCAGCTCGACGTCACAGTCCGCATACTCACCCGTGCTGTAGTATTCCAGGAGCTCGCGGAAGCGCTCGTCCTGATGGAAGTCCTCCAGCGGATTCCGCCGCCCGTCGCGGAGCCATTTGCCCCGCGAGAGGTGAAAGTCGCTGATGACGAGCTTGATCTTCGCCGTTCCCATGCGCTTCCTTCCAGTTTACCGGACGGAAGCGGGGGCGCAACCCGGCTCTCACTCCGTGGTGATCTCGAAACGGGGCGGGTTCGCGAGGTGCTTCTTCACCAGGCAGAGATTGGCCGCGTTGATCAGGCTTTCGCGGTACTGCTCGGGGAATCCCTGGGGCGTGCGGATCCGCAGGCTGATCTTGGCGACCAGACCGGTCGCGGGATCCTCCTCCATCGCCTGGAGGATCTCAAGCCCCTCGATCGGCAGCTTGCGGCGCTGGCAGAAGCTCACTACATAGATCCCGGCACAGGTGCCGATCGAGGCGAGAAAGAGATCGAAGGGCGCCGGAGCGCTCCCATCGCCGCTTGGCGCGGGCTGATCGGTGGCGATCTCGAAGCCGTCGAAGTGGGCGCTGACCTTCTTGTTTCCGGGGAAGGTGATTTTCATTTCATACTTTTGACCGGTTTCGGTTGTGCCTGGGGTGGTCATGAGAGCTCCTAGTTAAGTAATCAATTGAATACAACAATATCATTCACCCGAGCAGGAGGCAAGGGGAGCTTGGTTTCCTTGAAAACCGAGCGAAAACTGAGCGAAATAATCGGATTTGCCAGAGCCCCCCGGGTTTGCTAAGACGCCAACCATGAAAGATTGTTCGCATTTACCGCCGCTTGTCCCGGGCGTGCCCGGCGGGATCACCAATGCCAAGGATCCCCAGCTGGAGCACGGCTGGCTCTCCCAGCCGATCCCGGTGAGCGAGGTCGAGACGCCGCGAACCCGCGAGCTGCGCAAGCTCCTGAAGTTCGTGCCCACGACCCGCGCCGAGATGGAGGCGCGGGGCTGGAAGGGGCTCGACATCCTGCTGATCAGCGGCGATGCGTACGTGGACCACCCGAGCTTCGGCATCCCGCTGCTCGCGCGCCTCCTCATTCGCGAAGGCTATCGCGTCGGAATCATCGCCCAGCCCGTTTACCCGGGCTTTACCGGCCCGCGCGGCCAGGCCAAGGGCTCGCGCGCCGCGGCCAACGAGGCGGAGGCGCTCGCGGACTTCCGTCGTATGGGCGCGCCCCGGCTCTTCGTCGGGGTGAGCGCGGGCGTGGTCGACTCGATGATCAATAATTACACCGCCAATAAAAAACCGCGCTCCGACGACATGTACTCGCCGGGCGGCGCGGGCGGCTACCGGCCGGATTACGCGAGCATCGTGTACTCGAAGCTCGCGCGCAAAGCCTTCGCGGGCGTTCCGGTGATCGCAGGCGGCGTCGAGGCCTCGCTCCGGCGGCTCGCGCATTACGACTACTGGCAGAACCGCGTACGGCCCTCGATCCTCGTGGAGCTCGACTGCGACCTCGCAGTCTTCGGGATGGGCGAACGCCAGGCGCTGCGGATCGCGGGTGATCTCAAGCGTGCGCGGGAGGAGGCGCCCGGGCAGCAGGGCACCTTGAGCTGGGCCGAAGCGGCCTTGAAGCGGCTTCGCAACGAGCGGGGCATCGCCTATGTCTCCGACAAGGAAGCCGCGCGAGTGCTCCCGCACCGGCTCACGCTGCCTTCGTTCGAGGAAGTCCGCGACGACAAGAAGAAGTTCGCGCGCGCGGCCTATCACATCGAGCTCGAGTCCAACCCCTACAACGCCAAGACCCTCGTGCAGCACCATGGGAACAAGGCCGTCGTGATCAACCCGCCGCCGCTGCCGCTCACCACGCCCGAGCTGGATTCGCTCTACGAGCTCCCGTTCTCGAAGGAGGCGCACTTCTCGTACCAGGAGAAGGCGGAACGCGATTACGGACGCGACCGCGCCGCCGCAGCCCAGGCGGCGAAGATCCCGGCCGCGGAAATGATCCGTTTCTCGCTCGCGGTCAATCGCGGCTGCTTCGGCGGCTGCTCCTTCTGCGCGATCACGCTGCATCAGGGCCGGGTCGTGCAGTCCCGCTCCGAATCTTCGGTGCTGAAGGAGCTTCGTGGCCTCGGCGAGGTTCCGGGCTTCACCGGCGTGGTCTCGGATCTCGGCGGTCCGACCGCGAACATGTACATGCTCCGCTGCAAGAGCGAGAGCGTCCAGAGCATGTGCCGCAAGCTTTCCTGCGTGGCGCCGCGGATCTGCCCGCATCTGGTGACGGATCACGCGCCGCAGACGCGGCTTCTCCGGCAGGCGCGCGAAACACGCGGGATCCGCAAGGTCTTCATCGCGAGCGGCCTGCGCTACGATCTCGCGCTCCAGGACAAGGAATATCTCCGCGAGGTGCTCACGCATCACGTGGGCGGCCATCTGAAGGTCGCGCCCGAGCATACGGATCCGGAGATTCTGGCGCTCATGAAGAAGCCGCCTTTCGAGCTCTTTTGCGAGTTCCGCGAGGAGTTCGAGAAAATCTCGCGCGAGGCGGGCAAGGAGCAGTACCTGGTTCCGTATTTCATCTCGAGCTTCCCGGGCACCACGGACGAGAAGATGGAACAGGTCTTCGACTGGCTTCAGGACGAGGGTTGGCGCCTTCAGCAGGTGCAGGGTTTCATCCCGACGCCGATGACCCTGGCGACCGCGATGTTCTGGAGCGGCTTTGACCCGGCGTCCAGGAGGCCACTCCACGTCGCCAAGGATCTGCGCGCGCGTAAGGTGCATCAGGCCCTTTTGCAGCCCCAGCGTCCCGAGAACCGGCAGCTCGTTTCGGAATACCGGGCCCGCAAGCGACGGCGCGAGCAGGCGCGCAAGCAGGAGGCCGCCCGGGCGCCCCAGCGGCAAAAGCCGGATTTCTCGTCCTATGGCTACGGCAAAGGCTCGGGAGAATAGGCGATTGCGTCTTGATCTGGAGCAAGGAATCCTCCCGGGATGACGTGTAGTCTGGACCCATGAGCAACGCACCTGACTCGCTCCTGCCTCTGCCAGACGAAAACGCCATCCGGCAAGCCCTGGCCTATGTCATCGATCCCGAGCTCGGGATCAATGTCGTGGAGCTGGGACTGGTCTACGAGGCCCGCGCCGACCGCGACGGGATCCGCGTGGCGCTGACCATGACCTCGCCGGCCTGCCCGCTCGGGCAGCATATCCGCGATGAGGCCGAGGGCGCCTTGCGGCAGCATTTCCCTCATGTTCCTGACGTGGCCGTCGAGCTCGTCTGGGAACCCGAGTGGGATCCCTCGATGATGTCGGAGTCGGCCAAGGCGCAGCTGGGCTGGTGAGTCAGTTCCCCCGAAACACAACCCGAAACACAAAACGCAAAGGAGAGAAAAATGGAAATCAAAACCGTACTCGACGTTCGTGAAATCCCGCCCGCCAAGCGGCATCCGAGGATCTTCGAGACCTTCGATTCGCTCGAGGCGGCGGAAGCCTTCGTGCTCGTGAACGATCACGACCCGAAGCCGCTCTATTATCAGTTCTCGGCCGAGCGCAAGGGCGAGTTCACCTGGGATTACCTCGAGCAGGGGCCCGACACCTGGCGCGTGCAGGTCGGCAAGAAGCAATCCTGCTGCGGAGTCTGCGGAGGCTGAGCTTGCGCTTCGAACCGCTCTTCGCGATCCCCATCCTGGGCATGCTGCTCTTTGGCGTGCTGGGCGGCCTGGGCCGCCTGGGCGCGCTCGCCACCTGGGGGCTCCCACCGGTATCCATCGGGCTGCACGGGCCGCTGATGGTCCTGGGTTTCCTGGGCACGGTGATCGCGATCGAGCGCGCCAAGGCGCTCGGGAGGTTCTGGGGCTATCTCGCTCCGGCGGGAAATATCGCGGGAGTGGCGCTGCTGCTGGCAGGAAGTCCGGTCGCCGCTCCCGCCCTTCTCCTCAGCAACGCGATTTTCGTCGCGATCCTGGGGCATTTCTTCCGCCTGCAGCCCGCGCTGCATTCGGCGGCGCTCGCGGGCGCGGCAGTGCTCCTCCTGGCGGGCAACGCTGTTTACTTCATGACCGGCGCGGTGCCGCAGGCGGTGCCCTGGTGGATGGCGTTCCTCGCCCTCACGATCGCCGGGGAGCGCCTGGAGCTCGGGCGGCTCCTGCGCCTGAGCGCGCGCGCGCGTGGCGCCTTTGTCCTTTTCGCCTCTCTGCTGCCGCTCGGAGCCGCGTGGAACCTGCTTGCCGCGCCGGCTTCGGCCGACGCGCTTGCGAGCCCGGCTCTCGCGCTTTTCGGCGCGGGGCTGCTCGGCCTTTCGATCTGGCTGCTCCTCAACGACGTCGCGCGCAGGACCGTGCGCTTTGCCGGCCTGCCGCGTTTCATCGCGATCTGCCTGATCTCGGGCAATGCCTGGCTCGGGATCTCGGGCGGGCTCATGCTTTTCTTCGGCCTGGGCGGCGGGGCGGGGCCGGTCTACGATGCGGTCCTGCACGCGCTTTTCGTGGGCTTCGTCTTCTCGATGATCTTCGGGCATGCGCCGGTGATCCTGCCGGCCGTGGCGAAGATCACGGTGCCGTTCCGTTCGTATTTCTACGGGCATCTTGCGCTCTTGCACCTGTCGCTCGTCCTGCGGCTCGCGGGGGATTTCGGCGGGGCCGGGGAGTTGCGCTATTGGGGTGCCGCTTTGAATGGTATCGCCCTCGTCTTCTTCTTCCTGGCTACCGCGGCTTCCGCGCTCAGGGGGGTGAGGCCAAAGATTTTACAAACTCCTGACAACCGGGGCGGGATCGTGCGATAGCTTTCGGGTATGAAGCCTGATCGCGCGTCCTTGGCCTTGGTACTGCTTTTGGGGATTTCCTCCGGAATCCTTTTCTGGCAGGCCCGCTTCGATACGGCAGGTACGCCGGAAGCGCTCCAAAGGCGCTTCGAAGGCGGGGAGCGGCCCTTGTTTTCGGTCAGTCCCGCGGAGATTCGCGGCGGCCGCGAGGCAAGGGAGCTTTGGGATCCGGCTTTCGCGCTTCCCCGGCTTCAGGATTTTCCTCACGAGGAGATCCGAGCGCTTTATTCCTACGCCAAGAATTGCTTGCCCTCGGCCTGGCTCTCGCCCAAGAAGCGCTTCGCTCCTTTGGAGAAGGCCTGGATCTGGCATCGCCATCGGTGCGGGGCGCTCAAGAGTCTTCCGGCGGATTTCTTCGAGAACGCACCCTTCATGCATCCCTCGGGCGCGAGCTATGTGCGGCTGGCCGATCTGTCCGCCAGATTTCCCTCGCTTCAGCACGTGCTCGAGGATGCCACGCTTTCGATTTCCCGCCTGAGTGCGGGCGAGCTTCGGGCGATCCTGGAAGGTCAGCGCCTGGTCTTGGGGGGAAAGCACGCCTGGATCGTTCACGAGAACGGCGAGGTTCGCGCCTACCCTCGAGCCAGTTGGGATCGGTTCGCCGCCCGGGAGTCGCTGAGTCCGTCCGGTTGGCGCATCTGGGGCCTCGCGGGGCTGAGTTTCGGGGCTTTCGTGACCGCACTTGCGGCCGTCCTGATCGTGTCGCTGCGAAGAATCCGGCAGCGCAAACAGGAGGACGAGCGGAGGCTTTTCGTCCTGCAGATGCTGACTCATGAGCTCAGGACTCCCGCGGCCTCTTTGCGGCTTTCGCTTGAGGAGCTGAGGCGCGAGTTCGATCACCTGCCCGAAGGCTCGCAAAGGGCCTTTCTCCGGATGTGCGATGAGCTCCAGCGACTGGGAAGGATCACTGAGGCCAGCAAGAATTACCTGGGCACAAGCCCCGAGGGGCGCGGGCAGGGGTTGCGGTTCCGAGAGGATAGCTTGCCCTCCTGCAATGACTATTTCGCGGAGCTGAGGGAACGGATTTCTCCGGAGCTGGATTTTTCTCCCTTGGCAACGGATCGGGGGTTGAAGTGTGATCCTTATTGGCTGGAGCTTTGCGTGAAGAATCTCGTGGACAACGCGTTAGCGCATGGCCAAGCGCCGGTCAGGCTGGTGCTCTCGGAGGAGCGCAGGCGTCTGAGGATTGCAGTCACCGATCAAGGAAGCGCGGCACTCGAGGATTTGTCCGAGTTGACCCGGCCTTTTTCGAAAGGGAAGCGGAGCCGCGGTCTGGGCTTGGGACTTTCAATCGTCCAGAGGGCAGTATCTGGAATGGGCGGGGAGCTGGCGATTCAAAGCGCTCCAACGACTTTTTCGATTCTCCTGAAGGCGGGAGGCTAAAGCATGATCAGGATCCTGCTGGTCGAGGATGAGGAAAATGTCCGAATGCCGCTCGAGGATTATCTGAAGCGGGAAGGTTTCGCGCTTCGGATTGCCGGAACGCTGGCTCAGGCCGAACGCGAATTCGCGCGCGAGGCGCCGGAGCTGGTGCTTTTGGACTGGATGCTGCCGGATGGCCAGGGAATCGAGCTTCTCAGGAAATGGAGGAGCCAGGGAAGCCGGGTTCCGGCGATTCTGCTTACCGCGCGAGCCGAGCTCGTGGACAAGGTGGTCGGCCTTGAGCTCGGGGCCAATGATTACGTCACCAAGCCGTTCGAGCCGCGGGAGCTCGTGGCGCGGATCCGGGTGCAGCTTCGTGATCGCATGGATTCCGGAGCTTCCGGAAAGAGAGGCGAACCGGTCGTGGTCGCGGGATTCCATCTGGATCCGCGGACGCGTCAGGTCCTTTTCCAGGGACAGGAGACGGAGCTCACTCGAATGGAATTCGAGCTGCTGCGCGTTTTCCTGGAGCATCCCAACGAGATCTTCTCGCGTGAGGAGCTCCTCAAGAAGGTCTGGGGCTATGAGCGATCGCCCACCACGCGAACAGTCGACACGCATGTGCTCCAGCTGAGGCAGAAATTCGGGGCAGAGCCCTTCGAGACCCTGCATGGCATCGGATATCGTTTCAGATTTCACAAATGACTTGCGAGCGTCTGACAAACTTCAAAACCCGCTATGGGAAGGTGTTTGAAAACGCCACCCAAAGGAGGGGCAAATGATGAAACTGAACTGGAAGTCGGGATTTTGTGTGTTGGGTTTGTTTATGGGATCGGGCGCCCTCGCGGGAAGTTTTTTCGCCTCAGGCGAGGGTCCGGTCGTAGGCGCGCAGCAAGCATACGCGCAGGGCGATTTCAGGAAGATGATGCTCGAGATCAAGGCTGGGCTCGAGGCAGCGCCCCAGGACCGCGCGATTCGGGAAAATCTCCTGAGCCTCTACCGCAAAGCACGGGAGGTCGCGGGTACGAACGGGCTCCCCGCCGATTGGGAGCTGCCCCCGGAGCTGACGAACTTCCGGATTTCCACGCGGCGTTCGGAGGTGGACACCTCCGGCGTGGCTTACCTGCTCAAGGTGAACTCTTCCCAGAGTGAGTCAGGTTCCGTGCGACAGCTTCAGATCGTGCGTCATCCGGATGAGGTGGTTCTCGATAAACAGAAGGAAATCGGCGACTGGTCAGAGAATTCCGGCGCCGGGTTTCCGCGGGGCACGCCGATGTTTTCCTTTCAGGGAGCCAGGACCAAGAGGCCGGTGCCGGCGGGTTTGTATCTCTTGAAGATCGAGCTCACGAACGGGAAAAAGGTCGATGGCTGGTTCATTCTGGATGAGCTGGCCAATGCTTCGGATGGGCCGCGGGTTTCGAGTCCGACGCCAGGCCAGATTTTCGGGAGCGGCAATCCCACCTTCCGCTGGACGGACTTCAGGTCGCCGGAATACCAGTCTCAGGAATTGCGCAGCCTTTGGGTCTCCGTATTCGATCCCGCCGCGAAAAACTATGAACAGAAATGGAGCGAGTCCTTCGGATCGCCTTCTCTTCAGCAGGAGGCGACGGTCGGCCCTTCCAAGCTGGGCCGAGCCATTGAAGCTTTGGCTCCCGGTGAGTATCGGTTCACCGTCGAATTTTCGGAGCGTCACCGGTTCGGAGATCTGCAAGTCAGCCGGGCATCGTCGGTCAACCGTGTGTTCGCGATCAAACCCTGACTTGTTCACATCGGTTCGCGACGTTCAAAAATAGCATCGATTTAACGCGGGCCCCCTACCAAAAGGTGGGCCCGACGTTTTTACATCCGGAACACGCCGAAGCGCGTCTCCGGCACCGGCGCGTTGAGCGAGGCCGAAAGCGCGAGCGCCAGCGCCTCGCGCGTGCGCCAGGGCACGAGAATCCCGTCGTCCCAAAGCCGCGCGGTGCTGGTGTAGGGATTGCCTTCGCGCTCGTACTGCTCGCGGATCGGCGCCTGGATGCGCTCGATCTCCTCGGGCGAGAGCTTCTTGCCCTGGCTCTCGAGCTGCTCCATCTTCACCTGCGAGAGGACGCCCGCGGCCTGCTCGCCGCCCATGACCGAGATCCGGGAATTGGGCCACATCCAGAGCATCCGCGGCTGGTAGGCGCGACCGCACATCCCGTAGTTTCCCGCCCCGAAGCTCCCGCCGATCACGACGGTGAACTTCGGGACCTGCGCGTTCGAGACGGCGGTGACCAGCTTGGCCCCGTCCTTGGCGATTCCCCCGGCCTCGTACTTCCGGCCGACCATGAAACCCGTGATGTTCTGCAGGAAGAGCAGGGGAATCCCGCGCTGGGCCGCCAGCTCGATGAAATGAGCGGCCTTGAGCGCGCTTTCGCTGAAAAGAATCCCGTTATTCCCGAGGATCGCTACGGGAATCCCGTAGATGTGGGCAAAGCCGCAGACGAGTGTCGTGCCGTAAAGCGCCTTGAACTCATGGAAGCGCGAGCCATCCACCAGGCGCGCGATGATCTCGCGCACGTCAAACGGCTTGCGGAGATCGATCGGCAGGATTCCCGCGATCTCCTCGGGATCATAAAGCGGTGCCTCGGGCGTGAGGCGCTCGATCGCGGTCGGCGCCGGGCGGTTGAGGTGCGCGACGATCTCCCGCGCGATCTCCAGCGCGTGCTCGTCGTTTTCGGCCAGGTGGTCGGTCACGCCCGAGGTGCGCGAGTGCGTGTCGCCGCCGCCGAGCTCCTCGGCCGTCACGATCTCGCCGGTCGCGGCTTTCACGAGGGGAGGCCCGCCCAGAAAGATCGTGCCCTGGTTGCGCACGATGACTGTTTCGTCCGACATCGCCGGGACGTAAGCGCCGCCCGCGGTGCACGAGCCCATCACGACCGAGATCTGCGGAAGCCCGAGGGAGCTCATGCGCGCCTGGTTGTAGAAGATGCGTCCGAAATGATCGCGGTCGGGGAAGACCTCGGCCTGCATCGGCAGGAACGCCCCGCCCGAATCCACGAGATAGATGCACGGCAGGCGGTTCTCCTGCGCGATCTCCTGCGCGCGCAGATGCTTCTTCACGGTGAGCGGGAAGTAGGTCCCGCCCTTGACCGTCGCGTCGTTGGCCACGATCATGACCTCGCGCCCGTTCACGACGCCGACGCCGGTGACGACGCCCGCCGAAGGAGCGGCGCCGTCGTAGGTGTCCCAGGCCGCGAGCGGCGCGATCTCGAGGAAAGCCGTGGCCGGATCGATGAGCGCTTTCACGCGGTCGCGCACGAAGAGCTTGCCGCGCTTCTCATGGCGGTCGCGGGCTTCCTTCCCGCCGCCTTCGCGGATCCGGGCGAGGCGCTCCTCGAGCTCGGCGGCGAGCTTGCGGTGATGGGCCGCGTTAGTCTTGAACTCTTCGCTGCTGGCGTGGACGTGGGATTTGAGCACTGGGGACATATCCGCTAGTGCTATCGCAGGGTCTGGCGAAGTCAAACCGTTTTCTGTGCCACGCCAAAGCGCCGGGAGTGTCGCGACTGACGCACTTCCTGGTGGATCAGGTGGCTGTTAAAATCGACTTCAGTAGCCGCTGCCAGCTTCGCCGTGGCGCAACCGAAAGGCGGTCGTGCATGAACAGATTCAGGATCAGGCGTTGCCTTCCGGCCATTGCCCTCGCGACTCTGGCGCTCGGGATGCCCGAGCGGGCGTTCGCCGACCGAATCGTCCGGAGCCGGAGCGAGGCGATCTCCTTGCTGGGAGTGACCAACGGGACCACCCTGGCGATGGCGAATCTTTACACCGCCTGCGCCTTCGTGGCCGCCAACGAATATGTGGATGCCCGCTTTCAGGCTGAGCTGACGAATAACCTGCCCGGGACTGTCGGGCTGGGGCGCGCGATCTTTCGGAACGACACCGGGCTGGCCGTTACCCGTCCCGTCATGGACAACATCACCAGGGACATGCACCACAAGGTGATCGTCGGATCGGGGATTGATGACCGAGTCGCGGTGGACGGCACTTACTGTTATGCGCTCAAGGTCTGGGCGGTCTCTTCTTATTCGGGCGTCTATGGCGGGAATCTGAACGTCGAGAAAGGTTATGGCGAACTGATTCTCATCGTTCGACAGAAGTAAGAGCGCTCTCGCCGGGCACGCAGGCCTTCATTTGACTTGCCAACCTACCTGGCACGGCTATGATTTCAGTATGAAAAATCTCACGGGTTTGCTTGTCGCCGTTTCCCTTGTCCTTTTGTCCCAGTCCGCCTTCGCAGGCTTCGGCGTGCATGCCGGGGGCAATATCGCAAATATCGCGACTTCGCCAGCGAGCTCGGCCGGTTCGACGAACTCGCGCTTCGGCCTCGTCTTTGGAATGCACTCCGAGCTGGGTTTTGCGGATATCGTCGCCATCGAGTCGGGCTTGCAGTACGCGCAGCGCGGCTTCACCCTCACTGAGGGCGGAATCACCGTGAGTGCCGCCTGGCACTATCTGGAGGTCCCGGTCCTGGCGAAGCTCAAGATCCCGGCGGGTATCGCCAGCCCCTTCTTCTTCGCAGGTCCCGTGGTGGGCTTCCGGGTGGGTACGACCTGTTCCATCTCGGGCGTGGCGACAGCTCCCTGCACGATCACCTTTGACAATACTCCGAGCACAGTGTTCGGGCTCGATCTGGGCGCCGGAATGGCGCTTCCGGTCGGCGTCGCCACGGGATCGCTTTCGGTGCGTTACCATTTGGGCTTGAGCAATCTGCAGCCCAGCGCGACGACCTCGAACTCGACGACCAAGCACACCGGCATCATGATTCTGGCCGGCATCGACTTCTGAGGCCCGGCGATCCGGCGCTCACGCCGACTGGGCGCGCGCCGGATCGCAGGCACAGACTTTCCCTTCAGCGCAGTCGCGGCAGCAGTAAAGATCGCCGCGTTTCGAGACGTAGCCTTTGCCCCGTTCCGCGGTGAACTGCTCCTGCGGCAGCCCGCAGCCCGTGCAGGAAGGCTCCTCGTCCGTGTCATCGTAAGGGATCATTTCCGTACCCGCTTTCTTCTCGGATTCCGGGAAAACACTCTCATGATTCCCGGGCGCACCGGCTCCTCGGTCGGAAGCTCCCCGCGATCCGGATTCTTGCGCCGGACCGCCGGATCGCCTTCGGGATAGCGCCGGGCGTGATCCTCGAGAATCTCGTTCTTGAGCGGCGATACCAGGCCGCTGTCGCTGGCCTCGCGGCTCGGGCCGGTGTCCGGATTGGCCCGAGGGTCCACCCAGGCTTTGCCCCGGGTTCCCCGCTGCTTCGTGAGCTGGAGCGGAGCCGGGCGCCGGGTGGCTGCCGTCCCGGTGGCCGCCGGTTCGGGCCTGAGCATCACCTTGATCCAGCCCGCCTCGTGCCGGTCGAACGCATGGTAGGCGTCGATGATCGAGGAAAAGGCCTGGCGCTGGGTGATGATCCGCGCGGGCTGGAGCGCTCCGCTGCGGATGAGCTCAAGGCAGAGCGGGATGTACTTGCGATGGTTGCAGTTGCCTAGCTTGATCGTCAGGTTCTTGTTCATCGCCTGGCCGATCGGAAACACCATCAGCGACTCGGGGTAGACGCCGATGATTCCCAGGCTCCCGGCCTTGGCAAGGCACTCGACTTCCCAGCGCAAGGCCTGGGTGGGGGCATCCCCGGCATTCCAATTTCCGTTGCCGTGCCGCTCGGGCGCGACGAACGCGAGCTCCTGCGCGAACTGACCCGCTTTCCGCTCGCCTTCCTTTTCGGCGGGGCCCGCGTGCGCGCGGCACGCGTCGACGCCCACGGCATCGATCACGCGATCCACGCCGATCCCGCCGGTCAGCCGCCGGATCGTTTCCACCGGGTGCTCTTTTTCGAAATCAATCGCCTCTGCGCCCTGGGCGCGCGCCGCAACGAGCCGGGAATGGACCGAATCGACCGCGAAGATCCGGTCGGCTCCGAAGTGCCGAGCGCTGGCGATCGCGAACTGGCCCACCGGCCCGCAGCCGAAGACGGCCACGGTGTCCCCGGGCTTGATTTCGGCCAGAACCGCTCCGAAATACCCCGTCGGAACGACATCCGAGAGCAGGATAGCGTCATCGTCGGTGATCTCGTCGGGAAGCTTCACGAGATTGGCCGGAGCGAAGGGAATGCGTGCCTTCTCTGCCTGGAGACCGTGAAACGGCCCGCTGCTTTCAGGCCCGCCGTAAAACGCGGTGCCGGCCTGGGGCCCGTGGGGGTTCGCCCGATCGCACTGGGCCTGATAGCCCGCGCGGCAGTAGACGCAGAAGCCGCAGCAGATCGACGCCGGAATCACGACGCGGTCCCCGGGCTTGAGATTGCGCACGTCGGCGCCGACCTGCTCGACGATGCCGACCCCCTCGTGGCCGAGAATCGTCCCGGGCTTCATTCCCGATAAGGTGCCGTGCACCAGGTGCAGGTCCGTCCCGCAGATGGCGCTCGCGGTCAGCCGCACGATCGCGTCGGTGGGTTCCTGGATCCGGGGCTCCTCGACCTCCTCGATCCCGATCTTTCCGATCCCTTTGAATACGACCGCTTTCATCTGGAGTTCCTCCGGCTGAATTGTAGGAATTGCCCCGGGCCGGTCCTCGCGCTTGCAGACCTTGAGCCAGGAGCTCGGGGCGAGAACTTGCAACTCTCCGTCTTCCCTGATACGTCCAGAAATTGTGAAAAAACCTGAAAATTACGAGACTTTATCGGTCGCGCTCGACGGGCGCGGGGTCCTGACGATCGCGCTGAGCCGGCCTGACGTGCGCAACGCGTTCAACGCAGCGGTGATCTCCGAACTGACGCGCATGTTCGAGGGCGAGGCGCTGCGCCCTGAGGTGAAGGCGATCGTGCTCAAGGGCGAGGGACCCGCGTTTTGCGCCGGCGGCGATCTCAACTGGATGAAGGCCTCGATCGAGGTCTCCTACGAGGAGAACCTCGAGGACACCCGGCGGCTGGCGCGGATGTTCGCGCTGCTGAACGAGTGCCCGAAGCCCGTGGTGGGCGCGATTCATGGCGCCGCGATCGGGGGCGGCGTGGGCCTGGTGAGCGTCTGCGACATCGCGATCGCCACGGCGGAGACGCAGTTCAGCCTGAGCGAGGTGCGGCTGGGGATCATCCCGGCGTGCATCGGCCCGTTCGTCATCGCGAAGATCGGTCCTTCGCAGGCGCGCGGGCTCTTCGTGAGTGCTGAGCGCTTCGGCGCCGCGCGCGCCAAGGAGATCGGGCTCGTGCACGAGGTCGTCGCGGACGCGGCCGCGCTCGAGTCGGCAGTCGAACGCGTCATCGGCAACATGCTCCAGTGCGGTCCCAACGCGATGTCCGCCGCCAAAAAGCTCGTGCTGGATCTTTCGTGGCCGGAGCGGCGCGCGCAGTGCGCCGACCCGCTCGAGTACGTCGCCGAGGTGCTGGCACGGCTTAGGATCTCGCCCGAGGGACAGGAAGGGCTGAAGGCTTTTCTCGAAAAGCGCAAACCGTCCTGGATCGGCGCGTCTCAGGGAGCAGCCCAGGGAACTGCCCAGGGAGCTGCAAAGAAATGACCCGGCGGAACGTTCCGAAAGTCCTGGTCGCCAACCGTTCCGAAATCGCCTGCCGGGTTTTTCAGGCCTGCCGCGAAATGGGTCTGCGCTCCGTCGGAATCCAGGCTCCCGGCGACGAGGAGGCACGGCACGTCACCTATGCCGACGAGGTGCATTCCGTCGCGGGCTATCTCGATATCCCGTCGATCGTGGCCGTGGCCCAGCGCACGGGCGCTACGCTGATCCATCCGGGATATGGCTTTCTCTCCGAGCGCCCGGCCTTCGTCGAGGCGGTCGAGAAGGCGGGACTGGTTTTCGTCGGCCCGCGCGCCGAGACGATGGAGCTCATGGGCGGGAAGATCTCGGCCAAGGAGCTCGCCACGCGCGAGAAGATCCCGACGCTTCCGTGGGCGAAGGTCCCGCCCGGCGGCGATCTCGCGGCGGTGGCCGCGAAGGTGGGCTTTCCGCTCCTGCTCAAGGCCTCCGCCGGCGGTGGCGGCAAGGGCATGCGCCGCGTGGACCGGCGCGAGGACCTCGAGAGCGCCGCCGAGAGCGCGAGCGCCGAGGCGCTGGCCGCGTTCGGCGACGGCACGCTTTTCCTCGAGCGGTTCGTCGAGAAGCCGCGGCACATCGAGGTGCAGGTCTTCGGCGACGGCCGCGGCGGCGGCGTGCATCTGTATGACCGCGAGTGCTCGCTGCAGCGGCGCCATCAGAAGGTCTGGGAGGAGGCGACCGCGCCGCATCTTTCCGCGCAGACGCGCGAAGGGCTCTATGAAGCGGCCATGCGGCTGGTGCGCGCGGTGAAATACCGCAGCGCCGGCACCCTGGAATTCCTCGTGGACGAGGAAGGTGGCTTTTATTTCCTTGAGATGAATACCCGGCTCCAGGTCGAGCATCCCGTCACGGAGCTCGTCACGGGCGTCGACCTGGTCTGGGCGCAGCTCGCGCAGGCGCAGGCTCCCGAGGAGTCGATCCTGCTGGATGTTCCCGCGGCGCGCGGGCATGCCATCGAGGTGCGGCTCTACGCGGAGGATCCCGCGCAAGGATTCATCCCGACCCCCGGCCGGATCGAGAAGCTGCGTTGGCCCACGGGCCCCGGCATCCGCGTGGACAGCGGCATCGAAGAAGGGCAGTCAGTCGGAACCTCCTTCGATTCGATGCTGGGCAAGCTCATTGTCTTCGCGCAGAACCGCGATCACGCGCTCGCTCGGCTGAGCTACGCGCTCGAGGAGACGGTGATTCTCGGAATGGGAACCAACCAGAGCTATCTCAAGGCCATCGCCGAGCATCCTGCCGTGCGCGAGGGCAGGGTGCATACCGGGTTTCTTGGCTCGGAGTTTCCGGCGTTCGCGCCCCGAATCGGCGAAGAGGGTCTCAGGACCGTGGCGCTGGCCCGGGCCGCCGGGATCGCCCGCGGGCGTTCTCCCGCGGCTGCGCAAGCGGTTGTGGCGGCCGCTTCGCCGTGGGCGGATTTCGGCGCGAACTGGGGGGCCCGATGAGCGAGACGTACGTTTATTCAGGGCAGAAAGCGAAATTCCCCGCGCTGACGCGTCAGGAGCTGGGTGCGTCCGAGGGGGGCTTCGAGCTTCGGCCCGGCGGATGGGTGATCTACCACTCGCCCGACGGAAGCCGGCGCCGGCTCATGGCCTTCGAGCAGCGGGGCCAGCTCAGCGTGAGCCTCGATGGCCGGCTCTTCCATGGCCGGGTCCACGCGGAGTCCCGTCATTCGGGAGGCGCTGCCGCGGGCGGTGGCGATAGCGATCTGGTCGCGCAGTTCCCGGGAAAAGTGCGGAAGGTCCTGGTCGCCGAGGGCACGAAAGTTGCGGAAGGCGAGCCCATGGTACTGGTCGAGGCGATGAAGATGGAGTTCACGATCAAGGCCCCGTGCGACGGCAGCGTGAGCCGCATCCTGGTCAAGGAAGGGCAGCAGCTCTCGCCGGGAGATCGTTTCTTGGAATTGGCGCCTTCGGCGCCCGACTCTTCGGCAGAGGAGAGCGGGAGTGGCTGATCGCGTCCGCGTATTCGAGGTCGGTCCGCGGGACGGGCTTCAGAACGAGCCTCGTCCGATCAGCTTGGAGGACAAGCTCTGGTTCGTCCGCGCGCTGGTCAGGGCGGGCGTCAAGGAGCTCGAGCTCGGCGCGTTCGTGCGCGCGGATCGGGTACCGAAGATGGCCGACACCCCGCAGATCTACCGCGCCATCACGAGCGGGGCGCTCGATCTGGGCGGGGCGCGCGCCTGGGCGCTCGTGCCGAACCGGCGAGGTCTCCGCTCGGCGCTGCGCGTGGGCGCGCGCAACATCGCGGTTTTCACGGCCGCTTCCGAGAAGTTCACCCGGCGCAACATCGGCATGACGATCTCGGAGTCGCTGCGGGAGTTCTCACGCCTTCTCGCGGATGCCCGTGCGCGCGGCGCCGAGATCCATGTCCGCGGCTATGTCTCCACCGCGTTCGGCTGTCCTTTCGAAGGCAAGGTGTCCGTCGGGCGGGTACTCAAGGTCGTCGAGAAGCTCGCCGCGCTCGGAGTCGAGCAGGTCTCCATCGGCGATACCATCGGAGTCGGAACCCCGAATCAGGTGGACGCGATCTTCAAGCCCGCGCTCGAGTTGCTCGGGCCGGAGCGAGTGGCCGGCCATTTTCACGACACCCGCGGCACCGCGCTCGCCAATGCCCTCCGTGCGCTCGAGCTGGGCGTACGCACCCTGGACAGCTCGGCCGGCGGCCTGGGCGGCTGCCCCTTCGCCCCCGGGGCAACGGGAAATCTCGCGACCGAGGACCTGGTTTATCTCCTCGACGGGCTGGGTCTGAGATCGGGCATCGATCTGACCGCGCTTTGCCGCGCGAGCCTCGAGCTCTCGCGCCGGATGGAGCGGCCGCTCACGAGCCGGTATCTCCAGGCCTTCAGCGCCTCGTGCGATTGAGGCCGCGGTTGCGCCGATGGCGTGATTTGCGCGGCTTCGGCGCTCGCGCGATCTCCGGGTCGGAGTTCCAGACAACCCGCAGGAACGGCTCCTCGGTCGAGCGATGGTACTCGACCGAGCCGTTGAAGGACTTCTCCAGCATCTTCCCGATATGGCGCGCCAGCTCGGGCAGGGTCACGTAATAGCGCGTGACATTGCGGAAGCTCTGATACCAGAGCACGCGCTCCTGATCGTTGCGCTCTCGCGCGATTCGCTCCGTGTTGTCGATCATCTCGCGCACCAGGAGATCCTTCGCGCGCCAGGCGGCGCCATGCAGCTCGACCACGCCCATCGGATAGCGCTCCTCGAGCTGCAGGCAGGCGGGGCAGATCGTCCGCTTCGCGCGGGCGCGGGGCGCGGCAGGCCTGGTCCGCGCCGGAGCCGGAAGCCGCTCGCGGGCGGCCTCCTCGGAGTACCACTTGCCGCGGATGTTCACCGCGCGGCAGGCTTCGCAGCGGGGCGTACCCCTCGGCTTGGCCTCGGTGCGATAAGGATTCTGACGACTGGGTTCGCGGGTCTGTCTTTCCATGAAACGTCTCAAAGGAAGCGGCGCCATGACCGATGATCAAGCAATTGGCGTTCCGCGGCCGAGCAGGTTCTTCAATAGCTGGAATGGAATTCGCAACCACGGGTCCTTCTAGCAGGAGGGCGCATTCCGATGGCGTCTATGGATGGCAAGACGATGGATGAGATCCGGAAGGTACTGATGGAGCGCTGGCGCGATCTAGGGGGGCGCGGCGAGTCCGGAGCCGGCTCTGAAGCCCGCCCTGCCGCCGTTCCCGAGATCGATGCGGGGGCGCAAGCGGAGATCATCGACATCGCGCAGAACCTCGAGCAGCTCGATCGCGACAGCTCGCTAGCCGAGCAGGAGCGTCGGAAGCTCGTCGCCATCGAACGCGCCCTGGCGAAAATGGCGACCGGAAGCTTCGGCGTCTGCGAGGAGTGTGGGGAAGATATCCCTCCGAAGCGGCTGATGGTGCTTCCAGAAGCGCGATACTGCGCCAACTGCCAGGCATTCCAGGAAAGGCAGAGCGCCCGGATTCGCCAGGCTGCGGCGAGGTAGGCGGTTTTACCCGCGATCGTGCGGCCTGCACGTTTCATTTTGCATGGAACTGATCGTGCAGAACGGGTCGGGTTGCCCAAGTAGCTGAAACAATTGGATGACGGCGCGGTATGCTCCTTGCGTTACGGTCGGCCCGGGAAGGGTTCCGGGGGGTATCTTGCGCTCCAGTCGATTTTGGATGGTCCTGAAGGACGCCGGCAGAACATTGGCCTGGACCGCGTTGGTCCTGCTTTTGAGCATTTTCAGCGCCGGCTTTTACGGGAAGCTCGCGCTGCGGGACGAACGCGGTGCCTTGGTTGCGGAAGTGGTCCGGGAGCAACGGGAGATCATGGTCTCCAGGGGCCTACTGACGCGACCCGAGACCGCCGCAGCCCAGAGGCTGAACACCGCGGGGCCTTCGCAGGATATTCTCAGGGAGGGCCGCCTGAAATATTTCCGCGCGATGGGCTATCGCCGCGTCGGACGCCGCCAGGACTCCAGGGCTCTCTTCCTTCAGTCGATCGACGAGCTGGGAAGCTTCATCAACTCGGCGCCCGGCGACTCTCGGATGGCGGAAGCGCTCTTTCTCGTGGGTGCCGCGTATTACTACCTTGCTGATGGTACCCATTCTCGCGACCCTCAAGCCTCTCGCCTGCTTCATCTCTGCTCGGATTACTATGCCGGGAGCGTGTGGGCCCAGCAGGCCAACGCGCTTTGGAGCGCGGGACGGCGGGGCGAGCTATGAGCGGGGCGAGGAGCTTCGAGCGGCTATCGCTCAGGACGCGGCTGATCCTGGTTTTCGCGGGCTTGTTCTGCGTGGTGAGTCTCTTCTCGGGACTGCTGCTTTTTCTGCAGAACCGCATGGCCGTGAGCGGCGCGCAGGTTGCCATCATGGCCTACCGGCAGATGGCCGAAGCCCGTGAGATGCAGTCGTCGCTCGAGGGGCTGGATTACCGGCTTCCGGCGCGACCGGACGAGAGCGAGTCTCCGGACCTGCGCAACTTCCGCGCCGCTGTGTCGAAAGCGCGCCAGAACGGCCGGACGGTCGAGGCCGAGGGGCTTCTCAGGAAGATCGAGACGGATTTCGAGAATTATCTCGCGGCGAATCCCTCGAAGCTACCGCTGGATGTCCGGCGGAAGCTCAAGGAGGAGGTGGCCGCCGGCGTGGGCGCGTTCATGGAGCTCAATCAGAATCTCGTCTACCGCATGGCCGACGAGCTCATGAAGAAGCAGCAGCTATCGGTCGCGCTTGCGGGCTTCTTTTTCCTGGTGCTGATCGTCCTGATGCTTTGGGGTGGGTACCGCATCATGATCATGCTCACCGTGCCGCTCTCCTCGTTGGCGAGCTTCGTGGATCAGCTGGACCTGGAAGGCGAGCTCCCGGCGAAGCTGCCGGAATTCAAGCCTCAGGTGGCCGAGGTCTCCTTCGTCGCCAAGAGCTTCGAGCGCCTGCTGATGCGCCTCAAGGGCTACCGCGCCCTCAACGTGCGGCGGTTGCTCATCGAGAAGCGTCGAGCGGATATCATCGCCGCCTCTATTTCAGACGGAATCCTGCTGCTTCGGGGCGAGGACGTGGTTTACGCCAATCCTGTCGGTGGCCGAATCCTGGGGATCTCCCCTTCGGTCGGGTCCGGCGGAGCCCTGGCAGGCATCTCCCTCGGAAATCTGATCGGCGGCGGAAGCAACCCGCGCGGCGTCAAGGCGGTGCTCGACGCGGTCTCGCGGACGATGCCGGTCGATCTCTCGATCGACACGGGGGAGCGCAAGGCGTACTACCTGATCCAGGCCTACCCGATCTCCTTTGATCTCATCGAGCAGGTGGAGCATTCGGTCAGCGTCTCGATCTCGCAGATGCTCGACTCCTTCCAGGCGAATACGGTCGTGGTCGCACAGGATGTGACGCTCGTGCGCGAGGGCCAGGAGGCCAAGGGGCATTTCCTCGCGACGCTCTCTCATGAGGTGAAGACGCCGGTCACGAGTCTCACCATGGCCACGCGCCTGCTGGCGAAGGCCTCCGAGCAGTTCCCGAACGCCACTCATCGCAATCTCATCAGGACCTGTGTCGAGGACGTCGATCGCCTGCGCGGACTGCTCGACGAGCTGCTGACCGTGTCGCGGTTCGATACGCTGACCCAGAGGCTCGAGATCCAGAACGTGGATCTTGGCAAGCTGCTGAGACACACGGTGCAGACGTTCCAGCCTGCGGCGCATGAGCGGGGGCTAACGCTGGAGCTGGCGATCCAGAGTGGCAGCAAGCCGATCCTGCTCCCGATGGATCCGGCGAAGGTCGCGTGGGCGATCTCGAACCTGCTGCTCAATGCGCTCCGGCATACTCCGCGGAACGGGCGGATCCGGGCCTCGGCGATGGTCTTCGACGATCGGGTCGAAGTGCGGATCAGCGACACCGGACCGGGCATTGACCGTCGCCGGCAAAGCAGGATTTTTGATAAATTCTCCTCGTTTTATGATATTCGTGTCGCGCGCTCGGGAAGCGCCGGGGCCGGCCTTTCGATCGCGAGAGAGATCGTCGTGGCGCATGGCGGTCGCATCTGGGTGACGAGCGAGCAGGGTCTGGGCGCCGAGTTCTGTTTCACGCTCCCGCGGAAAGCAGGTGCGGAGGCCATCCGGCTGGGTGGCGCGGCGGCCGACACTATTGCGAAGAAGCCGGGGATTCAGGAAGTTTTGGAAGCCGCGGGTGAGAGTCACTCGTCGTTGCGGAAGGGAGGCAGTGGTGGCGCGTCTGCTTGTGGTGGATGACGAGAAGAGTATTTGCAGCACGATCGAGGCGGCGCTCAAGAGCGTCGGTCATCAGGTCGAGGTGGCGGACAGCGGTGAGCTCGCGCTGGCCATGATGCGCAAGACGGTTCCCGATATACTCCTGACGGACCTTCGCATGGACGGGATGAGCGGCCTGGATCTGCTAGGCAAGGCGAGGGAATATTTTCCCTCGGTCACTCCCGTCATCATGACCGCCTACGGGACGATCGATACCGCGGTGGCCGCGATGAAAACCGGTGCCTATGATTATCTCGTCAAGCCGTTCACGCCGGAGCAGCTCGAGCACCTCGTCGAGCGCATCGAGGAGTTCCGCCGGCTGCGCGAGGAGAACACCAAGCTTCGCGATCAGGTGGACGCGCTTTCGGAGCCGTCCTCGATTGTCACGAAGAATCCGCGGATGCAGAAGGTGCTCGATACGGCCAAGAAGGTCGCGGTGACGGATTCGACGATCCTGATCACCGGCGAGAGCGGAACGGGGAAGACCCTGCTCGCGAAGCTCATGCATGACGGCAGCGTGCGCAGCAAGGGTCCGTTCGCGGTCGTCAACTGCGCGACCCTTTCGGAAAACCTGCTCGAAAGCGAGCTCTTCGGGCATGTCCGCGGCGCCTTCACGGGAGCGGTCAAGGACAAGATCGGACGCCTGCAGGTGGCCGACTCCGGCACTGTCTTCCTCGACGAGATCGGAGAGATCTCCCCGAGTCTCCAGACGAAGCTCCTTCGGTTCCTGCAGGAACGCGAGTTCGAGCGCGTGGGTGACACCAAGACGATCCGGGTCGACGTCCGCATCATCGCGGCCACGAACAAGGACCTCGAACGCGAGGTGCGCGAAGGGCGTTTCCGCGAAGATCTGTACTTCCGCTTGAACGTGATCGAGCTGCACATGCCATCGCTGCGCCAGCGCCCCGAGGATATTCTCACGCTCGCCGATCAGCTGCTGATGAGGTCGTTCGTCGCCACCGGAAGAAAGCCGCGTCCCCTGAACGAGGCGGCCCGGAAGGCGATTCAGAGCTATGGCTGGCCCGGGAACATCCGCGAGCTGAAGAACGCGCTCGAGCGCGCCGCGATCCTGTGCGCCGCGGATCAGGTGACGCTCGAGGACCTTCCGGATCGCGTGCTCGAGCATTCGGGACATGCGCCTCTTCCGGGAGGCGGCGGAACCGTGGCGCCGCTCGCGCTGACGGGCTCCGACGTGAGCCTCGAAGATCTCGAGAAGAAACATATCCAGCACGTCCTGGCCACGGCCACGACGCTCGAGGAGGCCGCGAGCATCCTCGGTATCAATCTGAGCACGCTCTGGCGCAAGCGCCGGAGGTACGGCCTCGAGTGAACCCCTGGGCTTGCCCGGGGTCTCAGCGGTCAAGGTAGGTGGCTTTCCAACCCGTTTGCCACCTGCCTTGGCCGTTTTTTTCGCATTGGGAAAATGCAATGTTTCAGGACTTCCTGGCCGGAAGCGCTGGCTCCGGCGCGTCTGCCGCTGGCACCCGCGTTGCACACGTTGGCGCGCCGGACGGTTGAACGACTTAAACAGGGGGACTCAGACTCATGTCTTTTACCAAGATCTTCATGGCAATGATCGTAGTGGCCGCCTTCACCTCGGGAGTGGTGTTGGCGAACGAACGCAAGGACGGCGCCTCGGGCAAGCCCGGGGGCCCGGCGGCGGCGAGCTCGGTATCCTGGGAGGAATTCCGGGACCGGTGTCTGCGGCCGACGCAGTACGAGGTCCAGAAGGCGCCGGAAAACATCCGGATCCAGTGCGTGGATACCAGCAGTGAGTTCGTGCCCGCCGCCGCCGGGGAGATTCCGCTGGCTGCCGGACGGATGGTCGTCACCACGGTCGTTGCCGACAAGTTTTACGTGGCCGCGGGCGCGCAGAACGTCGCCGTCGCCGCGAAAGGGGGTACCTGTCTGCGCTTCAAGGAGGTCGAAAAGACTCTCGCGATCGAGCGTCCGATGAGCTGCGCGGAGGTCGTGGGGATGAAGGGCGATCCGGCGGAGTATTGCCAGGCCAGCCTCGATGCCGCCAAGAGCGCCAATCCCAAGTTGATGCAGGTCCGGGATACCGGACGCACCGTGGATACCTGCGGGGGCGTGGCGGGGAATGCCGGAAAGGATGACCGGAAATAGCCGGCTTTCCAGGTTTTCCGCCAGGTAGCGGCGCCGAAAGGGGGCTGGGCCCGCTTTTCGGCGCCTTCTTTTCGATCAGGCTTCGGAGGCTGCATGAGCCGTTATGGCAAGGTGAGTGGGGTCGGGAGATGGGGAGTTCTCATCGGGATGCTCTTGGGCTCCTGGGGCCTGAGCGCCTGCGGAGAAGGCACGCGCGATCCGGCGGGGGCCCTCGAGCCGGCGTTTCAGAAGCCCCGGCGGGACGGTGCTTTCGTGCGCGCGACCGACGTCTACGGCCGGCTCCTGGTTCGTCCCGGAGAGGAGTCCGCCGAGTCGGCGCATCGGCCGTGGTCGGCGTGGTGGTATCCCGCGAAGGAGACTTTTCTTTTCGAGGGGAGCGAGGGAGCGCTCTCGCCTCTGGAAAAGTACGATGAGTATGTGCGCCGTACCCGCGGCAGCGAAAGCGAGGCCGCGCGTTTCGAGCGAGAGCGCCTGTATGATCCGAATGCCTCCGCCTGGGAGGGCCTCTGTAACGCCTGGGCCGAAGCCGCGGTCATGGAGCTTGAGCCCGCGCGCGAGGCCACTCTCGAGGGGATCCGGTTCGGCATCGGAGATCTCAAGGCGCTGCTCGTGAAAACCTACGAGTCGGTCAACGGTCTCCGTCAATACGGGCAACGCTTCAACGGGGATCGCGCAGGCGTTTACGACGACATCTTTCCCGAGCAGTTCCATCGGGTCCTGCAGGCGGAGCTCTTCGAGAAAGGGCATCCCATCATCATGGATCGCGACCCGGGCGTCGCCGTGTGGAATACGCCTATCTGGATGGCGCAGACCCGGATCGAGCGCGACCCCGCCAGCGCCACTCTGCTGCACGTGACGACGTGGGTGACCTGGGCCGCGCCCCGGCGCGAGCGGGGCGAGCATTCCGATGTCGGCACGCTGAGTCTCTCGCGCGAGTATACCTACGACCTCTACGGCTTCGAGCGCCCGGACGGCGCGTTCGAGATCAGTCATGGAGAGTGGACCGGAATCTCCCTGGACGATCATCCGGACTTCCTCACAGTCCTGCCTCTCGGCGCGCCGGAGCAGCTCGAGGAAAGCCGGCGCACGCGCGCCAGCCGCAATGCCGGGATCGCCGCCGAGGTCGTCGATGAGATCCTGTCGCGTACCCGGGGCCGGCTGGAGCTCGTCGCGCTGCTTCTGGGAAGATGAGGTGAGGCCTTCCCTGGCCTCGATGGCGGTCGTGAGACCTCCTTGCTCTTCCGTGAACACTCGGCGTGAACACTCGGCGTGAGCACTTCTCGGGCACACTTCGTGCGAACCGCTGGCAAAGACGGAGGTCAGTTGACGAGTGAGCAGTCCTCCTTGTCTGCCGCGAGCACGATCGCCGTGATCGCGGAGAACAGCTTCTCCTCGGTCGCGCGGTCGCGGATCGTCGTGCAGACCTCCGAGTGGCCGCGCACCTCGAAAAGCAGGCGCTTGCGGCCTTCCAGGAGGGCTTCGGCGGTGCCGTCCATCTTGCTGTAGGTTTCGACTGTGCGGCAGCGCGGCTCCTCGAGCGGGGCTTCAAGCATGGCGGCGTTGAGCGATTCGGTGAACTGGTTCCAGACGCCGAGCTCGATCGCGCCATAGGCGTCGCGGCCACAGGCGTTGCGGGTGGTCAGGAAGTGCGCGACGTGATCAACGGTGGTCTTCGCGTAGTTGGCATTGATGATGACCGTGTCCCATCCGACCGCGTAGAGCGCGCCGTTGACGTCCGGCGAGCCGGAAGGAGGGGAGGTCGCGGGGTCACCCCCTGTCGCGGGGGGCGTGCCCTGCTCGGGGCCGCGCGGATCTCCGCAGCCGGAAGCGAGAATCGAGAGGATCGCGGCAGTCGGGATGAGTATCCGGAGACACGACATGAGGAAGGGTCGTGCAACCGAGGTGCCATGAAAAAAGCCGAGGCGCCCGCAGGGAGCGTCTCGGCTCGAGTGGGTCCGGCTTCAGCGGAGCGCGTTTCAGCGGAGCGGGTTCGCGTTGGGATTCGCGCGGCAGACCCCCTGCTGACAGACCGGCGCGCCAAGCGATGAGAGGAAGCCCGACATCTCGCTGCAGTCGTCGCGGAGGATCCGATAAGAGCAGACCTCCTGTGCGTGAATCAACGCGTCGATCAGCGCCGTCTGCTGGGCTTTCACCGCTCGGGCGTTGCCTACCGCGAGCGGGCGGACCTTGCTGCAGTTATCGGTGATGACGTATTCCACGGCTTCGGTGGGAATCACGTCATAGTCATCGGTGATGTAGGCGCAGTCCATGTCGGTGGCACAGCCCTGCACCGAGGGATAGAGTCCCCGCACCAGATCGGTGGCTTCGGCGCAGGCATCCGGGAAAGGAAGCTCATAATACTTGCCCGCCAGCGCGTGGATTGCATGGTGCAAGCGCTCGCCGGACTCGCGGGTTGCGGTTTGAAAGCAGGTCCGGGTCGTTTCGGTGCGGAACAGCGTAAGCTCCTTGTCGCTGCGTTGCAGGATGACGCTATCGCTCGATTCCGGTTCCGCGTCGTTTTCCGTGAGATCGCTGCAGGATTCCGCAGCGGCAGGAGCCACGGAGACAAGAGTCGCCAGCTCGCGAAGCTCCTGCTCTGAGAGCTTCCCGGTTTTGAGCTGCCCTTGCGGGCCGGGGCCGATTTCGTAGCTGCCATCCGCCTTTACGGCAAATCCGTATTTCGCGACGCAGTTCTCCTCGGCTTCGGCGGCGCAGCTGGAACGCAGCGTAAGCGTCCAGGCCGGCTTGTCCTGCCGCAGCTCGGGCTGTTGCGAGGGCGCCTGTCCTCCCTTCGATTTCGAACAGCCGACGAGGGCTGCGCTCAAAGCGATCGTGATCGTGAATGCGGAAATGCGTTGCATGGTATCCTCCTGTGAATGGCTATGAGTGGCTATGTGTAGCTGTTGAACGGCTAGGTCGCAGCAATCGCCGCCCGGCGTGGCGGAGACTGCCGCGACGTGTGCAATCCATGTGCCGTGCGCTATTGTCCGGTGCGCCGAAGAGCGTTATTCTCGGGCAGGGAGTCACGATGAACATTCGCAAATCACTGCAGCTCGTGGCGCTGCTCGTGGCGCTGCTGCTCGCGGGCTGCGCCTCGGGCGAGAAGCGCGAGCGCGAGGCGGGCTGGCATCGCCTTCATAAACTCGTTTTGGAAAATCTTCGGATTCGAAGGCCCGCGGGCCCGGGCGCCGATCCCGGGGTAGGACCCGGAGGAATGGGTTACACTTCGCGTCCGCTGCCCGATGCGAAGTTCGATTGCCAGCCGGCGAGCGAGCTCTTTCGCGGGATGCCCCTGGATGCCGCGAGGGAGTGCCTGGCCTCGATCAGCACGGAAGTTCACGTGAGCTATCGTCTTCGCCTCGAGGCGGTCCCTTACTGGGAGCTCGAGAAGCCGGAGCTCGCGCCGGGCTGCCTGGTGGAGCGCCTCGGCCGGATACCGGTGCCACGCGAGATCGTCTTCCAGAGTCGCGAAAGCGGAAGGCTCGAATGCTACGCTTCGCGTCTGGAGCTCGAGGCCGATGAGCTGCGGATGCTGGGCGTGAAGTGGCCGCTCAAGGCGACCCGGCTCCGACTCGGTTTCCCGCTTGCCCCCGAAGAACTTCAACTGGAAGGCTCCAGTCTGCTCGTCTCCTGGTCTTTGCGTCCCTTCTTTCAAGGAAGCCGCGAGGAGATCCTCTCCAAGGTGGTTCCGGAGCTTCTGTGCGCGGCCTGTATCGGGCGCGAAAATCTCCTTTCTCCGCTCGGGCCGCCTCCGCGACACTGGCCCGAGGAGTGAACCGGGGCTATAATCAGGCCATGTGCTTCAACTTCCGCCGTTTCCCGTTTTCAATTCTGCTGCTGCTCCTGGGTTCGGGTCCCGCGATTTCGGCGCGGGCCGATATTTTCTCGAGGTCCGCGACGGATGAGGCGATGGCGTACTGCACTTTCGGCCCGAAGGTACGGATCGTCGCGACCGCGGACAAGCCCGAGGATCGCACCGGCTGCGCGGGTTCGGCCAAGATTCAGGCGGTTCAATGGGAATGCGCTTCCTTCGACGGGATCTCCGCGAGGGTGGAACGGTTCCGGAAAAAGCTGGTCTCGCTCGCCGAGGCGGAATGCGGCCGTTTCTGCGCCTCGCGCGCGAAGGGCTGCCAGGGGCGCTTCCAGGCGCCCACGCGTTGCGGCCTGCAAACGGATTACGACGAAGGCATCGCGGCGGGCAAGAAGCTGGGGTGCCGCTCCGATTGCGCGGGCACGGCGCTGTCGTTCTGCTCATTGTATGACGCCGGTTATCGCACCGACGATCCCGCCCTGATTTCCAAGCAGGCTCCCAACTGCCTTTGCGCGCGCTGAGCTTATTGACGCCTGTTTCGAACACGGCTAAGTTGGGCGGCGAGTTTCGGCATCTAAAAAAGGGGTATTCATGTCCACTTGGGTGATTGTCAGCTGGGTCGCGGTCCTTCTTCTGACCGTTCTCAATATCGTGGTCTTCCTCAAACTCAAGCAGGCGAGCGAACAGATGATGAAGATGGCCTTTCCGGGCGCCAAGAACATGAATGAAGCCGTGGCCAGCATGCAGCAGATGATGCAAGGCATGCAGGGCATGGGCGGGATGGGCGCGCGGGGTGGACGTCCTGCTCCCAAAGGCGGGGCGAACATGGATGCCCAGCTCAAAGCCGCGATGGATATGTTGCAGCAGATGCCGAAAAAAGGCGGTAAGCGGTAACTCAGCGCTTTCCCGCCGCTCTTTTCCTGTCCAGGAGCAGAGCGAAGATCTTACGGAGCTCCTCGCCGGTCGCCGGAGGCTCTCCCAGGCTTGTGAGGCTTTCCGCGATCGATTCGATCGTGGAAAGGCATTCGCGCCGGGGCTCTTTGCGCAGCTCCCGGTAGAGCGAAGGCCGCGAGGGGACCAGGATCGCGCGTTTGAGCTTGAGCAGCCAGGCGTTGCGCCACCACAACGTCTTGGCCTGGCTCCACGTACCATCGAGCACGACGAGTCCATCGATCGACGGACGGTCTGCCTCGGGCAGGAGCGTTCCGTTTTTCGTGACGAAATGCAGGCCGGGCGCGGGCCGGGCCGTGAGCTCCTTGATGCCGCTTCCCAGGTGCAGCACCGCCCAACGCGAAGGCTGGGCCTCTCGCCCGAGCGCTTTGGCGAGGTTGGGCCAGGAGAGCCCGATCTTGAGCGTGGAATTCGGCAGCATCCGGTTGGCCAGCAGCGCCGAGCCCAGCTCTTTGTCCGGCTCCTGTGGATGCTGCAGGATCAGGACGTGGGTTTTCGTGGGTTGCGGGCGGATGGCGTCGCAGACGCAGAGCTCGGCGGGTTTCTGGCAGTTCGGGCAATTCATGGAATTGCTCGAGCTTAACACAGGATGGTCGGGTGCGGCCAGGGTGGTGAGTTGGGGTTTTTCACTGCGGGACCCAGCATTCCCCCTCCGGCGCGACGATCCCGTGCCCGAAGAAGCGGATACCGAGCTGCTGGCTCAGCTTGCGCACCCGGGACGTGAGGGTCAGGTCCTCGAACGAGGGCGCGAGCTTGCCCGAGGGGTGGTTGTGGAACAGGAAGATGCCGCCCGGACGCAGGGCGAGGACCCGTGCGAAAAGCTCAGCGGGATCGACGTTCACGTGGGTACGGACGCCTTTCTCCACGAGGCAGAGCTCGCCCACGTTTTCGTCGCGGTAGAGCGGGACGAAGCCCAGCCATTCCCGCGAGTCATAGCGCCGTTCCTGCGGAATCCTGTTCAGCGCCTGCGCGGAAATCGGAAGCCCGAGCAATGGGTCCCGGGTTCTTTCCCGGCGCTCGTTGGCGCGGTGGAGCGCGTAGCGCCGTCCGAGCTCGACGGCGGCGAGAAGGCGTGCCTGGGCCGCCGGCCCGAGGCCCCTGAGGTCCTGCAGGTGGGCACTCGCGTTTTCCTCCATCGCGAGAAAAAAGGCGCGATCCCTTTCCCGCGGCGGCAGGTCTTTTCCGGTGCGCTGCAGAAGCGCCTCTGCCAGGCCGAGTCCGCCCGTTCCGGGGGGACCGGGGCTCAAAAGAAGCGTGAGGCATTCGCGGAGGCTGAGGGTCTCGGGGCCTTTTCCCAGACAGCGCTCGCGGGGGCGCTCGTTCACCGGAAGGAGATGAAGCATTCCTCCTCGCCTCGCAAGGCGCGGGCCGCCCTTTTTGCGAAAGGCCGCTTCGCGGGCGAGGAACCGGACCGCGCGTCTCAAACCCCGAGCTTCAGGATCCGTACGGCCTTGTCATGCTTGTCGGGATCGAACTTCGTGAAGAAGCGCTCGTCGAGCTTCATGAGCGCCGCGCGCTGGCGCTCGTGAAGGGAGCCGCGCCCCTCGGCGACCAGGTGATCGAACGTGTTGGCGATCGAAACGATCCGAGCGAGGTCGTAGATGTTGTTGCCCCGGAGTTTCTTCGGAAAGCCGCTGCCGTCGTGGAACTCGTGATGTTGGGCCACGATGAGCAGGACTTCCTTGGGAACGTTCTCGAGCTGCTCGAGAAGACGCAGTCCCAGGGTAGGGTGCTCGCGGAGCTTGGCTTTGGCGCTCTCCGGGGTGTCGGAATCCAGGATGTCGATCTTGCGCTTGCCGATGTCGTGGAGGAGCCCGCCCAGGCAGACGTTCTGCAGGATGACGCTGCTGGTGTAGCCCATCTGCATGGCCAGGTAGATCGCAAGCACGCTCACGTTCACCGAATGATCGACGGTGCCCCGGGAGAAAGTCTGAAGCTGGGCCAGGGATTGGGCGGCGAAAGGGGTTTTGGCCACTTCGGCGACGAGCTTGCGCGAGGAGGAAAGCACGGAGGCAACGTGCTGGTCTGGATGAGCCGTCTGGAAGATGTCGAGCGTCTTGCGATGGGCGCTCTTCCAGGCCGCGATGAACTCACGGTTCTCGGGCGTCGGAGCGGGGCCTTCGGCGGCCGGAGGCGCGGCTTTCCTTCCCCACTCGGCGAACTTCGCCTGATCGGCGGCGGTGATGTAGAGGTTGGAGACCTTCTTGAACTGAAGACGGTCGAACAGAAGCGCATCGATCACGTCGCCTTCGCCTCGGAACGTGACGAATCTCCCGTCGATGTTGAGGTAAATCGGACCCGGCAAGGGCTCACCCACGGCGATCCGCTCGAGTGAAAGGCTGACATGCTTATCGGACATCAAACATGATTTTAATTGGTTTTACCGAAGTCAGTCCAGCGTCGAATAGTATCTTTGCACCGAAACCACCTTGCCCTGGATCAGGTTCTCGGAGCCTGGACCCAGCTCGATCGGCGAGAAGCGCGGGTTCGCGGGAAGAAGCCGGATGCGGCCGCGCTTTTTCTCCAGAAATTTGACGGTCGCCTCGCCATCGATCAAGGCGACGACGATCTCGCCGTTCTGGGCGTCCTCCTGTTTGCGAACGATGACGTAATCCCCGTCCAGGATTCCGGCTTCGATCATGCTCTCGCCTTTCACTTTGAGCGCGAAGAGCGGACCCTTGAGGCGTGAAGGCGCGGCGAGCGAGCCGTGCGCCGACTCGATCGCCTCGAGCGGATGTCCCGCCGGCACTGCACCCAGGATCGGTACGTCCGTGGACTCGCTCCGATGCGAAAGCTGCAGGCCGCGCGCGACGCCTGGCTCCTTCCGCAGATAGCCTTTGCGGATCAGGGCGCGGACATGGTCCTGCACGGTTCCGACCGCCTCGTAGCCGCAGCTTCGGGCGATATCCCGGTAGGTGGGCGGGCGGCCTTCGCGGGTGATCCCCTCCTGGATGACTCGGAGGACTTCGGCTTGTTTTGCGGATAATTTCCCATCGCCGCTTTGATCCATACAAGTGTATGGTATACTCGTGGACAGCATGGATGGCAACTTGTTTCACTCGAATTTGCAGTCTCTTTCGACCCAAGTCGAGCGGGGGGCGCTCAGCGAGCTCAGTGGCCCGCGTGGCGAGGGGAAAACCCTGGCCGCGCTCCATTATCTTGCCGGCAGCCCCGGACGCATCGCCTGGATCGAGCGTGCGCTCACGATTTATCCTTGCGCCCTGGCGCAGCGGGACGTGGCGCTCGAACGCGTGCTTTTCGTCGAGGCCGGCGCGCCGGAGGGGCTGCTCTGGGCCGCGCAGCAGGTGCTCGCAAGCCAGGTCTTCGGAAGCGTCGTGCTCGACCTCGGCGCGCCGCTCGAGGACGCGGTCTGCCTGCGCCGGCTGCAGCTCGCGGCTGAGAAATCCCAGGCCGCGGTGCTCCTGCTTTCGGAGCGGGCGACGCGGGAGAGCTGGCCGCTGCGATTCCAGGCCCGGGTCGAGGGTCACGAGATCAGGATTTTGAAATCCCGGCAGGGGCGGGCCCAGAGAGGAACTGAATGGCTTCAGAGAAGTCCCGCGTAGTCTGCGTGCTCTTTCCGGCGGCGACCGGTGCGAAATCCCTTCGCGCCTTCGCGGAGGCGTCGCTGCGCTTCACGCCGCTGGTCGCGCTGCGGACGGAGGAGCGCGCGGTTTTTCTCGAGATCTCCGCTTGCGGACGGCTTTATACGGAGGATGGCCTGAGGGCACGGTTGCTCGCGCTCGCGCGGAGGCTCGCGCCCTCGGCCGGGCCCGGCGCGCCCTGCCGCGTGGTCATCGCGCGCGATGCGGCGACCGCGCTCGCGCTCGCGCGGTTCGATCCGCGCTGCGGCGCGGATCCCGAGGCCTGGCGCGCGCTTCCGCTTCAGGCGCTTCGGGGCTTTGCCGGCGCGGGTCCCGATACGTCCGGTACGGCCAGTCAGGATCACGAAAAGAGCGTCGAGCGGATCATCTCTCTTTTGAAGGTCCTGGGCATCCGCAATCTCGGGGAGTTCGCGCTGCTGCCTTCGGCGAGCCTCGCCGCGCGGCTCGGCAAAGAAGCCATCGAGCTCAGCGCGCGCGTGCAGGGAAAGCTGCCGCAGGCCTGGGAAGGCTTTCACCCGGAACCCGCGATCATCGAGCGGGCGCAGGAGAGCGCCGAGAATCTCGAGGCGATCCTCTTCGTCCTGAAGGGCGTGCTCGATCGCGCGATGGCCCGGCTGCGCGGGCGCGGGGAGCGGGTGCTCGCGCTCGAGGCGCGGCTGGAGCTCGAGAGCTGGTCCGTCGCCGCGGAGGCGTGGAGGCGCGCTTTCGGGATCGTGTTCCCGCTCCCGCAGGGCTCCGCCGCGGGGATCATCCCGATCCTGCGCGATCGGCTCGCGCATGAGCTCGCGCGCGCGCCGCTCGGGGCGCCGGTCGAGGCGCTCGAGGTGGAGATCCGTGAGACCGCGCCGGGGCGGGGCGCGCAGCGGGATTTCTTCTCGAAAAAAGAAGAGGAGGACGAGGCGGTCGAGAGCCTCATGGCCCGGCTCGCGCAGAAGTTCGGCGAGCGCAATGTCTTCGTCGCGCGGCCCGTGGACCGGTATCTTCCCGAGAAAGCCTACGAGCGAACGCTTCAGGTCGCCTCCGTGACCGACGCAGGGGAGGGCAGCGTGCGAGCGCTGCCCTCGCCCGAGCGGCCCACGCGGCTCCTGGGGGCGCCCGAGCGGCTCGTCGCGCGCGGCAATCTCCTGCAGCTGCCGCTCAACGGAAAGCATTGGCGAATCCGGGGCTGGGAAGGGCCCGAGCGTCTCTCGGGCGAGTGGTGGAAGGAAGGTTTCGATCGCGACTACTATCGCGTGGCGACCGAAAACGGCGAGCGCCTCTGGATCTTCCAGGAGCGCGGGCGCGACGAGGCCCCGCTTTACCTGCACGGTTTTTTCGATTGAAAGGGGGATCGTTGCGCTACGCCGAGCTGCAGTGCCGCACGCATTACTCCTTCCTTCGCGGGGCCTCGCATCCCGAGGAGCTCGTCGAGCGCGCGGCCGAGCTGGGGCTCGCGGGAATCGCGATCACGGATCTCGACGGCGTGTACGGCATTCCCAAGGCTTACGCCGCCGCGAAGCGGTTTCCGCAGCTCAAGCTGATCGTGGGCTCGGAGCTCACGGTCCTGCATCCGACCCTGCCGAAGGCGGGCTGGGGCCTGGGCCTGCTTGCGCTCGATCGCGCGGGTTACGGGCTTTTGTGCCGGCTCATCACCGCGAGCCGTGCCGATAAGCCCAAAGGCGAGGCGGGGCTCGGGTGGGAGGAGCTGCTCACGCTGCTCGGGCGCCCGGAGTCCCGGGGGCTCGTCGCGATTCCCCGCGTTTCGCTCGAGGAGGAGATTCCCAAGGGATTCTACGCGGAGCTGAAGCCATTCTTTCCGGAAAGGCTTTTCCTCCCGGTCTCCCGTTTTCTCGACGGGCTCGATGCCGCGCGGGTCGCGGGTTCCGTGAGGCTCGCGCGGGAGCTCGGGCTCCCGCTGCTCGCGACGAATGACGTGCATTATCACGCTCCCGAGCGGCGCGCGCTCCAGGACGCGCTCACGGCCACGCGCCATCTCTGTCCGCTCGAGGAGTCGGGCCGGCGCCTCTTCTCCAACGGCGAACGCTACCTCAAGGCGCCCGCGCGCATGGCGGAGCTTTTTGCCGATTTTCCGGAAGCTCTCGAGAATACGGCTCGCATCGCCGAGCTCTGCCGATTCTCCCCTTCGGAGCTGCGTTATCGCTATCCTTCGGAGTGGATCCCGCGCGGCGAGACGGCGCAAAGCCATCTCGCGAGCCTGACCTGGGAAGGCGCCGGGCGCCGTTACGCGGGCGAGGTGCCGCCGGACGTGCGCCGGCAGCTCGAGCATGAGCTCCGGCTCGTCGAGGAGCTGGGCTTCGCCGATTATTTCCTCACGATCTGGGAGATCGTGGAATTCGCCCGTTCCCGCGACATCCTCTGCCAGGGGCGCGGCTCGGCCGCGAACTCGGCGATCTGCTATTGCCTGGGGATCACCGCGGTCGATCCGGTGCGGATGCGGCTGCTCTTCGAGCGTTTCCTCTCGGCCGAGCGGGGGGAGCCGCCGGACATCGACGTGGACTTCGAGCACGAGCGCCGCGAGGAGGTGATCCAGCACGTCTACGAGAAGTACGGGCGCGACCGCGCGGGCATGGTCTCGGCGATCATCACCTACCGGACGAAGTCCGTGAAGCGCGATCTGGCGAAGGCGCTCGGACTCGGGCCCGAGGAGGTCCCCGAGGAATCCGGGAAGTCCGCGCTTTTCGCGAAGCTCGCCGAGGAGCTCAAGGGCTTTCCGCGGCATCTGTCGATCCATTCCGGCGGGTTCACTCTTTCGGCCGATCCCCTCATCGAGACCGTGCCCATCGAGCCCGCGCGGATGGAAGGCCGCACGATCGTCCAGTGGGACAAGGAGGATCTCGCGGTGATCGGGCTTCTCAAGGTCGATCTCCTGGCGCTCGGGATGCTCTCGGCGTTGCACAAGACGCTCGACCTGGTCAATGCCCGCCCAAAAGCCGGAAAAACGGGCCACGCGAGCCCGGCCGCGCTTGCGGACGAGGCGGCGCCGGGACGAAAGCTCACGCTCGCGACGATCCCGGCCGAGGACGCACGCACCTACGAGATGATCCGGCGGGCGGATACGGTGGGGGTCTTCCAGATCGAGTCGCGCGCGCAGATGAGCATGCTCCCGCGCCTGCTGCCGCGCACGTTCTACGATCTCGTCGTGCAGGTGGCGATCGTGCGGCCGGGACCGATCGTGGGCCAGATGGTGCATCCGTTTTTGCGCCGGCGCCGGGGGGAGGAGCCGATCCACTACCCGCATCCCGCGCTCGAGCCGATCCTGGGCCGCACCCTGGGCGTCCCGCTCTTCCAGGAGCAGGTGATGAAGATCGCGATCGTGCTCGCGGGCTTCACCCCCGGCGAGGCGGATGAGCTCCGACGCGCGATCGGGGCGTGGCGTTCCACCGGTAGTATTGAAAAAATGGGGCGGCGCCTGATGGACGGGCTTCTGGCCTGCGGGCTCCCGCTCGAATGGGTGGAGCGGGTCTTTCTTCAGATCCAGGGTTTCGCCGAGTACGGCTTCCCCGAGTCCCATGCCGCGTCGTTCGCCCTCCTGGCGTATGCGTCGTCCTATCTGAAGTGCCATTACCCGGCGGAGTTCGCCTGCGCGCTCCTGAACTCCCAGCCCATGGGTTTTTATTCCCCGCACACGATCATCGAGGACGCAAGACGGCACGGCGTGCGCGTTCTGCCTGTCGATCCCAACCGTTCGGACTGGGACTGCACGCTCGGCAAGGATGGGCTTCGCGTCGGGCTGCGCGTGGTGCGGGGCTTTGGCGAGGCGGCCGCACGGCGGCTGATCGCGGAGCGTGAACGGCGCCCCTTCGCAAGCCTCGGGGATTTCTTCGCGCGCGCGCGCCTGGGCTTCGAAGTGCTTCAGAATCTCGCGCTCGGGGGCGCGTTCTCGGGCTTCGGCTTCACGCAACGCGAGGCGCTTTGGGAGCTTCTGGCCTGCCATGCGCCCCAGGGAGACCAGCTCGAGCTCTTCGCGGACGCGGGACGCGCGGGAGCGGGCGCAGGCGCCGCTGCCGAAGCCGCCTTTCCGCGACTGGACGAATACCAGGCGATTCAGGCGGAATACCGTTCGTACGGGCTTTCGACCCGAGGGCACCCGATGGGCGCGCTTCGAAGGATTTTGCGCGGAAGGATTCCTCCCGCAACCACCCTGGCCGCCAGGAAGGAGGCTCTCCGTCATGAAAATGGCAGGGGCTTCCGCCTGGCGGGCCTGGTGATCGTCCGGCAGCGTCCGCCCACGGCCAAAGGAACGGTCTTCGCCACGCTCGAGGACGATGCGGGTTTCCTGGATCTGATTCTTCATCGCGATACTTACGAGAGGTATGGCGAGGTGTTTAATGACGCGCCTTTCGTGATCGTCTCCGGAAATCTTCAGCGGGACGGCGAGGCGATCAATCTCATCGTGAGGCGCGCCGAGCGATTGGACCTTTCCGTTTTGGGAGAGCTGACTGTCTCATCACGGGATTATCATTGAAAATTCATCCCGGGAGTCTTGTTGACGGGCCGCTTGTTTAGTATTTTACTTTAAGCAAGTTTTGAAGAATCGAGTCCGTCTTGCGCGTAGCGAAGGGGAATATTCCTTGATTTTCGCTGACGTTTGGCTGACTTTGTTCGCTCATTTCGCAGTACCCTTCGAGAGGCGCGGCAAGGGCGCCATCGATGCGGCAGCAGCAGTAATTGAAATCCGATTTCAGTTTTGAAGTGCAAGGTCGACGGGCGGACGCGCGAGCGCGTTCATTTGTCGGTGTTTCAACCCGATTCCGGAGGAGGTTGCCTTCGGGGTCGCCATGAGGAGAAGAAAGTGAAAAAATACGTACTTTTGCCGGTGTTTTGCTTGCTGGCAGCGGGAGCTCTGCTCCTTCCGGGCGCGGCTTTGGCCGCCGACGAGCCCCAGAGCTGCGCCAAGTGCCACGAGGACGAGGTCGCGGGCTTCAAGGGCAGTCATCACGTGCGCGCCTGGTCTTCGAAGGAAGACCAGGCCAAGAACTCCTGCTCCACCTGTCACGGGGACGGAGCGGAGCACATCAAGGCCGAAGGCAAGGCCCCGATGCCGATCCCGATGAAAGGGAAGAACATCGATGCGGCCAAGGCGAACGACTCTTGCCTGAAGTGCCATAATCAGACCGGCAATCTCGCGTTCTGGGGCGCTGGCAAGCACGGAAAGAACGACCTGACCTGCGCCAGCTGCCACAGCATGCATGGCAAGGGCACGGTCAAGCCGGGCCCAGATGTCTGCTTCACCTGCCATAAGGACGTGAAGCACGACTCGATGAAGCTCTCGCATCACCCGATCATCGAGGGCAAGGTTTCGTGCAGCGACTGCCACAACCCGCACGGCACGCTGAACCACGGGATGTTGCGCGCGGAGAGCACGAACCAGCTCTGCTACAAGTGTCACACCGACAAGCGCGGCCCGTATGTGTGGGAACACCCGCCCGTCGAGGAGAACTGCCTGAGCTGCCACGTCTCGCACGGCAGCCGCAACCAGAAGCTCCTGGTCGAGAAGACCCCGAACCTCTGCCAGAACTGCCACGAGTGGTCGCGCCATCCCAGCACGGCCTACCAGGGCAATGGTGGCTTCGAGAACGTGAAGACCAGCACCTTCAAATCGCAGCTCGCGGCGCGGTCGTGCCAGAACTGCCATCCGAAAATCCACGGAAGCTTCGCTCCGCATAACCCGGCCAGCGGTCGTGGTTATAACGGCGGCAAGTACTTCGTCCGGTAACAGAGGAGAATGATTCGATGAGAAATCTCAAATATCTTACGGGAATCGCTCTTCTGGCGTCGACAGGCGCCTGGGCGGAGACGGAGTACAGCGCGAATGCCGGCGTGGGCCTGAGGCTCTCGAAAGGCGACGAGGTCAGCGCGCGCTTCACGGAATACCAGGATTTGAGTTCGGGCGTCGTCTCGAACCTCGAGGCCGCGTATTTCGACGGTGCTTACCACATGCAGCTGTTCGCGCAGAACATTGGCCGAAACGATCAGGGCTACTCCCTGTCGGGCGGACGCTATCACCAGTTCACCTACAAGGCCTGGTTCGATGAGCTGCCGCATAACCTGTCGTTCAACAGCCTGCAGTTCTATACGAGCGGACTGGGCACTAACACGCTGACCTATACGGCGGCGGGAGCGGGCGGGGCGACCTCGACGACGTTCCTCGATACGAACGTGTCTGACATGAGCAAGTGGCTCCCGCACGACTACAAACTCGAGCGGAAGGACCTCGGCGCCAGCGTGCTCATCTCGATGGACACGCCGTTCTTCGGGGATCTCTCGGTGAGCCGTGTTTCGATGACGGGAACGCGTCCGATCGCGACCGCGAGCGGCGTCTATCCCACGGGCGGCGGTACCTCCGGATTCGCGCCGTTCGAGTTCCCCGAGCCAGTGGATCAGAACACGACCACGACGAACCTCGAAGCGGGCTACAAGACCGACATGGTTTATCTGTCGGCCACGGGCACGCTGAGCAAGTTCAACTCGGAGTGGGATTATCTCACCTTCCGCAACCCGATGGTCGGCACGACCGAGCTGAACGAGAAGCTCTCGCTCAGCCCTGACAGCGACTCCAAGAAGCTGGCGGTGCAGGCAACGGTCTACAAGCTGCCGTTCGATTCGACCTTCCAGGCGCGGGGAAGCACGGAGGAGATCACCAATACGATCCCGTTGGAGACCTCACTCGCACCGGGCGGAACGGGTACTTACACTCCCGTGACCCTGGGCGTGAACGAACCGGACTTCAAAGGCGACATCAGCTACAAGAACGCTTCAGCGGTCTGGAGTGCCCGGCCTTTCGAGCACCTCGATGCGGATGTCTTCTATCGCTTCCTCGACAAGAAGAACCATTCGACCAAGGTCATCTACTCGGATTCGCCGACGGCCCCCACGGCCACGCAGGCCAACGAGCACTTCGGTTACCGCAAGAACAACATCGGCGGCGAGCTGGGGTACCTCTTCCCGGCGCGGACGAAGGTTCGCGGCGGGTACGAGTATGAGGCCCGGGTGCGCGAGGAGCGGACGGACGCGAACGCGAGCTTCGAGAAGTCGCTCTTCGCGGAGGTGAAGAACTCGTTCTTCGACTTCGCGACGGCCAAGGTGAAGTACGGCTATCTCCGCCGGACCTCCGAGTGGGGCAAGGCCGAGACCGCCGGCACCACCAAGACGGCCACGTCGTACGTGCTGAACTTCGTACGTCGCTTCGACGTCAACGAGAAGCGCCAGAACAGCATTCTGGCCGCGGTCACGCTGACGCCGATGGATGATGTCGATCTCGGCGTGGGCTATCGATGGAAGAAGAGCGTCTATGACCAGACCCAGATCGGTCTGCAGGACGACTTCGGCCGCGAGTGGAACTTCGACGCGAGCTTCCGCCTGCCCGAGGTCTTCAAGATCACGGCGTTCGCGGACATCGAGAAGGTCAATCGTCACGCGTTCCACCGGCAGTTCACCAACGCTCCGGATCCGTTCGGCGCGACCCAGAACACGACGAACTTCAACTTCGACGAGACCTGGACCGACAACAACTACCGGTACGGCTTGATCCTGCAGGTCCCGGTGATCGAGGATCTGCTGGACTTCGAAACCTCCTATGCACAGGAAGTGGCGAACGCCTTCGCGGATCTCGAAGCCCAGACAGGCGGCCCGACCCTCGTGGATATCCAGAACTTTGGAAATTATCGCAAGAACAGCCTGAGCGCGAAGTTCAGCTACAAGGTGAACGAGAGCCTCTCGGCCGCTTTGGCGGGCTTTTGGGAACGGCTGCGGAGCGATGACGTCCAGTTCAACCAGTATGTCTACAACGGGGTGGCGGGCTCCAATGGCGCGCAGCGGTTCCTTTTCACCGGCGCGTACAAGGACAACGAGTACTCCGCGACTACCGGCGTAGTTACGGTTTCTTACAAGTTCTGATCGGTTCGGCCCGGGCCCCCTGGGTTCGGGGTGAATCACTCGGGAAAGGGGGCGGCAACGCCCCCTTTTTCGTTTATGGCATAAAAAACTGTCAAAAACGTCGTTTTCACGTTGGCCCCCGAGAGATCTTGAGCTAGCTTGTGTTCCGGATTTATGGTTTTATGCGCCCAATCATCAGCATTCGGGAGTGACTTCATGAAACGATTTCCTGCCTTGTTTTTTCTCTCGCTAGCCCTTGTTTTCTGCCTTTTTTCCTGCACCCGCAATGATCTGAAAATCGAAACGTATCAGACCGAAAAGCAGCCGGTCGTATCCAACGAGTCGATGACTCAGCAGATGATGTCGCCGCAGGGCGGAATGCCTGAGCAAGTTTCGGCTCCCGCTTCGCAGGAGCCGTCCGCTTATGGCTGGGACATCCCCAAAGGCTGGGGCTCGGAGCCCGGCTCTTCGATGCGCCTCGTGAGCTTCAAGGCGGATGGGCATACCGGCTCGATCATCGTGCTCGAAGGCGAGGCCGGCGGCCTGGTCGCGAACGTGAACCGCTGGCGCGAACAGGTGGGGCTTCCCGCGCAGGACGAGGCCGCCGTGCTCAAGGCCGCGCGCAAAGGCAAGAGCGCGCTGGGCGAGTTCAGGTGGTTCGAGATCGTGAACGACTCGTCACCCGGGCAGTCGATGCTCGTCGCCGTGGTCCCGGCCGACGGCAAGACGCTTTTCGTGAAACTCATGGCGCCCAAAGCCGCGTTGCAGAAGAATCAGGAGAAGTTTCTCTCCCTGTGCAGGTCCCTGCGGCGGGCGTAAGCCAGCCGTCGCTCATCCTTAGCAAAAGGAGTTCGCCACCATGATCCCCCTTCCGGAGAAAGCAAAAAAGTACGTCCTCTTCCTGGCCAAGACCGAGATCTTCACCTTCGCGGTCTTCTGGCTGATGTGCCTGACGGTGGCGGGCACGCTCGCGCAGCGTTCGATGGGCCTGTTCCGGGCGCAGGAGCTGTTCTTCTCCTCGTTCATCTACTGGGTCGGGTACATCCCGCTCCCCGGCGGCTACACGACGATGGGCGTGATCTTCATCGGCCTTCTCATCAAGCTGCTCTTTGACAGCACGCTGAAGAACGGCAAGCTCGGCATCTGGATCACGCACGTGGGCGCTCTCCTGCTGCTGCTCGGGGGGTTCCTGACCGCGGCCTTCAGCCAGGAAGGCGCGATGGTGATCCCGCCCAACCAGACGGTCAACTTCGTGAACGACTACCACAAGCTCGAGCTCGCCGTGACCGACACCTCGCCGGCGGATCACGACCAGGTGACCGCCTTCGGCGCCGGTTGGCTCAAGCCGGGTTCGGTGATGAAGGCGCCCGTTCTTCCTTTCGAGATCGAGGTGGTGCGGTATTTCAAGAACGTGCGGTTTGACCGGCGCAACGGCATGATCGCGGCCGCGCCGGATCTCCGGGGCTTCGCCGCGAACTTCGAGCTGCGGGGTGCGCCCGAGGCGAAAGAGGCCGAGCAGAACCAGGCCGGAGCGCTCCTCCGCATCCGCGGCGCGGGCGCGGGCAAGGACGGCACCTACGCACTCTTCGAGGAGATGCCGGTCCGGCAGACCCTGGAGGCCAATGGCAAGACCTACGCGCTGGATCTGCGCCGCGCGCGCACGATCCTGCCGTTCAAGCTCCATCTCATCCAATTCGAGAAGAAGATGCATCCCGGAACCGGGATGGCCAAGAGCTACAAGTCAGTGGTCACGCTCCAGGACGGCGGGATCTCCCAGCGGGCTTTGATCCAGATGAACGAGCCGCTCCGTCATCGCGGCTACACCTTCTACCAGTCCTCCTTCATCGAGCATCCCGCGGGCGACACGACGGTTCTCGCCGTCGTGAAGAACGCCGGCCGGACGTTTCCCTATATCTCGAGCATCATCATGTGCATCGGGCTGCTGGTTCACCTCATGATCCAGGCGCCCAAGCTCATCCGCAACCGGCAGGGAGAATGACATGAAACGTTTACTGAGTTCCATCCTTCTGCTTTCCAGCGTCGTCGCGGCGGCGAGCCCTACGCCGGATTTCACGTTCAAGGAGCTGGGCCTGGTGCCGATGCTCCACGAGGGCCGGATCAAGCCGCTGGACACCTTCGCGCGCATTCATCTCCTGGCCTTTTACGGCCGGAGCAAGCTGCCGGATCAGAGCGCGATGCAGTGGCTGGCAGAGCTGCTTTTCGACGAGTCGCGGGCGTATGATCGGCGGGTTTTCAACGTGTCGGATTACGCGGTGGTCGAGGCGCTGGGCCTGGAGCGCACCGAAGGCCACAAATATTCGTTCTACGAGCTGACCCAGGGATTCCAATCGCAGGCGGAGACTTTCTCGCAGCTCCTGAACAAGAAGGAAGAGGAGCGCACTTCGGTCCAGAACCACATGGTCGAGGTGTACGAGAAGTACCTTCGTTATCTGGAGATCAGCCGCTCGTTCTCGGTCTTCCTGCCCCAGTTCGAGGTTTCCTCGCCGAAGCTCGCGCTGGCGCTGACGGTGCAGCCGGGGGAGCGGCTGAGCTTCCGGGATCTCATGAAGCGCAAGCAGTTCGAGGAGGGAATCCGCCGCCTGGTGACCTCCAAGGGCGCCGGACTCACGGATGACGAGAAACGGGAACTCGCGGAGCTTTCCATCCGGTACGATCGCGCCCAGCGCGATGTCCAGACGGAGATCTTCCGGATCATCCCGCCGCAGTGGCAGCATGCCTCGGATCTCTGGCTTGCGCCCACAGCATTGATGGGTTCGGGTCTCGGCTCGCCCGAAAGCACGCAGTACCTGAATCTGTGGAAAGGCCTGTACGAGGCCTATCATTCGGGCGACGGGCGGAAGTGGAACGAGACGAGCGCCCGGATCCTCGTCGAGTCGCAGCAGCACGCGGCGAAGGTCATTAGCCCCTGGAAGATCCGCCTCGAGAACGCTTATAACCGTTTCGACTTCTTCACCTACAGCCTGGCGCTGTACATCGCTTCCTTCCTGGCGCTCGCTTTCAGCTGGATGATCTGGCCGCAGGCGCTGGCGCGCTGGAGCTTCGGGCTTCTCGCGGCAGGGGGCGTATTCCATCTGGCCGGAATGGTCATGAGGGTGGTTATCATGGGGCGCCCACCGGTGGCGACGCTCTACGAGTCGATCATCTTCGTGGGCCTCACGGCGGTGGTGTTCGGCCTGGTCCTGGAACGGATGCGCCGCAACGGCCTGGGCACGCTGATCGGCGCGGTGTCGGGCGCGATCCTGCAGTTCATGGGCACCCGGTACGAGACCTCGGGCGATACCATGGGCATGCTGGTGGCGGTGCTGAACACCAACTTCTGGCTGGCCACTCACGTGGTCACGATCACGATCGGCTACGGCTCCTGCTTCGTCGGCGGGGTGCTCGGGCATGTCTATCTGCTGTCCCGCATCTTCAAGCCCAAGGATCAGGCGAAAGCGGACGAGGTGAGCCGCAACATCGTCGGCGTGAGCCTGGTTTCGCTTTTCTTCACGATGTTCGGGACGATCCTGGGCGGGATCTGGGCGGACCAGTCCTGGGGCCGCTTCTGGGGCTGGGATCCCAAGGAAAACGGCGCGCTCTGGATCGTGCTGTGGCTGCTTTTCCTGCTCCATGCGCGCCTTTGCGGGATCGTCGGCAAGATCGGCATGGCCGTCGGCATGGTGCTCACGAACGTGATCGTGGCGCTGGCCTGGTTCGGCGTGAACCTCCTGAACGTGGGCCTGCACTCGTACGGCTTCACTTCGAACATCGCCACGAATCTCGCGCTATTCTGCGGGGCGGAGATCCTGTTCTCGATCGTGACCTATGCAATGGCGAAGCAGAAAGAACAGCTTCTGGACAAGGATGAATCGCTCCGGAAAGGGATCGTCCAAACCTGATCCCTTTCCGGAGGGTTAAATCGGGGTTCCGACAGTCAGAGAGGGCGTTTTTTCAGGACGTTCTCGAGGTCGCTTGAGATCTCCTTGGACTCGCGCAGGAGCTGCACGAGCCAGAGGGCGACCGCGGCCAGGATGAAGAGCATCCCGAAGGTGAACGCCGCCGCGATTCCCAACGGGCTGTGCATGCTGCCGGCGATGACGAGCAGGAACAGTCCGATGAACTGCAGGGCCAGGATCTGGATGACGTGACTGGGTGGATATTTATTGCTCATGGTCGGTCTCCGTTCTCATTCGTCCGCCGACGGCTTCGCGCCCTCGGCTGAAGGTGAAGCGACGGTCTCAGGCTCTTCCGCGTCCTCGGCGGCCTCCCGCACTCCGTGCGCGATGTCATGGCAACCGGCGACGAGGCAGCCTTTTTCGCCGCTCAGGATCTTCTCGAGGTAGCCGGGCTCCTTGTTGTGGTTTTTCTTCGCGCGGAACCGCTTGGACTCCGCGTGGCAGTAGAGGCAGTTGTTCACGTCATAAGGCTTGTAGGTCTTGATCTCCTCGGGTTTGGGCGGCGTCGTGAAGTAATAGACCCAGAGGTGCTTGAGGCCGCTGAGCTTGGCCCGCACGCCGCCGAAGAGATCGTAATCGGTATGGCAGGTGTAACAGGCCTTTTCCTTGGGGACGTAGTTGTTCGCCCAGTGGACCGCGGCGACGATCTCCTCGTCCTCGGACTTGAGGCTATCACCGTGCTTTTCCATCGTGTGGCAGCGCAGGCAGAAGTCGACGTTTTTCATCGACTCGATCGTATGGACGTTGGCCGGAACGGCTCCGAGAACGGGAAAGATCACTACGATCAGGCCGATCATCAGGCGCCGGGTGATTCGGCCGAAGCTGTGCCAGCCGAAGATCAGCATTGAGATCAGCAGCAGGTCCGCCGCGAGAATGAACCAAAGGAGTATGCTCATGGAAGGGTTCCTTTAAAAAAGGGCCGGCGGAGGTTCCCGCCAGCCCTTCGTTTTAACGCTTATTTGCCTTTCTTTTCCGATTTTTCCGGCTTGGTCTTGAGAGTCTCGAGCCAGGTGGTGATCGTCTCGAGCTCGGACTTGGAACCCTTGAACCGCTTGCGGTGCTCCTTGCCTTCCTTCTTGACGCTCTTCTTCAGATACTTGCGCATCCAGGCGGCGTCGTGCTCCAGCCCGGCTCCGGAGAGATCCGGCGGCTCCTTTTCGTCCTTGTCCTTCTCGTCTTTTTTCTCCGAGGCGGAGAGCTTCACTCCGAGCGAGTTGATGGTGTGGCACTCGTCGCAGTGCTGCGCCTTGAAGATCTTCAATCCTTCGGGCTCCTCCGCGCCGGCCAGGCCGGGTGCCGCCAGGCTCGCCGCGAGGACGAGCGAGAGCGATATGATCAGTTGGGGTCGAATCGACATCGTGCATGCTCCTATCAGTGGAAATGCGTTGAATACAAAAAGACAGCAATTTGCCTGTCCTGCGATTTTCACATGGTTTGATACGTTCAGCAATAAGAGCAAGGATTGCGCCGGCACCGCGCTTGCGATATCACGGGAAGCGTATGCGGCATCTGATGACCACTCGCACGATCGCGTTCCTGAGCCTTTTGTTCGTCATGGTTCCGATCAGCCCCCGGGGTGCGTCGGCATCACCGCGCTGCGAAGAGGTGGTCGAGCGCGTCGGTGCGCTGCAGGTGCAGGTGATTCGGAGCTCCGACCGTTGCTTCGTGAACCTGACGCCCACGAACATCTCCGGAATGGTCTACCGCTCCTTTCTGGTGACGAGTGAAGGAAAGCTGCTGGTCTTTAATTCCTACGGCGACGGGCCTGATTCCGAGGATACGGGGGCGCGCGAGTTTTTCTTCTTTCCGCGCGTACGGGAAACGGGTTTTGCCTGGCGCGACGACGGGACCTTGGGGCTGCTGCTGGTGAACGGCGAGGAGCTCCGCGTGGATACCGCCACGGCGCGCCTGCGCGGGCTTACTGGCGGAGAGCTGGTCGAAGCGGAGGCGGTGGACCGCCGTAACCAGGGCGGCGTGGAGATCCCGCGGCATTCGGGCATCCTGCTGGATGCGGGATATCGCCGCGGCGGATCCCCGATCCTGCGGCGACAGGGGAGCTCGCGCTTCAGCGATCCCGATGGAAAATCCTGCACCGTGCGCAACGAGGAGGTCTTCCGTTACCCTTCGACGCCCGACGGAGAGGTCGGCCTCCGTCATGAAACTGACGCTGAGCTTGCCGGGTTCCTGCGCGCGCGCTGTCCCGGCTTGAGAGCTGAGCTCCTGCAGCAAGGCCAGTGATGAGAACGGGCGAGTGTCGCGTTGCCTTCGTTCTGAGCGAGTCCGAGTTCGTGCGCGCGCATCGGGTCCATCTGCGGCGATCGCTGCTCACCTTCAAGAACGCGCTCGCCTTGACCTTCGCGCTGGGCTTGGGGATGGTTCAGGCGGCGATCTTCGGAGGGGAGGACTGGGCGCTTCGGGTCTTCGGTTTGCTCTGGGTGATGGTGATCGGTTTTGCGGCCTATTCCTTCGTGCAGCTGCCCCGGACGCTGTTTCGGCGCCAGTCGCGCTATTCAGGGCCGCAGGAGGCGGTCCTGGCGAGCGACGGGGTCCGGCTGCGGTTTCAAGGCGGGCCCGAGGAGCTTCGGTCCTGGTCGGAGCTTACGGAAACCTTCGAGGACCACGAGTTCTTCTTTTTCCGACTTCGGCACGGGGTGCCCTGGATAGTTCCCAAGCGCGCGTTCGCGAGCCCGGCCGAGGCGGCCCGGTTCCGCTCCTTTCTCGAATCCGACGCCGCAGTTATGCCATAATGGCTGCGGATGAATCATCGCGACTGGTACCAGCGAAACGCACCGGAGCTGCAGCAGGAAGGCCTCTGGCTTCGTGGCGGCGAGCTCAATACCTTGCCCCTTTCGGAGTACGACTCGCGCCCGTTCCGCGCGCTTTTCGCGCGGCTCTCGACTTATCTCGACACGGGCTATTCCTTCACGCACCAGCTTCTTTACCAGCTCGCGGCCGGAACGCCGGGGGTTTTCCCGGATCTGGCCTATCTTCCGCCGCGGGGGGATGCCGCGATTTTCGATCGCGATGGAGTCCCTTGGCTGCTCGGCACGCAGACGAAGCGGGGCCCCGAGGGCTTCGATCTGATCGGCTTTTCCAACTCGATCGTGCAGGAGCTCATCAATCTGCGCATAATGCTCGCGCGGAGCGGGATACCGCTCTCGAAAGCCGAGCGGCTCGAGCGACCCGAGGTCCCTCTGCTTTTGCTCGGGGGGGCTAACGCGCTGTATTCCTCGGCGGCCTGGCTCGACGCGCCGCTCGTGGACGCGATCTTCGTCGGCGAAAGCGATCAGGCGATCAGGGAGATCCTGGAGCTGTGTCGCGACGGCAAGGCCGCGGGCCGGCCGAAAAGTGAGCTTCTTTCGGAGCTCGCGCGGCTTCCGGGCGTCTTCGAGCCGGATCGGCCCGGACCCACGCGCAAGAGCTTCGTCTGGGACCTGAATCGTTCCATGGCGCTCGAACGCGCGCCGATCCCTTACGTGCCCGAGCAGGCGGGCGCGGCGCATCTGCAGATCAGCGAAGGTTGCCCCTGCTTCTGCAGCTTCTGCGCGGAAAGCTGGGAGCGACGCCCCTATCGTGAGCGCTCGAGCGAAGTGCTGCGCGAGAAGGCGCTCAGGCTCAAGGCTTCGATGGGCCTCGATACGGTGGATCTCTACAGCTTCAATTTCAACCTGCACTCGGAGCTCTATGGGATTCTCTGGGAGCTCGCGCCGAACTTCCGGCATATCGGTCTCAAGAGCCAGCGTTTCGACCTGCTCGCGCACGATCCGGAGATGCTCCGGTTCCAGCAGGTGCTTGACAAGACGAGCCTCACCTGCGGCCTCGAGGGGATCTCCCCCCGGATGAGGCGCTACCTGCACAAGAACCTCGACGACGGGGAGCTGCACCGGAGTCTCGAGGCGATCTTCAAGGTCAAGGCGCGCGAGCTGAAGGTCTTCATGATCGCCACGGGACTGGAGGAGGAGCAGGACTTCGAAGAGCTCGGTGGGCTGCTTGAGCACCTGAATCAGGCGCGGCGGCGGACGGACGCGCGCACGCGGGTGATCTTCTCGATGACGCCGCTGGTGCGCTTTCCGTGGACGCCGCTCGAGTTCGAGGATGCCTTTCCGATGGCCCGCTTCGAGCCGATCCTGCGCAAGACGGCGGGCCGGGTGCGGGCGGCGGGCTTCGAGTTTCGGGAAGCGGCGGACCTCCCTGAATACTGGGTCTCCCAGGTGCTCGTGCGCGCGGCGGAGCCGGCGGTCGCGCGCGCGCTGGGACGGGCGATCGAGCGCACGGACTTCGTGTATTACCGCGAGATTCCGGAGGGGTTCCGGGCGACGCTCGAAAGCGCGCTTCGCGAGGAGGGTCTTGAGCCCGAGCGCCTGCTTCTCGGCTTCAGTCTCGAGGAAAGTCGCGCGAAGCCCTGGGCGACGATCGAGACCGGAGTCAAGCGGGAGTTCCTCTGGGAGCGGGCGCAGCTTGCCCGCCGGTTCGGCGAGATCGACTACTGCCTGGGCCGCAGCTGGACGAAGGCGCGCTGCTCGCATTGCGGCGGCTGCCCCACGCGGCATCACGTGCGCGCGATCGTGCTGGCCGACCAGAAGCGCGGCTATTCCGTGGACGACTTCAAAGCGCGACGGCTCGCGGCCCAGAGGCTCGAACGAAAGCTCGGCTTCCTCGTCGAGGTGGGCGCGCCCGCGCGGGGCCTGCCTCGCAAGATGATGGGCGTGGCTCTCGCGCGCGCGCTCATGCTGAGCGCCTCGGAGCTCGTGCCCCTTTTTCGTGGATTCGCCGGGGCGCACTGGTCGAAGGAGGACGAGCCGGTCTGGGTGACGGGCAAGGACGCGCTGACGCTCGTGTGGAGCGAGCCAGCGCTCGCGCTGCTGGCGAGCCGCTTGGCGGACCCGGCCTGGCTTGCGCGGGTGAACGCGGAGCTGGGCGAGTGGGGGAAGTTGCTGGGAGCCGTACCTCCTTCCGGTTGGGCGCCTTCAGGCCTGCGTCTCGTGACCTCCTGGGAGCCCAGGCTGGAGGCCTATCTCAAAGCGCGCGGGCTCAAGCATACGTTGCGCAAGGACGGCGATGGCGGCTATGTTTTCGAGCTGACGCCTGAGTCCGTTCGTAGGGGCTTCTTGCGGAAACTTTCCCGGAAAAAGCTCGAAGACGGGGCATTTGGCTGCGAACTCGCGACCGGGCCGAAGTTCGAGCTGACCGAATTCCTCGCGCAGGGAGTTCTCGGCGGAAAAGGCGCCCGAGCTTCGAGAATTCGGCTCGAGGCGTTTTGAGCTCAGTGGAGCAGGTCTCCGATCGTGGTGTCGACCGTGAGGAAATATCTGAAAGGATCGATGAAGCTGCCGCCGATGTAGACGCCGCTGCCCCGAACGGCCAACGCGTAGGTGTTGGAGCCGGAACCCGGGGGATTCCAATTCGGAATGAATCTCGCGCGGCACGTTCCCGCCGAACGCCAGATCCGCCGTGGGCGTCGCGGTGCCGATGCCGATGCTTCCGTTGGTGTAGGTGATGCCGGAGCCCAGTTTCTGGCTCGAGGAGCTGCCCGAGCGGAGATATAGCGAGTCATGGTGGTGAAGCGCGGAAGCATCCGAGCCGTCCGTCAGCGTGGCCAGGGTGCCTTGGGAGACGTTGCCCGAGACCTGGATCAGCTCATCCGCGCTCAGGCCCTGCAACGACCACATCCGTCAACGGGTTTACGCCTCCGGAGTCATACAGCCTGCCAAAAAGCACTTGGCCCTGGGGAATGATCTAATCCGGCAGAATGATGAAGGAGCGGTCGCTGGGCAATGCTCACTGAATCGCGGGCGTTCTGACGGCATGGAGTGGGGGTCTTCCACCGCGTCGCGCTCGGGCATTGCGAGCAAGCTCACGGAGCTGTTTGCGGTTGCGCCAGACGAGATAAGCGACGCCTCCGATCAGGCCAAATTTTCGAAGCAAGAAGCGATAGACCATTCCCGCTCAGGCTGCAAGAGCAAGGCCGGCTAGCATTGCCAGCTCGTTTCGCGATCTCATCTCGCTAATCTCGAAAGACGCTCGCGCTATAATAGTCCGCTGCTTCAACATAAATCTCAAGATGGCATCCCGGCTCCATACGGATCGCAACCCGATTATCGCGTCCCGCGGGATTCACTCCGTCAGGCTTCACGAGCACCAGATCGGAGCCCAGCTCCGGAAAAGGGCAGTCGTTCGCCTTCATCTCGAGAACGATCGTCTGAACTCCGGGTAAGCCGGTCTCCGACAGGTAATCGAAGCGATGCCCGGCTTCGAAGCGAACGGGGGCGTCCAGCACGAGCTCCTGAAGCAGAAAGTACTTGATCCCCCAGTGGAGGTCGCCCCATTCCATCCGTTCTCCCGCATCCGCTCGCACCGGGAAGCACTGTAAAAGCGAGGCCAGCAGCAGCACCGTACAAAAGAAGGGATTTTTTGCCATGGCAGGAGCACACCATAGGGTCGGTCCGTTGGCAAGACGCCCCGCCGCGCATACCCAATTCTGAAGTCGCCAGGAACGAGCCGATAGGATATGGAAATCGGAATTCCTTATGTGCGGCCGGGCATACGAAACCTACACTGACGAGGAGCTGGCATTCCGTTATCTCGGGCGGAATCCGCTGAATCTACCCAAACGCGCGCCCAACTACAATTTCGCGCCCACGCAGCTCTCGCCCGTGGTCCGGGTGGTCGATGGCGAACGTCGCGTCGAACTCATGCATTGGCAGCTCATTCCCGCGTGGGAGCCGGAGTTCAAGACCCGGCTCTCTACGATCAATGCTCGCAGCGAGAGCGTTTTTGAGAGCCGCCTCTACAAGGACCTGGTCCTTCGCCAGCGCTGCATCGTGCCGCTCAGCGGGTTTTTCGAGTGGAAGCGCGAGCCGGACGGCAAGCATCCCTATGCCATCCGCTTGAAAGACGAGCCCATCATGAGTGTCGCGGGAATCTGGAATGCCTGGCACAAAGGCTCCTCTTCGGAACGGCTTTCGTTCTCGATTCTGACGACGGAGGCCAACTCCTTCATGAGTTCCATTCATGATCGGATGCCGCTGATCCTCTCCAGGGAAAACGAGGAGGGCTGGCTCGATCCGGAGCTGCGCGAGCCGCGGGCGATCCGGGAGCTGCTGAGGCCCTGTCCGGAGGATTGGCTCGAGGCCTGCGAGATTTCAACCCGGGTGAACGCGCCTCGAAACAACGATCCGGAGATCCTGAAGGCGGTGAGATAGCTCCCGCGTCACCATTGCACGCCGATCCCGAGCGACAGCGTCCGGGCCTCCAGGGAAACTTCCCTTCCGGCGCGCGAATCCGGATGGATCAGCCGCAGCGAGGACAGGTCCAGATTCACGCTCAGGGAGCGTCCGCTCCGCCAATGCCAATGGTGGGCCAGGCCGAGGGCGGTCTCGCGGCTGCGCAGGGACAAGGGAACGATGCCGTCCGTGATGGGCGAGAACTTCAGATAGCCCGAAATGGAGCGCCTGAGTCCGGTGAAGTAGCGGAACTGGGGGTAGAGCTGCGGTCCGGCGATGTTTCGAAAGCCGAACTCCGCCGAAGGAACGCTCATGGTGAGGAAGTAGATGCCGCCGAGCAGGGAAACAGAAAGGCGATCCGACTCGAGCATCTCCCAGCCGGCACGGAGATTCACGCCGAAAAAACGAGCCTGGTCGGTCTCGCGCTCCGCGCCGAACGGGAGAAGATTCGCGAAGCCGCTGGCTTGAAGTTCCCATTGTCGTGGCACGAGCGTCGTGCGGACGTTCAGCTGGAGTGTCGGGCTGAACCAGCCGCGGCGGCTCAGGTCGGTTTCGGAGTAGCTCAACGAAGTGATCGCCAGGCCGAGATGAGTGCGGATCCGCGAGGCCGCGGTGGTCTGGATTTCGAGGCGATCCCGTCGCTCCTCGAAATCCGGGACGACGACGGTGACTTCCTGGGTCTCGACTTCTCCAAGGAGCCCGACGGCGCGCAACGTGATCCGTGTTTCGACGCTTTCGAGGGGGAGCTCCAATACGAAGTTCCCTTGGGAATCCGTCGGGATCTCCTCTTCCCAGAGGAGCTGCCATTGGGCCCGCGCGAAGTGGCCGGGAATCCGGGCGAGCAGGGCCGGCCCGTGCGCCAGGTTCACGGTGGAGATTTCGAGCTTTTCCGGATGGATACTGAGACCCGCGATCCCGGGTCGGGAAGCCGGGGCTGCCGGCGTGACGTCAGTTGCGGAAAAGGCCGGTGCCCCGGGTAGGGCAAGAAGCAACAATAGTGAAAGCAATCTTTTCTGCTCTCTCATACCGCCTCCGTGAGTCGCTGGTTTCTGGGTACGCGGCCGACGACCAGAGTGACGTCATCCGAGAGCGAGCTCGCGGCGCTCCCGAGGAATTCGGAAAAGCCCGCCAGCACCCGATCGCGCGCCTGTTCGGGGGAGCACTCCTCGTCCCGCGCCCTGACCAGCAGGTCCAGCAGGAGCGACTTGGGCCAGCGCTGCTCGTTGGTATTATGGCACTCGAAGAGCCCATCCGTCGCCCAAAAGATCAGGTCATCTTCCTGAAGACGAAAGGACGAGACTTCCACCTCGGGATCGGGGCCTTCTCCCAGGGCGGATCCGCCGCCCGCGGCCGCCGGCACGAATTCCCGCGAGCCGGATCGAAGCACGAGCGGCGGTCGATGGCCCGCATTGGCGGAGAGGAGCTCTCCCGTGCGCAAGTCAAGGATCGCACCTGTCATTGGCAGCGAGGCCGATCCTTTGGCGGACCGAAGGGTCGCGGAGTTGAGGCTTCGCATCGTCTCGAGAAGCCAGCGGCGCGCCTCGTCGGGGCTGCCCAGCTCCTGGTCGATCCGGGTGAGAAAGGCCCCCTGGACAGCGGCGGTCAGCAACGCAGCTGAGACGCCGTGTCCCGTGACGTCGCCGATCAGGATCGCGAGAAAGTTCCCCATCCGGCTGAACTGCCACCAGTCGCCGGCGCACTCCGTGCTGGGAAGCAGCGTGCCCGACAGCTCGAAACGCCCATCCCGGAACGCTTCCTGAGGAAGAAATCGCGTTTGAAGACTTCGGGCCGTCTCGAGCTCAAGCTGCATGCGCGCTTTCTGCGCGGTCGCGGCGAGCAGCTCCTGGATCCGGCCGGACATGAGGTCGAACGCGGAAGCCAGCCCGCTCACCTCGTCGGCGACCCAGACCGGAGCATGGACTCGCCCCGAGAAGTTCCCTTCGGCGATTCGATGCGTGGCCTGCCAGATCTCGCGGAGGCGCGCCGTGAGGCGGCGGGCGAGCACGACGGCGATCCCGATTCCGATGATCAGGATTCCGGCTCCCGCCCAGGCGAAGCGCCGGCGCAGAAGATCGAGGGCTTCGAACGCGGCATCCTTCGGAAGAAAGCCGATCGCCATGAGCTCTCGGCCTCCGAGCCGTCGATAGGAGGCAAGCCATGCCTGGCCTTCAGGCGTGACCAGCTCGCGTGCGCCTTCCTCGAAATCCGAGCGCGCGAGCTCCTTCTGTGCCGCGGCGAAATCGGAATTCCTCATTCCCGGCGGATCGAGCGAAACGACCTCCCGGCCGTCCTGCTGGACCAGTCGGAAGGAGAGGTCCCTCCGGAACCGCCAGTTCTTCGCGAGGGGGCTGAGATCCAGCAGCACGATCATCATCAGCGGTTCGCCCGTGGCGGCATGCCCTTTGACGCCGATCGGGATGAGGTGTTCCTCGAGCTTCCCCCCGATCAGCTCCCCGGAGTCGGGGAACCGCGCGGGTGTCCAGCCCAGAAGGCCGGGCAGGGCCGGCAGCGCGAGCCGCTGCGCGCGCGTTTCCGGCAGGAACTGCTCGAGAACTTCGAAGCGCTCTCCCGCGGGCTTGAGCAGGATCGCCGACTGGATATGAAAGGCTTCCCGTCCGCGCTCGAAGGTCGCGCGCAGGCCGTCGGTCCCTGCGGCGGGGCTGGCCAGGCTCTCGAGCCAGCGCGCGAAGAGCGCCGCGCGCCGGATCGCATTGTCGGCGCCTTCGGCCGCGCTTCGCAGCTCGGCCAGATTGTGCTCGAAAAGATAAGAGGTCTTGTCCTCCACGAGCAGGGAGGTCGCGATCCAGAGGTAGGCCCAGAGGCTTGCGCCCAGGCTCGCCGCGAGGAGTGCCACGAATTTGCTTCTGAGGGAGAGATGGAGCTTAGGGCTAGTCACTCGGATATTCCAGTACTTGCTGTTCGGCACCTCGGGCGGCTGAATTGAGTGGCAAAGATTGCGGCCGGACAGCAGTTGAATTCATGGCCCGAACGACCGATAGCGTGGAGTGGGAGTTGCGCGCGAAGTTCTCAAGGCCCGGGCTCTGGATGCCGGGATTCTGGCGATCTGCCTGGCCCTGGGCGGGAGCGCCATTTTTCTGGCGATCTCCGGCGGGTACTGGGTCGGAGAGCACTCGGCGGGATGGTATCCCCGCGCGGAGACCGGTCTGACGGCGGTGTTGTCGCGGATTTCGGGGACGGTGCGGTATCGCCCTGCAGCCACTCCGCTATGGCGGGATCTCTTCGGCGAGCCGAAGGTCATTCAGGACGGATCCTCTGTTTTCACGGGTGCGCAAAGTCGGGCGCGCCTTCAGATCCGGGAGCTGGTGCTTGAGCTCATGCCCGACTCGCTCGTGAGCCTGGAGAGCCCGCGCCAATCAGAGGGCTTCGAGGCTTTCCGGATCGGCAACGGCCGCGTGCGGCTCGCTTTGCCTTCGCGCCAGGGCGCCCTGCGCGTGGCTACGGGCTCGAAAAGCTATCTCCTGCGCTTTGATTCGCGCGCGGATCTTTCGGAATCCACGCGTACGGTGGAACTGGAGGCGGAGAAGGACGGTGCGCCGCTTCTGTTGCGCAGCGACTTCCCGTTGCGGATCGGCCCCGAGGGCGCGCTCCTCGAAAAAGGAATGGAAGCCGTGTTGAGCGAGGGGAGGGCGGCGATCCACGCCCCGCTCGCCGAGCTCCAGGCGCCCTTGGCAGGAGCACGGATTCTGGCTGCCGGGGACGCGCCCGCGCCGGTTGAGTTTCGTTTCGCGCGCGTTGGCGAGAAGCCGGTAGTCGTCGAGATCCAAGGTCCGCTGCCCGCGGAGGCTTTCCGTAGGCTCAGCGTGCCTGCGGGCGGGGCGGGCGCGAAAATCGAGCTGGGCGTAGGCGCCTATCGCTGGCGGGTCGTTGGGCAGGACGCTGCGCGCGCGACAGGCTGGGCGGATTTCGAGGTGCTCCCCCTGGCGCCTCCCGGAGTGATCGGCCCTTTGGATGGGGCCACGGTCGGTTTCGAGAAGGCGACGGTTCGTCTTACCTGGGAGCCTCTGGCGCCGGGCTTGGTCCCGGAGGTCCGGTTTTCCGGAATCTCCGAGCCGATACGCGGAGAGCTCGATGGCCTCACGCTGGAGCTGCCGCCGGGCGAGCACACCTGGCAGGTTCGCACTCGAGCGGAGAGTGGCGCCGTTTCGGAGTGGAGCGCGCCGAGAATGGTGTTCGTGCATCCTTCGGCTTCGGCGATCCCTGCGGGCATCGTATATCCCGCCATCGCGATCGCGGCCCCATCGCCCAGGAAGCTCCAGGCATCGCCTCTCGCGCGGGGAGTGATCGAGATTCTCCCAGCGATCAAGAGACTGACCCGCGATGGTCCGGGCTCGCGCTATTCGGAGGTCGTGGAGTTCCGGTGGAAGCGGCTGGCGGGCGCCAACGCATACGAGGTGGAGATCTTTGACCGGAAGGGCGGGCGCATCGGCCCTTACCGGACCGCAACAGCGCAGGTGACGGTTCCTTCGCTGATCGATCCGGAAAAGGGGGGCTATTCCTGGCGGGTCACGGCCATCTTTTCAGACGGTTCGCGCCTGACGGGCTCTCGGCAGTTCGTTCGCGTCGAGGTCGCGCCTCCGGTCCTGAAGTTTCCCGAAGCGGGTGCGCGCGAGCGCGCCGGCGGACTCGTGATCCTGACTTGGGAGAGCCGCTCCTTCCGGGAGCGTTACCGGGTGGAGCTGGCCCGGGATGCGGGGTTCCTGCGTCGATTCGTTCCCGAGTCGGCGCAGACCCGGACAGAAGGAAAGCGTAATTACCTGAAGCTTCGTCCGCGGGAGCCAGGCGCGTATTATTGGCGCGTGAAGGTCCTGACCGAGGGCACGGAGAGCGCCTGGAGCGAGGGTCGGCACTTTCTGCTCGAAGCGCCTCGTTGACACGCTCAGGCTGGCGCTCTAACGTATTCAGGATGTCGATCATCGCCGCTCTCGGCTCCGGCAGGAGCATCAAGATCGAAGCTCAGGTCTCTCTCGAGGAGAAGAGGGTGACGTTCGCTTTCCGGGGCGTGCTCGAGGAAGAGAAGCCCTTGGATGCCGTCGCCGAATACCTCAATGGGATGCGGCAGACGATCGAGGAGGTCGTGTTCGACCTCTCCGGGGTCGAGCGCATCAATTCTTCCGGAGTGCGCTGCTGGCTGGATTTCATGAAGAGGATCCAAGGGTATCCGTTCCGCTTCCGTTTCGGCGGGGTGAGCGAGTTCTTCCTCGAACAGGCCAACGCGAAACCTTGGATGCTCGGCAAGCGCCCCCTCCCGATCGACAGCTTCGAAGCCCCCTACTTCTGCGAGACCTGCTCAAGCCGGACCGTGCGCACGCTGCGGACGGCGGAGCTGGATCTCAAAGCCGAGCCGTTCAGGGCGCCATCCGCCTCGTGCGAAAGCTGCGGCAAGCCCATGCGGCTTGACGAATCGGAAGAATATTTCTTTCAGTTCCTCAAACGCCTCAGCTCGCTCCGTTGATCGGATAGGCATACAGGGTCACGCCGCTGATCGTCCCGTCCTGAAAGGCGCAGGCGCCCGGCGCAGTGTAGTCCCCTTCGCCTTGATACGCGCCGAAGTTGGGCGCATAGACGCAGGCCTCGTTGCTCTCGCAAAGCCCGTCCTCGTCACCGATCTCGTCGCCGAGGATCTCAAAGGCGTTTCGCAGGAAGAGCCTTCCGGCGAGATCCTGCGTGGTGACGTTGCCATGGGCGGCCGCGGGGCAAGGGGCGCCCGGGATAAAAGCGTCGTTTTGCGTGTTGCCCGTGCCCGTGGTGTTTCGCAAAACCATATCGAGCGCTTTGAGGCGCCAATCGAAGATACGGCAGCTTCCCGCGGAGCAAAGCCTGTTCTGCGAGTCCGTCCAGCCTCGAAAGGGGGTTTCGAAGTTCAGCCAGTCGGCGATCGACACGTAAGGCGCTTCGCCCAGGGTATCGGAGGCGTTTTTTGAGTCGTCGCGGTAGATCGGGCCGAAAAAGGAATTCAGGGTATCCACACCGCCGACGCGATTGAAATCAGAAGCTCCCTGAGGAGTGCAGGAGGCCCCCACGCCAGGATCCGTGCCGCCCAAGGCCTCACAAGCTTCAGGCGTGGAGAGCAGCAGATTGCCGGTGAGCTTTCCGCGCGCGACGTTAGCAAGTGTGACTGCATAGTGGGCGCCTTGAGCTATTGTCAAATCCGAGCAGTTACTGAAATACGCGCTACCCAGAGTATGACTGATCGTAACTTTGGCATGATTGCCACCGTCTTGGTTCCCGGTCAGTCCAAAAAAAACTGAATTATCCGAAAATGAGAGCTCGACGCCACCCGTGGCCAGCACCTCGCGAAAGTAACTTGTATCAACATCGAGCTGCAGCCCCCTCATTAGAGTGGTGGCAGAAGCTTGAATTCGGGTTCCCAGGGTGTTTCTGAATTTCAAGATTGATCCAAACATAGATGTGATCTGAACCTGATCCAACCGCGCGGAACGTACCGACTGTTGCATCAGAAGTGGCCCGCCCCAGGTCGACAGGCGGCGAAATACGGGAAAAGCGCCGGCCTGATAGTAGAGTAGGAAGGCATTGGTCGCGATTTCCGGACTGATCATCTTGCCTTCGAGCCACGTGAATTTTGGATCTTGAGAGGCGGCGACGTGGATCAGGCAAAGGGCAGGGGAGGTAGCGATACCACACCATTCGCTATTATCCGACTGATAGGACAGCACGGCCCCCGGCAAGGTGACGATGCCGATGCGATCGGCTCCGATGAGATAGCCGGCCGAGGTGCGCGAGGACTCCAGCGTGTAGATCGCGCCGGCGGTGCTGAGGGTTGCATAGGGCCCAACGGGATTCGCTGGCAGCGGGAGCACCGGATTGGTCCACCAGCGGGCAGGGAGGCTTGAGGCGATGGGCTGGCCGTCCCGCCGGAGAATGACGCGATTCTCCTTCCAGGCAGCGGGCTCGAGCAGGTCGGCGAGCCCCTTGGAATCCTTGAGCCCCCGCGAGCGAAAGACGACGCCCGCTCCGCCGACCGCGCAGGTCCAGTCGAAGGCCGCAAGCTCATCCGTGGCGGAAAGTCCCGTGCAGTTCGATGCGCCCGCGTACTCGAGCTCCCGCTTCTCGCCGCCATGCAGACAGGAATAATAGCCTGTCTCGGTTCCCGCGCAAGGAGTCGAGGGAGAGGCGGCATTGACGTAGTCATTCCAGTTCGGGGCGATGGCGAAGCGGGCATTCACGTTGACGGACGAGACCGGCCTCCAACCGGCCGAAAGTGTGACGGACGAGACCTGGCCCGCGCTATCGATCGCGCGTACGGCCGCGTAATAGGTTTTCGTAGGGTCGAGATTCAGTCCGCCCAGGCTCGGGGCCTGCGTCGCGGTTCCCGCGCTCTGCCAGTCCTTGAGGTCCGTTTCTCCCGGCGTGGTTCCCAGGGCGAATTCAAAACGATCGAGCGCATGGCTGTTTCCCGTTCCCGGATAGGTCCACCGAAGGAGGGGCGAAGAAGTCAGCGATGGCCAGGCCTCTCCATCAGAAAGCGCTGAGACCGGTGCCGGTGGGCTTCGGTCCCGGATGAAGTCGATGCAGCCGCTTCCGCCGGTCAAGGCTCCCAGAGCCAGGGCCAGGAGAGTGGCCCGGATGGAAGTCAGTGTCGTCCGGAATCGCGATCGCGGCTTAAAAGGCGATTTCATGAGTTCTTTTCATAGAATCCCATGGAAATAAGGGAATGGAAATAAAAGTTGACTCTTGTGATCAGGTATGTAAAAGTAATCTTACAGGGCGTGAAAACTGATGCTGCCTTCGGACAGCACCTCACACTGCCCCTGAAAAAATCCCAAACAATCTGATTTTTTGTCGCGCCTGTTTCAGGCCAGGACCCCACGGCATTTCTCTTCTGCTGGACGTCCCTGCCCGGAATCCCCTGAAAAGACTCAGCGACGCAGCTGGAGCGGTTTGTCCGCTTCGGAAAGGCAGTGTCTTATGAAAAGCAAGACCCCGCAGTTCTTCACTTCTCAGGGAGAAGGCCTTTGGGCCGGTGATTCCTATGATCTTTGCATCGAGCTGGGCCCTCGCTCGGACGTGCGGACGAACGCAGCGCTCCGGGCGCTCTGGGGCCAGCCCTGCCTGACCGGCTGCTATCTGAAAGGCGACTGCGAACCCGATGCCCAGGCGCGGGTCGCTCCCCAGCTCCAATCCCCGGAGCAGCACCAGGAGGTGCTCCTGGGTCTGATCGCCCTGCCCAACGGGGCGGTGGTTCCTTGCGGCAGCCGCGTCGTCCATCAGGCCGATGGCCGCGATTGGCTCATCTTCTTCATGCCGATGGCGGCGCTCTCCAAGGCTTTCGGACTCGGAGGCTTTCCTTTCCTGGATCGCGACGAAACCGAAGGGAAGCGCGCGGAGCTCGACCAGCTGCTCCTGGGCCTGGCCAGAGGCGTCCGATCCTACGTGAGTTTCGATCTCGGTCTCGTCGGCTATGACCTTCTCGCTCGAGTGTATGGGGGGGTGAATCTGGAAATCGCGCGGCGCATGGCCCCGCAGGATCGCCAGGAGTTGGCCCTGCTCGTGGCCGGAGAGTGGCGTCCTCGGGTTTCCGGGGCGGCGGTTTCGGTGAAGCCGAAGGACGAGGCTTCCGAGGAAAAGCCTCGGCGCCGCTTCTTTCCTGGCAAGATCCTGAGCCTGCTGCTTTCCCGCTTTTGATCCAGTCAGTCTGATGAGGTATGGCGTGAAGACGGATGCGTAACGTCGGCCCGCGATTCACGCTTCCTGGAGAGCCGATCATCATCAAAGCGCGCAACCAAGCGAGCTTTGACTTCGAGGGGGTAATTGTCATGAAGTTCAAACCAGGGTTCCGGTTCCTTTGGCGGGCGCTCGCCTGCGCGCTAATCGTCGGCTTCGCCGCAAGTCCCGCATCCGCGGCGATGCAGCCCATGTACTCGAACGGCGAAGGCCCGGTTATTTCGATTACGCCATCGGCCGAGGTGCTTCCCGCGGGAATAGTCGAATTCAAGGTCGAAGCGAGCGATCCTGATGGCCTGGGGTGCGCGAATTTCTCTTACCCATACATTGGACGGGCAATGGTCGACTGCGAGCTGCCTTTCAGTTTTTTCGTGGATACGCGCAGAATCCCGATCCCTTCAGGCGCGGACAGACGCAATGTCACCATCACCGTCAGTGACAGCAAGGGGAACTCCACGGGGGTCTGGTACCTCTTTGACCTCGACCCGAACGTAGCGGGACTGCCTCCGCTGGATACCACCCCGCCGGTTCTCCGCTGGGTGACGCCAACGATCGATACGACCACTTACGGGCGCATGTCCGGGAGTTACTCGTATATTCCGGTCGACAGCGGCAAGGTCATCGCAAGCTTCAATGCCTCGGATGATACCGGAGTACAGCGAGTCGAGCTGCTCCTCAGTATCTGTGGCCGAGGAAAGGTACTCACCAAAGAAGCCGCCCCTTACTCGTTTGAGCTGGATGCGGCGAAGCTGTATGCCGAGATGCCCGCCGGCTGCACTGGAGGGGTGAGTCTCCTGGGGTATATCTGGGACAAGTCGGGGATCTGGGCAGGGGTTTCGGATTCTTACAGCTCTTCCCGAACCTTGGTCTATGACAATCATGGAGATGTGACCGGCCCGAGCCTCAAGATCCTGAGCCCCGTGGATGGCAGCACCCTGCCGTCCAACCGGGTGCTGACGATCGAGCTGGAAGCCACGGATCCGGCAGGCGTGAGTTCGGTTGTGGTCTCGATCAACAGCGGTACTGGAGGAGGATGCACTTTCGTAGCTCCGCCCTATACCTGTACCGTGACCGTTCCCGTGCCGGGGCCGTACTACCCATACACGGGCACTCTGATCGCGGTCAGTGCCCTGGACTTTTACCATAACCAGACTAAGGCCGGGGTGAGGCTGATCGACCCGGCCCAGACGACGGATACCTCGAGTCCGTCGGGCGATACGAGCTACGCAAAGCCGGGGAAAGGACGCAAGAAGTAAGCTCCATTCCGCAAGAAACTAAAAAGAGCGACGCGGCGGCGAAGGGTCGGACCCGGCGCCGCCGTCCGCATCAGGGGGCTCGGCAGTGCCGCTCCACCGTGAGCGTGAGGACCTGCCCGTTGTTTTCGAGCCGGAACACCTGGGGCTTCGGCAGCTCCGTCACGCAAGAAGAGCCGCGAAGCGCGCGCGTACGCCGATCCTTCAGAATCGAGGCGCGGTAGGTCTGCTTCGGAAGATGGAACTGGCGCGCGCCGGAAGCGACGTTCCGGAAGGTCTTCTTTTGCCGGCATTTGGCCTGATCATTTTTGCAGTTCCATTCGAGCAGGGCCCCCAGGTCGACTGGCGCGCACTGCCGCGGCGCGGGTCGGGCATCCGGGACTCCACCCGCGACGGTCTCACAGCTCTCGATGCGGATCCAGAAGCTGAGCGGCTTTTTCGCGGCTTGGGCCGGAGCCGCGAGCGTGGACGCGAGCAGCGCGATCGCGACTGGCCATCTCCATACGAGGATCTTCTTCATTTCGGAATAGTTTCAGCCGACGTGCGCCCTCGTCAAGAAGAGCTTCCGATGGATTCCACTCGGCGCTGATCCGCGAAGATCTCCTGAAATCCCTCGGTCATTTGGAATATAGCTACAGGAAGGTTCAGGCCATCGATCTTTCGAAGTCTCCCTGGAGCGAGGAAGAGCTCGAGACCCTGGAGAGCTTTTCGTCCCGATTCGCGCGGACCGGCGGGCTATTCAGCTCTAGGGAAGGTTGAATTCCCTCGTGATTCAGGTTGGGTTTCTGATTTATTGACTAAAAAAGTCGATAAATATAAGTTCCGTGCGATGCGAATTATTGCGGCATGCAACTCAGTCATTTCATCAACCTTGATCTCTGCGCTGGCGGTTTTAGCCACTCTTGCAGCCGCAAGCGCGGGGGAGCGTTTCAGTACGCGCTATTCCGCCAGCCTGACAGCCTTCCTGGGTCTCGATACGCTCCGAATCGAACAGGCGGCGCGGGATGTGTGGCTCGCGCATCCCAGCCTGCTCAAGCAATGGGAGCTCATCAGCGCTGAAGCGAACGCTACCTATAACGGCGCGCTCAACACCATCGAGGTGTCGCCGGCGCTGACGCTGCCGGCCGGCTCGCTGGAATCCGGCAAGCGGCGCCTGAAGACCGTGCCGGAGCTGCTTGCGGACTCTCCGGCCTATGCGGTGCATGTCACGACCGTATTCCACGAGCTGGCCCACGCCGAATACGATGTCCTGGTCGAGGAAGGCGCGACAGCCGCCGATCGCCGGCTCTTTTCGCTGATCGAGCGGGAGATCCGCCCTTCGTTCGCGAGCCGCTTCCCGAGGGTGTCGAGCGAGGTCGCTGTTTCGGAGTACTTTGCGTATTTTCACGGCGCGGTGCTGGAGCTGCTTTTCGAGGAACGTCACCAGCTGCTGTTTTATAACGGCATCGATCCGCTGACGGGCGCGTGCCTTCCGCTGAGGTCGCTGCGCGAGAAGGCGCGCGAGCTCCCTTTGCGCGAGTTCCTTGAGCTGAACGGGCTGGGAGCCGGCGATGAAACTCCTTATGCCGAGCGCATCCAGGTCGATTACGTTTTCGTGCAGGGCAGGGATCTGGCGCTTTCCATCGGAGAGCCCGGCCATTTCCGGCCGGAATGGAAGGCGGAGTTCTGGCGGCATTTCGAGGCTTTCTACCAGCCTCCGCGCAATCGTCTCGCGCTCCTTCAGGCGCTTCGCGAGGATGCCGCGCTCTCCGCGCAAGTCGCGCGGTGCCGGGCCACGCTGCTGGTGGAGAGATGACAAATGATCGCGGACGGCTGTTGCCGGATTGCGCGGCGAGCGCCCGACCTGGGCCGGGCCGCGCCGTTCTCGATCATGGCGTAGGACGTGAGCCAGAGTGCCGCCGTCATCCATGTGTAGGCGATGAAAACCACTTGGATCTGTAGGGCTCGGCGGACGAACGGGCTCTGGGGGGCTGGCCGCAGCGAATTCCCCGATGGGCACTCCAAAACCGGCCAGTGACTGGACCAGGACGAAGCGCGTTACTCGGCGGACTTCTCTTTGACAAGCTTGCCGTCGGTGGACCGCTCCGCAGCCTGCTTGAGGCGGTAGCTCCGGCCCTCAAACTTGAGCAGATGTCCACGGTGGAGAAGTCGATCGAGGATCGCACTGGCGATCGTCTGGTCTCCAAGGACCTTGCCTCAGTCCTCGAGAATCCGGTTCGAGGTGATCAGAGTGCTGCGCTCGCCATACCGGTTCATGACGACTTCGAGTAGCTCCTCTCCGGCGTGCGGAGGGAGCTTGCGCAGAGCCAGATCATCAATGACGAGGAGGATCAAGAGGGCATCTTCGTGGCATCAATCCACCGAAGCGCGACGAGCTCCAGTGCGGATTTCTTCGGGAGCGTTGTATTGTAGTGCCAATCAAATCATCCAGTCCTTGCGGGCAAATGCCTTCTCGATTTGAGAAGACGAAATTGGGTGGGCCGCGCAGGAAGCATCGAGGAAGCAAAAAGGAAGCATACTCACGAAATTTTCTGAAATTTCGCGAAAGATTCAGGCCGTGACCGCCAGGCCCGTGATTGTGATTTCAACTACTTGGTTTGCTTTGACTTGCTGACGACTTGCTTGGAACTTGACTCGAAAAATGGCGGAGAGAGTGGGATTCGAACCCACGGTACAGTTTCCTGTACACACGCTTTCCAAGCGTGCGCCTTCAACCGCTCGGCCATCTCTCCGCATTTTAAAAGAACGGCACCTGGAGCAGATCCGGGTGCCAGCAATTGTGTTTGGCTGCTTTCTTAGCGAGCCGCATTCAATGCTTGAAGAGTTTGTCTCCCAAAAGCTTCAGGCCGCGTCAAGGGGATTTCCACTTTTGAACAGAGGCTTGCGGCATCGGTCCGGGTAGTGGGCCGCGCGTTGCACGTTTTCGCTCCATGCGGCTCCCCCCTGGCTGGCGGAGGCTCGAAAACTGGCGCAACTGGGCCGGCTGGATCGTACTGAACTTCTCGGCGCCGATCGGTTTTTTCTGGACCTTTCGGACCTTTGGACCGCGGCCGGCCATCCTACTTGCGATCGTCCTCACATTCGCACAGGCGCTCTATCACCGAATCCGCGGGCTTCGGTTCTCGCCGTTTTTCCTGGTCGCCTCGGGCTTCACGATCGTCTTCGGTTCGATCGATCTGCTGCTCGTCGCGCACCCGCGTTTCTTTCGGTTCGGGCCTTTCGCCCAGAACTTCCTGCTCGGGATCGCCTTTTTGGGGACGTTGCTGTCCCGCGCCCCGGCGATCGCGTGGTTCGCCGCCGCGTTGCCGCGGGAGCTCCGATCCGATCTCGATCGCGTCGGTAACCGGTATCTTCACCGGGTGACCCTGGTCTGGGGGCTATACTTCCTGCTCAAGGCTTTTCTGTTCCTGTATTTGGCTTTTCGCGTGGACCTGGGGGTCTTAATCCTGCTGCGGTCCGTGATCGGAGGCGGCAGCCTGGTGCTGATGTTCGTGGGGGAGCTCGCTTATCGGAAGTGGCTTTTGCCCGCGCGTACGCGCCGGCCCGAAAAAGCTTGATTTCGAGTGCATAAATGCATAAGCATCCGTTTATATGTTTCAGACGAAGTCCCAGAGCCCAGCCGGCGGCCGAGTTCCCCTTCAGCGACGGGGCGCGGCTGCAGTCCCAAGTCCGGCGGGACGCGCCGTCAAGCCGAGGCGCCGGGCGGCCGGCCAAAGCGGACTTCGCAATCCCGAGCGCCTCTTCGCGCTGCTGGCGGAGACTTTCCAGGCGCTCGGCGATCCCACGCGGGTGCAGATCGTCTGGACGCTCTCGCAGGGCGAGCTTTGCGTCGGCGATCTCGCGCGCAAGGTCGGGATGAGCCAGCCCGCGGTGAGCCATCATCTGCGCACGCTGCGGAACCTCAAGCTCGTGCGCGTGCGCCGCGACGGGCGCACTTCTTATTACGCTATCGACGATGACCATATCGGGCGGCTTCTGAGCGAAGGCATCGAGCATGTGGAGGATCTGATCGGATGAAAGCGCCAATCAGCAAGTTGGGGCAACTGAGGAAGGGACAGGGCGGCCGGATCGTGGCGATCGAAGCCGTCGCGCATCACGAGGAGCTCGCGCAGCGCCTGATGGAAATGGGCCTGCTCGAAGGCTGCAGCGTGGAGGTGATCCACGAGGCGCCGTTCGGGCGCGATCCGATTGCCGTGCGCGTGCGTGGCGCGCTCGTGGCGCTGCGGCGGAACGAGGCGGATCAGATCACCGTCGAACTCGACTCCGGTCGGAAGGGCGCCTGACCATGTCGGCCGATACTCCCCGGATCGCGCTGGCCGGCAACCCCAACTGCGGAAAAACCGCGCTCTTCAACGCGCTTACCGGAGGTCGGCAGAAGGTCGGCAACTATCCGGGCGTCACCGTGGAACGCAAGGAGGGGACCCTCACGATGCCTTCGGGCCTGAGCCTGAGCGTGCTGGACCTTCCGGGCACCTACAGCCTGGACGCGAGCAGTCCCGATGAGCTGATCACGCGCGACGTGATCCTGGGGCTGCAGCCTTCCGAAAGGCGCCCGGAGATCCTCGTGGCCGTCGCCGACGCGACGAACCTCGAGCGAAACCTGGGCCTCGTGCTCGAGCTGCGCGCCCTGGGCAAAGGCGTCCTGCTCGCGCTGAACATGATGGATCTCGCCGAGCAGCGAGGGATCGAGCTGGATCTCGCGGTTCTTTCGAAGGAGCTCGGCGTTCCGATCGTTCCTACGGTCGCGGTGCGCGGCAAGGGAATCCCCGAGCTCCTCAAGCAGGTCGAGGAGCTGCTCCAATCCCTGAACAGCGGGCTTAACGGCAAAAGCAGCGCCGGAGTGAGCGCGAAAGCCGCCGAGACCGCTCAGTCGGTCGCGCCCGAGTCCTGGCGCAAGCCCTCCTCGGAGGAGATCCGCTCGCGCTTCGCCGAAGTGGATCGCGTGCTCAAGCTCGCGCTGCGTAGGCCTCCCAAGCCCGCGCTGTGGACCGAGCGGATCGACCGCGTGGTGCTGCATCCTCTTTGGGGCTCGCTGCTCCTGGGCGCGGTCCTGGTGATCATGTTCCAGGCGATCTTCAGCTGGGCTTCGGCTCCGGCGGATCTGATCGAAGCCGGCGTGGGCTGGCTCGGCGAAACCGTCCAGGCGGGAATGGCCGAAGGCCCGCTCCGCAGCCTGATCGTCGACGGCGCGATCGCGGGCGTCGGCTCGGTGCTCGTGTTCCTGCCGCAGATCCTGCTGCTCTTCCTTTTCATCCTGCTGCTCGAGGATTCAGGCTACATGTCGCGCGCGGCGTTCCTGATGGATCGCCTGATGAGCCGCGTGGGCCTGCATGGGCGGGCCTTCATTCCGCTGCTTTCGTCCTATGCGTGCGCGGTGCCGGGGATCATGGCCGCGCGCACGATCTCGAGCCGGCGCGACCGGCTGACGACGATCCTCGTGGCACCGCTCACCACCTGCTCGGCGCGCCTGCCGGTCTACTCGCTGCTGATCGCGGCGTTTATCCCCAACGTCGTGGTCGTCGGGCCATTGCGCCTCCAGGGGCTCGTGATGTTCGGCCTGTACCTGGGCGGAATCCTGGCCACGCTCGTGATGGCCATGATCTTCCGCAAGAGCGTGTTTCGCGGGCCCAAGTCGCCGCTGCTCATGGAGCTTCCGTCCTACAAGTGGCCGAGCGTGCGCAACATCGTGCTGGGCCTTCTGGAGCGCGCGAAAATTTTCGTTCGTCGCGCGGGCACCGTGATCCTGCTGCTCTCGGTGGTGCTGTGGTTCCTGGCGGCTTATCCCAAGCCCGGCGCCGAGGACGCGGTGGATCCCGCGCATCCGGCGATCACCTACAGCTACGCGGGCAAGATCGGCCGGGCGATCGAGCCCCTGATGAGACCGCTGGGTTTTGACTGGCGCGTCTCGATCGCGTTGATTCCGGGCTTTGCCGCGCGCGAGGTGATGGTGAGCGCGCTGGCCACCGTCTACTCGATCGAGGGAGGGGAGGACGAGGCCGCGACTGCGCTCGGCGAGCGGCTGGCCAGGGACTGGACTCTGCCGGTCGCGCTGAGCCTGCTTGTCTGGTACGTGCTGGCCTGTCAGTGTCTTTCCACGCTGGCGGTAACCCGTCGGGAGACGAACTCCTGGCTCTGGCCGATGGTGATGCTGGGCTACATGACCGCGCTCGCTTACCTGGGATCCTTTGCCACCTATCGTCTGGCGCTTTGGCTGGGCTTGTAAGGAGCGGAGCGGTGAGTACTTCGCTTCAGGAAGGGATCGCTCTAACGCTCGTGGCGCTCGCCGCGCTCGTGCTGGTTAGCCGGGCTTTCCGAAAGCTCCTGGCGGAACCCCTGGCGCGCTGGCTGCTCGCCCGGGGAAAGGTGAAATGGGCGATGCGGATTTATCCGAAATTTCGCCCGGGCTTGCGCAAAAATTCCGGCACGGAGACGGATTGCTGCGGGTAATCAAATCAGCCTTGACGACGGTTTGGAGCCTTGTTAACGACTCCCTGCTTTAAAAAAGGGAGGAATTCATGCTTTTCAGAAAATGGGCCCCGATGGCTTTACTTTTCGCCTTGGTTTCCGGCAGTGCCTGGGCGTTTCCCGTCCCGACCTACATCACGCTGAATCCCTTCCAGGCCACTGCCCACGTCAGCAATCCGTATGGTCATCCGATCGCGTGCATGGTGAGTATCCAGGCCATGCGCAGCGATGGCTTCGTTCAATATGCGAACGTCAATCTGGGCTACATCCCTTACGGCTTCACGGAATACGCCTACGTTTATACGGGCGCGCCGTTTTACTTCGTGAATGCCAATGCTTGGGCCGACTGCGGCTACCTTTATTAATGCTTGTCTGATTTCCCCGGGAATGCTCCCTTGAGGTAGAATCCCAGGAGCGTGGGGAAATTCCTGATCATCGTCGCACTGCTTGCCGCTCCGATGGCGATGGCCGCCAATCGGGCTGGACGGGCCACGTCCGAAAAGGCGTATTTCGCCGCCGTTCTGCGCGCGGTCGAGGCCCGGAACTACCCTTATGGCAAGCGAGTGTTGGAATATCTCGTACGAGTCCAGCCCGGTAAGGGGCTCTATTGGTTCAACCTCGGGAACGTGCTCTTTCTTTCAGGGGATCAGCGGGGCGCGCTCGCGGCCTACCGGAAGGTCGTCGACCTCGGCAGTCCGCTGGCCCCGGTCGCGTGGCTTTATTCAGCCAAGTGTTACCGCGGGCTGCAGGAGTACTCTTTTGCCGCGCGCGCGCTGGCGCTTGCCAATCAGGCGCCGCTTCCGCCCCGCCTGGCGAGCGAGGCGGGCGCGGAACGCGCGGCGCTGGCGCGGGACCTGGAGGCGCGCAGCGTCGACAGATACCGCGCCGGTGATTACGATGGCGCCCTGAGGTCGCTTCAAGAGCTGGAAAGTTTGAGCCCGCTCTCGGCCGAAGCGCACGTGCTGCGCGGGCTTTGCCTGACCAGGAAAGGCGAGGGCGCCTCGGCGCGCGCGGCATTTCGATCCGCGGCCGTGCTGTCGCGGACGGACCGGAATGCCGGGGCGACGGAGGTTCGCCAGCTGCTCTCGGAACAAAGTTCGCAGGCGGGGGCGACCACGCTGCAGCTCGGGGCTTTCTCGGGTTACGACGACAACATTTATGCCGATGGCGAGAGCGAATTGAGGACTGCCGCGCCCGTGCTGGAGCTGACGGGGAGCGTGGAGCATGAGCTCGGTCCGGACTCGTTGCTGCTGGGCTCGCTTCAGCTCAATGAACGCGTGGGGCTGCCGGCGGAACGTTTCCTGCGCATCGACGGCCTTGGAGCGACGAGCGCGGGCTGGGGAGCGTTCCGGTTTTATCTATATCCGAGGGCGGGCGCTGATTTCGCCGGGAGCGAGCTTTTCGCCACGAACTTCGGCTTGGGTTTCGGCGTGGAGACCGGAGAGTCCACTCGTTGGGGAGTGCTGCTTTCGCAGACGCGCACTTTGCCTTTCGCGGACGAGGTGGCCTATCTTTTCGGCAACTCGCAGCTTCGAAAGGTCTACGTCTCGGCGAAACGGGGAGCCACCTCGATCGTCTTGAGCCTGACGGACCAGTGGGATGGCGGCCTGGATCTGAGCACCGGCGACGGCATCCTGCCGATGGCCGGAAGGACTTTGGGCCCTTCGCTTTCATTATCCTGGAGTTCGCCTCGATTCGAGCTCGGCGCGTTGGCATCTTACTTTTGGCAGCGCTTCGATCGTCCGGCCTGGCCCGAGAATGCGTTGCGCGAGGATCGGCGCTTCGAGGCGCAGACTCGCTTCTCCTGGCGCCTGAGGCGCGGGCTTGAGGCCCATTTTTCCGTGAATTATGTCCGCAATCGCTCTACTCTGGGAGAGGCGAGCGTGGACGACAAGAATTACGCGCAGTGGCTCACGAGGGGGGGGATCTCTTGGCAGGCGTCTTGGTAGGGGTCGTGCAAGCGGATGAAACGCAGGAGGCCGAGCTGCAGCAGCTCATCCGCCAGGCGCAAAAGGGCGAGGAGGCCGCGTTGAGCGCGCTCGTGGATCGCTTCCAGAGCAAGGTTTTCCGCTTCTGCTTTCATCTATGCGGCGAGAAGGGCATGGCCGAGGATCTCTGCCAGGAGGTACTGGTCAAGGCGCTCAAGCAGCTTTCCAAGCTCGACGATCCGGCCAAGTTCACGAGCTGGATCATGAGAATCGCCAAGAATCAATTCCTCGATGAGGTGCGGCGTCCCGGACATACCCAGGAGCTCCTGGAGGTGGAGCGTGAGGATGGCGTGCCGATGCGTGAAACCGCTGACACAGGGGCGACTCCGGCTGACGTGAGCATGGAAGTACGCGAAGCTCTGGAAAAATTGAAGCCGGACGATCGGATGCTCCTGGTGATGATCGATATTGAGGAGTGGAGTTATGCGGAAGCGGCGGAAATCATTAGCGTCTCTGAAAACGCTGTCCGTTCGCGGCTTCACCGGGCTCGGAACGCTTTCTTAAAGGTTTTTAACCGAGAGTGAAACGAAACCCCGTTCTGGCCCGTCAGGCGAGTAGGAGACCCCAGATTATGTCGGATCCAACCAAGCCACCTACCCACCTAGCGGATCAAAAGCTTGAGGAGCAGGTTCGGAGCCTCTTGAAGCCCTTGCGGCACTCCGTGCCCGAGGCCAGCCCCTTCATGAAGACGCGAGTGATGGCCCGGCTGCGGGAAGAGGAGCGCGCAAAGGCGGGTTGGAGTCTTTCGACCTTCTGGAAGCCGGCACTGGCCTCTTCGGCCGCGGCCGCGCTGCTGGTCATCGTCTGGAACGGACGCGAGGCTCAAGGCCCGGTCTTCCCGGCCACTGCAGGACAGCCGGTCGCGGTCAAGGTGGAGATGCCTGAGAAGAGCGCCCGCAAGGTCGTCTTCGCCCAGGTCGAGCTCCCGCGCGGCGTGCGCTTTTATTCGAAGAGCTTCCCGGCGATCGGCGAGAAAACATCGCTGGACCTCGCCTGGAAAGAGTCACCCGCGCCGAGCGCGCTTCCTATCATCGTGAAGGCCGAGGAAAAAGGCATCAAGACGGTGAAAGTGAAGTTCTTTGATGACGATCGCAAGTTGATCGGCGAGCGCCAGCTCAAGATCAACTTCGAGAAGGAAGGGAGCCAGGTATGAAACGCCGGAACGGTTTGATGATCGTGGCGGCAGGCCTCTTGATCGCGGGGAATCTCTTCGCCGCCGATCAGGTGAATATGGCGACCTCCGAGGACCTGAGTGCTTTCGATGCGCAACTCGGGGCGATGGCACCCGCCGCGGCACGCGCGCAGGCGGGCGGTAACGGGCTGGGCCAGGTCATCTCGGAAGAGGCGCACAAGCTTCGCGACAGTGTCGGCACGCAGCAGTTCGGTCAGCAGGTCAAGCAGCGCGCGATCCAGAACGGCTCGGCGGCGGCTTCTTCCAAGGGCGTGTCGGCGGAGACTCGCTCTCCCGGGAAAAAATCGAAAAAATAATTTTTGATCGAAACGATCCGGTACCCGGCCCCGTCTAGTGAACAGGGCGATTCGCGATGAAGCGGATCGGAAACAGGGGGACCTTAGGATGAAATCGTCAGAGAAGAAATTGTTCGCTTTGAGTGCGGCCTGCGTGGGGATTTTCGCTGCCTTGATGATGGTTACGCAATCGGCTCATGCCGGCAACGGCGCTCCTTCCGGAGCTCATTTCAACCTCAACATCATCGGCGTACCCAAAGGCAAGTCGGCCGCGATGGATGGCAACTCGGGCCATCGGATCTTCGTCCCGCTCGCGGGCTCCACGAAAATTCTCCTGGGTGAAGGGGAGTTCGCCGTGCTGGACGCCAACGGCACGGACGGTTCGGCCAAATTCCAGCTTCCCAATCCCGATCCTTTGAATACCGGCATCACGACCTATTCGGTCTATGCGCGCGCCTTGGGCAAGCCGGGCGGGTCTTCGACGATGACCACCTGCGCGACCGATCCGCTTTCAGGTGAGACCTATTGCAGCATCAACGCGCTGGTTTCGGTGCGTGGCGACGGCAAGCAAAGCTTCTCCAACGTCTCCAAGGAGCTGCTCTATGTGTACGCGGACATCGATGGTGACGGGATCGTCGATCGCGTCCCGCTCTTCAGCGACAAGCTCCAGGACTATTACTGGCAGTACGACAACCAAGGCTTGAAGCTGCTGCAGCTGCGGTTCTACCCGGTCAGCACGAACGTGAACTGAGCCTGGTTTCCATGTGAAATTCGGAGGCCCGCGGCGTGAAAGGCGCCGCGGGCCTCTGGCATTTCGCGGCTTCAGGGTTATGATGGAATAGAATGCGCATCCAGCTCACCAAAAACGCCGTCTGCGGCAAAGTGCAGATCCCGAAAGCCGATTACTGGGTCAGCCTGAATTCGGACAGCGGGCAGATCCTGTTAAGCGCCGGAGGCAAGGATCTACGGCTGCCAGCGGTGAAAAGACGCTCGCAGGTCAGAACCCGTTCCACTACCGTGAGCTTTTACAGCGGCGGTGGCCCGCTGTGGTCGCTGGTGATCTCGACGCCGAAATACGGCGAATGGATCGCGACCATCGAGTACAAGGACGACTGAGCCTCAGCGCGAAGCGCCTGGCGCTTCGACGTTCAACGCAAAACGATTGAGTCCTGCCTGGCGGAGCGAATCCATGAGGCGGATGACGGTTCCGTGGGAGGTCGCCTGGTCGGCGCTGATGATCGCGGTCTGCTCTGAGGCCGCCGGGCCGAGCGCGGCCAGGCGCGCCGGAAGCGCCTGCCAGTCGAGCCTATCCTTGCCCCAGAGCAGCTCGCCTTCCTTGTTGATCGTGAACGTGAGCGGGGTGGTCTTGGCTTCTTCCCCGGTCCGTGCCTTGGGAAGCTGCACCTTGATCGCGGACTGATAGATCGCGGGCGCCGTGATCATGAAGATGATCAGCAGCACCAGCACGATGTCCACGAGCGGAGTGACGTTGATCCCGGAGATGACCTCGTCGTCATCGAGGCTCGTGGAACCGGCCATGGCTCACTCCTTTGCCGAGAGCTCGGCGATCAGGAAACACTTGAGCGCTTCGGCTTCCGCGAGGGCGGACTTCACCTTGCGCTGGAAAAGATTGAAAGCGACCACCGCAGGAATCGCGACGAGGATGCCTACGGCCGTGGCGACGAGGGCCTCGGAGATGCCGGCGGTGACGGTCTGCGCGCCGGCCGTGGCCTGCTGCGAGAGATCGTGGAAGGCTTTGATGATCCCGAGCACGGTTCCGAAGAGGCCGACGAACGGGGCGTTGCTGCCGATCGTGGCGAGCACGGAAAGGTTGCGGTCCCAGCTCAGGCGCCCGCGGGTGAGCGAGTCGCGGGCGAGCTTGTCGAGCACCTCGGTCGAAAGCCGCGCGGCGCGCCCGTTCGAGCGGGTCATCAGCGAGAACGCGAGAGCGGCTTCCAGATCCTGGGCGCCGTTTCGCTGCTGCCTTGCGCGCTCCTCGGCGAGCTTGATCGCCTCATCCCACTTGCCGGTCAGCACCGTCTGCCGGATCCGGTCGCGGAATTCGCTGAGCCTGCGCGACGCCGCCCGATAGTAAAAGACCCGCTCAAGGATCAGGGCGACCGAGATCACCGAGAGCGCCAGCAGAAGGTAAAGGACCCATTCCGCGCCGATGAGGGAAAGACCGAGGAAAAGATGGGAGAGCATGAGGAAAGGTTACAATAGGCCTTTCCATGACGCGCAATGTCTATTTACAAGAGTTTTGGAATCTGGCACGTTGGGAAAAAGTTTCATCGAGGCTTTCGTCGACCGCCGATCAGGCCGCCCGGCGCATTACTGACTTGAAAGGGGCATTTCCTTATGGCTTTCAACATCGTCACGAAAAACAACGTGCGCGATCGCTTCAAGAGCGCGCCCCGTCCCGGGATCTGGAAAGACGTCGAGGAGAAGGACTGGAACAACTGGGTCTGGCAGCAGCAGAAGCGCATCAAGTCGATGGACACGCTCGAAAAGGTGATCAACGTCGATGCGGACGAGCGCGCGGCCTTCGCGGCCTCCCACGAGCAGTTCAACATGGGCATCACGCCTTATTACGCCTCGCTCATGGACAAGGACGATCCGAACTGCCCGATCCGCCTCCAGTCCGTGCCGAAAGGCGGCGAGCTCAAGGTGCTTTCGGACGAGCTGGAGGATCCGCTCGCCGAGGAGCGCGACATGCCGGTTCCTGGCATCACGCACCGTTATCCCGATCGCGTGCTTTTCTACACGACCCATAACTGCCCGGTGTACTGCCGCCACTGCACGCGCAAGCGCAAGGTCTCGGACCCCTCTTCCTCGGCCGCGAACAAGCAGCTTGAAGACGGGCTCGCTTACATCGAGGCCCATCAGGAGATCCGCGACGTCGTCATCTCGGGCGGCGACCCGCTCTCGAACTCGGACGAGCGTCTGGAGTACATCCTTTCGCGCCTGCGCGCGCTCGAGCACATCCAGGTGTTCCGGCTCGGTACCCGGAATCTCGTGACGCTCCCGCAGCGGATCACCGACAGCTTCGCGCAGATGCTCGCGAAGTATCATCCGGTTTTCGTCCATACGCATTTCAATCACCCGAAGGAATGCACCCAGGAAGCATTCGATGCCTGCGCCCGGCTGGCCAACGCGGGCTGCATCATCAACAATCAGATGGTGCTGCTCAAGGGCGTGAACAACGATCCCAAGATCGTGATGGAGCTCAACCACAAGCTCCTGATGATGCGCGTGCGGCCCTACTACATCTTCCAGTGCGACATGTCCCAGGGGATCAGCCATTTCCGCACTCCCGTCGAGGATGGCCTCAAGATCATCCAGGCGCTCCGCGGCTGGACGAGCGGCATGGCCGTGCCTCACTACGTGATCGACGCGCCGGGCGGCGGGGGGAAGATTCCGATCCTTCCCAACTACGTTCTGGGGCACGAAGGCAAGAAGTGGAAGCTTCGCAACTACAAGGGCCTGGAGTTTGAGTACAACGAGCCTTGAGCGGCTGCTCAGGCTCGCGGTCCTGACGGCGGGCCTGGGGGCATGCACGACACTGCCGACTCCGCGCGTGACGACCTATACCTTCCCGAAAGGGGAGGCCTTCGTGGGAAACGCCTCGCGGCCCTATGAGACCCTGGGCCTCGTGCGCACCAAGGTCGAGTATTTCACGCTGGATCCGGCGCGCGAGGAAGCCGATCTCTGCCGCAACTACTACAACAAGGCGGTGCGGGATCTCGTCAAGCGCGCCAAGGAAAAGGGCGCCGACGCGGTCATCGATATCAAGACCGTGGTTTTCACGTTGGACGGCCGCCAGGAGTTCCATTCCACCCCCGAGTGCACCGATGAAGGAGACGAGGGGCAGGTGCTCGCGCAGGCGATCGCGATCCGCTGGAAAAGGAATCCCGAGGAGTATCCCGCGAACGAGCCGGATGCGGAATCCCGGCCGGAACCTTCAGTTTCGCCGGCGCCGGCGTCAGTCCCGCTTTCGGCGTCCGAGGAAGATGCGGAGCTCGATCAGGCGGCAAAGCGGCCGCGCATTCCCCTGAATTCCCCGTTCCGTCAGCCGGGGCGCTGATAAGCCGCTGGAATCACGCGGATATAAAATTTCAAAAACCGCTCAATGAGTCGCCACATGTGTCCGAAAGGACCATGAGGGCTTCATATGTCTTTGGCTGCGCGAAAAACCAACTCCGAGTATTCCGAGCTGCTCGCCAAGCTCGACGATATCCGCACGCTCCCGATCGTCGCGATGAAGGTCAACGAGCTCATCAACGATCCGAACTCCTCGAGCGCGGATATCGCGGAGGTGCTCAAGAAGGACCAGGTCCTCACGGCCAAGATCCTCCGCCTGGTAAACTCCTCGTATTACGCGATTCCCGGAGGGGTGGCGGATGTCCAGCGCGCCCTCGCGTTCCTGGGTTTCAATACGCTCGCGCAGCTCGTGCTTTCGCTCTCGGTGTTCTCGATGTTCACGGATTTCGAGACCGAGGAATTCTCGATGCTCGATTTCTGGCGCCACGCGCTCGGGACCGGGGTGTGCTCCGAGATCCTCGCCAAGCGCCTCAAGCTTCCTCGTCCGGAGGAGGCTTTCACCTGCGGGCTGCTGCATGACATCGGCAAGCTGGTGCTGCACGAGATCGATTCCGACCGTCTGATCGACATCGTCCGCGAGGCGCGCAAGCGCGAGTGCTCCTTCATCGAGGTCGAGCGCGAATGGGACCTGCCCGGGCATTCGTATCTGGGGGAGGTCATCGCCACGCGTTGGGGACTCCCCCAGGTCATCCGGCTCGCGATCCGCTACCACCATTTCGACGTGACGAAGATGGACAGCATCCTGGCTTCGGCCAAGCCGGTGATCCATGTGGTCCGGCTCGCCAACACGATCTGCGTGAAGAACCAGGTGGGCAGGTCCGGGGACGCTTCCCCGGGCACGATTACCCACGACATGCTGCAGCCGCTGGGGCTTCCGGCTTCGGAGATCCCGGCGATCGAGGAGCAGCTCGAAAAGGCGATGGAGCAGGCGGGGGCCTTCCTGAATGCGTACCGCTAAGGGCCGGGCCGCGGCCGCGGCGAGCAGGAAGGCGAAGCTGATCCCGCTGCGGGGGGGCGCCGGAGCGCCCGCCGAGGCGCCGGAAAGCAAGTATGAGGCGATCTTCAACCAGTCCTCCGACGCGATCCTCACCATCCTGCCGGATGGGCGGATCGATGCCGCGAACCAGGCGGTCGAGGAGGTCACGGGTTTCCTCAAGGGCGAGCTCTCGGGCGCGATGATCGACGTGCTCGTGCCCGATCCTTCCAAGCACCTTCACCGCGCGCGCCCACTTACGCGCGAGCTGCTCGCCTCGGCCGGAACCTTCGAGGACATCGCGATCTTGCGCAAAGACGGCTACGTCCGCTTCGTGGATCTGCACGTCCGGCGCGTGATGAGCGGACAGGAGCCGCTGACGCTGGCGCTCCTGCGCGACGTGACCGGAAAGAAGAGCATGGAGCGTGAGCTGATCACCAAGCATTCGGAGCTTCGTAACGCCTACTTCCAGCTCGAGAAGAAGAATGCCGAGCTGCAGGCCATGCAGGAGACGCTCGTGCAGTCGGGCAAGCTCGCCGCGCTCGGGGAGCTCGCCGCCGGCATCGCGCACGAGCTCAATCAGCCGCTGCAGGGTATCCGCGGCTACGCGCAGGAGATTCAGCACCACTTCTCGGCCGCCGCCGCGGCCAGCCCCGAGATCGAGGCGGGCCTCCGCGAGATCGTCTCCAACGTCGACAAGATGGCCGGGATCATCGGCTATCTGCGCGCTTTCGTGCGCAAGTCCGTCGAGGAATACGCCTGGGCGGACCTGCACCTGGCGATCGAGGAGTCGCTCAAGATGCTTGGCCGCCAGTTCGCCGTGCGCGGAATCGCGGTCGAGCGCGATTTCGGGAAAGACGTCCCGCCGATCTACGCCAACGCGCTTCAGCTCGAGCAGGTCTTCATCAATCTTGCGACCAATGCGCGCGACGCGATCGAGGCGACCGGCCGCGGGCGGGGAACGGTCTGGATAAGTACCCGTTTCAAGAACGGATTCGTCGAGATCGACTTCCGCGACGATGGCTGCGGCATGAATGAGCGGAGCAAGGCTAAAGCTTTCAACCCGTTTTTTACGACAAAGGAGGTTGGAAAGGGCATGGGCCTCGGGCTGAGCCTCAGCTACGGCATCCTTTCCAAGCTCAACGGGTCGATCGTGGTCCAAAGCGAATTGGGAAAAGGGGCGGCGTTTCGGATCCGCATTCCCAGGGATTTCAGGGAAATCGGTTAGAAGTTTTGTTTAACGGAACAGGAGAGGAAAAAATGAGCAAGGAACGTGTTCTGGTGGTGGATGACGAGGATACCATTCGCAAGCTTCTCAAGGCGAGGCTCGAGCGCGATGGGCAGGACGTGGCCGTGGCGGGGAACGCCGACGAGGCGCAGGCCGCTTTCGCGACGGGTGGCGAGGTCGGGGTGCTCGTGACGGATCTTCGCATGCCGGGCAAGGACGGCTTCGCGCTGATGAGCTGGGCGAAGGAGAAATACCCGCAGCTCCGCGTGATCGTCATCACCGGGCATGGCGAGAAGGAGGTCGCGGTCAAGGCCCTGCGTCAGGGCGCGGCCGACTACCTCGAGAAGCCCTTCGATCTCGACGAGCTCGCGCACTCCGTGCAGCGCTGCCTGCGTGAGTACCGCCTGGAGCGTGAGAACGCGGATCTCGTCGGGCGTCTCGAAGCCCGCGCCGAGCGGGTCGAGGGCAGGAGCGAGGACAAGCTCTGGTATGTCTCCAAATCGCCCGCGATGGGCAAGGTGAACGAGTGGGTGACCATTCTCCGGCGCGAAGCGATGCGCGGCGAGGCCGAGGAGCCGTCGGTCCTGGTGCTCGGTGAGAGCGGTACCGGCAAGGAGGGGATCGCCCGGATGATCCATGCGGGCTCCCGCCGCGGCAAGGGTCCCTGGGTCGCGGTGAACTGCGCGAACTTCAACGAGCAGCTGCTCGAAAGCGAGCTCTTCGGCCATGAGCGCGGCGCCTTCACGGGCGCGAACTCCCTCAAGCGCGGCCTCTTCGAGATCGCCAAGGGCGGCACGCTCTTCCTCGACGAGATCGGGGAAATGGACGTGAAGCTGCAGGCCAAGCTCCTGCGCGTGCTGCAGGAGAAGGTCTTCCGGCGCGTGGGCGGCACCGCCGACATGCAGACCGACGTGCGGGTGGTCGCGGCCACGAACCAGAACCTCCAGACCCGCGTGAAGGAAGGGAAGTTCCGCGACGATCTCTATCACCGGATCAGCCGGGTGGTGATCGAGGTCCCGACCCTCTCGGAGCGCTCCGACGAAATCGTGCCGATGGCCCGGCAGTTCGCCGAACGCGCGTTCCGCGCCCGGGGCAAGGTCTTCGGCGGCTTCGCGCCCGAGGCCGAGGCGGCGCTTTGCGGTTACTCCTGGCCGGGCAATGTCCGGGAGCTGCTGAACGTCGTGGAGCGCACGGCGCTGATCTGGGAGGGGCAGGGCGCGCTGACCGCCAAGTCGCTCTCGATCCCGTCGAACGCGACGGCGTCCTCGGGCGGCTCTCGGCTCGAGCTCGTCAAGCCGCAGATCGATCCGAACTCGACCGACAGCTATACCGAGCTCAAGAAAAAGTGGTCCGACTCGTTCGAGAAGGAGTACCTCATCGCTACCCTGGTCCGGCACGGCGGGAACGTTTCGGCCGCGGCTCGGGACGCGAAGCTCGACCGCAGCAACTTCCTCCGACTCCTTCGCCGGCACGGACTGAGCGCCGAGGCCTATCGCGCGACGCCGGGCAAAGACAAGCTGCAGGCGGTGGAGAAGGTCGCGGCCTGATTGGACCTGCCGCTTTTCGCCGGAATCCTGCTTTCCCTTCTCTCCGCGGCCGAGCCCGCCTGGGCCGGCCCGGAGGAGGGGGGGCTCTCCCGCGCGATCGATAGCCTGAATTCGCTCAATCGGTCCTCGAAACCCGAAGCGCGGCCTTGCGGTCCGGGAGCCGCGCCGCGCGCGCAGCTCCGGACGGTCGGGCCACAGCGCCTTGAGGTCGAGCACTTCCGGGGGCGCCGGACTTTCACGGTTCACGAGATGGCCGAGCCGCGCGTCAGCTTCCCGGATCGCGATCGGGCAGCGATCGCGTTCGTCGATTTCGTGCGCGCCGAGTTCCCCAAGCAGTTCGTGGAATATTGCGCGTATCTGGTGCGTGACGGAGCAGGCGGAGTGACCTTCCGGAATGTCACGGTGGGTTCGCCAGGTTCTTGCGCGCCACTGGAGTGGCCGGTGCCGCGCGACGCGGTCGGGCTGGTGCATACGCATCCGCAGCACGGCGAGCGCAGAAGGGACCTCGCGGCTTCGGACCAGATTTTCTCCGAGACGGATTACGAGGCTGCCGAAAGCCTGAATCCGCGGATCCCAGTTTACCTTGGAGCGCCCGCGGGCCATGTGCTTCGTTATGATCCCGGCCAGACCGAATGCCAGGGCGAGAACGTGAGGCACCGGTATGTCATCGTGCGAAAGCCGGCCGCAGCAGGAAGGCTTCTGGTGAGCCCCGAGGAGTTTCGGCCGGTGCCCGGAGCCTCGCAGGCGGCCTATTGCCGTAATCATTGAATCGCAAGCGAGTGCGTGGGGTCGCGAGCGCGGCATGTGTCTCCTCCTACCCAAGGCGGCACGGGACACGCGCGCCGCTGGGAGCGCGTGATTTCCACAGCTTACGGTTGGCACTCCCGGTGCTTTTACTCAGGGCAGAAGGCCGGACATCGGGTCCGGTCAGCCGGAGGATAACAGCATGGACCGGGAGCACTTGGAGTCGAGCCTCAGGGAAATCCGTCATCTCCTCTCACACCTCCACGGTGAAGTCACCGCCCTGGAGCAGAACTACAACCAGGTGCTCTCGGTTCTCCGGCGTTTCGAAACGGTCGCCGATCTCGACGATCTCACGGGGCTGCTCCGTCGCCGCGCCTTCTTCAGGAAATGGCAAACGCTCCTGGAGAAGTGCCAGTCCCTGGGCGAGAACTGCGGCGTGCTGATGATCGACATCGATCACTTCAAGAAGATCAACGATACGCACGGGCACGCCACGGGCGACGAGGTGCTCAGGCGCGTCTCCGAGCTGCTCAAGCGTTTCGAGTCGCCGCGCTGTTTTGCCGGCAGGCTCGGCGGCGAGGAGTTCGCCGTGGTCGTCGCGGGAACGGACGCGGAGATTCTCGGCGCGGGAGAGCTCATCCGGCGGGGCGCGGAGCGGCTCCACGGCCCGGTGCTTGGCGCCGACGGGAAGGAGGCGCCGAACGTCGAATGGCGCTGCACCCTGAGCGCGGGAATGGCATCGTCGTCGAAGGCGGGCTACGAGCCTACACGAATCCTCAAAGCCGCGGACGAGGCCCTCTATCAGGCAAAAGCCAAGGGCCGCAATCAGGTGCGGGCGGCCTGAGCGGAGTTTGCGGCGCGTCAGGTCCGGGCCGGGAGTTTGTAAAAGCCCGGGGGATGTGGGATACAAGGCGGGTGTACACACTGACGCCCGTTGATCAGGTCGGAATCGAAGAGCGCATCGCCCGTCTGAATGCCCGAAGCATCAAGAAGGAAGCCAAGCTCGAAGCCCTCAAGCTCGCCTTGAGCATGCTGGATCTGACGACCCTGGATTCCAAGGACACCCCGGGAAAGGTGAAGCAGCTGTGCGCGAAGGCCATCCGCCCTTGCGAGGCGATGCCGGAACTCCCGTCGGTCGCCGCGGTCTGTGTCTATCCCAATCTGGTGCGGGTCGCGAAGAAGGCTCTCCAGGGCCACCGCATCAACGTCGCCGCCGTGGCCACCGCGTTCCCGAGCGGGATGAGCTCGCTGAAGTTCCGTCTGGAGGAAACGCGCTGGGCGGTGAACGAGGGCGCCGACGAGATCGACATGGTCGTCTCGCGCGGCAAGTTCCTGGCGGGCGAGTACGACGCCGTCGCCGACGAGATCAGCGCGGTGAAGGAAGCCTGCGGAAAGGCGCATCTCAAGGTGATTCTCGAGACCGGCGAGCTCAGCACGCTCGATAACGTGAGGCTCGCCAGCGATATCGCGATCCTCGCGGGCGCCGATTTCATCAAGACTTCGACCGGGAAGATCCAGCCCGCCGCCACGCTTCCGGTGACGCTGGTGATGCTTCAGGCGATCCGCGATCACTATTATCGCACGGGCAAGGTGATCGGAATGAAGCCCGCCGGCGGGATCGCCACGGCGAAGCTCGCGCTGCAATACCTCGTGATGGTGCGCGAGACGCTGGGCGAGACCTGGCTGCATCCGGACCGCTTCCGCTTCGGGGCGAGTACGCTCGCCAACGATCTGCTTCGCCAGATCGTCAAGGAGAAGACGGGCGTTTACCAATCTCTTGATTATTTTTCCAAGGACTGACCCAGATGAAGACCAAGAAAAGCCTCGCAAAGGAAGAAGCGGCGCCGCGCCTGAACTTCAAGACCTCCTGGACCTATCAGCCCGCGCTGGAGAGCACCGCGCCCGCGCGCATCGCCGGGCGCTATGAGCTTTTCATCGGCGGGAAGTTCGTCGCGCCGGCGGGGGGCAAGTATTTCCCGACGATCAATCCCGCGACCGAGTCGAAGCTCTCCGAGGTGGCCGAGGCCGGAGAGAAGGACGTCGATCAGGCGGTCCGCGCCGCGCGTGCGGCCAAGGAAGGGGCCTGGGGACGAATGCCCGCGAAGGAGCGCGGAAAATATCTGTTCCGCATCGCGCGCATGATCCAGGAGCGCTCGCGCGAGCTGGTCGTGACCGAGACGCTCGATGGCGGCAAACCGATCCGCGAGTCGCGCATGGTGGACATCCCGCTCGCGGCCAATCACTTTTTCTATTACGCGGGCTGGGCCGACAAGCTCGAATACGCGTTCCCCGCGCGTCGCGCCCGTCCGGTCGGCGTCGCCGGCCAGATCATTCCCTGGAACTTCCCGCTGCTCATGGCCGCCTGGAAGATCGCCCCGGCGCTCGCGGCTGGCAATACCGTGGTGCTCAAGCCCGCCGAGACGACGCCTCTCTCGGCGCTCAAGCTCGCCGAGATCATCCAGGAGGCCGATCTTCCTCCGGGCGTGGTGAACGTGATCACGGGGGCGGGTGCCACGGGCGCCGCGCTCGTCGCCCATCCGGGGATCGACAAGGTGGCTTTCACCGGCTCGACCGAGGTCGGCAAGAACATCCAGAAGGCGATCGCGGGGAGCGGCAAGCGCTGCACGCTGGAGCTCGGCGGCAAGAGCGCGCACATCATTTTCGAGGACGCGGCGCTCGACCAGGCGGTCGAAGGCATCGTGGACGGAATCTTCTTCAATCAGGGTCATGTCTGCTGCGCGGGCTCGCGGCTCTTCGTTCAGGAGTCGGTGGCCAAGCAGGTGATCCGTCGTCTGCGCGACCGGATGGAAACCCTGATCGTGGGCGACCCGCTCGACAAGAACACCGACATCGGCGCCATCAACTCGAAGCCCCAGCTCGAGAAGATCGAGAGCTACGTGAAAGCGGGGCTTGCCGAAGGCGCGAGCTGCTACCAGCCCGAGTGCGCGCTGCCGAAGAAGGGGTACTTCCATCGGCCCGTGCTTTTCACCGACGTGGCGCAGTCGCACCGGGTCTCGCAGGAGGAGATCTTCGGACCGGTGCTGGCGATCCAGACGTTCCGGACGATCGAGGAAGTGGTCGAGAAGGCGAACAATACGCCTTATGGATTGGCGGGAGGCGTGTGGAGCGACAAGGGCGCCAAGGTCTTCAGCGTCACGAGCCAGCTCCGGGCGGGCGTGGTCTGGGCAAACACGTATAACAAGTTCGATCCGACCTCTCCCTTCGGCGGTTACAAGGAAAGCGGTCTGGGCCGCGAAGGCGGGCTGCACGGCCTGGCTCCTTATCTCGAGCTGAGTTGAGGAGTGAAGATGCGCAACAAGAGCGAGGAAAACGGCATGGGCGGACAGATTCAGGAAGCCGGCGCGGAGCGCGCCCGGATCCCGGTGCTCAAGACCTACAAGATCTACGTGGACGGGAAATTTCCGCGCACCGAATCGGGGCGCTATTTCCAGTTCAAATCGCCGGCGGGCGGCTGGAGCGCCAATCTCTGCGAGTGCTCGCGCAAGGACTTCCGCGACGCGGTCACCGCCGCTCGCGGCGCGTTCGCGAAGTGGTCGAAGGCGACGCCATTCAACCGCGGCCAGATCCTTTATCGCGTCGCCGAGATGCTCGAAGGGCGCAAGGCGCAGTTCGTCGAGGAGCTCTTGCATCAGGGATTGACGCGCGCGCAGGCGGAGTCCGAAGTCGCGGCCTCGGTGGATCGCCTCGTTTATTACGCGGGCTGGACGGACAAGTTCCAGCAGGTTTTCAGCGCGGTCAATCCGGTGGCCTCCTCCTATTTCAACTTCTCGGTACTCGAGCCCACCGGAGTCGTCGCGGTCCTGGCGCCCGAGGAGAGCTCGCTCCTGGGCCTGGTTTCGTGCGTCGCCCCGGTGATCGCGGGCGGCAACAGCTGTGTCGTGCTCGCGTCCTCGCGTCTTCCGCTTTGCGCGGTCACCTTGGGCGAGGTTTTGAATTCCTCGGATGTCCCGGGCGGGGTCGTCAATATCCTGACGGGCTTCCGTAAGGAACTCCTGGCTCAGTTCTCGAGCCATATGGACGTTAACGGGGTGCTTTACTGCGGCGATTCCGCGGAGGAAATCCGCAAGGTTCAGACCGACGCCGCGCTGAACGTGAAGCGCGTGAGTCTCCAGCCGGAGCAGGACTGGGCGAAGGCCGAAGCTCAGGGGCCCTATCCGATCCTGGCCTTCCAGGAAGTGAAGACCACCTGGCATCCGATCGGGAACTGATCCGGTAAAGTCCCGACTCCGCCTGCCGAAGAGGGAGGTATGGAACCTCTCTACCTGCAATCGGAAAAGGCGCTCTACTCGTATCTCAAGAAATTCCTCAAGGAAAAGCCGAACGCGGTCCAGCTGGACGGGTCCACCACGGCCACTCCGAACCGCGGCGTCGTCGTCGTGTTCCGCTATTCGGTGACCGGGCAGAAGTACAAGCTCCTTGGCGAGCTGACGCGTAAGGCAGCCCAGGAGTTCGTGAAGCTGGTCGACGAGCATGGCGAAGCGGGCGTGGCGCTCCGCGAATACGAGAGCGAGCAGGGCGAATGCCTCATCCTGGCCAACTCCCGGGAGCCTGGCGGCTGGGCCTGCGTTCCGTACGTCAACAAGAGCTCCGACAAGTTCAAGAGGGCGGCCTGAAGATCCTGCTGGCGTCGTTGATCCTGTTCGCGAGCGTTGCGGCGGCCGAGTCGCCTCAAGGCGTTTCCGTGCCGTTCCAGGTGCCCAGACCCTTGCCGGCGCCGACGGGCTATGCCCGCGATCTACGCCTGCTTCAGGAGTTCGAGCATTACGATCAGCTGGAGCTACAGGAGAATCTCAAGCAGCTGAACCGAAATGAGGGTGCGGAGTCCGCGTCCAATCTCCAGGCAACGCTTCTTCGCGCGCTCGCCGACCCGCGCGTGCGCAACTTCATCGAGATGGCGTCGAACCCGAAAGTCGGAGAGGCCGTGCAGGCCGTGGTCAAGCACCCCAAGCGCACGAATCTGTTTTATCTGGAGATCGGCTGGTTGCTTTTCGTCATGGTTCTCCGGGCCAAGGTTTTCTCGAAGCCCGCGCACTGGTTTCGCCGATGGATCCAAGGGATCGCCATCAACGTCCTGTTTGTTCTGGGCGCGAGCGTGATTTTCCCGAGGGTGATTCTCGGTCAGCCCTATTTCGATGTGATCGGATATTTCCTGGAAGCACTGGGTTTCAAGCTTTGATCCCATAAAGCAATAAAGGACTCGGAGGAAGTTCCTCCGAGTCCTTTACCGCCACGGGCACCGCTTCTGTGTGTGGGGGGGGAAGTGGGGCGCCCATGGGAAATTCAAATCTGCGGCGTATTTATCCGGAATACGGGATCAGCGCAAGTAAAAAATCAAAATAAAAAATCAAATCTCAGCCTGACGACAGGGTCGCGATAAAGCTCGCGCCGGACGCATGTTCGTGGCAGCGCTGGATTTCGGCCGGAGTCATGCCCATTTTTTCACGGCAGATGCGGATCTCGTCGGGCATTCCGACTGAAAAAACCCCAGGATCGTCAGTGTTTATGCAGACCGGTACTCCCGCGCGCAGGACCTGCGGTAGCGGATGGGCTTCGAACGAGTCCACTGCCCGAGTGAGCCAGTTACTGGTCGGGCACATCTCCAGGCAGATTCCGTGACGGGCCAGATATTCCATGAGCTTGGGGTCACGAACCGCGGCGATGCCGTGGCCGATGCGGCGTGCGCCGAGAAGCTCGATGGCTTCCCACATGTTTTCAGGCCCGGTGGCCTCGCCCGCATGGATCGTGATCTTCGCGCCGGCGTTCGCGGCCCTCTTGAAGGAGCTTTCGAAAAGATGGCAGGGGAAGTTTTCCTCGTTGCCGGCGAGATCCACGCCGACGAAACGGTTCTGGTGCTTGAGGAAGAAGTCGACGGTTTCGGCGACCGCTTCGGCCCCGAAGTCGCGTGAGGCGATGCAAAGGAAGCCCGCCTGCATTCCCGGGTATTTCGCGAGAGCGCGCGCCACCCCGCGTTCGAAGCCCGCGAGCACGTTTTCCCAGGAGAGCTTGCTGTATTCGCTGACGAACGAAGGCGAGAAGCGCAGTTCCACCTTGCGCGTGCCCTCGTTCCAGCAGTCTTCCATCACCTCGAAAGCCGCGCGCTCGAGCACCTCGGGCCGATCGAGCACCTTCTGAAAGAGCGTGAACTGCCCGAGCACCTCGCGAAGGTCATGCAGCGGCTTGCTCAGGATGATCTTCTCGCGGAAGCGCTCCAGGCTCGTGCTTCGTGATTCCAAGCCGCGCTCCTGCGCGAGCTCGAGCAGGGTGGACAATCTCAGCGAAACATCAAGATGGCGATGGAGCTCTGTCTGCACGTTGCCTTCCGGGAACCCGAGGCTCCCGTCTCCTCTGGTGTTATGCTCCCATGATGTGGGCGCCGCTGTCGACGTACAAGGTGGCGCCCGTGATGTGACGGCCGCCCGGTCCGCAGAGGAACGCGCCCATCGCGCCGACGTCATCCGCGTTGATGTTCTCGCGGAGCGGGGTTTTCTCACCTGCCTTGGCCAGCATATCGCGGAAGTTGCGCACGCCCGACGCGGCGAGCGTCTTGACGGGGCCAGCGGAGATCGCGTTCACGCGGATCTTCTTGGCGCCCAGATCCCACGCGAGATAGCGAGTGCAGGCCTCGAGCGCGGCCTTGGCCACGCCCATGACGTTGTAGTTCGGGACAACCTTCTCCGCGCCGTAGTACGAAAGCGTGACAATCGAGCCTTCACGGCCTTCCATGAGCGGCTCCGCCCGGCGGGCCATCGCAACCAGGCTGTAGGCGCTGATGTCCATCGCGACGCGGAAGCCCTCGCGCGAGGTCTCCACGAAGCGGCCCTCGAGGTCCTCGCGGTTGGCGTACGCCACGGAGTGGATGAGATAGTCGATGTGGCCCCATTTCTCCTTCACCTTCGAGAAAAACGTGTCGAGCTCCTCGTCCGAGCCCGCATTGCAGGGCTCGACGAGCTCCGCGCCGACGCTCTCGGCGAGCGGGCGGACACGGCGCTCGAGCGCCTCGCCCAGGTAGTTGAACGCCAGGCGGGCACCGCCGGCATGCAGCTGGCGGGCGATCGCCCAGGCCAGGCTGCGCTCGTTGGCGACACCGAAGATGACGGCTTTCTTGCCTTCGAAGATTTTCGCGAAAATGGGGTCAACGGACTTTTCATCAGTATTGGACATGTCTGTCCGTTTACCCCGACCGCGCCGCGCAGGGCAACGGAAAATCCGGGGGAATGAGCCGAAAAAACCTATCCTCAGCTTGTTGAAATCATGTCGAAAAAGCGGACCAGCTTGGCGATCGCGATGCGCCTTTGAGTCATCCAGCGGCTCCGCTCGACCTCCTTGATCCGGATCGTCTGTGCCAGGAGATCCTCTATTTGAGGCGAGCTTTTCGAGGGCCAATGATGGATCAGCGCCGAGAGCGTCGCATGCGCGACCACGGCCTCGCGATCGATCGACGGGGTGAACGTCTCGGTGGCGGTGGCTCTCCAGCCTTCCAGTAATGCGACTGAACTCTCGAGCTGTGCCTGCATCCCTAGCTATGATTTAATCAGAGGGATCGTTATGGAGACAAGAGCGCTCGAAGAGATCCTGGATTACCTGTGCAATGACCTCGGGGGAGATTGGCTCCTGACCGGAGGGTCCCTCGTGCGTCTGGAATTTGACGCTGGACGGGGTACTGAGGATGTCGACCTGGTGCGCATGAGGCACTCTCAGCTTTCGGATGAGGCAGCGAAAAACCTGCTGTTTCGCTGGCTGATCGCCCGGGGCTTGGGACCGGAATGGGTCAATAGCGCGGTGGAACCTTTCGTCCGGGAAATAGCGGACTGGGCGAACGAGACGGTCGAAATTCGCGCTGGAAAGACAGGTAAGGTTTACAGGCCCACGTTTACGCTCTTCACATACTTGAAATTGCGAAGAGGCACGGAAGAGGACTTGAAAGACATCAAGGCTGCCGTTCCGAAGTGCCCCGAGGGTTTCGATGAGGAGCGGTTTCTCAGCTGGGCGGACGCAAAGCTCCGCGCAAAATATTTCGCGGTTCGAGAAAAGCTGCTTGGATGACAGCTCCCCCAAATCCCGCGGAGCAGGATTTGCGCTCTAAAGCCTAGTCCTGAACCGCCGTAGGCTCCCGCCGATAGTGAAGAACGCCATCAAGGCGAGGATTCCGATATTCCGAAGCACGAGCTCGGGACTCCCGCCCTTCAGGAGGATGTTGCGCAGGATCTCGATGAAATACGTGAGGGGGTTCAGGTAGGCCAGCCAGCGCAGGAAATCCGGAATGTTCTCGATGGGGAACATCATGCCCGAGAGCATCGTCGCCGGGAAAAGGAACAGGAAACCGCCCATCATCGATTGCTGCTGGTTGCGCGCGATCGTGGAGATGAAGATCCCGATTCCGACGGTGCAGATCACGAAGACGAGCGCCGCGAAGGCCAGGAGCGCGAGCGAGCCGCGCATCGGCAGGTCGAAAAGCAGGATCCCCGCGGCGAGAATGAGCGGGATGTTGCTGATGCCCAGGAGCACGAAAGGAATCGTCTTGCCGAGGATCACCTCGGTCGCGGTCACGGGTGCGGAGATCAGCGTCTCGAACGTCCCGGTTTCCTTCTCTTTGGTGAGTGACATGCTGGTGAGGATGATCGTGAGCAGGCAGACGAGCATGCTCATCACGCCGGGGACCATGAAAACCGCGGTGCGCATCGTGGGATTGAACAGGATCCGCACGTCGAACTGCAGCGGCGGCGGCGTGCCCAGGGCGACGCCGCCGGATACGAGGGTCTGGGCGGCGCCGACCGTCGCGGCGATCGTGCGCAGATACCGTTCCACGCCCTGTGCGCGGGTCACGTTGGTCGCGTCGAGAAGCAGCTGAAGCTGGCCATCGCCGCGGGCAACGGCTCGGGTGAGACCGCCCGGGGGCGGGACCAGCACCGCGTCGACCCGGCCCGCGCGGATGGCCTCGAACGGGTCGGAGACGGGCGTTTTGGCGGGCAGAAACCAGCCCGAGGCCAGGCTCTTGTCGTGAATCTCGCGCAGGAGCGGATCGCGCTCGACGATCCCGGGCGGCGCCACCGCGAGGCGCACGTTGCGCGTTTCGGTCGATAGCGCGACCCCGAAGATCGAGAGCTGGATGATCGGGGCCACGAAGAGCAGCAGCCGCATCCGGGGATCACGCAGCGTCTGACGGAACTCCTTCCTGAGAAAGCCTTGAAGCGTGCGGTTCATGGCTCGAGATCCCTCTTGAACTTGCGTGAGGCCAGTCCGACGAGCGCCGCCGCGATGAGCGACAGCATCAGTAAGGGCTGGGCGATGTCGGCGATCCCCGCGCCCTGAAGATGGATCTGGCGGCTCGCCAGGATGAACCAGCGCGGCGGCAGGATCGAGGTCAGGATGCGGAAGAAGAGCGGCATGTGCTCGATCGGGAAGATGAAGCCCGAGAGCAGGATGGAGGGGAGGAGTCCGGAGAGCATCGCGAACTGCATGGAGAGCTGCTGCTTGCGCAGGAGTACCGAAATGAGGAGGCCCTGTCCCAGGCAGGCGGCCAGGAAGAGCGCCGAAGCCAGGAGGTAGGCGAGATGGCTTCCCGCGAACGGGACCGAGAAGACCACGCGCGCGCCGAGATAAATCAGGAACATTCCGGCCAGCCCCATCACGGTATAGGGAAGGAGCTTGCCGACGATGATCTCGACGGGCTCGACGGGGGTCGAGAGCAGCAGCTCCATCGAGCCGTTTTCCCACTCTCGCGCGACGGTAAGCGAGGTGAGCAGGATCGAGAGGATCGCGATCACGACAACCGTCAGGCCCGGTACGATGAACCAGCGGCTGTTGAGCTCGGGATTGAAGAGAAAGCGCGGCTCGAGCGCGATGGCGGACGGAGGCGGCGCGGGGTCGAGCAGCCGCGCGGCGGCGATGGACTGCACGCCCGCGAGGTAACCCAGGATCGCGCCGGCGGCCGAGTTGTCCGAGCCGTCGATGATGAGCTGGGCTTTGGCGCCGCGCCCGGAGCGCAGCCGGGCCTCGAAACCCGGCTCGATGATGATTGCGGCTCGCGCCCGATCGGCGCTGAGGGCCTGCACGGCCTCGGGCGTTCCGGTGGCGGGCTCGAGGAGGTAGTAGCGTGAGCTTCCGAAGCTTTCTAGGAGCGTGCGCGAGGAGAGGGTCCGGTCGCCGTCGTGGACCGCGGTGGGGATGTTGCGCATGTTGAACTCGATGGCGTAGCCGAAGATGATCGTGGTCAGCACTGGCAGGACGAGAGCCAGCAGCAGGGTGAAGGGATCCCGCAGGATGTGACGGACCTCCTTGCGGGAGATGGCGAGCGCGCGACTGAGCTTCATCGGTTGCCTCCTTCGACCAGGCGGATGAAGACGTCCTCGAGCGAAGGCTGGATGCGGCGGATTTCGAAATCACCGCGAAGCTCCGGAAGCGCGCGTTCCCACTCCGGCTCCGAACGGGGTGCGACATGGAAACGGATGCCGTACGCCTCGAGCGAGGCGATCGCGGGATCGCGCTTGAGCTCGGGGATGCGGATGCGCGCGCCCTCGCTCCGGGGAGAGAGCTCATAAAGCGGCGCGGGGAAGGTGCTGCGCTTGAGTCCCTCGGGGCTGTCCAGCGCGATGAGCTCGCCCGAGCGCATGAGCGCGATCCGGCCGCAGTACTCGGCCTCGTCCATGTAGTGGGTCGTCACGAAAATCGTCTTCCCGGAGGCCGCGAGCTTTCGGATCAGCGCCCAGAAAAGCGCGCGTGCCGCGGGCGAGACCCCGGCAGTGGGCTCATCGAGAAAGACGATCTCCGGGTCATGCAGCAGGGCCGCGGCAAGGGATACCTGCTGCCGGAGCCCGCCGGGCAGATCCCGCACGAAGGTGTCCAGCGGGCGCGAGAAGGAGATGAAGTCCAGCAGCTCCTGGCGCCGCCGGGCCGCGATCGCGGGATCGAGCTTGCGGAGGCTTGAGGTGAAATCGAAGTTCTCCTCCACCGTGAGGTCATCGTAGAGGGTGAACTTCTGGGACATGTAGCCGACCTTCCGCTTGATCGGCTCGGCTCCGTTTTCGAAGCCGATTCCCCCGACCCGCACCACGCCCTCGGTCGGGGCGAGCAGCCCGCAGAGCACGCGGATGGTGGTAGTCTTGCCGGCGCCATTGGCGCCGAGAAAGCCGAAGATCTCGCCGGGGCGCACCGTGAACGACACGTCTTTCACGGCGGCGAAGTCGCCGAAGCGCACGGTGAGATGGCGGGCTTCAACCGCCAAGATCTCGCTCATGGCCGAGCCTCCTTCGCGTTGTTTTTGAGGAAGAGCTCATCGAAGCCGCGCGCGCCGGCCGCCGCGAGCAGCGCCTGCGGTTCACCTTCGGCGACGCGGCGCCCTTCTTCGATCAGATGCACCTCGGCGCAGCGCTCGGCCTCGTCCATGTAGGCGGTAGCGACGATGATGAGGATCTTCCGGCTCGAGAGCTCGTGCAAAAGCTCCCAAAACTCGCGCCGGCTGATCGGGTCGACGCCGTTCGTGGGCTCGTCCAGAAGCATCGCGCGCGGCGAACGCAGGAGCGCGCACATCAGCCCGAGCTTCTTGTACATCCCGCCGGAGAGCTGGCCCGCGGGGCGGTCGACGAATGGCGCGAGGCGCGTGATCGAGAGGAGCTCCTGGCGCTGGCGCGTGAACTCGTCATCGGCGATTCCATAAAGCGTCTTGAAGAATTCCAGATGCTCGCCGATCGAAAGATCCGGATAGAGGCTCTGCTGCTGGGGCATGTAGGCGATGTCCGAACGCAGCTTGGCGAGCGGGGCGGGCGCGCCGCCGTCGCGATAAAGGATCTCGCCGGAGTCCGCGCGAAGCAGGCCCAGGAGCGTGCGGAGCAGCGTGGTCTTGCCCGCGCCTTCGGGACCGATGAGGCCGTGCATCTTTCCCTCGCTGAACTCCAGCGAAAGCCCCTGGAGCGCGTCGTTCGTGCCCAGGCGCTTACGCAGCTCGCGGAGGGTGATGCCGATGCCGCCCGGGGTTTCCATCAGGGCTCCGGCAGCCTCGCTTCGATCGTCATGCCAGGCTTGAGCAGCTCGTCGGGGTTTTCAAACGCAAGCTTCACGCCGAAAACCAGGCGCGTCCGCTCGTCGCGCGTCTGCACGTTCTTTGGCGTGAACTCGGCCTCCTCGTTGATCTTCGCGATGCGCGCATTGAAAGGTTTCATCCCGAGCTCGGGAAGGAAGGCTTCGACTTGCATTCCCGGCTTGAGCCGCGCGATCATGGGCTGCGCGACGTAAACGTAAGCCCAGACCTCCTGAAGATTCGCGAGCGTCATGAGGCGTGTGCCCTGGGTGACCCACTCCCCGGGCTCGCGATATCGGGTGAGAACACGCCCGGAAATGGGGGCGATGATCTCGCACCATTGGAGCTTGAGATCGCTCTCGCGTTTGCGATTGCGGGCCTGGTCGAAGGCCTCCTGCGGCAGGGAGCCCGACTTCAGGAGCTTCATTGCGCGCGAGAAGCTCGAGCTCGCGAGCTCACCCGCGATCCGGAGGTCCTCGCAGTCGAGCGCGACGAGCACGTCTCCGCGCGCGACCTGGGCACCTTCCTCGGCCCGAATCTCCTTGATGACCGAGTGAAGGCGCGAGGGAACGTCGACCTTCGTCGCCTCGATCGTCCCGGCATAGCGGGACTCCGGCTTGAGCACGAATACCTTCACCAGCACCCCCGCAAGCAGCAGAACCAGTACGGGGATCAGGACCTTTTTCGGATTCTTCTTTTTCATGGGGCTCCCTCAGTCTTGGGCGGCGAAGGACTCAAGCCTCGCCGTCTCGGTCAGGATCTGGGCCTGGATGCGAGCGAGCTGCACGCGCGCCTCCAGGACGCGGTTGTTGGCGCTCTGGACATCGAGGAAATTCGTGCGTCCGGCTTTGTAACTCGCATAGATCAGCTCGGCGATCTCAGCCGCCTCCCGCGCCGCCGCCTGCGAGAGCTCCCGCTGCTCACGGGCGCTCTCGAGCTGAAGCCGGGCCTTCGCCCAGTCGCGCTCGAGGTCCGTGCGCAGCTGCTCGGCGCGCTTCTCTGCAGCGAGGGCTTCGGCGGATTTTTGCGAGGCGAGGCTCGCCGCGCGCGAGGCCTCGAAGAGCGGTAGCGAGAGCGAGACGCCGGCGGTGTTCTGCCAGACCCATTCCTGGATGGGGCCGTTAGGGGTGTCGTAGCTCGATTTGCCGGTAAGAAGGATCCGGGGCCAGCGCTCGCCGCGGTGCCCGTCGGCTGCGAGCGTTTGGGCTTCAGAGAGCCGGAGCTGCGCCTGGAGCTGCGGATGGTTCGCGCTCAGCGCGCGCGGTTCGGAAGGAGAGAGCTCCTGGAGAGATTTTGCCTGCGAGTCGACGACAAGGACGTCGGGGGCAGGCAGGGCTTCGTCGATGATCGCCGCGAGCTCCCGCAGGGAGGAGGCCAGCTCGGCCCGGGCCTGCCGGTATTTCATTTGGAGCGAGAGCGCCTCGCGATGGGCGGCGAGCGTATCGACGCGGCTTGCGGCGCCGGCTTTGAAGCGATTGCGGATATCGCGTTCCTGCGATTCGGCGAGCTTCAGGGATTCGCTGACGAGCTTGAGCTCCTGGCAGCCCAGCTGTACGCGGAAGTACGCGGCACGGGCCGCGAGTCTTACCTGAAGCCGGGCCTGACGAAGGTCCTCCTCGCGCGCTTCGGAGAGCTTGCGGACGCTGTTCCAGCCGGCGCGCGCCGTGCCGCCGTCCCAGAGCGAGTAGCTGAGCTGCGGGCCGATGCTGACGTTGTCGTGCGCCCCGAAGGAAAGCCCCGTCGGCCCCACGGCGAGTCGCGGGATTTCAGAAACATACCGGTAGTTCGCCTCGAGCGTGAGGCGCGGAAAGAGCGCGGATCCGGCCGCATCCGCCTGCTCGCGCGCCGCTTGGGCCTCGGCTCGCGAGGCGGCCAGTCGCGGCGAGCGCTCGAGGGCTTTCTGCTCGGCTTCCTTCAGCTCCAGCGAGGCGCGCGACGTTTCGGCCCGGCTCGGGCCGGGCAGGAACAGAAGCGCGAGAACGAGCGGAAAGGATTTCATGGTGAGAGCCCTTTCAGAGTGGATTCGACACGGGTCTGAAGCGCTTCCTCCGAGAAGAGCGTCTGCTCGAGCAACGGCTTGAGCTCGGGCTGTCGCTTCTCGAGTCCCGCGCCCAGGATCGCCGGGAAGGCGACCCCCGACATGAGGCTCACGATGAGCTGAAAGGGAGGAAGCGACCGAAGCTGTTTTTTCTTCTTCGCGGCAGTCACGAGGTCGGTAAGGATCCCGAGGTGGCGCGGAACGTTCGCGCGCGCGAACTCCAGGACGACCCTCTCGCCCTGCACGAGGTCCTTGAGCAGCGGCAGGAGGAAAACCCGGTTGCTGACGGCGAAGCGCCCGAGGGTCAGGAGCGCCTGCCGGAGATTTTCGAGCGGCGGGCGCTTGGGATCGAGCTTGAGCTTCAGCTCGCCGAACATCTCCTCATAGAGATCCTGGAGCACCACGCGCAGGAACTCGTCTTTGGTCTTGAAGTGGTAGTGGAACATCCCGAGGTTCACTCCCGCGCGCTCGGCGATCGCGCGGAGATTGAGCTCCGAGCAGCAGCCGAGCTCCGGGAGCAGCTCGCGAGCGGCTTTGATCAGAAGGCGGTCGGTATTTCGCGAGGGGCGGGGCATGGTTTAAATATACTGGTGTATAATTATACGAGCAACTAATAACTGGATTCGGGCGACGGGCTAGCTTGGGGAAGCCAGTCCGGTCCCGATAAATCGTTCCTCCGGAAGGGGAAGGTATGACGAGATCGCGCAAAGCATTGCGAGAGGGTAGCGAGGTGCATATGAATTCACGCGTATTTTTAGATACTTGAAGACTTCAGCTTGGCAGGTTTACGGCCTAAGTGTTTAATATTAAAAGAGCTACAAAAAATTAAGGTTTTTTAAATATCACAGATTCTGTGAATCCTCTTTTTCTTCAAAAGCATAAGGGCTGAAACCCACTTACCTGACTTTGACACACTGTTTTTCCTAAAACTCTACCGCTAAACTCCGAATAGTAGGTGCACGGAGAAAAAAATTTCCCCTCCCGGAATACGTGGGAGCCCGAGCGGGGGGCTGGAAAGCACAAAGAACCCACAACTGGAGAGAAGGACGTATGAGGAAATATAATAAACTAATAGCACTTGGTTTGATTCTGATTGCTAACTTGCAGGGTCCTATGGCGGTCGCCGCGGATATTTCCACGGCATCTTTGCTTCTAAGCGGTAACGTGCCAGCAGTATTCAGCGTCACGGTTAGGGGTTACCCCGGTGAATTCGATTTAGGGCCGAACACGACGGTCGTGGATCGTGTCGTCGGAATTCTCCATTTCAAATACAATATGCCGATTGCAAGCATTTCTTTCGCGTCGAGCACGGCTTCTGGCCGCCTGGAGAACGCCGCCGCCCAGAACATAACCTTCGCTACCGGTGGTGATTATCTGAAGTCAACGGCCGGTTGCACGATTCTGGATCAGGTTGCCGGTAAGCTCGATGGAGCCACGGACCTGGCGCCAGCACTTTCTGTCCTCGCGGGTGCAGCGCCGACCACTGCTGACATGGACTGTCCCCTGATGATGTCCTGGACGACGGGTGCTTCCATGCAGCGTGCGGGCGTCTATTCGATGACCGTCACGGTTACGATGACCTCTACCTGATACTTCGCTTTTCAGTTTGGGCATTGGGGGAGCCAGATTTGGTTCCCCCTTTTTTTTGCTTAATCAGAAGGCTTTTACGTCAAATAATTGACTAAGGGTGCACTTAGTTGCGGGCATGTGGCGGGAAAGCTAAACTATTTCAGATCACTCAAGGAGGAGTATCTATGTGGTTTCTTGCTTTGCTTTTGCTGGTGCCCGCGTCCGGCTTTGCGTCTTTTGATTTCTCTCCCATCGTCGCGAATCTGACTCCTACAGGATCCGGAGCCAGCGCGTCTTTTATCGTGCAGAACGGAGAAGAAACCAAGCTCCCGGTCCAAATCTCCATCGTCCACCGCAATCCCGATACGGATGGCAAAGAGGAGCACGTCGAAACACCTGATATCGACGAGATGATCCAAGTTTATCCGGCTCAACTCGTTTTAGGCCCAAAGGAGCGGCGGACCGTGAGAATCACCTGGGTAGGGGATCCTAAACCCAAGGCAGAGCTCGCGTTTCGAATGATCGCCGAAGAGCTGCCATTCAGCCTCGAAGAGGATAAAAAATCCAATAAGCCTGTTGCACGCGTAAGAATAGCCACGAAATACGTCGGCTCTCTTTATGTGAGACCGGCTGGCGCGGCTCCTCAGATCGTCATCAAAGGAGAGTCTACCAAGGATAAGCAGCCGCGGCTGTCGCTGGAGATTCAGAATGTGGGAACGGCTCATCGCGTCCTTGAAGGCTTGAAGCTGAAGCTGACTCCTGTTGCGGGCGGAACTGAATACTCTTTCACCGAACCACAGCTCAATTTTTTTGCCCGAGAAAACGTGCTCGCGGGGCGAACTCGCCGTTATGTGCTCGATTGGCCTAAGGGCTTTCCGATTGGGCCCGTGAAGGTGGACTTTGAGCTTCCCAGGGAATAGGGCTGCTACAGGCTTTCACCTAATTCTTCTTTTCTGTGGAGTTTTGGGAGCAGTTCGGCCATCTCGCGCCGAAGAGCGTTCTCCTTCGAAGCTCGATCGGATGACTGATGAGCAGATCTTCGAAAAGGTATTCAAGAAAAAGCCTGAGAAAAGATCCGCCGACGTACTGATGCCCGTCTTCTTCGAATTCAGCGAGCGTCCTTTGGGTATGGTGAAGACGCGAATCGAGAGCAAAGGCGGGGAACTGCAGATCGAATCTCCGGGTTTCATGTCGCATGTGAACCGCCTGGTCGCGCCTGATGCCTATCGGCCACATGAGATCCTGGGCTCGGAAATTCCGGAGGTGCAAGCGGATCCGCCGGTGGACTGGATCCCTCTCTCGTTTTTCGCGAATCAGGCCTACCGCGTCGAATACGACGAAAAGAAATTGGAGCTTCGTATTCGAGTTCCTCCGCAGAACCGGAAAATGTCCCAGATTTCCATGATGGGAGACCTTTCGGAGTTTGAAGAGAAGCCGACCCTCGAGCCTTCCGCGCTCACGAGTTATCTTAATGTCCTGGCGAGTCAGGATCTTCAATTCGGGGGACCGGACTTTTTGCGTGGCAGGCAACCGCTTCGGACTGCTTTCGAAAACGGCACCAATATTGGTGGGTTCGTGCTGGAATCCACCGCGAACTACGTGGAGAGCACCGGCGAATACGCCGCCTGGCGCAGGGGCGACGTTCGCCTCGTGCACGATTCCCCCGGCTGGCGGCTGCGGAAATCCTTGGGTGACCTGAACTTTCCGGTCACGGGATATCAACTCCCTTTGTCCCTTGGCGGAGTTTCGGTGCACAGTCAGTTCGGGCTTGAGCCGTCGCGGCTCACTGTTCCGACGGGTAACTTCGAAATATTCCTGAGAAGGGCGGCTAAAGTTCAGGTCATTAACAATGGCCGGATCGTGCGGGAGCTTGACCTGCCTGCGGGACGGCATAATCTCAAGGATCTGCAATTCGTGAGCGGGTATAACGATGTTCGACTCCTGATCACCGATGACCTAGGGCACTCGGAGAGCGCCAGCCTTTCGTACTTTTTCGCGAGTGATCTGCTTGCCAAGGGTGTTCACCAGGTTTCCTACTCCCTCGGTGTTCCTTGGCAGCAATTTGGCACTATACGCGATTACGACATCAGTCGCCCAACTGCTTCGTTGTTTCACCGCTTCGGTTTCTCGAATCATCTCACTTTGGGCGGGAATGCGCAGGCGGACAAAGAGAAGTACTTGATTGGAGGTGAGGCACTGCTTTCGACCCCGCTCGGATACTTCAAACTGGAGGGGGCTCGTAGCGTGACTGCAACGGGCGGCTCGGGCTACGCTTTCCGCGGTAAATACTTCGTGATCCATGATGGTAGGAATATCGGAGCGGGGCTGGAAAGCAAGAGCCCCTATTTCCGACCGATGGCTCTTACGGAGGTTGCCAATACCCTTGCGCACGAGCTGACGGGTACTCTCAGCCAGAGTGTGTCCGAGCGTGCCGCAGTGAATCTGGGAATTTCCTACCAGTTCAATCGCACGGATTTGTTTGGCACGCAGAACAGCTTCCGCATCGCGCTCGGTCTGAACCGCTCCTGGGGCACTAGTCTCAATGGGAACGTTGCCTTTCAGCAGAGTCTTTCGCAGTTCGGTCAGCCTGATTCGCGGGTTTCGTTTTTCCTGGTATGGACGCCGGGAGGCGAGAATCAATCCATTGCGGCAAGCTATGATCTCAATGATGACGCCATCCGGACTCAATGGAGCTACAACTCCCCAAGTAGGGGCGTAGGCAGCACAAAAGCCCGTTTCGGATTGAAGCGGAGTCCGATTCTTCGGGGCTACGATGGACAGGTGCAGTATTCGGCGAATCGCTTCGTGACCACCGCGAATGTTGTCGGAAACTGGTACGAGGATGAAACTACTCCAATTAATCTAGTGAATTTCCAGCTTGGGACTGCCCTGGTTTATGCCGGCGGGCGAGTAGCACTCAGTCGGCCCGTTTCGGACTCGTTCTTCCTCCTGTCGGCGGAAAAGAACTTCAAGGGTCAGACGGTGGAGCTGAACCCGAAGAAGGACGACACATACCTGTCGGCCACGAGCTGGCTTGGTCCAGCGGTGATTCCGGATCTGTCCGCCTACAATTTTTCGACAGTCCTTCTGGGCACGGCAAAGCTGAAACCGGGGACGGTTGTGGACAAGGATCGTTTCACCCTGCTACCCAAGTACAAAAGCGGTTACGCTGTCATCCTTGGAACAGATGCTTCCATCAGTCTTGCGTTCACGCTCATAAACCCAGATGGTTCGCCGATCGGATTTCAGCCTGGGAAGATCGTAGCGCAGGACCGTACGGACTTTGAGCCAATTACCTTTTTCACCGGCAAGAGTGGGAAGTCCCGGGTCGATGGCTTCATGCCGGGACGTTACGAGATTCATCTCTTTGATGGTGGATGGGAGACGCTTGAGATCTCCATTCCTGAGACCGATGCCTTGCACGATGCGGGCAAACTGACGATGAAAGTGAGGCCGCAGGCACAATGAGAAACGCGATCTTCGTTGTTATTGGCCTAGTTTTCTGGCTTGGAGCTACGAACGCTCACGGTGCCTGCGGGCTTACCTTGACCGCTAACAACGTATCCCTGACCTGGGATATGAACTTCACCGCCGTGGCGGTGCAGTTCACGCTGGATAAGGCTAATGAGCCGGCCTGCAACTTCGCGATCGGTTTCTCAAAGGGCGGTGGAGCCGACTACAACAATCGCCGTGCCACCACCGGGGCGAAGAATATCAAGTACCAGCTTCATACGGACTCGGGGTTGACAAAGATCCTCAAGACCGTTCCCGATGTCGCCAGCGCGGACAACGTCATCATGGGCGGGTTCCCGGCGGGAACGAATCTCACTCAGACGCTGACCTACTATCTGGATATTCCATATGGAAATGCTACTTCCCCAACCTTGGTGGGATCTGGGAGCTTCACGGATACCTATGCCGTGGAGGTCTTTGAAACTAGCGTGCCGCCAGTCCCGACGGATGTGCCGGTCACAAGCTCAAACGTGAATCTCACCATAACGGTCAATCCGATGATCAAGCTGTCCCTGGTTTCGACGGGCGGGGGGTTTGACGCCGCATTGAACAGCCGTTCCGTCGATTTCGGAAATCTCTATCAGGGCGCGACGAGCCAGTTCGATCTTCGGGTTCGCACGAACGCGGGTTACTCGATCACCTTTTCATCGGGATATAACGGAAACCTCAAGCCCGGCGCTGCCAGCGGGTCAAACGTGCCGTATTCATTCTATGTGAACGGTGTGCTCCTGGACATGAGCAATAGCGCTGCGGTGCCTGTCGTGGGCTTATCGGGTGCGGGGCAGACGACACTTTCGGGGCTGGCCTATCCGATCAAGACGATTGTCGGTAGCTTGGCAGGGGCAGGGATCCAGGCGGGACTCCATCAGGATACGGTCACGATCACCGCGACCACTACCGAGTGACCGGGCCCACCTCGAGAAATTCCCGAACCCCGCCTGAAAGAAAAGCTCGCCGAGCCCGCCCGCGCCGGCCGCGGGGAGCGATAGGGTGCCGGGATTCGCGCACGACGCCCCGTGCCCGCAATCGTCAACTGAGCCAGTTGCTTCTTCGCTCATTGGGGCGAAGCCCGCTGGTCGGCGTTCTCGGCCACTGACAGGTCGGGAAAACCACGCTCCTTCAACGGCTGACGGGCGAAAGCGATCTCTCCTTTGATGATGCCGAGAACCTGGAAAGCGCAAATCAGAGTGCGAAGGCCTTCCTGGCGGTGTCGGCGATACCCCCATCCGGGGGACCGTTTTGAGGCTTTGCTCGGCTAGAACCCGAAATTCCCGAACCCCACCTGAAAGAAGAGCTCGCCGATTCCGCCCGCGTCCGTGCGGAAGCCCTGGTGGTATTCCACCGAGAGCACGAGCGGCAGATGCAGGAAGACCTCGCTCGAAAGGCGCGCGCCCGCGCCGGCCGCGGGGAGCGAAAGGGTGCCCGCGCCCGGCTCGGTCAGGACCGTCGTCTCGGCGAAAGCGAAACCGAAAAGCGACTCCAGGAACGCGGGCTGGGTGCCCCAGCCCCGATAGATCGGCAGCAGCGGAAAGCGGTAATCCAGCGAGAGCCCGCCGGCCGCGCGCGCCTGAAAGCCTTGTGACGGATAGCCGCGGACCGAAAGCTGCTCCATGGAGTCCGTGAGCAGTGATTGCACCTGCTCGCCGGGATAACGTCCTTGGACGTCCACCGGCGAGGCGAGGGTGCTCGAGCTCCAGGAGGCCTTCGCCGCGGGAACCAGAACATGGTGGCGACCGAGATCGACGTACTCGGTATCCTTGACGAGGAACTTCCAGACCGGGACATCCAGGCCGAGGTGGACGCGCGAGCCGCCGCTGAGGGTGCGTCCGCGCTCCGGCGTGATGCCGAGCGAGGAAGTCTCGGCATCGCTGTAGACGAGCGCGAAATCGACGCTGGTATCGAGGTTCGTGCGGCCGATGAGCTCGTCGGGGCCCGAGCCCTGGCCGAGCTGTAGCTGCTCGCTGCGCTCGACCTTAAACGCCAGCGCGGGCGTGAGGCTGGAGAAAGTCCAGCGGATCGGCCGCGAGAGCTCGAGCGCCGCCGAGGCGGTGCGCCAGATCCGGAGCCGCCCCAAGCGGGTGAAAATCGAGTCGGTCTCGTTCGCCGCCGCGAGTGAGACCGTGGGTCCGAGGACACGATTGGAGTAGACGAAGTTCCAGTCCGCTTTGCGCAAGGTCGTGTAAAACGCGGCGCCTGCCGAGTAGCGATGCAGCTCGAGCGAATCGAAGCCCAGGATCTGGCCGCCAAAGAACGCGCCTCCGGCCGTGCCCAGCACGAAGTTCGGGATCCATTGCCGGGGCGGGAGGCTTTTCCACGGCGAGTAGGGCTCCTCCGACGCGGGCGCGGGCGCGGGCGCGGGCGCTCGAGGGGCTTCGAGTCCGGGTAGGGTCGAGGGTTCCTGCCCTTCATCGATAGCCGGCGCCGCGGCCGGGAGGACTTGCTCAGCCGGCGCGGCCGATTCTCCCTGCGCGACGAAGATGGGCGCGGGCGGCGCCGAAACCGGCAGAGCCTCGGTTGCCCCGGGCGGGTTCGATGTCAGCAGCTCGGCCAGGTCCCAGCCGGTGAACGAGAAGACATTGGCGTGAAGCCTGCCTTGCGGATCGAAGGAAGGAAATGAGAGCCCTGTCGTGACATTCGTCACGGGCTGGGGTTCCTGGCCCGGGACGTAACGGTAAATATTGTCCACTCCGGTGCGATCCGAGACGAAATAGAGCGCGCCATCGGGCGCCACGGCGGGGAAGCGGTTGAACTTTCCGTCGGCCAGCAGCGGAGAAACCAGTCCGGATTCGAAATCGACGCTCATCAACGACTCGGCGGCCTGGCCGTTGCGATGCAGGGTGAAAAACACCGTTCTGCCGTCAGCCGAAAAGCGCGGCGTATGCACGGCATCGTAAAGCGGAGGAACGTACAGCGGCCTCACCGGTCCCAGGCGGTAACGGCCGGTCTCCTCGTTCCGCTCGAGCAGCGCTGCCGAGATTCCCGAGCTCGCGATCGCCGAGTGCGCGAAGACCACCCATTTGCCGTCGCGCGAGACATCGGGGTCGCGGGCGCGCAGGCCGGTACTGAGCCATTCCAGCGAGTCGCGCTCGAGATCGTAAAGCGCCAGGTCGCTAAAGAAAGTGGAACCGCCCCGCTTGCGCAGGCCGCTCATCACAATCGCTCTTGAATCCGGGGTGAAGGCGAGGTTCGCGCCGTAGACCTTGTTCATCGCCGCGCGGGTGGCGCCGGTCTCGCGATCCAGGATCTGCAGTGCCATGCGGCGATCCGGCGTCTCCTGGGTATAGGCCGCCCAGCGACCGTCGGGCGAAAAGGCCGCGCCGAGCGTCTGCGCGCCGCCTTCGGTGAGCTTGCGGAAGGGCGTGAGCGGCCGGGAGCGGATCGACTCGAGGTCGCGCGCGGCGCGCGCGCGCGTCTCCTCGAGGAAGCGCGCCCACGTATCGTACCAGTCATGGCCCGTGAGCTTTTCCAGACGCGTATTGATGAAATAGGGGATCGCCGAAGCCGAGTCGCGGGAGAGCTCCCCGAGCGCGGTCTCCGAATCGCGCGCCACGCGGTTCATCAGCTGATAGCCGAAGAGATAGGCCGTCTCTCCGCCCGGAAAATACGGAGTACCGCCGTTCACCCGGTCAAGCGTGACGAAGCGGTCGGAGTCGAGCGCGTCCGCCTCGGCGGCGGCGCGCAGGATCATGTCGTAATAGGGGCTGCGTCCGCGGCCCGAACGGGTGAAGCGCGTCTCGGTGTAAACGGCGAGGCCTTCGAGCATCCAGGCGGGCCAAAGCCCGTTGGGCAGGATGACGTCACCGAAGAGCAGCCGCAGCCCGGCGTAGAACCCGACGCTTGGATCCATGTTGAGATAATGCGTGTACTCGTGGATCACCAGCAGCCGCAGCCAGTCGTCGTAATAGTAGGTCGAAAACCAGTTCTCCGGCGGCGTCGTGAGCAGAATGATCCCGAAGCGGCCCATGGGCGAGGTGAGGCCGTTGGCGGCATCGACGTTGTCCGCGAGGGTCACCGAGACCTTGTGCCGGGGCTCCCAATGAAGCATCGGCGCGAGCAGGCGGTGCGCTTCCTCGAAGTGCTCCGCTGATTTCCGCGCGACCTCGGAGAGCTCCGCGGGAAACTGCAGGCGGAAGTGCTCGGTCTCGAGCGATTTCCAATCCAGCTCCGGAGCGAGGCCGTAGGAATCCCCAAAGCCGCGCGGGAGCGCCGCGCAGCCGCCGAAGCCCGCGGCCGTCAGCGAAAAGGCGGACAGAACCAAAAGCGCGCGCGCCGCCCGGGATAGGGAGAATCGTTCAGGAAGGAAGGGCATAAGGGCTCACCCGCACGACCCGGCCTCGGGCATCGGAGTCGACGAAACGGAGTTCCATTCCTTCTTTCGCGTGGATCTTGCGGAGCAGGGCCAGGGCCCGGCCCGAGCCGTCCACGCTGGTGAGCTGGCCCACCTCCGCCGGTGGATCCGCGAGATTCAGGAGCATCGTGCCCGGAGCCGGAGAGGCCCCGTGGATCTCGAGCGCGCAGAGCCTTCGAGCGGGCGAGCCCAGCGAGACGATCCGCTCGATGACCTCCTGCCCGGGATAGCACCCCTTGTTGCTCGAGATCGCATCGATCAGGCCCAGCTCCAGCGGCATCGCGTCTTCGTCGATCTCCACCCCCACGCGCGGCTGAAGCGCCTGGATCCGCAGCCGCTCGAGCTCCGGGAGCGGCAGTTCCCGCGCCTGCGGCAGGACACCCTTTACCCAGCGATCCAGCTCCGCACCCTGACCCCAGGCCGTGAGCCACTCATGGCCATAGGCGGCCTTGCCGTGGTGGCAAAGCCGGATTCCCGTGCCTTCGAGCGCGCGGGTCTGGCCGGCTTGAAGTTCCGGCATGCCGAGAGCGGCGGGCTCGGTGAATAGCCAGCGGCACTCCAGTGCTTCGGTCGGAACGACGGAGAATTTCTCCGCAAACGTGTACTGATCAATGAAGCCTAAAAGGGCTTCGCTTGCCTTGCCGTCCGTCCCGCCATCCAGCTCGAAGGCGTATGCGCCGGGCGCCAGATTCCATAGTGTGAAATAAGCCCGGATTTTACCTTGGGCGGTCAGAAAGAGTGCGGGCGTTCCCTGGCCGGGCTGGAGATTTCGCACGTCGGCCGTGCTCAGGCGCTGCAGGAAGTCCTGCGCATCCCGGCCCGTCATGGTGATCCAAATCCAATGGATATCCCGCTGGGTCACGGGCAAGTCTTCGGATACCGGGAGAGCGTTTGGACGGTAGAGCATGAGTTCGGATTCTAGCACAGGGGCTCATCCCCCGGGAGTCCGGACTTGTGTAAGCCCGCCCTTCGGGCTATGAAACCGACGCATGCCCAATAAGACGCAATATGCCAAGGATCTGAAAGACAAAGACACCGTCAACTCGCCGTTTCTCGTGAAGTTCAGCGCGATGGCGGTGGGCAAAAACGGCAAGCCCTTCATGAACCTCATCTTCATGGACAAGACCGGGGAAATCGAAGGCAAGATCTGGGAGGACGTCAATCGTTACGCGGGCCAGGCCGTGCGCGACGCGTTCGTCCACATTGAGGGACGCTGCCAGGTCTATCAGGGCCGCCGTCAGATCGTCGTGGGCCGGCTTCAGGTGCTGCGTGAGGACGAGATCGAGCCCAAGGATTACCTTGCCGAGAGCGCGCTCGACCCCGAAGCGCTCTATTCAGAGCTGCTCGGTCATGTCGCCACCATGAAAGACCCTTTCTGCCGCGCGCTCGCGGAGGCCGTGCTCCGGGACGATGCCGACATCGTCGACCGCCTCAAGCGCGCCCCGGCCGCCAAATCCGTCCATCACGCCTACAAGACCGGGCTGCTGGAGCATGTCGTCTCGATGACCGGGATCCTCGATCACCTGGCGGGTCACTACGGCAAGGTGATCGATCGCGACCTGCTTTTCCTGGGAGGCTTCTTCCATGACATCGGCAAGCTCTGGGAGCTCGCTTATGATCGCGTCACCGACTACACGACCGAGGGCAAGTTGATCGGTCATCTCGTGATGGGCGTGGAGCTCGTCGATCGCAAGATCCGCGAGCTCGAGGCGCAGCCCGGAAGGCTGCCCGGCGTCTTCCCCGAGGAAAAGAAACTGCTCATCAAGCACCTGATCCTCGCGCATCACGGGCAGCTGGACTACGGCTCTCCCAAGCGCCCGAAGTGCCTCGAGGCGCTGATCGTCCACATGGTGGATGACCTGGATTCGAAAGTGAACGCGATCCGCACGTTCATCGAGCAGGACCAGACGCCCGGGCGCTGGACAGCGCTGAGCCGGCAGTACGAGCGTTATTTCTTCAAGCCGGATTGGGCGATGGGCGGGCAGGAAAGCCCTGAAGCCCCGCGTAGCTAGAGAGAAGCGGACGGATTATGATCTACATCTAATGCCATCGCGTTAAGATTGGATCTTATGTGATGGCTATGTGATTAACGATGGGGGCTGCTGTAAAAAAGCTCGTAATATAAATATGTTATATCTAAGCTTTATGTGCAATTAGCAGGCCGTTGATAAAGTCACCCGACCGCCGAAACTTCGGTTAGATTCTCGGTATGCGTGGACAGGTCAACGAAGCGCCGCAGCTTTTCGCCATGTTTCAGGTCGAGGAAAGGATCCGGAAGGATCACCCTCTTCGTCAGGTAAAAG
>JAMPXJ010000016.1 GCA_023701205.1 Oligoflexia bacterium
CTCCGCTGCCGACATCGTTCGAGCACTCGGCGTCTCGCGGGCCACCCTCTATCGCGCCCTGAAAACGGCGGACAGACCCCGCCCAGCATCCGAAACCCTACATCAGCAGGTCAAGGTTGATCTACCCGTGCTCGGCTGAGTTCTTACGCAACATCCGCACATCGGTAGTCACGGATTTTGTCTTCGCATCAACGAACCGGAACGCCTTCGCATTGAAAACAGGGTCCACGACGATGTGGCGGGTCGCCAGGATTCCGTGGATGTGAATTCGATCCTCTGGCTTGAATGAGAGCGGCAAGTCTCGCTCCTCCCATTGATCCGTAGCATGGTTCGGCACGCGTTGGGCGGTTCCGCCCAAAGAGCAAAACGGCTTGGATGGATCGATCCTGTCGACGCGTTTGCCATTTTGAAAAAGCACGGGTCCGGCTTGAGTGGGATACTGAAGCGGGATTCGTACCCATAGTAACCTTTCGTTCTTCAAGACATGTGCCACGGGCGGCCACGGCGGGAAGCAAAGAAGACGAGGTCAAAAGAAAGTAATTTCTGGTTTTCTTGACTCGGAAGGGTTAACTGCCGGATCATTGCTGTCTAAAAAGTTATCATGCGAAAACTGTACGCGGGTTGATGAGAGGCTTCGTGAATAGCGGGAGCGATGGCGACCTCGTGAGTTCACAGAGTTAACGGACGAAGCGTCCTTGGAAGCGTCCTACTTTTTGAGATTTTCTATGGCTCTAACGGCAGTTCCATCTGGATCACTGAAACGTGAACCGATTACCGGTAAAATCACGTGATGAATCCTGTTTAGCTTCACGCTTTCAATAGCCCCACGAACCACCACGCACAGGAACAACTACTGGCGTTTCATCTGGTTTGACCAAAACGAATCTTCCCCAATCACCCCTTCCCGCTGAACTGATGTAGAGCGTGAAGTATTTGAGCCCGTGTTTCGCGATTTCGGCCTCCCCGAGGCTATCCCATCCGACAATGGCGCACCATTCGCCAGCCGAGCTCCAGGAGGCTTGACCGAGCTGTCAGCGTGGTGGACGCGCTTAGGGATCCGGCACGAGAGAATCGAGCCGGGAAAACCGCAGCAAAACGGAAGGCATGAACGGATGCATCCTACTCTGAAGCGTGAGGTTTGCACTCCGCCAACGAGCACGCTTCAGTATCAAGAGATCAAGTTTGAGAGATTCCGCAAGCAGTTCAAAATGAGGAACGTCCACATGAAGGAATCGCTGATCGCGTTCCCCAAGACCTCTACGCGCCATCGGCCAGGATCTATTCCACCGATCTGAAACGTGGCTACTTCGAGGTCGTCGGTGTGGATAGCATGCCAGTCGGTCACTCAGGAACGGTGAGCAGGAAGCCTCGGGCAGGCCTCATTCGTCCAAAGCGAACGATTCGAGTGTCCAGCGATGCCCTCGGTCTGAAGTGTCAGCGATGTTCTGGGTTGCGCATGTGCCCGAGGCAGAGACGGCGGAGCGGCTTTTTCGCACGTTGGCCTATCTTACGGAATACCCGCCAACTGGATCTCAGGAGGCGCGGAGCCAAGATTCCCCATCATCCCTGTCACTTGCCCAGCCGGAAGACTTGAGGAAGAGTTTTCGGGGCGCGGGAGAGGTAACTTCTTTCGTGCGCCAAGAGCGCATGAACAAGAAAGGAATTACTCATGAAAACCCGGAATCACACGAATCTGAGAATACTCATCGTCGCCTTCGTGGCAGTCACCAGCAGCTTCGCCTTCGGCGGCATCTCCAGCTACACAGGCGCCGGGGGCACCGGCTCGAGCAGCCGTTTTGTCGTGGCGCAAACGCCGATTTCCGAAGAAGCCATCGAGCTCATGGTTTCGGGCCGGAGCCCTTCCGAGAACCTCCGTGTCAAGCTCGAGGAGAAGCGTGCTGAAATGGCCGAGGTCATCGGCACGGAAAACGCCTCACGGCTGAGTGACGAAGCGCTCGCGGCACTGCTGGTCCAGGAGAATCAGAGCAAGTAGCTGGCGGAGCCGAACTCGCGCCGGTTAAAGCCGCGCCACCTAAAGCCCGTGTCGCCAGAGGCCAACGCTGACTTTATCCCAGCCATCCCCCTTCAATTCGCCCGGAAGCTGGCGTCCCCACCGCTTCCGGGCTTAACGCTGGAACGCGCGGGGCCTGGCTCCGCACCTCATGCCAGAACTTTGCGGAAGATCCCATGATTCGCTCACTTCCTCACCTCCTTTCTCAGCTCCTTACCGGCCGCACGAGCCGATTTGTCGTCCTGTCTGCCTTGAGTCTCGCCCCAAGCGTCCAGGCCGGAGCGGGGTTTTCGCTGGTCCCGGCGCCCGACTCGTTCGAGGCCATCGAAGGTCCTGCCGTGCGGGACTTTCTCGCGCACGCCGAAAGACAGCTCCCGGACAAGCTCAAAACCCGAATCGGAAGGCCTGTACGCGTGCGGTTCAAGAAGCTCTCCAGCACCGTGGATTTCGCGGCAGCCTGTTCGGAATCCTCCACGCCCGAGCAGCTGGGCTATGTGATGAGGTCCTTCCTGCTTGTCGGCGGGTACCAGGAGATCGTCTTGAATCAGGCGTTCCTTCCCGAGATCCGAAAGGGGGAACGCGGATCAAGCCCCGTCCCGTGCCGCCAAGGCACCGCCTATCGCATGGCTCTGGCAACCCTGCTGCACGAGCTCAGCCACATCTATGACTTCGAAGATCCGAAAACGCCGGCCGATCTCGCGGAAATCGAACGCTGCGCGCTCGGCGAGTCCCGCTCGCGCGAATGCGAACGCCTCAACCGCATCCAGGGCTTCGTCTCGGATCATCGCCCGTTCAGCGCCCTGGCCGACAGCTACCTGAATTCGCGGAGAAGCCCCGATTCCTACGAAAAGGAAAACCTCCAGGAGAATTTCGCCGTGAACATGGAGTTCTTCCTCCTCGATCCCCGCTTCGCCTGCAGGAGGCCCGCGCTGCATCGCTTCCTGGCGGAACATTTCGGCCTCGATCCCTTTCCGGAGCGCGATTGCCGGACGAATACGACGATCCACCTCTACTCCAGCGGAAAATCCGTGAGCCTGGACACCGATCGGGTCTATCAGCTCCATTTTCTGCTCGCCGCTCGCGGCCAGGCCGCCATGAGCCGCTGGGGCCACGCGATGTTCCGGATCATCGTCTGCGCGCCCGAGCGCGCCGTTCCGGGCCCGGAATGCCTCAAGGATGTCGAACATCACCTCGTCGTCGGATTTCGCGCCGCCAACTCCGAAGCGCGCTACGACCCTCTCAAAGGCATCATCGGCGGGTACTCCTCGCGGATCCTGGCCTACTCCCTGGCCGAGATCCGGCGTGAGTACGCGGATGAGGAGCTTCGAGACCTGCTCAGCCTGCCGCTGACGCTCACGCGCGAGCAAATGGCGTCTTTCCTCGAGCATGCGCTTGAGCTCTATTGGGGTTTCAACGATCCCTATCGCTTCTTCACCCGGAACTGCGCCACGAACGCGCTTCTGCTGCTGCAATCCGCGCTCCACGGCGAGCATCCGCTTCAGCAGGAAGAGGTCACCACTCCTTTGGGGCTTTACGAAACGCTGCTGCGCGTGGGACCGGTCGACGCCTCCGTTTTGCAAACCCTGGAACGCGCACGCATCGAGGGCTACCTGTTCGAATCCAAGAAAGAGAAGCTCAAGAGCGCTTTCAGGTTCCTCAAAGCCTTTCCAGAATTCGCCTGGGCTTCGCTCAAAAGCATTCTCGAGGAGAGCGCCCCGTCGGATCGCCTCCTGAGCTTCGAGCGCCTGCGTGCGAGCCATCCTGAAAGCACCAAGAAACTCGCCGCGGCGTTTCTCATCTTGGAGTCGAGAATCGTCTATCTGGAACAGGAAGCCGCGAGAGCGAAGATCGCGACGGTCATGGAGAAGCCACGGTACGAGGCGGAAGTCCGGCGGTTCCAGCTCGAATCGGCGCGACTCGATCCGGCGTACCTGACTCTGAATCCAGCCTCGCGCGCGAGCTATGGCGTGCCCTTGGACTCCGAGACGCTCTCCGCGTCCGAAATCGCGGAAAAATGGAAATCCGCACAGACCCTGTCGATCGCCTTGATGGATCGCATTGTTGAGGATCACCCCGAATTCCTGCTCAGGCAGGAGAAAAGCAGGGCCAACATCGAAGCCTACCGGCGCGCCCTCCTGCGATCGCCATGAAGCTCCGCATGCCGAAAGCACCCGACCAGGTGGTCATTCACCATCCCCACCGCCTGCATGTGGGCGTAGATGATCGTGGAGCCGACGAACTTGAACCCGCGGCGCTTGAGGTCCTTGCTGAAGGCATCGGATTCGCGCGAGGTGGCCGGGATGTCGGCGAGCCGGCGCCGGCGATGGACGAGCGGCGCGCCGTCGACGAAGCGCCAGCTGTACGCGTCGAATGAGCCGAACTCCTCCTGGACTTCGAGAAAGGCGCGCGCGTTGGTCACCGCCGCGCGGATCTTGCTCTGATTGCGGATGATGCTCTCGTCTTTGAGCAGGCGCTGGATGTCGCGCTCCCCGAGCCGGGCCACCTTCTCGGCCTCGAAGTCGCAGAATGCCTGGCGATATCTCGAACGCCTCTTGAGGATCGTCAGCCAGCTCAGGCCCGCCTGCGCTCCTTCGAGGATCAGGAACTCGAAGAGCTTGCGATCGTCATGTACGGGAACGCCCCATTCCTCGTCATGGTATTTGACGTATATCGGATCGGAGAGGCACCAGGAGCAGCGGACAGGATCCGGAGTCGAGCTTTTCATCGCTTTCCTCTCTAGAGCAGTCCGCAGGTGAGCTCAAGGACAAATTAAGGCACCGCCTCACTCCCGCCCCAGCCCGAAAAGATCCAGGTTATAGCAGTAGACCGCCTCGTCTTTCGACTCTTTGACCAGGCCGCGCACGTTCTCCAGCGCGCGCACCATCGCCTCGCGCACTTTCGGGAGATCATCGAGCGCGACGCTGATGACGCCCGAGTAGTGCAGCTCGTGCGGGGTCTCGCGCTCGAGCGAGCGCACCGCCTGGATGCGCCAGTTCGTATGGTGCTTGGAGATCATGGGCGAGTCGTGCTCGAGATGGATGCGGGTGTCGCCCGGGAGGAATTCCCCGCTCTCGCTCCTTACGAGACCAACTGAGGTCAAGAACTCCAGGACGCGAATCGTCTGCTGCAGGCCGAGATCAAGATATCTGGCGATCGCGCCCGGCGTCCTGAGCCTGGGATTGAGCACGGCCATATGGATCGCGCAGTAGGCCCAGTGACTGTAGTACTCGCTCTGCTTTTCGGGTGTCAGGGACTTCTTGTCGGTGAAGCGGTTCTTGAGCTGGAGCCGCTGATTGAGGATCTGCGCGATGCGCTTCTCGAAGTGCTTCCTGAGGGAGTGGGTGCCAGCGCGCGCGAATTCCACAAGCAGGATGAAATGATTCGCCTCCTCCTCGCCGTGCTCGAGCAGGCCGTTGAGCGCTTCGGCCTGCTCGAGGCTGAAGTTGGAATGACCGGTGAGCACTTGCGAGATATAGGCAAGATGGCAACGCGCGCGCTCGGCCATCCGGGACTTCTCGCCCCGGCCGCCCTGAGGTCGCGCTTCGATCCAGGCTCGCAGATAAGCTTTATAGTCCCGAAACTCAAAGACTACGGGCCTGGGCTCGCTCTTAACGCTTGGGCTCATAAGTAAAGTATGACTTTAGTTTAGGCTTGTTTCTAAATTTATTTCTCCTTACAAAACGACACGGCGCAGCATATACCTGATTTCGCCGGAACGAAGTCCTGCGGGAACTCAAGCCGCAACCGTGAAAAGGGCTTCATCCCGGCGGAACCCCTAAGAGTTTCGATTGTTGACTCGCTTAGTCAATCAAGATAAACCCTGCGGCTTGAATGAGGAAATTATGAAAACCCGACCCCTGGCTTTCACCCTGACTGCTGCCGGCCTGCTTCTGATCCAAGCCGGCCATTCGCTTCCCGCCCATGCCCGAGGCGGCGAAACCGGAGGCGGCGGAAACGTCCTCGGGGACGAGCTTCTCGATTTGCAGGCGGAAGAAGACGTCAAAGGCCTGCGCGCTTACAAGCTTGTCGTCAAGCCCATGATCGAGCGCTTCAAAAAACAGGTGCCCGCCTTCGGGCGCGCGTTCGAATCCCAGCTCGATTCCCTGACCTGGTACCTCCTTCCGGCCGACGTTCCGCGCGTGGACGCCGGGATCAACGGCGTGCCCATGATCTCGGGCCAGGCCGCGGCTCAAGTCGGCAACGAGGTTTGGATCGACTCAAGAAAGGTGCGCAATGAGGGCCTCCTGGGACGGCTCATCGTTCATGAGGTTGCTCTCTCCATGGCGGCCGGCGAAGAGGGACCCGTTCGTCACGCAAAGACCCGCGCGTTCGTGCGATACGTCTTCAGCCCCAAGAATCAAGCCAGGAGCGAAAAGGAGCTCGCCCTGGCGATCGCTGAGCTGACTGATCGTGGCTATCTCACGCGAGCGGAAGAGGAGCAGGCGGAAGCCGCGGCGAAAGAGCGGGAGCGTGTTCGCCGGATCGAGGCGGAAAAAACCGCGGCCTGGCTTGCCGAGAAGTTTGAACGCGCCAATGGAAAAATCCGTGAGGCGTGCTCGTTGATTCGAAGTGCCGAGGCGCTCGCAAAGAGCGGAAGTGATGCTCAGCTCAATGAGGCTCTGATTCAGGCCGCAGATGTGATTTGGCCCGCGCTCTCCGATTCGTTTATGGCGCTTCAAGACCTGAAATCAACAAGAGACAATGACCTCGTGACCGGACCTTGGATTCTTGATGGACGCGAAGTTTCGGGGGAGGATCATGAGATGGCTCGCTATCGTCCCTCAAGAATGATGGACGTGTGGGACCCATCGAAGCGGGACCGGGAGAACGTTCTTGCCGGCAATCTTCGGTCCTTCACCTGCGAGTGACTAAAACCCAGGTTTTTTTCTGGAAATATCTGAACCCCCGCAGGAGTAGCCCTGTGGGGGTTTAATCATTTTGCTTGCTCTTTTATGCGTGATTACCGCCAGACCTCAGAATGATTACCACCACCATTGCGCACTACAGCATCCCGCGCTATACGCTGCCCCATGGTTTTGGAACATGCGGACTACAGAGCCTTTTTGAAAGGCGTCGTCGCTCAGCGCAAGCGAAACAACCCAGCCTACTCCCTGCGCGCCTTCGCGCGACAGATCGGGATCGGACAGTCGGCCCTTTCGCAGATTCTCGCCGGGCGCAAGAACCTCTCCTTGGAAAGAGCAACCCAGATCGCCACGAAGCTCGGCTTGGCCGCCGTTGAGACGGAGTACTTTCTCGTCCTGATCCAGCTGGAGACGGCGAAGAACGTGGATCTGAAAAAATCACTCCTCGCGCGCGCGCGCTCGCTCAATCCGCGGCACGAGACGCGCGATCTCTCGGTCGATCTCTTCTCCGTGATCGCCGACTGGTACCACTTCGCGATCAAGAACATGACCGGGCTCGAAGGCATCGAGTTCGCTCCGGCGAAGATCGCCAAGCGCCTGGGCATCTCCAAGATCGAGGCCGAGGCGGCGATCGAGCGCCTCCTTCGCCTGGAGCTGATCGAAGCCGATCCCGCGCGCGCCGGAAAGTTCCGTCGCGTGGAGAGCTTCACCCTGACCCGCTCGGCCACTCCGAACGAGGCGCTCCGCCGATTTCACCGGCAGATGCTTCAAAAAGCGTCAGAAGCCCTGGAGACCCAGACTCCCCGGGAAAGATTCACCGGCTCCGAGACCTTCGCCATCTCGGAGGAACACCTGCCCAAGGCTTTCGCGCTCGCGGATGAGTTTTTGCGGAAAATAGCGGCACTGAGCGACGAGTCCCAGCACCCCACGCAGGTTTATCACGCGGGGGTCCAGTTCTTTAATCTGACGAAAGAGAGAGGATGAAATATGTTTGCGCGTTTGTCGACCGTCGTTTTCCTGAGCTTGCTTGTGGCCAACCTGGCTCACGCCCGAGGGGGTTCTGATGGCACCCGCGGCGGCGGCGAGGTCCTCTCGGAACGCGACGGCACCCTTCGCCTTCGCGATCTCGTGGATCCTTCCGTCTGCGAGATGAGGACGGGCGCTGAGATGAGAGCGGCCAATCCCGCGATCGACCAGATCCTCGAGAAGATCTCGAGGCTCGACTGGTACTTCGCCGCGGGACTGAAATACGAGATCACGCAGCTGAATATCTGCCTCACCGAAGGGCTGATCCGGCTGCCCGAGCGGGATCGGGATTCGGTGATCATTTACGTTCCCCAAGGTCGGCGCTATCAGGCGGCGATCCGCTTTCTTGATTCCCGCGATGTCTATCTGAGCCGGAGCCTCTATGAAGGTCTGAGCTACGAGCAGGACCGGGCCTTTCTGATCATTCATGAGGCCCTGCACAGCTTCATTCCGCGCCACTCCCGCAACCGCAAAGAAGGCATCATGGCCGCGGTCAAGACTCTGTCGCGCGTCGTGGAGGGCCAGATCCGAGCCGCCCGCAAGCTGCGCGCGGACCTGAACGCCGCTTCGATCGAGTATCCCTGGACTGAAGCCTCGCTGGCCCCCTCCCGTGCCGCGGTCGAGTTCGCGCTCGCCGCTCCCGCGGAGCAGGCCCGCATGCTCCTGGCTTCGCGCGAGCTGGATCAGCTCTTTGGTGCGAACACCGCGCTGAAAGCGGAACTTCTGCATCCGCTGCATCGCGGGCTTCTGTTCATTTCTCCGGCGACGCTCGTTGCGCGGCTTCTCGCCGAGGGAGAAAATCCCACCGAACTTCTGGAGGTCCTCATCAACCCGCCCGCGGGAAACGCGCCCGTCACCGCCTTTGATCCGCTGCTGGTCGCGCTCGCCTTCGCGGCGGACGAAAGCCCGGAACTTCTGCAAAGAATCATGGAGAGCTCGGCCGCCAGGCAGGGGCCAAACCTGTTTGAGCGGATGAAGAAGAAGTCGCTCAAAGCGGGCAAGGTGAGAATCGAAGCGAACCCGGAATACGCGCTGCTTGGAATCCGCGAGCAGGAGTCCTCCGAACGGATCAACGCCCTGTCCGTACGCCCCTACTCGCTTGGGGAAGAAAACAAGACCCCCGCGGAGGTGCGCGGCTTCCTGGCGTTCGTGGTCGAGCTCGCGAAAGACCCCGCGCGCGAAGAGCTCCTGGCGAGAACCGTCACGCGGAACGACAACTTCTACGCGGCGTTCGGCATCCGTGAGCTGCAAGCGCAGCTGGCCGCGCTGAACGCTCCGATCGCCCGGGAGAGAACCTACCTCGCCGAAGCGCTTCCGGCGCTCGTGCAGGGCTTCCGGATCGCTCTCGTCACGCAGGTGACGCGCGAAGCGGGCCCCGAGGCCGCGGAAAAACTGAATCAAGCCATCGACTGGTCCCGGCTGGGACTCTCAACTGAACTTCAGGACAAGGAGTAAGAAAATGAAATCCCTGAAACTGTTATTGACCCTGGGACTTACCACGCTCATTCCGCTCGGCGCTTATGCGGCCCCGACCACGCCGGGTGAGGAAGGCGAGGCCCTGGCCGGACAAGTCGGCGTGACGCGCGATGCGCTCGAGCAGATCCTCACGCAGATGCGAAACGGCAGCGATCCGCGCAACGGCGCGGAGTTCTCCAATCCTGACTTCCTGGTCAAGGCCGAGGCCTTCAATCGCCAGGCCGAAAGCGCGATGGTCGAATTCGAGGCAGAGGTGAAACCGATCCTGAAAGAGGCGAACTTCTACGCGAGCCGCCTGGACAAGATCCTGAAGTCGAAGAACTATACCCCTGAGCAGAAGCAGGCTTTGTACAGTTCTCAGCATGAGTCCGCGAAAATCGCCTTTGAAGGACTGACCGCGCGTTACCGGGAGGCGCTTCGGAGGCTTTACCTCGCCGGATTCTCTGATACGCGGCTCGAGCTGGTGGCCGATAGCTGCACAGAGGAACAAATCCTCACGGGTGAATACTCCGGACGATACTCCGCCTTTGTTCAACTTCGGGTAAGATCCGAAGTCGCTGTCCTCAACGGACGCACCCTCAAGCCACGCGTGTACTACTACTCCTATAGTGATCCCGTCGGAAAATTTTTTGACGTTTGCCAAAAGCAACTGATCAGTGGCAGTGCCGTCATGCGCGATGGGTTGAACATCGCAGAACTGGATAAGCTGACGAGTACACTTTTTCCCGAAAGTGGTCTCGTCAGTCTGCTCCGGGATGAGCTCCGAAAGCTCTTCACCGACGAGCTGATCGTGAAGGGCTGCTACACCTCTTCGTGCGTCTTCCTCTACTCCGCCCATCGAAAGAGCTTTGTGGAGCTGGTCGAAGCCACCCTGGATAAGGGCATCCCGATTCATTCCGCGCCGGGGAGGTATGCTGATCTCCAGCTGAGTGGAGGCGCGCTGAATACTCATCAGCCGCGCTATCTCGTGTCGGTTCGAACTGAGGAGGCCTCGCACCTTCCTTTCGAAATCTCAGAAGAAGAGTATCGCGAGAAGGAAGCCGAGCGGCAGCGTGCCGAAGCCGAGCGTCGCCAGGCCCTTTTGCAAGAGCTCGATTCGCTCCTGACCGCGGGAAGCCGAAGCTGGTTCTCCACCTGGCAGTGTTCCGATCGCGTGGCTGAGATCAAAGCGTCACTCTGTCAGGCCGCGGGCGCCTGCCTGAGCGACTCAGAACGGGACGCGCTGCTGCGCTCGATCGACGGCGCGAAGGTCAAGAGCAAGCCGGAGCGGGTGGCCTGCGTTCAGACGCCGTGAGGCTCAGAGCTTTCGCAGCTCGCTTGCCGGAATCGCCTCCCAGTTGAGCGGGAACTCCACGGGCTCGAGCTCGCAGCGCTCCCACTTCATCCACGGCCCGTCGGGGCGCGCGAGCTCGATGTTTTCGGTATCCTGCACGAGTCCCGGCAGCACCAGGCGGATCCGGGGAGGATCGCTCAGCTCCACGATCAGCCGTTGCGAGGCGCCCGAGCGGTGGAGCAGAAGACCGTGCTCCCAATCGGCCGTGCCGGGGCTCACGCTTTGCTCATCGCCCGAGGTCGGGATCGGCTCCTTGGGGCGGTAATCCACCCCGGCAAGATGCACGAAAGGCGCGCGATGTAGCGTGCCCCAGGTCTTGCCGAGCGCGGCGGCAGCCGCTTCTTCCAACGCGCCAAGCACCGCCTCGCGGAGTCCCGGGTAATCCGGCTTGCCGAGCGCACGGAAGAGCCCGCCCTCCCTGAGCTGCAGCCGTTCCATCACTCCGTTCATCCAAAGGCGATAAAGCCCGCAGGCCTGGCAATCGGGCGTGGTTTCGAATTTTCCTTCGGCCTGCCATTTCTCGAGCGCCTGAAACGCGGGGCTCGCCGACCCGGCTTCGCGCGCGAGCGCAAGCAACGGTTTCAAGAAGAAGCGCGCATCCACCGCCTGAACGTCGCATTGGATCCGACGCTGCGACTCGAAATCATGCTTCGGGCGAGAGAGCAGCAGCTCCTCGATCCGGAAGGCGCGGAACCCCCTGCTGTAGGCCCGCCCGCCGAAGTCGCGTGCCTCCACCGGCCAATGGCGATTGTTCGCGGTCACGACGAAGCCACGCGCGGGATCCCGCACGGCGGGCATCTCCTCGGGCTTGCGGATCGTCCAGCGCGGGAGCTCCGCGAGCGAAGATTCGGGAATCCCGTACGGAGATTTCACACCATCGTACTTGGGAATGCGTCCCACGGCGCGATAGCCGATCGAGCCGGTGACGTCGGCGAAGACGAAATTCCAGCTGGGGATCCCCGTTCCGGCAAGGCGCTGATCCAGTTCCGCGACTGAGCGCGCGGACATGACTCTGAGGAGGTTCTCCACATCCGAGGCCTCAATGCCGAAGCCCGACCAGCGCAAGACGACCTCGCGTCCCGCTGGGACCTTCGGCGCGGAGGAGACCGGGACAACGGGCCAGCCCTGTTCCGTCCGTTGGAACGTCTTGAAGAAAAACGGCAGCCGGAATTTCCAGAACTTCACCCAGATCGTGGGCCGCTCCTTGCGAGCGGACTTGAGCTCCTCGCGGGGGACGAAGTGCGCGTCGGTCACGTCGAGGTAGGAGTTGGTGAGCCCCCAGGCGACCTGGCGATTGGCCCCGCTCACGATCGCGGGAATTCCAGGCACGGCGGCACCGATCACCTCGAGCCCCGGCGAGGAGAGATGCGTCCAGTGCCAGAAGGAGGGATACTTCAGCGCAAGATGCGGATCGTTGGCAAGCCACGCCTTTCCGCTCGCGCTGCGCGAAGGAGCGAGCACCCAGTTATTGCTCCCGAGGCCAAGCTCCTCGACGCTCTCGAAAAGCGCGCGCAACTCCGCCGCCGCGGACGCCGGCGCGGATCCAGCGGAGCGCGGCGAAACCGAGGCCGCCGCCGACCCCTTGCGATACTCGCCCACTTTGAGGATCGCGGCATCCCAGGGAAGCAAGTCGTCCTGCGTGAGCGCCTCAGCCTCGGGGCCCAGGCGCTCGCGCAGCTCGGACTGGATGATCCGCTGCTGGTAGGTTTTCCGGGTCTGATCGAAGGACTGCAGCAGAAGCAGCGCAAGGGAATCCTCGGGCCGCCACGCCTCGGGCGTATAGCCGAAATCCCGGAACTCATAGACGCCCTCGCGCACCGCCTCTTCCAAGCCGAGCGTCGCGCCGCGCGCATAGGCTTCGAGCCGCGCACGACCCTCGGGACCGAGCCCGCCCGCCAGGCGCCGCGCCTGCTCCGCAAGCCCGAGCAGCCGCATCGTGAAATCCGATTTCACCGAGCCGCTCCCCATCACCTCCGCGAGCCGTCCCTGCGCGACCCGGCGAAGATAGTCCATCTGCCAGGCGCGGTCGCGGCCATGCGCATAGCCCAGACAGCCGAAGGCTTCGGTGTCGGTCGCGGCACGGAGATGCGGAATGCCGCGCGCATCCCGCCAAAGCCCGCAGCCCAGGCGCGGTTCGGAGGCCAGTGCCCCCGACATTCCCAAAATCACGACGAAGCCCGCCAGAGTAAGTTTCATTTCTCCATCAAACCGGAGGCCTCCTCCGGAGACAAGCAAGAAAGTCGCGAAGGCCCCGGCTTTCCCGGCTACGACCCGGATTATCCAGGCAGAGCGCGTTCAGGGCTTTTTGACCGGCAGCCCGGCGTCGACCCAATCTTGGAAGGCGCCCATATTGGCGGTACGGAATCCTTCGCTTGCGAGCTTCTGGGCCGCGATACCGCTGCGCCTTCCTCTGCGGCAGTAAAAGACGATCTGCTTGTCCTTGGGGAGCTTCGCGACGAACTCCTTCCACGAGGGGTCGTTGGCCTCGATCTTCGAGGTCGGGAACCAGAGCGCGCGGTCGGCCATCCCCTCCTTGATCTCCGGCTCCTCGCGCACATCGATCAGCACGGCGAAGTCGTTTCTCAGCATTCCTTCCACCTCGCGCGGCGAAACGGCCGCGACCGACGGCGGCACGGCGGATTTCGTGCAAGCGAAGTTCGGCAGCAGAAGGAGAAGGCCCAGCAGCGTGATAGTTTTCGACATGGAGGAATCCTACCCTCAGTCGTCCCGCGGGGCCAAACGAAATGAAAAAACAGAGCGTCGCGTTGATCCTGGCCGGGCTGATGGCGCTCGCCGCCGCGCCCGCGCCGTCCGTTCCGCCGTCCGCGCAGGTTTCAAGAACCCTGGAGAGCGACGGCTACCGCTTCCAGGTCGAACTCGATCGCGCGGCGGGTCTGGCGAGCGTTACCTCGCTGCGGCGCCGCGGAGAGCTTCCTCGCGAGATGAATCTGCTCCTCTTTCAGGACGAGTTCACCGGGGAGACGGTAAGGCTCCAGCCCGTTGCGCCGCAAGACCCCAGCAAGACCCCCGAATACCAGGGACGGATCTCGCCGCAGGCCGGGCGTTTCGTCGCCTTCGAGCTGCAATTCGGAATCGGCGGCAGGCGCTTCAAGCGCTTCCGCGCCGAGCTGACGCCAGAGCCCGCCACGGCGGCCGGGATCGCCGGCAACCGCTAGGCCGGAAGGGACCCGCGGCCGCGGGACCTCAGTCGAGCGTGAAGACGCCCTTCCAGCGAATCAGGCCGAACACCGTCCCACCGGGAGTTCGCGTGGAGGACTCGAAGATCCCCGCGCCCAGGGTGAACGCCCAGGCTCCGTAGTCGAGCCTGGCGAAAGCCGAATTGAGGCTGCTTCGGGCGCCCGATCCCAGCATCCGATCGCGGGAGAAAAGAAATCCCGTGCGCAGATCCGGCATCAGCTCATAGCCGGCGAAGCCCTCGTTGGTGACCAGCGTATCGCCGCCCCGTCGGCCCGCAAGCGAGCTGCTCTCGTCGGCGAAATCCTTCCCGGTGCGCGACGGCGTCAACCTCTGTCCGGTTACGGTCCAGCCCACGAAAAATCCAGCGCGCCCGAGCACGAGCGAGCTTCCGAGCGAAGCCCGCTCGAGCCCGCCTCCGCATTCGAGAAGCCCGCAGTCGAGCGTATCGAGCTCCGTCGCGCGATGGCTCTGACCGTAACCCAGCTCGATGCCCCAGAAGGAGACAGGATGGATCGCGAGCGTCCCCTGCGCGCGATTGACCACGCCGGAGGTCTGAAGCTTCGCCGAGGGCCGGAGGTAGCCGTAGAAGGGGTCCCCCTTGGCGCCGCCGCCCCACAGCAGGTGCTGATAGCCCAGCTCGCCGATGAGGGTGGCTCCGAGAGGGAGACTCCGCGTCCCCAAGCCGGCCGAAACATCGAATGCGAGCGGCCCTTCGGCGGATGCCGTGGGGATCTTCGCGAGGAAAACGAAAAAGATCGCAAGCAATGCCTTCATGCCCGAAGCTCCTGGATCACGATCTTAAGCCCGGTCGCGACGGGAATCGAGATCAACATGCCGATCAGCCCATAGTATTCCTGACCGAGCATCACCGCGATGATGAGGAGCACGGGGTGAAGGTCCACGAGCTTCGCGACGACGAGCGGAAAGATGATGGCCATGTCGATCACGTTCGCCACCAGGAAAACGAGCCCCACCTTCCACAGCAGCTCGGCGTGCGAAAGCTGCGCGGGATCGAAGGCGGCCACGAGCAGCGCGGGCACCGCGCCGATCACCGGACCGACGTAGGGGACGATGTTGGTCACGCCCGCGATGATCCCCAGGATCAGCGCATAAGGCGCGCCCACGAGCATCAGTCCGAGCGCCGTGAGCGCGCCCACGAGCAACGCCTCGAACGCCTTGGCCTGGATGTAATCCCCTGCGGAGCTGATGATCCGCCAGGTGATCATGAACGTGGACTCGAAGAAGCGGTTGGGGATCATCTCGTAGATCTTCTTGCGGACCGCGCGCCCGTCGCGCAGGATCGCGAAGGTGAACAGCGGCACGACGAGCAGACAGGTCAGCACCTGCCCCATGATGCCCGGTCCGTGCGCGAGAAACCACCTGCCGGTCTGCTGCCCCCAGCTCAGGACGGAGTCGCTGATCCGGATCGACTCGAGGAAGGGATAGCGTGCCTTCCACTGCTCCTCCAGCGCGGTGAGCTTGTTGAGCACGACATGGAAGTAGATCGGGGCGTTCTCCCGGAAACCGTCCCATTCCGTCGCGATGGACTGGACCGCCCAGAGCCCGAGCAGCGCCGAGATCGCGGCGATGGCAGCGAAGATCGCGGCAATCGCCGTACCGCGGGAATACCCGCGCCGCTCCAGCGCGGCAACGAGGGGCGACAGCATGAGGCTCGCCACGAGCGAGAGCAGGAAAGGACCGGAGAGCACCGGGCTCAAGAAAAAAACCGCGCACACCGAAGCCAGGAGCGCGCCGAGCCCCGCGAGCTTGAGCAGGTCTCCCCGGAGGCCGCGATCAGGCGCCATCGGGGATCCGCTCCGTCGTCTCCAGAAGCCGCTTGCCGAGCACCATCGAGAGCTGCAGCAGGATCTTCACGCCCATCCCCGGCTTGCGCTCGATCAGCTCCATGAGATCCGGCTTGAAAAAGCCGATCAGCACCGAACGCTCCAGCGGGAGCGCGCTCGCGCTCCGGATATTGTCGGGTTCGAGCAGCGCGAGCTCCCCGAAGAAGCTCCCGCGCGAAAGCGTCGTGACCAGCACCTCGCCGCGCGAGGTCGCGGTGCGGATGGCGACGCTCCCCTGCTCGATCACGTAGAGACCGAAGCCGCGCTCGTTCTGGTGGAAGACGGGCTCATCCTTCTCGTAAACGCGATGGTAGACCATCGTCGAGAGATACCGCAGCTCGGGCTCCGAGAGCGTTCGGAACAGGACGTTCTCCCGGAGCACCTCCAGCAGGGAGTCGCCTTTCCCGCGTTTCTGCCGCCGGAAGAGATCCGCCCAGACGAAATAAGATCCTGTTTCCATTTCCTTACGGATCGGAATCCTGGGAGTGTTTCTTGAATACCCCCTGTACCTCGGAAAGGGTGTGCGTCACCTTGAATTTCGAGCCCGCATCCTGTTCTGGATCATGCCCCCAGGGACACGGACATCGTGTCCTATGCGCTCATGTCGCATCCATGCGACGCGCCAAGCCCCTGGGGGCATGATCCAGAACAGGGTGCGGGATCCAAGTTAAAAAGAGACGCACGGTTCTGCCGGAGCACAGTGAATAGTCCGGGATTGAGAATCTAAAAATTCCCGCCTTATAGTCCCTGAGCGCGGGTCAGCCCCTTTTTGGTCAGCCCGAAAACCGCGATTTCCCGCTTGTTCGAGGCGAGCTGCCGCGCGCGGACGCGCGCCATTCCCATCGAGCGAACGTGCTCGATCATCTTGGGAATCGCGGCGACCATGCGCGGATCGTTCATCTTGAGGGTCAGATAAACGCCAAGCAGGCTTCCCGTCAGTCGCCGGGAGAGGCGCTCCACCTGATTGAGGATCACGTTCGGCGCGACGTTCATGTCCAGCAGCAGCCACTGGATCGACTCGGGCAGGCATTCCGTGCGCACGCCCGCGATGGGCTCCCGGAGATGCGTGAAGCCCGGCTGCGCGAGCACCCGCGGGTCCATGTCCGCGGGATCGATTCCCACGACCCGCAGTCCCCGCTTCAGCAGCGCGAAGCTCGCGCCCCCCGGCGCGCTTCCGATCTCGACGGCGGTATCGCCAGGTCGGACTGGATTGCCCGTCCAGAGAAGCGCTTCCTCGATTTTCAGATAGGCCCGCGAAGGCGCCTCCTCGGGCAACGCGAGCCGAGGAGCTCCCCCGGGATAGGGCGAATGAGCCGCGGTCTGCACGTGAAGCCCGAGCCACCACTCACCGGGTTCCACGACGATCACGTCGATCACCGGATCGCCCATCCTCGCCACCTCATCTTCGGCAAATCGCGCCGGCATCGCGGCGAGGATCGCCTCTTTGGCATGAGCGGCCTGCACTCCGCGCACGAAGCCGAGCGGCTCCTCGCCCGGCACGAAGGTCTCGCGTTCGAAGACATGGAGGCGCAGGCTTCCGCCGGCCGCGCCACAGCCGTCGACGAAGGCCCGAAGCGCCGCGAGGGGATCGCCTTGCCCCTTGCCGAAAGAGAGGCCGTGCGCCCGAGCGAAGATCGACTGAAGCTCGTAGTCCGCGGGAAAGGCGCCCTCGCGCTTGAAAGTCACGAAGCCCGGCCGGGAATAAGCGAAGCGCAGCTCCGGCTGCGAAAGCGCGAGCTCGGCTTTCAGGTGGCGCTCGGCGCCCGCCTGGCAAACCATGAACAGGAATTCAGACGAAGGGAGCACGTCAGGCCGCTTTCTTCACGACGGGGCGCGCGCCGGGGATGCCCGGAACGCTGCCCGGAGAGGTGCCGCCGGCAGGCGCCGGGGGCTGCACCTGGGAAGACGTGCCGGAGACCATCGGCTTGCCGATAGCGACCGACTTCCCGCCCCAGCGGGTGAATAGCGCCTTGTCGTTGGCGAACTCGAAGGCATCCTCGCCCGCCACCAGGTTGCTCTGGACGGCCTCGAGGAGCACCTGATCGAGGATCTGCATCCCTTCCTTCCTCCCGGTCTGCATGGCGGTGAGTATCTGGAAGGTCTTGTTCTCGCGGATCAGGTTGGCGACCGCGGAGTTGTTGACGAGAATATCGTGGAAGCAGATCCTCCGCTTGCGATCGGCGCTGGGGATGAGCTTCTGGGCGATCACGACCTTGAGGTTCTCCGCGAGCACGGTGCGGATCTGCGCCTGCTCCTCGGCGGGAAAGCTGTTGATGATGCGGTCGACGGTTTTGGATGCCGAATTCGTGTGCAGCGTCGAGAAGACCAGATGCCCCGTCTCGGCGGCCTTGATCGCCAGCGCCATCGTCTCCGGATCGCGCATCTCGCCGACGAGGATCACGTCAGGGTCCTCGCGGAGCGCGGCCTTGAGCGCCGAGGGGAAGTCCGTGAAATGGCTTCCCAGCGACCGCTGGTTCACCATGCACATCTTGCTCTCGTGCTGGAACTCGATCGGGTCCTCGAGCGTGAGGATATGCCCCTTGGTCGTCATGTTGATGTAATTGAGCATCGCGGCAAGCGTCGTCGACTTGCCCGAGCCGGTGGGCCCGCAGACCAGCACGAGCCCGTTGGCGTACTGGCACGCCGTCTCACAGATCGGGGGCGCATTGAGCTCGGAGAGGGTCGGCGGGTTTTCCGAGAGCACGCGCATGACGATCGAGAGCCCGTGCCGCTGAGTGAAGACGTTGACGCGGAAGATCCCGACGCCCGAGGCCTTGAACGCGAAGTCGAGGCTCTTGGACGTGGCGAGATCCATCTTCTGCTGAGACGTGATGATCTGGCCGACCATCGCCTCGATCTCCGCCGACTGCAGCGGCGGGACGTCGACCTTCACCATCTCCCCGCGCACGCGGATCATCGGCACGGAGCTCGTCGCGATATGCAGGTCGGAGCCTTTGCTTTGCACCATCAACTGCAAAAGCTGGATCAGGGTGACCGCCATATGGAACTTCTCGGAGAAAGCGCGGAATAAATTTAGCCCAGCGCCTCAGTCCTGCCCGACCGCCGCGAAGCTCGCGACGCATTTCGATCGGTACCCCGGGAGATGGGAGGGCTGCTGCCGCCGGATCAGCTCGATCGCCTCGGGAACGGAATCCGGCGGCACCTGATGCTCGCGGAAATAGTCCGCCCAGGCGAACTCCTGAAATGGCGCATCTTCGTTGCGGTAGCCCCCGGCTTCGCGGACCAGCCAGGCCAGACTCCGATACGGATCGTCCGTCAAGCCCCTGACGGTCGCAGGAAGCTCGTCGAAACCCCTGGGTGGCCCGCCTTGATCCCGCCAATAAACCCAGGCTTTCTTCTCCATCTTCGCCCAGAACTCATCCACCGGGAGCTCGGACCAGTCCTTCACTACCTCGACATAGGTCTTTTCGATCCCTTCCTCGGCCAAGGCTCTCGTGAAATGGTGCCCATCCACGAGATAGAGCTTCCCGCCCGGTCCCTTCACGACCATCGCCGGCTGGTCCTTGAGAAGCTTTTTCAGCTTCTTTGGCTCGTCTTTCACCGCTCGGATCGCTTCACTCCGGATATCGACCTCGCGAAGCCCGACGTTGAACTGCGTGGGATGCAGCTCCAGGACCTCGACCTTCTCAAGCTCCTTCCCAGCGGAAGCCTCCGGAAACCCCCAGGTCAGAGCCAGGGCGAGCGCCAGGAGCGGTATTTCCCTCGAACAAAAATCCATCAATCGACTCATCGGCGTTCCTATCGAATATTCCAGCCGAATCTTCCGAAGAGCGCCAGGAAGTCCCGGGGCCAGGGCACCTCGATCCGGAGAGGCGAACCCGTGCGAGGATGCGTGAATTCCAGCTCTTTCGCGAGGAGAAGGAGCCGCTCGACGCCCAGCACCTCGAGACCGAAGCGGTTATGCCGGCCATCCCCGTAGACCCGGTCTCCCAGGATCGGGTGAAAGACCGAGCGGAGATGGCGGCGGACCTGATGCAACCGTCCCGTCTCGGTCATGACTCGCACGAGCGAATAACGCGCGGTCGCGTACCGCCCCACGGCGTACGGAAGCTCCGCGGTGGCGACGCGCTCGAAACGGGAAACCGCGGGGCGGTATTCGGAATCCTTGTCCTTGCGTAGCGGCTTGTCGATCGTCCCGGCTTCGGCCACCCACCCGCGCACGATCGCGTAGTAGGTCTTGTGCACCGCCCGTTCGCGAAAGAGTCGGGTCAGCTCCGAGGCCGAATCGCGGTCGAGCGCGAAGAGCAGCGCGCCCGAGGCCGCGCGATCCAGCCGGTGCACGGGAAAAACCTCGCGACCGAGCTGTTCGCGAAGGAGCGAGACGCAGCTCGTCCGCTCCCCCGCCGCGATCCGCGTCGGATGCACCAGAAGGCCCGTCGGCTTGTCCGCCGCGATGAAGCCGGAGTCCCGGTACAGGATCGGAAGCATGGGGATCGTGACCTCGGGGGCGATCAGCGGCCGCCGCTCCGCAAAGCGGTTCCTAGGCCCGCGAGCTCCTCGGGAGTCCTTTTCCGGAGAAATCGCGCCGGAGCTCCCGCCCAGATCTCGCCTTCTCCGATCTGGGTCCCTTTTGCGACGATCGACAGGGAGCCGATCAAGGAATCATTTCCCACGTTCACTCCGGGCAGGATGATCGTTCCCGCGCCCACGGTCACGCGGTCGCCGAGCCGGATCGGATAATGAGCGAGACGGAGCCCTTCCTGCTCGTGCGGGACCAGGAGCGACCTCGCACCGGTCAGGGTCCCCGATCCCACCGTCACGAAATGCGAGTCCAGAATCGGCCCCGCGAAGTAGCTTCCGGGTCCCACCTTGCAGCCCAAGGCCAGGTACACGAGGCGAGTCAACGGCACCGGGATCCACAAGGGCGAGAGGAGCGGGTTGAAAAAGAAAAGCCAGAAGCAGCTGTAAACCATCCAGTTCCGCTCTTCGCGGGATCCGACCGCGATTTCGCCGACCGGAATCGGAAAAAGCACCAGAAAGCCGCGGTAGACCAGGACCAGGAGCGCCAGGAAAACCGCGACGAACGTGAACACGAGGATCAGGCCGCGAAAGTCGCCAGGCAAGGGCAGCGCTCCCACGAAACGCGAGAGCATCCCGGCGAAAAACACCAAGCTCAGGAAGAGTGAGCTGAAAATCAAGATTGGAAGACCCTGTATCCGTCTCATCAGTTGCCCCGGACCTCAATTCTACTCCAGCCGAACATCCCAAGGGAAGCGCCCAGTTACCGGCAAACGTTCCCGCTCGATGGGCGGATCGAGCAGCGGGTGCTAGAGGACCTGCGTCCAGAAAGCCCCACTCCGGGGGCGCGGCTCGACAGGCTTGTGCGCGAATGGGATAATTTCCACTGAGAATGCCTGCTTTCGCAAAAGATCCGTACTTCTCCTCCTTGGCGCCTATCCCGCGGGCCGCGCGCGCTTGCCTCGCTTTGGGCGCGTTCGTGCTGACGCTCGCAGGCTGCAGCTTCCAGTTCCTCCGGGAACAAGCGCAGCTTCAACCGGTTCAGATCGGCGAGGTCTCCCACCTCGCCTATTGGCCTTCGACGACGACCGCGCCCCCCATCCGCTGGGGCTCCTCGGGCAGCCCCGAGCTCCTCGACCGTTACGAGTATGCGCTGGGCACCGCGCCCGGCCTGACCGATGTCCGAGGCTGGACCTCGAGCGGCAAGCTTGCCGAAGCCACTCCCTCGGGCTTGTCGCTGGGCCTGGGACAAAGCTACTTCGCCTCCGTCCGCGCCGTGAGCACGGGCGGCGAGCCCTCCTCGGCCCGGAACTCCTCGGGCTGGTTCGTGGTCAACGAGGCGACCCTCCAGGCCCGCTATCCGGCCGCCCCGAACTGGAACGACTACGTGCGCGCCGCGGATACCGCCGTCGCCTGCCCGAGCAACGAGCAGGGGGTCTGGGCCTGCATCCATGGGGGTGAAAAAAAAGAGGCCAGCTATCCCGGGCCAGCAAGCTGCGCAGGTTACACGGCAGCGGACGCGCTTGGAGCTTTTGACTGGGATTGCACGGCGGGCGCGGGCGCCCTCACGTTTCGTTCCCGGGGCCTCAAGGAGAATCGCGGGCTCGGCCATCTCGTGACCGAGACGGGATGGAAGCCCAACCAGCTCGTCGTTTATCAGGGAGGCACCGCGGTCGCGGCCACTGCCGGCGCAAGCTGGTGGAGCAACCCGGTGCTCCCGCTGCCGGACAACTCCTCGTCCGCGCAGGTCGCGCTCACGACACCGGGCGCGGTCTATGTTCTCGGCGCCTCGCGGGCCTCGGGCGGCTACTCCATCGCCGCGGACCGCGTTGCCCTCACGATGCTCCCGGGCACGGAGCTGCGCTTCTTCGATACGGGTGCCACCAACTGTAACAGCGTCGCTATGGAGCCAAGCCGCTGCCTGATCGATGTTACGGGCACCCGCGCCTTTGTCTGGATCGAGGGAACTTACCTCGCCCAGGGTGCTACCGCCGGGATCAACACCAGCATTCTGAACCATGGGCGGCTTCGCCTGATCTCCGTCTCAGGTGCGAGCTGGGGAGTGGCCGGCCGGATTTTCGGCTCGACCCTGGTGGAGCGGTCCTTGCTTTCTGACAACTCCGGGACGGGACTCTACCTGGACAACTCGAACTCCTCGGAGCTGGCCTGGCTTGAGCTGCGGAGAAATAATATCGGTTTGCTACTCGGAGACCTCAACGACAAGCTTCTTCTCCGCCAGATCCTGGCAATCGACAACAGATCCACCGGCGTGGAGTTCGCGTCCTCTGATCTGGTGATGATCGGCATCACCTCGCTCCGAAGCGGCACCTTTAGCATTCGAGCCACGGCAAACAAGGTGACCGCGAACAACCTGGTCACCGAAGGATACATCTATCTTTCGTCGATCGGCAAGCAAGCCACCCTCAGTCAAAGCGTCGTCGAACGCCTGGATCTGAACCTCTCGGACAACGGAAAGCTCACGGGCCTGCTTCTGTTCCTGAGCACAGGCTCCTGCCAGGCTTTTTACCCCAGTTCCGGCATCGATTCGAGCTGTAATCTGACGGGAGCTTCGGATGCGACGAAGGTTCTGGGCCTGCCGACAGACTTCGCGGCGCTCGCCGGCGAGCTTCGCGACCGGACGGGTAACGGCGTTACCGACAATGATCCGTTTGTCCCGGGTGCGACCTGCCCCGCGGCCGCCCACGGCAACGTCGCGAGCGTGGACCTGTATGCCACGCCCCGAACCTTCCTCAGAAATGCCATCGAGCTCCAGGGGGACGGCGGCGGCAATGACAATGGGCTCTGCGAGACAGGCGAGGCCTGCCTGTACACCCCGAATTTCGGCGCCTACCAGGGCGACGGGGATTACCTCGCGAATGGGCCCTGCCTTTTCCAGGACGGCACCGTTTCGGGCGTGACCCTGTACGCCCACCCGAGCAACAGCGCCCCGCTCTTCTGAAATTCCCGCACGGCCTCGGGCTTGTACCCCTGGGCGTTATCCACTATGCTCTTCGCTCATGAGCATCGCCCTGGTTCTTTCGAAGTCGGACCGCTTCACCGCCGAAGGGTCGCTTGACGCCGCTCTTTCGCGCGCGCAGATCACGATGCGCGGCAACCTCGACGAGAGCGCGGATCTCACCCGCGTTGCGAGCTATCTGTCGAAGCTCGGCGCGGGCCTCAAGTCGGTCGCCCTGGACCTGCAGGGCCTCGGGGTCATCACCTCGGCCGGGCTTCGCAGCTGGATCACCTTCATCAACGCGCTCAAGAGCGCGAGCTTCGAGGTTACCTTCAGCGCGGTAAGCGAGGTTTTTCTCGAACGGACAAGCGCGTTCCCCCAGATGCTGGACGGGCACGGCTGGACGGTCGTCGCGTTCGAGGCGCCTTATTTCTGCACTTCTTGCAAGAAACGCGTGGTCCATCTCCTGAACGCCGCGGAGTTTCCGACCGCGCCCGAGGCGCCCGAACCCCCGGCCCGCGCCTGCGCCGACTGCGGCAAGGCGCTCAGGTTCGATGAGGTGCCCGAGGACTACCTCGGCTTTCTCACCCGGATGCGCCGTCGCGGCGCGGGCTGAACCGCCTCACGCGCCCGGGCCGCTCACCTGCCCGACCTGGCCCACCACGATCGTGATGTCGTCTTCGACTTCGGCGCGACCGGTGAATTCCCGGACCCCCGCCATCAAGGCATCGCAGATTTTTCGCACGTCGCCAGAATCGCGCGAGACCAGCTCCAGCAGACGCGAACGGAATTCAACCTTGCTCAAGGGCCGGCCCGTGGGATCCGTGCATTCGACCAGCCCGTCGGTGTACCAAAGCACGAGATCCCCCGGCTCAAGCCAGGTCTCCGAGAGCGTCGCACTATAGCCTTCCCCCATTCCCGGGCCCCCGGCCGGGACCAATGTCCCGAACGCCTTGTCCGCGCCGCCGGCGGCGCAAGCCCGCGCGCGAAGCAAGAGCGGCGGTCGATGAGCCGCATTGAACGACACCGCCCTCCCCGACCCGGTATCGATCACCGAGGCGACCAGGGTCATGCCGGCCTGACCGGCACCGGCCGCGCGGATGGCGACCTCCAGCTCCCGGGCAAGCCCGCGAAGCCAGGCCTCGGGATCCGCAATCCCATCCCTGACGCGCTCGACGCAGAGGCTGAAGGCCGCATGCGCGGCGGCGGTCACGAGCGCCGCCGAAACCCCGTGTCCGGTGACATCGCCCATCGCGACGATCAGATGATCGCCGAGCTTCGCGTAGTGCCACCAGTCCCCGCCGCACTCGCTCGCCGGCAGCAGGCTCCCGGCCAACCGGAAACGCGGTGTCGCCAGATCCTCCCCGGGGAAGAAGCGCCGCTGCACGATCCGTGCGGTCTCGAGCTCCTTTTCCATTCGCGCTTTTTGAGCGGTTTGCTGGATGAGCTCACCGATCTTCCCTGCCATGGTATTGAACGATGTTCCGAGCAGGCCGAGCTCGTCCCGCCCTCGGCCGCGGATGCTCACGCGCGCGGCGAAGTCGCCGGTGGCGATCCGGTCCGCCGCCGCCGAGAGCGCCCGAAGCGGATCGCTGATCGCGCGCGAAAGCAGGAAGGAGATCAGCAACGCGAGCGAGAGGAGCGCGCCCGCGAGGAAGAGCGATCTCAGATAGAGCTCCCGCATTGCGCGCTCGGCATGGTCGAAGGGAACCTGGGCGATCGCCGCGAGGCCGCCGAAGCCGACCTTCTGGAAAGCCCCGATCCGGCGCAGCCCGCTCCGGTCGGTGAACTCGCGTTGCATGGCCGGAGCGCGCCCCGCAAGCAGCGGGGCCAGAAGCGGCAGATCACTCAGGTCTTCGCCCGGCGGGAAGCTCAGCGGATCCGCCGAGCCCAGCACCTGGCCCTTGCCATCGACGATCAGCCCGGCATAGCCCGTGGAGTCCTCCAGGAGAGCGGAGAACGCATCCTGCCGCATTTCCACCACGAGGACTTCGGTGAACTCGCCCTTGGCTTTCCAGAGAAACGGGATCGCCATGCGAATGACCAGGCCGACGGGCTGGAGGCTCGCGAGGCGGAAGGAAGCCTCGCCCTTGCGCGCGACCTCGAAATCGACGGGAAATTCGCGATCGAATGCTTCGAGCGACCGCGAAGAAAGCGCTCCTTGCGCCACAAGATCCCGCCGTATCGCCCGCCAGCGCGGACGGAAGCGTGGAGGCTGATCCGAGGGCGACTCGTTGGCGTAAAGCGCGAGGCTCGCCAGCTGCGGATCCCGCTTCAAGCTCTCCTCGATGAACTGCAGCCGATCCGCCGGATACCGGAACTCCTGGAGAGAGGCCATGCCAAGGGTGAACGCGCGGCTCGCCACGTGCCGAAGCTCGCTCCGCGCCCGGCTGGAAAGCATCGCGGCGGCATCAAGCGCACCCTTGGAGATGAGATGACTGAGGTCGGAGGTGAACAGGTCCGTCGCGGTAAGGATGATCCCGCCCCCCGTGAGCAGAAGCATCGTGACGAGCAGGAGATTGATCTTGCGGCCGATACTCAGCACCATGTCGAGTTTTTATCGGAATTTCCGCGAATTTCCTGAAGAGTTGCCGTTTGGACTTCAAGTCGACTTCAGTCGATCGGCCCGAATGCCGAAAAGCAGCTGAAATGAAGCGCCTTGTCGGAATATTAACGCTCTGCTTCCTGGTTTTTCTCGGGCTTTTTCTGGCTCAGCTGGGAGGCGTTTTCAAGGCGGTCAGCGATCCCGTGGCCGTGCTCTCGGATACTCAAGGCACTCTCCGGCGCCTGGCGCGCGAGCACCTGCTCTGGGATCGGGCCACAGCCGGAATGGTCCTCGGTCGCGGAGATACGATCGCCTCGGGCCCTGATTCGCGCGGGACCCTGCAGCTTCGCAAGGGCGGCACGATCGAGCTGGAACCCGGCTCCCTGATCACCTTGAAAGAAGAGCCTGAAGCCCTGCGGCTGGACTTCGTCGCCGGCCAGGATCGTCCGCGCCTGCTGAAAGCTCCGCTGCGCGCTGCTGCTCCCGCCAGGCCCAAGGCGCCGGCGGAATCCGTCCTCGGAAAGGAATTCGTGGCCCGCCCGGAGGACGTCAGAAACTCCGTCAGTCCGCTCCTCGTGGCCGACGGGCTGGTCACCGTGGCCAACCTGCCTCCGATCCCGCAGATCCCCCAGCCGCTGGACGATACCTGGATCGTGGATTTCGACAAGGTCCGGGATGCCCAGCTCGAATGGCAGGGAATCCCGAAATTCTCCTACGAGCTCATGCTGAGAGGATCAAGCGAGTCCTCCGCGGTGAAGACAGTCCGCACGAAGCTGCCTCACGTGTCACTCTCCGGAATCGCCGAAGGGCGCTATCTCTGGACCGTTCGATCGGTCACTCCCAAAGGGGAACGAAGCCCGGCTTCCGTTCCGCGCTGGATCGAGGTTCGGGCGCGTCGTGAGGTCGGCCGTCCCACGATCCGAAAAATCCTGCTCGAAAAGAAGGAGGGCCAGGAGTGAAAACGTCCCGCCAACGCATTCGCCTTGTCTGTCCCGCGTTCGCCCTCGCGTTCGCCCTCGCGCTCGGAGCCTTTTTGCCGGAACCCTCGCACGCCGCCGCCGACTCCGATCCTCGCACGACGACCCGAGGCATCACCCTCGCCTGGAATCCGGTGCCGCGAGCCGTCGGCTATGAGGTCGAGCTCGGTTCGGATCCCTCGATCCAAAAGGTCCTCCATCGCCGGCAAACCCAGGAGCTCCAGACCGAGCTCAAGCTCCCCCCAGGCAGCTATTACTTCCGCGTGCGAGGGATACATGCGCTGGGCTCGCCCGGCCCTTGGAGCGAAATCACCCGGGTGATCGCCAACCGCTCACCGCCGCGCGCGCTCCTGCCGCTCAAGGATGAGGTCCTCGAACAGGAAAGCCTGCCTCCCGAGGGCCTGAGCTTGCGCTGGGAGGCGGGGATCAGCGGGAGCGTCTATCTCCTGGAGATCGAGACCGAGGACGGTACCGTGACCCGGCTCCGTCCCGCCCAGGCGGAGCTGCGCTGGCCTCCTCCACGAAGCGGCAAGTACCGCTGGCGCGCCGGCTTCGAAATCCCGACGGGTGAGGATTGGGGAGCGTGGAGCGCGTTCGTCATCGAAGGCCCCGAGCCACCGCTGCCCGGCTTCTGGGAACGACTCGCCATGAGCGCGGGCCTCCAGCTGACGAGCAATACCTATTCCGAGAGCCCCTCACCAGGCCACCAGCAGCTGGCGTGGACCGGCAAATTCGCGGTCACCGCTCCGCTGACCGCCGATGGGCGCTGGGAGGCGCAGACCAGCGCCTATGCGACGCTTTTCGCTCTGACCCAGAACCGCGACCTCTCCGTGCGCTATGTGGGATGGAATGCCCGGCTCGGATATACGCTCCCCTGGCCACCCTCCCCTTGGAAGTTAAGCCTCGTCAGCGGCTACTATTACACGACGATGCTCGTGCCGAGCCGGGAGCTGGGATTCGAGAACCTGCATGGCCCGCAGCTCTACCCCGCGGTCCGAAGGCAATTCGCCAGCGGAGACCAACTGGCATTCTATATGAAATACGCTCCGATCAGCCCGAACTTCGAATCCTTCTCGCTTTCCAACCGGGAGCTCGCGCTCGGGGGCGGCTACTCTTTCGCACTCCCGGGCGGAAAAACCATCGGCATGACCCTCGATATCGCCAGCCTCGAGCTCGACTACCACGGAACCGCCGTCCGTTCGCGCTCGATCTCAATCGGCGCGAGTTATGGCTTTTGAACGAGCGATGAAGGCGCAGCGGGATTCACGGCTTTTCACCTGCGGCCTGCTGCTCGCTCTGGGCACGGGCGGGTGCGTCGCCTTCAACAACTCCTCGCCGATCCGCGGCCTGACCGCCTCCGGCTTCTCCGTCCAGCCGGCCTATACCGCCGCGCCGGCATGGAATGACTACGTCAAGGCCTCGGACACGACCCTGCCGTGCGACGGGACCGAAACCGGGGTTTACGCGTGCCTGCACGGAGGAGAGAGAAGACAGGCCTTTTACCCGGGGCCCGCGAGCTGCGAAGGCTACAGCGCGACCGATCTGCTCGGGGCCTTCGACTGGGATTGCCAGACTGCCGCCGGAGGGTTGTTTTTCCGTTCGCGTGGCCTGAAGGACAGCCAGGGACTCGGACAGCTCGTCACCGAGACCGGCTGGAAGCAAAACCAGCTTCTCATTGCGCGCGACGGCGCACCCGTGGCCGAGACACCGCTCGAGGTCTGGTGGAGCAATCCGGTTCAGGTGCTCCCGGACAACTCCACGACGACCACGGCCAGTCTCAACGTCGCGGGCGCCGTTTACGTCCTCGGCTCCTCGCGCGCCTCCGCCGGCTACTCCGTCGAGGCCGACCGGATCGCCGTGGTCATTCTCCCGGGCGCGAGGCTTTCGCAATTCAGCGCCGGGACCAACTGCACCGCCGAAGGCGGCCCGTCCGAATGCCTGCTTTCCACCGGGAATCTCCGCTCCTTTCTCTGGATCGAGGGAGAGTTCGAAACCTCAGCCTACGGCGTGAGCCTGGGGACGCTGCGCCACGGGCGCCTCCGGCGAATTTCCGTCTCCGGAGGCGGCACGGCACTGAACGTGGACGGCACTCTGCAAAGCTCCCTCATCGATCAGGCGCGTCTCCAGAACAGCGGAAAAGGCCTGCGGATCGACGGCTCATCCCACTCGGAGCTCTCCCGCATCGAGCTGACCGGGAATTCCGGTTACGCCCTGAGACTGGAGGACAACAACAACAACCTCCTGCTCCGCGATTCGGTGATCGCCGGCGACAGCGCCAGCGCCGCGTTGCTCTACGGTTCAAATGACGTCACTCTCGCCGGGGTCACCTTTGCGAACACGGTCGGAGCCTTCACGCTCATCTCCAATCAGCGCCTGACCGCGACCCATCTCCTGATCGCGAACACCGGGATGATCCTTCAAGCGATGACTGGCACCACCTTGGCCCAGATCGTCTCAAGCGGTTTCAGCCTGCAATCGAACACCGATGGCAAGTTCACGGGCAACCTGCTCCTGACCGGGAGCGGAAGCTGCTTGGTCACAGGCGGCACCAATCCAGGACTCAACGCGGATTGCACGCTGGCGGGGATGTCGGACGCAAATCGTGTCACAGGGATTTCGCTCGCCGCCGCATTCGCGGGGCCAGCGGACTGGCGCCTTGCCGCCGCGGACTCGGTGGTCCGCAACCGAACGGGCGATGGCCTGGTCGATAATGAACCCTTCGTGCCCGGGGCACCCTGCCCCACGGAGGCTGGCGGCGACGTGGTGACCGTGGATCAACGGGCCCGGACCTTCCTTCGCAACGCGTTTGAGCTGCAGGGAGATGGCGAAGGCAACGACAACGGCCTATGCGAGAGCGCCGAAGCCTGCCTGTACGCGCCCAACTTCGGCGCCTATCAGGGCGAGGGCGACTACCGAGCTCGCGGGACGTGCCTGTTCCAGAACGGCACCATCTCGGACGTGAGGCTCTTCGCCTATCCGACGAATGGAGTTTGATCACCGGGCGCGGACGCTGCTAGACTTCATTCGATGAGCATCGACGTCCCGATCCTGAAAGCGCCGCCTCTTTCCGTTGAAGCGAACGTGAGCCTGACGACCCGGACGCTCCAGCTGCGCCTGGCCGGGGTGATCAACGAGCAGGCTCACTTCCGCGCGCTCTTTGACTACGTCTTCGGGCTCGCGAGCGAGGTGCGCCTGCTGGTCCTGGACGTCCAGGGAGTCCAGGACATCAACTCCTCGGGCCTTCGCTCCTGGCTGCTCTTCCTGAAAAAAGTCCAGGAAACCCCGCTTCGGCTCAAATTCGCCCGGGTCAGCGAACCGTTCCTGGAGCGGGCCAATATCTATCCGGACATGCTCGGGCCGGCGGGAACACCCGTTGAAAAATTTGAAGCCCCCTATTGCTGCCCCAAGTGCGACAACCGGAGCCTTCACCTGCTCGATACCCAAGCTTTCGAAGGGGGCAAGAGTGCGGTTCCCCCTTCTTTCCGGTGCGAGTCCTGCCAGACCGACCTTCTCTTCGATGAGCTGGAAGGCCAGTACTTCCGCTTTCTCCAACGGCTCCCAAAAGAGAACTCATGACTCATACTTAATAAAATCAAGACCATGGGTCAACTTGACGCGCCGCATAATCCCTGCTAGCATTTAATGAGCTTCTCCTTCAGATCAAGAAGATGTTGATCCTTCCTTGATCGACCAAGCCTGGCGGGTGGGTTCCCACCTCTTCCAGCCGGGACAAATCACCACAAAACTCAAACCGTGCCTTGTCCCGCATTTGGAGGGGTCTATGCGTAAGCTTCATCCGCTTTCCATCGCGATCGCGCTGGTTCTGATTTGTCTGGGAGCCTTGAGCGGCATCCTGCTCATCGCCTGGGCTGCGGCCCCCTGGCTGCCGTCATCGGACTTCCGCGGGCTCATCCTGACCGCGCTGGCCGGGGTGACGGCGCTTGCGGGGGTTCTCGCCGTGTATCGCCTGTTTCTGGCCATCTTCCCGCTTGAAGCCGGTGAGGTCGGCGATAACCTCAGCGCGTCATTCCGCTATGAGGTCCATCAGATGTTCTACCTGATGCTCTTCACGCAGCTGGTCCGGAGCAACCTGCTGCCGGTGCCCCTGCTCCGCGTTCTGCAGGTCGCGCTCGGGGCCAGGATGGGAGAAAACAGCTACTTCGGCGGAGTGGTCTACGACCCGAGCTTCGTCGAAGTAGGCAGCGACACGCTCACCGGTGACGGGTCGTTGCTCACTCCGCATATGATCGAGGGAAAGCGCCTCGCCTACTACCCCATCAAAATCGGCAGCAACGTTACTATCGGAGCCCGCGCGATCATCCTGGCAGGCGTGACCATCGGCAATAACTCCATCGTCGGCACCGGCTCCGTCGTCACCAAAGGGACCGTCATTGGCGACAACGAGATCTGGGCGGGCACTCCGGCGAAGTTCATCAAAAAGAACCTCGCCGCAGCCGCGGCCGCCAAAACCGGGCCCGAAAGACCCAAATCGCCCCGTCGAAATCAGGAAGTCGAGATGCTCTGAGAATCGGTCCGAGCCATGAGACCCACCACCACCGTGACGTCATCCGGCAAGCCCTGGGACCCCGTCTGGGAGAGCCGTCCCAGGAACTCCAGAAGTCCGCTGGTGATCGCTTCGGGACAGGCCTGATAACTGGCTTGCAGCGACTCCAGCGCCGTCATCAGCTTCACCTTGCTCACGGTGTGACCTGATTGATTCTTGAGCTCGACCAGCCCATCGGTATACCAGAGAATCGCATCTCCCGGCCGGAGCTCGAATGTCTCGGCAGGCAGGCGAAGTTCAGGACCCTCTCCCAATGGGCTGCCCGTGCTTTGCACGAGGGTTTCCACAGGTCTCCTCGAGCTCCCCTCAGCGGCGGCGCCTCCCCGCAAGACATAGGGCCATCGATGCGAGGCATTCATGGAAACGATCCGGCCGCTCGCCGGATCGATCACCGAAGCGATGAGCGTCATGGAGCAGGTTCCGTTCGCGGCCGCCAGGACGGCGTGATTCATACCCGCGAGCAGCGTTTCGAGCCACTGCTCCGAGGCAACATCGGGAGCCCCTTCCTGAATCCTCCTGATCCCAAGCGAAAAGGCGGCATGCGCGGCGGCGGTCACCAGGGCTGCTGAAACGCCGTGACCCGTCACATCCCCCATGGCCATGATGATCCGGCCATGAACGAGAGCGTGCTGCCACCAGTCTCCCCCGCACTCGAAGGCCGACAGGCACTTCCCCGCGAGCGCCAAGCGGCCGACGCGCAGCTCTCGGGTGGGGAAGAAATGCGATTGCACCGCCTCGGCGGTCTCCAGCTCCTTTTCCATCCGGGCCTTCTCGGCGGTCTCGACCAGGAGCTCCCCGATCCGTCCCGCCATCTGGTTGAAGACACTCGAAAGAACTGTGACCTCGTCGCCCCGACCCGGCGCCACGCTCCGCTGGGGGACTCGCGCGCTCAGATCCCCGGTCGAAACCCGGGCTGCCGCCGCCGATAGCTCCTGGATGGGACGCGTGATCGTTCCGGCCAGCCTCAGCGACAGCAGCAGCGCGGAGGAGAGCGCGATGAGCCCGAGCAGTCCGGCCCTGAGGTACAACGCGCGCCGGGCGCGCTCGATCGCTCCGAAAGGCGCCTGAGTCAGCACCGCAAGCCCGGCAAAGCCGATCGGGTGCAGCGCTCCCAGCTGTCGGCTCCCGTCGAGCGCGATGAAGTCCGACTGCAACGGCAGACCAGAGGACCGCTCGGGTCGCGAAAGAATCGGAAGCGCCGCGAGACTTCGTCCGATCTCGCAGACTCGCGGATCGCTAGACGCCAGCACCAGTCCCGCGCGCGTGACCAGGCACCCGGCGAATTCAGTCGTTTCCTCAAAGAGCGAGTTGAGCTTGCGAGGAAGGAACTCCAGCACTAGGAGCTCGCTGAAAGCGCCTCCGGTCCTTTGGATGAACGGCACTCCCATCCGAAGCGCCGGCGCGCCGTCACGAAGCGACGCCACGGCGAACCGGACCTCTCCGCGCGATACCGCCTGAAGATCGAGCGGAAATTCGCGCTGCAGCCGCTCAAGCTCGGTTTGATCCAGGCCAGGGCTACCGCGAGCCTTCTCTTTCGCCGCAGTCCTCGCCACCCGCCAGTCCGCGACAGGAGAAGCGTCCACCATGCGAAACAGAGTCACGGCCAGCAGATCGGGGTCCCGGGCGAGGAGCCTCTCGAGCAACGCCAGGCGATCTTCGGGATGGCGGAAATCCTCGAGCGAGACCATTCCCAGAGTACCGGCGCGCTCAGCCAGATTCCCCAGCTCCGCCCGAACGCGTCCCGACAGCAGCATGGCGGTATCCAGCGCGCCCTTGCGGAGAAGCCGTCCGAGATCGCTCGTAAAAACGTCCGTCGCGGTCCAGACCACTCCCAACACGCTAACCAGCAGCGTCAATGCGATCAGGCTATTGAGCTTGCGGCCGATGGTCAGCCTCATAGGGGGCTTATCGGGAATGCCGAAGAAGAACGTAAGCTAAGAATTCGGTCGTCGACTGCCGAAAAGGAAGCGAATGCCTCTGCACACCTGGCTTCTGATCGTGCTCCTAGGCTCGGCCGGCCTGCTGACCGCCGAGCTGGGAGGCTGGCTCCATGCCGAGGGTCCCGCGCTCGCCCACCTGGTGCGCTCCGAAGGTCACGTGCGGCGCCTGCCTCACTCGCGTTTTGCCTGGGATTGGATCGCTTCGGGAGCGCCGCTCCGCCGCGGCGACGCGATTGCGACGTCCGCAAACAGCAATGCCCTGATTCACTTCGGGGAAGGCAGCGAGCTGGCCCTGGGTGAAAGCTCGCTGATCATCCTGCGCGAAAAGCGTGACGAGGTCGAGCTGAGCTTCTTGCGGGGAGAAGGGCGGCTTCGCTTGGCCAAGTCCGACCTCCCCGGGGGCCGCGAGCGCCGCATCGCCGTCCAGCAGAGCCCTTCGGCGAAGGTCGTGCAGAGCGAGGAGCCGCCCGAACTCGACCCGAGCGCCCCCTCGCCGCTCGGCGTGCGTCTCGAGGAGCGGGAGTTACCGACGAATGCCACCCCGCTTCGCGGTAGCGGAATGATCGTGGCGACCTCCGGGCTGCCTCCCCCGCCCGAACCTCGCTCACCGGCAGATGGCGCGGTGGCGGACCTCAATCGGCTCAGGAATATCACCTTCGCTTGGAGAGGCCCCGAGTCTCCCGGCTCTTCCTATGAGTTGGTCCTGCGCCCTGTTGGCAAAACGGACGGACAGCGGTATGAATTCCGCTCCTCCAAACCCAGGATAACGGTACGAGCGATTCCCGCAGGAGAATACCTCTGGAGCATCCGAACCCTCTCTTCCCAGGGGCGGCGGAGCCCGGGCTCCATTCCCCGGCTGATTTCCGTGCGAGCCCGTGACACGCTGGAGCGCCCGCTTCTCAAGCGCGCCATCCTGGAGGAGCAGCGATGAGCGGCCGCGCCCGATTCGCGGCGGCGGCGCTCGGCCTCTGGCTCGCACTCACTCCGCCGGCGCTGGCCTCCGAGCAACGGGGCGTGACCCTCGGGTGGGCGCCCGTCAAGAGCGCGGTCCGTTATGAGGTCGAGCTTTATCGTCCCCCTGCTCTCGATTCGCCCCTGGAGCGCCAGGTCGTCGAGGACACGAGCGTCTTCCTGAAAGTGACTCCCGGCGTATACGCGTATCGCGTCCGCGGGATCCATGCGATGGAAGAGTACGGCCCCTGGAGCGAGCTTGCCGAAGTCGCGGTCAATACCTTCCCGCCGAAAGCGATCGCGCCTGAAGACGGCGCGATCCTCTCGCAGTTGCCCGAGGGGCGCCTTGAGTTTCGCTGGAGTCCGGGAGTCAAGAGCAGCCGCTATCGGATCGAGATTCGCAGGGACGGAGCGGCCGAGCCCGTGTTCCGCGAGTCGCTCTCGAAGTGCGAAGTGACCTGGATCGCCAAGGAGCCCGGCGATTATGTTTGGCAGGTCAGCTTCGAAGGCGACAGCGAGTGGGGAAGACCGCATCGCTTCCGCATCCTGGCCCAAGCTCTTCCTCCGCAGGAGCCGTCGCAGGCCCTCGCGGATCCCTTCTGGACCCTCGCTCCCGGGCTTCTGGTTTCACATGCGCTCTACGCCGAGACCGGAATCGGGGAACTGCGCCTTGCCTCGCTGCTTCTGAAGCTCGACGCGAGACGGGCCCTCGGCTCTGGGGCCTGGGATTTCGAGGGCGGAATCCGCGGCACGGCTCTGTCGCTCGACCGCTCGCTGGTGACGCTTCCCTCCGCGCGATTCTACGGCCTCGAAGGTCGCGCGGGCTGGCGCTCGCCGCTGGGAGTGGGCGATTCCTGGGTCAAGATTTCGGCGGGACTTTTCCTTTGGGGAATGAAGGTCGAAGGGGACGCATACGGGCTTTGGTACGTAGGCGGACCCCAGCTTCAGCTCAGCGGCGGGCACGGTGCCATCAGTCCCTACCTGCGGCTCGCGCCGCTCCTGAATGGCAACGACGCACCATCACTCTCCTCCTCCGAGCTGACGATGGGAATCTCGCTTGAGCTGGGAAAGCTCCAACTCGGAAACCTCGCGCCAGCCCGGCTCGCGCTTGAACTCACGCGAAGCCGGTTCATCCGTCCCGAGCCGGAAAGGAGCTACTTTTTACGCTCGGCGAGCCTCGGATTTTCGCTCGACTTTCAGCTTCCCTAACCCCGCACAGAGACTAAAAGCCTGATAAGATTGATTTATATTTTTTTTGACTCGCCGCGTTATTTCAATTAGACTTACTTTAAGTCTTCCTCCTGATCGGAGAGGCCAAAAGCCCAACCGATCTCTCATTCCGGCAAGGCTGTCCACCAGCCTCCTCTCGCCGGGACCAATCAACCATCAAACTGGGTATTGAGACGCGCGCGCCTTTTGGCGTTCGCGACGGAGGCCTTCCAGATGTCCACTCAACAGAAGACCAAAGTCTGGGACTACCTGATCATCGGCAGCGGCATGGGGGGCTGCATCGCGGCCCAACGGCTGGTTCAGGCGGGCTTCTCCGTCTTGATGTGCGAGAAGGGCCGCTCAAGCCTCCCCGGCGCTCCCGCACTGCGCGGCGAAGCGGCTGAGATCTTTCTCGCCCAGGATCGCGGTCGCGATCCCGCCGAGGTCCTGGCGAAGGCAGGCCGGGTCTCCTCGCTGATCACCGATCGAACCCAAGGAAAGGCCGAGAAGATCCGCCCTTTCACCGGCTCCGGAACAGGCGGCTCGGCCGCTCTTTACGGAGCGGTCCTCGAGCGCTATCTGCCCTCTGATCTGCAGCCCAAAGGCAAAGGCACCCAAAGCTGGCCCATCTCCTTCAGCGAGCTGGAGCCTTATTATCAACAGATCGAAGGGCTCTTCCGCGTCCGAGGCGAAGCCGACCCGCTTCGCCCGGAGCAGAGCTTCAATCTCTCCAAAGCCACGCCCCGCTCGGAGGCGCAGGAGGATCTGACCAAGCATCTCAAGAGTCGCGGCCTTCATCCTTATCGCCTGCCCGTCGCGGTCGACCCCCAGCCCGGCTGCGACGGCTGTCAGGGTCATCTCTGCGATCACCACGGCAAGAACGATCCGATCAAGATCTGCCTCGAGCCGCTGCTCTCGAACCCGAACTTCAAGCTCCTGCATGACTGCGAGATCACGCGGCTCGACGCCACCCGCAGCCAGGTCACCAGCGCGGACGCCCTCCATCTGGGAAGGAAGATCCAGCTGAAAGCCCGGAAATTCATCCTCGCCTCGGGCGCCCTCGGCTCCGCCGGTTTGCTCCTGAAATCCACGAGCGCGCTCTGGCCCAAGGGACTCGCCAACGATTCCGACCTCGTGGGACGCGGCCTCATGCGCCACTACATCGATCTCTTCGTCATCACCCCGAAGGTCCCCGTGAAGGGCTCGGAGGCGACCCGCAAGGAGATCGGCCTGAGCGACTTCCGCATCGGCGCTGACCTGGGCATCCTGCAGTCGTTCGGCGCGCTGCGCACCGAGGTGGTGCTCGAGGACCTGATCCAGAAGCTCGCGCTCAACCAGGGCCCGATGACTCGGGCCGCTTTCCAGGCAGCGAAGCCGCTCGTCCGCCAGGCGATCGCCCGCATGCTCGAAGGCAAGCTGATCCTGGCTTCCATCCTCGAGGACTCCGCGGAGGAAACGAACCGGGTTCGCGTCGGCGCCGACGGCAAGCTGGAGATCGAGTACCGCATCCCCGCCCGTGACCGCGAGCGGATCCGCCGCTTCCGCCGCCTCGTGAAGGAAGCGCTCAAGCCCTACCGCGTCCAGATGATCGCCCGGGCCGACAAGAACGACATGCTGGCCCACGCCTGCGGCACCTGCCGCGCGGGAGTGGATCCGGCCAAGAGCGTCGTTGATCCCAGCGGTCGCGCGCACGGCCTTGCGAACCTCTATGTGGTGGACGGCTCCTATTTCCCGACGAGCGGCTGCGCGAACCCGGCGCTCACGATCGCGGCCAACTCCCTTCGGATCGCCGAGAAGCTCATCGCGCTCGAGCGGGAGAATCGGAAGTCGGGCTCCAAGTCCCGCGAGCAATCCTTGGAAGGACAGCTGTGAGAAAGATCACCGCCCTGCAAATCCTGGTGTTCGCCTGCCTGCTGACGCTCGCCATCGGTCTGACGGCGGCGGTTCTTCTCCTCGCCGTCGATCCGGTGTTCCGGAGCGAAGCGCTGCGGGACTTCCGGGGCATAGCGGACCTGTCGGCGACACTCGTGCTCCTCTTTGGCTTCGCGCTCCTGACCTATCGGCTGTTTCTCAAGGCGTTTCCGCTAAGGGAAGGGCCAATCGCTCCCGGCTCCGGGATGGAGCTCAGGTACCATGTGCATCTGCTCTTCCATCTCATGTTCTTCCAGCCGCTCACGCGGAGCTTCGTCGTCCCGGTCCCGCTCATGCGCCTGATCTATGTCCTGCTGGGCTGCCGATTGGGAGCCAACAGCTACAGCGCCGGAACTATTTTGGATCCGATCCTGACCGAAGTCGGCGACAACGTCATCATCGGGCATGGAGCCGCGCTTTTCTCCCATGCGGTCGAAGGCGATGATCTGTCGCTATCGAAGATATGGATCGGCAATCGCGTCACCATCGGAGCCGGTTCGGTGATCATGCCGGGCGTGACGATCGGAGATGGCGCGATCATCGCGGTTTCCTCCGTCATCCCGAAGGGAACTCGCGTTGGAGCGGGCGAAATCTGGGCCGGGGTGCCTGCGAGGATGATTTCGGTCCGCAAAGCAAAAATGCCAGACAAAACCAAGCAAACACAGGCAACTGATCTTCTTATCTGATATTCGGGTTCCAGCTCGCTGTCGGATATGTCTTTGAGATTGCGCATCGCATCATTCCGTAGTAATTTGCGGCTCCTGTAATGCCTCACCCCCACAGGAGAGTTGTATGAAAAAAATCGCACTTTTGGCACTATTGGCTGTCAACCTTGCCCACGCCGACGAGGTTCGCCGGTTCACCAACTCGGACGGCTGTCAGGTCGACCTCGAAAAACGCGGCAACGGCGTACTTCTCTACGTCAGTCAGGATGGACAGGACGTGATCATCGGGGTCACCGATGACCGCAGACAGGGTACCATCGCCGGCTACTGTGAAGAACCTAATGTCGTTTCCTTCGGGACCGGCGTGAATCTCACCTGCAACGCTCATGAGAACGGCAACTACATCACCCGAGGCATGGCCGAGATCGATTTCCGCAACGGCCTGACCGCCGTAACGGCCCAAGGCCAGGTCAAACGCCTGATCGGCTGGAGGACCGACCTTTCGCTCGATTGCCAGAATCTTGTCGAACGCCGCTAACTGTCTTCGTCCCAGCCGCGTCACCGTCCAGGCCTGAACTCGAACGTCCGGACGGTGATGCGGCTCTTCGCTCTCCGCTTTTTTTCCCGGGAATCCAGCTCAGGACAGCCCCTTCTCCGTGAAAGGACGTGACTGGCGCTCCTTGCCCCGGGAAAACGTCTCCTTGACCCGCTGATTGCGCGAGCCGATCCGCCGCGCGGGTATCCCACCCCAGATCTCGCTCTCGCCGATCCGCGTTCCGGCCGGCACGACGGCTCCCGCCGCGATGATCGCGTCGTCGCCGATCACCGTATTGGGAAACACGACGCTGTTCACCCCGATCGTGACCCGATCGCCGATCACGATCGGCCCGAGAACGAGCCTCTGGCTCTCGACCTGATGCCCCGTGATGAGCGCGCCGGACCCGACGACGCACTGAGTACCCATCCGTACGAGGCCCGGCTCCAGGATCTTGCCGCCGATCAGCGCCTTGCGGGCTCCTTTGACGCCGAGGAACCGGTAAAAAAAGCCCCGGATGGGAGCGGATATGAAACCGGTCTCCACCAGCAGCGAGATATTGAACAGCGACAACAGTCCATGGTGCTTCCAAAGACTCAAGGCAAGGCTGGGCCTGGCCAGGGAGTACTCTCCAGGGCGGACTGGAGCGATCCGGTGCAGGATCCTCGCGTACAGGCCACTGAGTAAGGCGGTAAGCGTGAGAGGCACCACTACCGAGAACAGCCCAGCCAAAGGCGCTGGGACCGGCACCTGGTTCAGGATCAGAAGGGTGCCGCCCAGTACCCCGCTCCCGAGAAGTGAAAGCGACAGCGTGCCCGCCAGGATATCCACCCACGGCGCGAGCATCGGCTCTAGGACCCTCTTGTCTGGGAGAACCTCGGTCCGCGTCGCCGAGATCAGGCGATAGCGGATGCCACGCCAGACGATCTCCCGGCTGAAAAGCGAAACGACCGTATTCAGGAAGATCATGAAAGGCGCCACGGGAGTCAATGCGCAGATCCTTACCGAGTGGCGAAGCAGCCCTTCGCGATCAGCCGGATAATCCGGGAGGAGGCCCGGCAGAGCCGAAAGCACGACGACGGCCATCAGGAACTGGAACAGCAGGGGACTCAGCATCAGGGCGGCGGGAGCTCCGAGATTCACGCCTTCAAAGGACAGCGACAGCCCGAGCAGAAGCGCTCCGGTCAGCATCATGAGAACCTGGAAGCTGTAGGAGAGCGTCACCATCCACCAGAACGGCCGATTGTAGACTCGGCTGAGGATGGTCAGGCGGTTGCTCCAACGGATCGTCTCCATGAGGCTGGAGTTGTCGGGCGAGATGAACAGGCAGCGCGGAGCGAAATGGACTCGCAGACCGATCCGGCGCACCGAATTGGTGATCGAGAAGGTATCCGAAACGGAGCCCAGGAAAGACTCCCGGATCCTGGCGCGATCGAAGGTCTCCTTGCGGAGCGCGGCGGCCGCGCCGATCGCGAAGTTCCGCTCCTGGTCCGCCAAAGTCAGCAATCCCCCGATCCCCCAGATGAAGCGCAGCAGGGACCCGATCCTCGGGCTGCGAGGAACGAAAACGTGGTAGCCGCACGAGACGCCGACCTGAGGGTCCGCCAGCGGGGCGACCAGCGCCCTGAGAAAACTCTTGTGAAGCCGGACATCCGCATCCAGGAAAGCGACGACCTCGGTATCCGCGGGAAGCGAGGACATCCCCTTGAGCATATTCGTGAGCTTCTGGCCCCGGCCCGGCTCGATCCCGGCGACCAGCACCTTGCACAAGGCGCGGTTTCCGCCTGCGTCCCGGATGTGATTGAGCGCGGCATAAGCGGGGTCATCCGAGGTCGCGGTGACGAAGAGGACCTCGTAGTTGGGATAGTCCTGATTGAGAAGGGATCGGATATTCTCCTGGAACTCAAGGTCGAGCCCCTTGCAGGGCATGATCACCGTGGTTTTCGGCGAAGCGCTCCTGCTCGGTAACGCCATCCGCGGCTTTACATAGCGGAAGAATCGGGCGAGCATTCCAAAAGGAACCAGTCCGAAAATCAGGGTCGCGATCGCGAGTGACCAGGCTAGCGTTTCCCAGAGCGTGGTTTCCATGACAGTACTCTCCCCGGGCTCGGGTGGCCCATTTTTTCGCGAGAGCGGCAGGTGAACGGGTTGTTCGCGAACGTGGCGCGGAAACAGCGGGCGAACGCACCTGGGCTTCAGCGAGTTTTCGTGGATGGGATCCGCGAGGAAAAGCCGTGAAACGGCTTCGCGGGTTGGAAAGGTCGATCAGGGTTCACTCAACCGACCTTGAAGAGAGTTGACTATTTCAGGATATATTTACCGATCCATTTAGTCAAGTATTAATAACGTCATTTTTCCAAACGGTTAAACATGAATTTTCCTGACCCTCAGATTCCACCGCTCGGAGATTGGCAAACCGGGATCCAGCTCTCACTCCGGACGTACCGACTCATCTCGAGGAAAACCGCCGCTACAGCGGCGACTGGAAGACGCTCTATGGCCCCTTCGGCCTGTTCCCCGTCGAGGCCTTCGGGCTATGGATGCCCCTGATCCTCAGGAAGGCGCTTGAAGCTCCCCGAATTCCTTTCACCCGACGCCTGAAAATCGGGCTCATGCAAGTCGCCCTGCTGCTGGCGCGCTGGTGGAACGGTCCGTTGATACTCCTGGCTGACCGCGCGCGCCGCAAGGCGACCTGAATCAGTAGGAGAATTCCACTCCCATTGTATAAGAATTGGAACGAATCCGCACCTCGCCGATGAGCAGCCGCAAGGACGATAGATCCAGGCTGAGACCCAGCCGGGTCCGCTCTCCCGGAAGGCCAAGCGGGAAAGACCACGCGCCGCCCATCGCGACCTCGCTGCTTCGGAAGGACAGCGCGCCCAGGCGCGGGCTCACCGGTGAAAATTTCAGATAAGCGCTGAGCCGCCCCGAGCGCTCACCCAGCTCGCGGGTCACCAGCGGGAAAAGCTGCGGCCCGTGCATGTTCCTGAAGCCGAAGCTCCCGTCGCCGACCATCATCGTCGTGAAGTAGTAGCCCCCGAGCAGCTGGAGGCTCCAGGATGCCCTCAGCAAGCCGAGCCTCGGGCCGGCCCGGAGGTTCAGGCCCAGGAAGCGAACCGAAGGATCTCCGGTCAAACCCCGTTCGCGTTTCACGCCCAGGAGCGTCGCATAGGCCGACAACTGCCCGCTCCAGACACTCTCAGTCGGTGCGTAGGAGACACTTCCCTTCCAGGTCAACGCGAGCTCCCCGAAATCGGGCGTATCCGACTCGTGATAGCTCAAGATCGAAGTCCCCAGCCCCGCCGTGAGCCTGAAGTCGGGCCCAGGTGGAAGCGTCGTCGCCACCTCAGGCGTGGACGGCAGGCCGGGTTTCGGCTCGATGCGGAATTCCCGCCATTTTCCCCATTCCGGCTGCGCGGAGGTCAGGTAACCCACGCGCCATCGATAGTGGCCGGGCCGCTCGGGTTCGAATCGAAACTCCGGCTTCTTGGGAGACTCCCGCAGCGGTTTGGCTGAGACATCCTCCCCGGCGATCTCCAGCACATATTCGCTCGCCGCCAGCCCGCTATGCCAGCGAAGGAGCAAACCGTCCTCAGGCAACGATTCCTCGCGAAATACCGCGCCATCCAAGGGTTCCAGCGCCTTGGGCGGAAACGGGTTCAATGCAAAACCCCGCACGTCGCTCCAGGGCCCCGGCTCCCCGGAGGGAAGAAGCGCGCGGACCCGATAGTAATAGCTGCCGGGGGGCAGCTTCGTTTCGATCGAAGGGATCTCAAGCTTTCGGGCGATGAGCGGCGGACTCAGGCCCGGAGCGCCGCCCAGCTCGAGCTCATAACCGCTGGCTCCGGTCACCGCCATCCAGTTGAGCTTCACGCCCCGGGGCGCCGGCGCTTCCGCCCGCACGGACACCGACAGCAGCGACAAGCTGAGAAAAAGCCCGACCAGCGCTCTAATCGGAGCCCCTTTCGATCACCTCGGGCAGCAGCACGGGCTTCGCCAGAGAGCGCGGCCCTTTGACGATCAGCCAGTTGGCGCGGGATGCGGGACCTGAAACCCCCGCACGATCGATGGCTCGTACCCGCCAGAGATAAACCCCTTCGCTCAGGTCCCGGATCCGAAGTGAAGGTTCACCGGTCCGCCACGACCTGACGGGTGACGCCTGTTCGCCCGTGGCCACCGTCACCTCAAAAACCATGCGCGCGGCGGAGACGGGATAGCGCCATTCCAGGCGGATCTCGCGGCCGAAGCTCTGATCATGGAAGCCTACCACGTCCGGGCTCGTCAGCTCGGGGACCGCGGGCAACGCCTGGGTCGAAACAAACTGGCCCGCGGCCTCCAGCGCGCTGGGCGCGCGCGCCCCGACCGCTGCCGGAATGCTCCAAGGCTCGGAGAGCGCTGCATCCGGCTCCGGAAGCACCTCAGTTTCCGCGGGCGCTTCGCCGTGGATCTTGAGCGCCGCCTTCGCCGTCCTGCGAAGCCGCGCGCCGGAGGCGCCCTGAACGAACCAAAGCTCGAGCGCCGAAGGTTCTCCCCCGAGCACGACGAGAGAGGAAGGCCCGAGCAGGAGCTCCGATCCTTCATGAAACCGAATTCGCCCCGCGCTTCGCTCGCCGGTCGAGATCGCGTCTCCTGACCCAAGGCCCGCTCCCCGCCAAAGCCAATCCCAGGTCAGCTCGCCATGGATCAGGCGGCGGAGAGAACCCCTCGAATCCGCGAGGGTCGCAACCGGGGTCGCGCCGCGCTTGAAGGCTCCGCCAAAGTCCGCCAGAAACAGTGCCCCGAAAAGCGCGGTCAGCACGCCCAGAAACAGCAGCGGCTTCACGGGGGGAGACTCCACAGGCCAGAGCCGACCCCCGCTCGATAGGCGGAGAACATCAGGGACCCGCCATGCACTTCGAGCAAAACGGGGGAGGAGCTCTCGCTCCCCGGGTTGAAATCCTGCACCAGATAGGTGCCCGCCTCGGTACCGTCGCTTCGCCAGATCTCTTCGCCATGGATGCCGTCGTCGGCGACGAAGTAATAGATTCCGTTCATCACGGCGAAGGAGGGCTCCAATCCGAAGAGAGGTTCCCTGACTCCGTTGCCCGCTCCGGGTACGATGTCCTTCACCAGCACCGTCCCCACCTCCGTCCCGTTGCTCTTCCAGAGTTCAAAACCATGAACGCCATCGTTCGCGATGAAGAACAGCGTCCCATTCACGTCGGCGGCCATCCGGACACTGGAGTGCCCGGCGCCCGGATTGATATCCTTCACCAGGGCGGTGCCCTCGGAGGTGCCATCCGTCTTCCAGAGCTCGAGGCCTGTTGCGCCTCCGTTGGCCTGGAAGAACACCTGGTCACCGACCCGGCGCGCGGTACCGGCACTGCTACCGGTGGGTCCTGGATTGAGATCCTTCAGGAAAAGAGTCCCCGCCTCAGTGCCGTCGGACCGCCACAGCTCAGCGCCATTGACCCCGTCGTCCGCAAGGAGCAGAAGATAATCTCCGCTGAAGAAGATCGAAGGAGTTCCGCTTCCGCCGCCGGGATAGAGGTCCTTGACGAGAATCGTGCCGGCCTCGGTGCCATCAGACTTCCACAGCTCGCTTCCTGTGACCCCAACAGCACGAAAATAAACAGCCCCGCCAAAAGAAAAGAACCCGATCGGCGAGGAGTTCATGCCCCCGGGATTGATGTCTTTCAGAATGAAAGTGCCTGCCTCCGTGCCATCGCTTCTCCAAAGCTCACGGCCCGCATCGAAACCGTCGAACGCACCGAATAAAAGCACGCCCCCAGGGCCGGCAATCAAGCCTCCGGGCGAAACTGCCGATAGGCTTCCAGACCGGATATCCTTGATCAACACTGTGCCGGCCGCCGTGCCATCCGATTTCCAAAGCTCGTCTCCCGAGATTCCATCGTCCGCACGAAAAAAAAGCGTGCCGTTGACATCGACGAAATCCCCCGGTCCCGACCCGCTCGCTCCTGGAACGATATCCTTGACCTGAAAGGTGCCCTCCGCGGTCCCGTCCGTGCGCCAAAGCTCTGAGCCGCTCACTCCGTCACTCGCGCTAAAGTAGTAAACTCCCCCTGAGCGCATTCCAAAACGCGGACCGCCACCGGTCCCCGCGGGATCGATCACCTTGACGGAAGCGAAAGGCGCGAGCTCGGTATTGAACGAACCCTCCCGGCTGCGGATCAAAGACAGATCCAGGCACCCATCCAAAGTCAGGACGGAAAAAAAGAGAAAAGCGCTCGATCCGAAAGAGGACAGCCGCCGAAATCTCATAGGTTTCCACTTACAGGATAACAAACTTCACGACGCGCCGCAAAGGACCGAGCCCCCTTCCTGACACTTGTTTTTATTCAGAATTCTAGAGAAATCTGCCGATAAGTCCCTGAATGCGTTTCACTTTGGGAAGGAAGCTCGACGCGCTTCTGGTGAGCATGCTGCTTCTGAGCATTCTCGGCATCGGCGCGACCGCGACCGAGCTCTTCATCACGGATCATACGCAGCTCCTGAGAAAGGGCGCCCTGGACACCGCCGCGCTCCTCTCGGCTCGCGTCCGCGCCGAAATGGCGCATCTCGGAGATCGCCTGGCGATCCTGGGGAGCGTCTCCTTCGGGGACTTCCGGTATCCCGAAGATCGCCTGCTCCTCATCGAGGAGAATCTCGCGCGCGATCCGCACATCGTCGCTCTCAGCGTCTATCGCGGCAAAACCGACTTCGCGCCCGCCTGGCGCATCGCAGCCCCCGGGGCGCCGGCCAAGACCGAGCTGCTCGAGCTGGACCGAAACTTCCCGCTCGACCTCCAAAAGCTCTCCCACGGAGAGACTGACTTCGCGGTCGTGACCCTCGCGGACGGTTCGCGGCTCATCCGCATCGGGCTCCCCTTTGTCAGGGAACGCACGGGTCTCTTCTCCCAGCTTCTGCTCGCGGAGCTGCGACCCGCGAAGCTCGAGGCGCTGTTTTCGGAGTCGACGGAATATACGGGCACCCTCGTCGACCGAAACGGCCGGATCCTCGCGTCGGGCGATCCCCTGCGCTTCGCGCCCGGCACGGAGCTGGGCGCCTCCCCGATCCTGGTCCAAGCGAGAACGCAAGGCGACCGCTCCTTTCAGCTCGATTTCACCGATTCCCGGGGCCGAGTCCAGATCGGCGCTTTTCACCCGGTGGGCTTCGCGGGTCTCGCGGTGGTGACGCAGACCCCGCGCGAACGGATCGACCGCGCGACCCAAGGGCTCAAGCGACGCGTGGCCCTGCTCGGGCTTTTCGTGCTCTCTTGCGCTCTTCTTCTTTCGCTCGGGATTTCCCGCTCGATCACCCGCCCGATCATCGCGCTCGCGGCCGCGGCCGAACGCGTCGGGGCTGGCGACTTCTCGGTCCAGGTTGCGACCTCCGGCACCCGCCTGCGCGACGAGATCTGGGCCCTGGGAACCGCCTTCAACTCCATGGCCTCGAAGATCAGCGGGCTATTGCGCGAGAATGTCGCCAAAGCGCGCATGGAAAAGGAGCTCGAGACCGCGAGAGTCGTGCAGAGCCGCTTCTTCCCGAAGGAAGGGCTCCGGGAGCTTCACTTCGGGCTCGAAGGGAAACTCATCGCCGCGAGCGAATGCTGTGGCGACTGGTGGAACTTCGTGCGCATCGAGGAGCGGCTTCTGATCGCCGTGGGCGATGTCACCGGTCACGGCGTTTCGGCCGCGCTCGTGACCTCGGCCGTGCACGGGGCTTTCGCCCGCACGGTCCGCGAGCTTCAGTCAGCGCCAATCCGCGGCCCGCAGGTCGAGGAGCGACTCATCCGTCACCTGGCCCGGGAGCTGGATCTCGCCGTTCGCGAATCCGCCCAATGCGAGGCCTCGATGCCCATCACGATCTCCTGTCTTTCGCCGGATCGGCGGCTGCTTTATACCTTGAGCGCGGCTCATCCCCTCCCACTGCTCATCCGGGATAACCAATATCTGGCGGCTCCCTGCGCCACCCGAGTCGCCCTCGGCGAGCCCGGCGCCGAGCCGGTGGAATTCCAGGCCTTTGAGCTGCGCCCAGGAGACATCATCCTGTGGTACACCGATGGCCTGACCGAATGCCCCGGCCAGGACGGGCGTACCCTCAGGAAAAAAGCGCTGCTTCAGCAGCTTTCCGTGCTCGGGCGCCAGGCCTCCGCCGGCCCTGACGGACTCCGCGATGGCCTGGCTCAGCTCGTCCGCGCGCATCTCGGGCCCGAAACACCCCATCCCGAAGACGACATCACCTTCGTGGTCGGCGTCGTGCCGGTCACGAGCTCCGGAATAGCTTGAAGTAATCCGAAGCGAGCTCGTCGAACTCGAGTTTCCCGCCGCAGCGGGCGCAGGAATGCGAAGGAAGAAGGGGCTCGGCGCCGTCAAAGCGCAGCTCCGCTATCCGCTGCTCAAAGACAGGCCGGTCGTCGCATTTGGCGCAGTAGTACGGGGCCGCGACCACCGAGACCGCGGCCCGGGGACGCCCGAGAAGATCCGGGAAGAGATTTGCCCGCTCCAGGAAGATCTCGCTGAGCGAAGAAAACCGCCAGCGCAGGCCGGCTTCCCCCACGAGCGCCAAAAGGGAAATCCACTCCCGGACCCCCGCCGAGCTGATGGCGGAGACGCCGGAGAGGTCCAGCGCCGTCTCCGCGAAATCACCCTTGCTGTTGAACAGGTAGGTCGAGACCGCGCGGAGCTTGACCGACTCGTCCAAAGTACCCGTAAAAACCAGGGTCACCCGTTTCGCCGCGAAGTCCGGCCGGGCCTTGACCTCGAAACGCTCCGCCTTGAGAACCGGGATCTCCATCGCGTTCCTCTCAGATATTCCGCCGGAGCGCGTCCACGATCTCGAGCTTGACCGCCCGAACCGCCGGAATCACCGCCGCTACCATCGAAGCCGCCAGGGTCAAAGCCAGCGCCTCCACGAAATTCCATATCGGCAACAGAATCTGGATCCGCTGGGGAAGCGACGCCCCCGGCATCGGAGCCCGGAAGTCGATAGCGTTGATCACGAGCGCGAGGACCGCCCCCGCGACCGCTCCGACCACTCCCCCGAAAACCCCGAGCACAGCTCCTTCGAGAACGAACTGCCGGACGATGTTCCGCTGCGTCTCGCCCAGCGCCCGCATGGTCCCCATCTCGCCGGTGCGCTCGAAAACCGACATTCCGATGGTGTTCAGGATGCCGATCAGGACCAGGCTGAGGATGATGAGCTGAATGACCGCGTCGTAGAGGTTATAAAACGAGCGAACCTCTTTGTAGAAAGCCGCGAGCTCATACCAGGGCTTGATCTCCAGCCCCCGGGGCCCCGAATCGAGCAGACTCGAGACGGCCCGCCGCCCGTCCTCGGTCAGCTCGGTGCTCTTGAGATAGATGATGAACTTCTCGACATCCTTCGTATCCAGAAGTTTCTGGGATACTTCCAAAGGAATCATCGCCGTGACATTGTCGATTTCCTTCAAGCCCGACTTGAAGATCCCGGCGACCTCGACGTCCAGCGCGTTCACCAGCCCGTCATAGGTATAGCCCAGCAGATTCAGGTTATCGCCGACCTTGGCCCGAAGGGCGCTAGCCACCCCCGCACCGAGCAGGACCTTCTGGCCGCCGGTGTAATTGGCCGCTTTGCCCTCGACCATGACCAGGTTCGACAGACGGAGCGACTCATTCACCGGATCGAGGCTCAGCAGCTGCGCGCCCACCGTGCGATCCTTCGCGCCGAGCAGTCCGTAAAAGCCGATCCAGCCCGTCGCCGACTTGACCGACGGCACATCCTGGATACGCTTGAGGAGCCCTTGATAGTCGGGGATCAGGTTCTCATTGGGGTTTTCCGCGGAATTCTTCCACAAGCTCTCGCGAGCCACCTGAAGATGGCCGTATTGGAACTGGATAGTCCCCTCGCGAATCGAAAGGATCAGGTTCGCCGAAAACCCCTTGAACAGGATCAGGCTCGCCACGCCCGAGGCGATCATGAAGACGTTGAGCGCGGTCCGGCGCTTGTTGCGGAAGGTATTGCGGATCGCGATCCTAATGCGCATGGGGAGTCTCCGGCGCCGCTACCTGGCGACCATCCGACATGTGGAAGATCCGGCTGGCCAGGGACAGGATCATGGAATCATGCGTGGAGAAGACGAAGGTGACCTTCTCGCTGGAGTTCAAGTCCCGCATGAGAGTCAACACCTCGACCGCGGTTTTCTTGTCGAGATTCGCGGTCGGCTCGTCCGCGAAGATGATCTTGGGGCGCTTGACCAGGGCGCGGGCGATCGCCACGCGCTGACGCTGGCCGCCGCTCAGCTGATCCGGACGATGGTCCAGGAACCGCGCCAGCCCCACCCGCTCGAGCGCTTCCTTGGCCCGTTTTTCCCGCTCGGGCGCGGGCGTTTTGTTCAGCAGCATGGGGTACTCGACGTTTTCGCGGGCTGAAAGAACGGGAAAGAGGTTGAACGTCTGGAAGATGAAGCCGATGGTGGCCGCGCGGAACTCGGCCAGGGCATCCGGGTCGAGCTTGGCCACATCCGTCCCCGCCACGAGGATGCGCCCGGAGGTCGGCCGATCGAGGCAGCCGAAAAGATTCAGAAGCGTCGTCTTGCCGCTGCCGGAGCTTCCGGCGAGCGCGAGAAACTCCCCTTCGCGGACCTCCAGATCGACGTGCTGAAGCGCCTGAACCGAAGTTTCGCCGAGATGATAGGTTTTGCAGACATCCTGAGCCTGCAGCAGGACGGCCCCATGTTCCCCGAGTTGGATCATGAGCAAAGTCTAGCAGGACTTCGCGCGCCTATCCCCCCAAAAAAACGCGCAAGGAGATACTTCCTCGACTCGCTTCGCGGAGAGCGCCGTACTGCGAGGCCGCCTTTCCGAGAAAAAGATCCGCGCCCAGGCGCAGCTCCAGGGAGTTCGACAACGGGTTGACATAGGCCAGGCGCACGAAGGAGCTCTTGTCGGAAGGAATCAGCGCCCAGAGCGCCTCCAACACCTGCTCTCTTGCCAGGTTCCGGGTCACCTGTGCGCTGACCGCATGCCGCCGCGGACTGAGCAGCCCCGGAATTTCGTCCGCGATCGCATCGTAGGAACCCTGCAGCGCGAACCGCCAGTTCGGCAGCCCACCATAGTCGGCCTCGAGCACCGCGATGGTCTCCCTGCTCTTGACGCTCCTGTACTGGCCGCTCTCGAAAGTATCGAACTGGCGACCGAACACTTGCAAGGTCTCGAGCCGCACCAGGACCGAGGCGACTTCCATCGTCGCCGTGATCCCCGCCGTCTGAATACGGTTCCGCTCCGCCCTGAGCGTGTACGCCGGCGGCGAGAGCGAAGTCAGCTCGGCCCGGAAGTTCGGCTGCCGGTCAAACGATCTCAAGTAGAACACCGAAAGATCGACCCCACCGACGAGCTGGGTGCCCCGAACCCCGGCCTCCCAGTTGGCGAAGCTGAAAGGCAGCTTGCGGGGATCGTCCACCGTCAGCGAGACGCCGGGGACCTGAGCGGTAAAGAAATCGCCGCCTTGATTGGGCAGCCGGTTGAACAAGGGGTACGGGATGTAAATGAGCTGAAGGGAGCTGCTTCCGCCGATCAGCTTGGCGTTGACCATCGGGACGGGGATGCGCGCGGATTCCAGGTCCCGAGGCACGCCGGATCGCAAGTCCTTCGGGTTGACGATGTCCGCGTAGAAAAAACCAAAAGTTTCGCCCCACACCACCTGCTGATTGCCGACTTTCAGGACCCACGGTCCGTCCTTGAGCTGCGCATACAGATCCCGCAGGAGGAACTCCGATGACTCGTCGCGCACCACGGCGCCCGAATAGCGGCCCGGGTTCAGGGCGTACGCGCCCTCCACCGAAGCGCGTCCCCCCGCCACCAGCGACCAGCGTGACGGAAAGACCATGCGCTGCTCGATCTCGGCCGAATAGCGATGGGTCGCGAGATCCTGCTGCCCGAAAAGATGCCAGCCCGCCTCGCCATCCACGCGGAGCTTGTACTGCCACGTCGGCCTGGGAGCGGCGACGGGAGACGGGGCCCGGAGCGCCTGCGCGGCCGCCGCGCCGGGTTCCAAGAAAATCAACTGCATCGCGACAAGGGCGAGCAGGCCCTTGCTCGACCTCCGACTACTCAGATAGCGATTCCTTGTTGAAGAAGCTGTCGGGCAGCTCGACTCGCTTGAAGCCGGAGAACTCGAGGACCGAACGCCGGGAAGGCTGCAGGGCGTCCTTGATGACAAGCACGGTGGAACGCGTCGCGCCCAGCACCGGCTTCAGACCAGAATATTCCCCCGTCTTCAGAAGCTTGCCCGAGACCGCGTAAAAGGCCGACTTCACCGGAAAATGCGTCTTCGCATCCAGCCAGTAATCGATCTTGCTGTAGGTGACGTCCTTGTGCTTGGCGGTTAGCGCGAGCTTGACGCAAGGCTTGCCGTTGAAGGTTTCCTTGCCGACCAGCTGGGCCGCGTAATCCCCGGCGAAGTTCGTTCGCGAGATATCCCCATTAGCGACTTCGCCAGTCAGGCGCTCCCGGAAGCTGATGCGGGTGGGGCGCTTGACCGTGGGCAGATAGAACCAAAGGTCGTTTCCGTTCATGAGAAGCTTGCGCCCTTTGAGCCGATCCGGAAAGATCGATTCGACCAGGGAGTTGTTATCCGTGCTGCTGCCTTTGCTGGACACCCGATAGCGGCTCTCGCGAGCGGTGCTGCCGTTGAAATCCTTGATCGTCACGAGGAAGGTCACCGCTCCCTCGGGCATCCTCGCCTCGTCCGCCCTCTTGACCATCTCATCGGGGGAGATGGCTGACGCCACCAGAGGGAAAATAGTCGTGAGCAATGCGATCGCCGCGCGCGTGACGTTCTTCATAGTCTGGGTCCTTTTATAAGAGAGCTTACAAACGTCTCTCCCGAAAGTCCATGATCCCGGCGGCATTCAGCCGATGGTCGCCTTGACAAAAGCCTTGAAATTCTCCCGAGCGGGATGCGCCCGGAAAACCCGGCCGAGCTCTGCTGCCGCCTGCCGGATCGACGGATCCCCAAGCGCCCGCTCGACGGCTTCCCGCAGCCGCCTCGCGGAAAAGCGGTCGGCGCGCAGCATAATTCCCGCGCCCTCGCGGACCAGAAAATCCATGGAGAGGTATTGATCCATATTGGAGGGAATCCCGATGACGGGAACTCCGGACTGAATCGCCTGGTGGGCGGTGGAGCTTCCTCCGTTGCAGATCACGAGACTCGAGCGAGCGGAGACTTCGAGCCCGGGCAGCAACGGATAGCTGCGGACATTCGCCTGCGAGAAGCGACTCCCCGATTGCTGGGCCGTTGCCACGAGAAGCATCACATCAAGGTTCGCTAGCGCGTCGATGACCGCCGGCAGAAGCGCCGAATTCCCGGAAGAGCCGAGCGTGACGTAAATACATGGCCGGTCCTTCGGGACGTCCCTTTCCCAATCCCTCGCCACGTTCCGAGGCGACCAAAGGATGGGACCCAGGAAGACATGATGTGGAGGAAGACCGACCAGCTCCTGAGCACCGGGCACGTCGGCATACAGGGTGAAATCGGCATCGGTGTAGGATTCCTCGAGGCTGCTGAATCGCGGAAATCCATGGCGAGCGCGCAGCTCGCTGAGCGGCTTGAGCATGCGCCTGAAGACCCTGGGACGAACGGCGTGAAACACCGGCCTGATCGCCCAAAGAGGAAAATGCCGGAACGGAGCCGAGCGGTCGGGAATCGGATACCGGTCCTTCGAAGCAAAGGGACTCCATTGCGAATTCGCGATCGCGGCGTAGGGAACCTTCTCCTCGCGGGCGCTGACCGAAAGCGAGAGCCTGAAATCACCGACCACGAGCGCTGGCTTGACCTCCCGGATGATCCTACGATCCTCGGCCACATAGCGCTCGAGCGTCTCGAGTTCATAAGGGGGATTCCCCGAGAGAACGGCTCGCTGAAACTGAGCGGACGGGATGGAATTCATCGAATGATAGATGCAGCCCATGCCTTCGAGCAGCCCTTGGCCGTCGGGGGAGCACGCGAAGTGGACCTCATACTCATCGCGAGGCAACGCTCCGCACAGATCGAGCGGACGGGCCTGGTGCGCCAGGGTCACCCCTTCGGCAAAAAAGAGGACCTTGCGCTTCACGACGTCCGCTCCGAGCGTTTTCGCTTGATCCGCTCCAACATGCGGCGCAAAGCCCAGCGTTTGAAAAGCTGGACCGGGTTGCGGTTCCCGAAGACAAGGTATCCTCTGCGCAGGCGAAGCTTCACCGGATCGAACTGGGCATAGCGCGGCGCCAGGAAAGGCGACCGCCGTTTCAGCAGGATCTGAGCGGCTTCGGTGCAGGCCAGGCCCGCGCAAAGCTGGATCGCCGTGCCGAACGAAGGAGCCTTCCGGGCCTCGAAGTCCAATTTCTCCGGATTCACCTGGCCCAGGTGCAGCAGCGCCGGGGCCACGCCGATGAGGAAGGCGACCTGCTCGGCGACGGGATCGGCGCACCCGGCGAAGTCGAAGTACCGGTCGAAGCTCATTCCGCCCGGACCGAAGACATGCAAGGTCGTCGTCATCCCGATCGGCCCGGAGGTGACGACGTGGATGCCGCGCTCTTCGGCGGTTTTGAAAAGGATCTTCCGGGCGGGCAGCGCATAGAAATCCAGGCCATCCATGACGACATCGACGCCGCTCAGGAACTCCGCGACATTCCCGGGCTGCACCCCGTCGCCGAAAACCCGGACCTCGGCCCAGGGATTGATCGACAGGATCGTCTCCCGAATGACGTCGGCCTTCTTCCGGCCGATGGCCGGAAGAGTCGCTCCCGCCTGCCGATTGAAATTCGCGCCCTCGAAGCTATCCATGTCGCTGATGTGGAAGTGACCGATCCCCATCCGGGCCAAGGTGACCGCATAGCTGCCTCCGACCCCGCCCAGTCCTGCGATCGCGACACGGGCGGTCCTGAGCCGCTCCTGCTCGGCTTCGGTGATCAGTCCGATGTTGCGGGAGAAAAGTTCCGAATATTCCGGAATCGAATGGCTCATCCTGAAAGTTTAGCAGCCACGGCCCGAAGAATCCACGTGCGTTCGACGCCCGATGAGGCGAAACTATCGTCATGGATCTGACAAAACTGCTCGAAAAAGCGGTGAGCGCCCCCTCGGGAGACAACTGCCAACCTTGGAAGTTCCACGTCACGGACGACCAGCTTCGGCTCTTCAACCTGCCTGAGAGGGATACCTCCGTTTACAACCATGGGCAAAAAGCCTCGTATACCGCCCACGGGGCGCTCCTGGAGAACCTGTCGATCGCCGCCGCGCAGGAAGGGCTGAGCGCCTCGATCTCGCTTTTTCCGGATAACGGAAACCCGGATCACGTGGCGACGGTCCGATTCGCTCCAGGAAACCCTTCTGACCAGCCTTATTACCCGTTTCTCGAACGGCGCACGACCAACCGAAGGCGCTTCCGAAAGGTCCCCCTCCAGCCTCACCACGAGCGCTCGCTGCTTGACGCCGGCAACGATCGCGCGCTCGGGAGGGTATCGCTTCATTCTTCGTTTCCGGAGCCTTCTTCGGCGCATGCCGCGATCGTCGCGGCGATGGCGCTCAACGATCGGACGGTGTTTGAGAACCCCCGGCTTCACGCCTTCCTCTTCGAACATCTCCGGTGGAGCAAAAAAGAGGCCGAAGAGACGCGCGATGGAATGGATATCGCTACCTTGGAACTCGCTCCGATGGACCGGCTCGCCTTTCGCATTCTCCGCCGCTGGAATGCGGTGAAGATCATGAACCGCTTCGGGCTTTCGCGGATGATCGGCCTGAAGGCCCGCCAGCAGGCGCTCTCCGCCTCCGCCGTGGGCCTCATCGCGATCCCCGGCCGCCGCCCGGAACACTATGTGAACGGCGGCCGCCTCCTGCAGCGCCTATGGCTCGAGGCGACGCGACAGGGGATGAGCTTTCATCTCATGGGCGGCGCCGCGATGCTGCTGCAGATGGCCAACGCGGGGGAGTGCGACCGGCTCACGTCCGAGCAGTCCGGACGGCTCCTGGCCGCGGATCAACGTGTCCGCAAGGAATGCGGAATTGCAGAAACCGAAGCGCTCCTGGCCACGTTCCGGGTCGGCTACAGCCCGCCGCCGAGCGCGCGCTCGCTGCGGCGCCCGCCCTGGGTGGAGCCCTCGCGCTGACTGCGCGCCGCGCCGGCGTCACCGGCTACCGGATCGCCTCCGCTCATGCTATGTCTCACGCATGCGCTATCTCCACACCATGCTTCGCGTCGTCGACCTCGAGAAATCCCTGCACTTCTATCGCGACGCACTGGGCTTCGAGCTCGTCAGCCGCAAGGACTTCCCGGACGAGCGCTTCACGCTGGCTTTCCTGCGCTCGGGCGATCCGGGCGAAGCGCGAAAAGGGGCGCTGCTGGAGCTGACCCATAACTGGGACACCCGAAGCACCACCCGCGGCGACGCCTACGGACACATGGCCTACGAGGTGGACTCCATCGACGAGATCCGCGCGCGCCTCAAGGCCAAGGGCTATGACCTGAGCTGGGGCCCGGGGCTCACGCCGAGCGGTCGGCGCAAGATGGCTTTCATCGACGATCCCGACGGCTACGAGATCGAGCTACTCGAAGGACGCGACTGAGAATCCCGCCATGCTCCATATCCAGTCCGTCTCCAAACAGTTCGGCGCGAAGGTCCTCTTCGATGGAGCGGAGGCGCACCTGGGCTATCGCTCGCGCGCGGCCCTGATCGGACCCAATGGCGCGGGCAAGAGCACCCTGATCAAGATCGTCCTGGGACAGGAAGCCCCCGACGCGGGCCTGATCACCCGCGCGCGGCACCTCTCGATCGGCCATCTGGCGCAGGAGGTCCCGAAGTTCGCGGGCACCACGGTGCTCGGCGAGGTCATGCGCCTGGACGGCCGGCGGGCCGAGGTGCAGGAGTCGCGCAGGGAGCTCGAGGAGCTCTTCAGCAAAGACCCGGCGGCAGCCGCCGATCCCGCGCTGCTGGAACGCTACGGCCGGACCCTCGAGGAGGTCGAGCATCTCGACGAGTACCGGCTCGAGGCGCGCGCCAAGGAGATCCTGACCGGAATGGGTTTCAAGCCCACGGATTTCGGGCGGGCACTCACGGAGTTCAGCGGCGGCTGGCTCATGCGCGTGGCGCTTTCGCGCGTGCTGCTCATGGACCCGGATCTCCTGCTGCTTGACGAGCCCACCAACCACCTCGATCTGGAATCGCTGCTGTGGCTCGAGGATTTCCTCAAAGGCTACCGGGGCGCGATGCTGCTCGTGAGCCACGACACGGAATTCCTCAACCGCATGGTGCACGAGGTGCTCGAGATCGACCAGAAGCGCCTTTGGACGTACAAAGGCAACCTCGATGCGTATGTCGAGCAGAAGGAGCAGCGCCTCTCCGTGCTGCGCGCGCAGTACGCGGGCCAGCAGGCGCGGATCGCGGAGATCGAGGACTTCGTCCGGCGCTTCGGCGCCAAGGCCACGAAGGCGCGCCAGGCGCAGAGCCGGCTCAAGGAGCTCGATCGCATGGAGCGGATCGAGCTGCCGGACGATCGCGCGACGGTGCGGTTCCGCTTCCCTCCGGCGCCCCATAGCGGCAAGGAGGTCGTCACCGTTCGCAAGGCCTCGATGCGATTCGGCGAGAAGACTGTCTTTCGCGACCTCGACTGGGTGATCCGCCGCGGCTCGCGCGTGGCGATCGTGGGCGTGAACGGCGCGGGCAAGACCACGCTTCTTCGCTTGATCGCCGGGAAGCTTCAGGCCTCCGCCGGCGAGGTCCGCCACGGCCATGAGGTCAAGACGGGGTATTACGCGCAACTGCAGGCCGAGAGCCTCGATCTGCGGAAGACGATCCTCGAGGAGCTCGAAACGGTGGCGCCCGAGATGCCCGTGGCGCAGGTCCGCGCGATCGCGGGCGCGTTCCTGTTCACGGGCGATGCGGTCGAAAAACGCTGCGCCGTGCTCTCGGGCGGCGAGAAGGCGCGCGTCGCGCTCGCCAAGCTCCTGCTCTCCCCTTCGAACTTCCTGCTGCTCGACGAGCCCACGAACCACCTCGACGTCGAGTCGCGCGGCGTGCTGCTCGAGGCGCTGCGCGATTACCAGGGCACGCTCTGCCTGGTTTCGCATGACCGCGCGTTCGTCTCGCCGCTCGTGGATTCGGTGCTCGAGATCCTTCCCTCGCCCGAGGGCTCGCGCGTGCTCCAGCTCGTCGAGAGCTATGACGACTACCTGGCGCGCAAGGAACGCGAGCTCGCGTTGAGCAAACCCGCGGTTTCCGGGAAGGAGCCGGGCGGTTCCGGCAAGGACCGCCTCTCACCGGCGCGCGAGGACGCTTCGCCCAAGCGGACCGGGCCGTCGAACAATCAGCGCCAGGCCTGGGAACGCGAGCGCGAGCGGACCGAAGCCGAGATCGCGCGCCTGGAGACGAGACAGGCCGAGCTCAACGGCCTGCTCGCCGACGTCGCGACCTACCAGGACAAGGCGCGTTCGCTGGCGCTCGCCGAAGAGCAACGCCAGCTCGAGAAGGCCCTCGGAGAAAAGCTCGCACGCTGGGAGGAACTTTGCCTGCTTCTGCCCTGATTCCAAATAGATACGCAAAGCTTGACTCCTTGCGTCACTTCCGGTTACGCTAATTACAAGACTGCTCCACGGGTCGCTGAAAGAAATTCAAATCTTCGCGGCCAACCTTAATCAAACCTGGCAGGCAATCCCCTTGCCTCCTCCGCCAGGCAACAGATCCCAAACCGAATCGATCTTCGACGTATGCGCTTGGGCTTTCACGCCCTCGACCGGGACCGGGACCTGAAAGGTTGGCTCTTATGGCTAAGATCTGCATGATCTCGGATGACTTCCTTCCCGCCGCCACGGGCGTCGGAATCCACCTGCAAAGCGTGTGTTCTCAACTGGTCTCGCGCGGCCATGAGGTGGTCGTGATCACCTCGCGCCGCAAGGGGCAGCAGCCCCTGGAGAACTGGAAAGGCGTCAAGGTTTACCGGACCTTCACGATGAAAGCTTTCGGCTTCTACCAGGCGCTTCCCTCGAAAGAAACCCTCCGCCGGATCCTGACCGCGGAGAGACCCGAGCTGGTTCATCATCACTACCTGAGCCTCCTTCTGGTTCGCGCGGAAAAAGTGGCTCGCTCGCTGGGCATCCCGCAGCTTTACACCTATCACATGACCGCGGACCACCTGACCCAACCCGTTCCGATGCGGCCATTCCGGGGCCTGATCGACAGGGTGATCAACCGTTACTGCGACGCCTTCCGGGTCATCATCGCCCCCTCCCAGGGCATCGCCCGCCAGGTGGTCGATCGCGGCATCACGTCTCCCGTGCGCACCATCACGAACCCGGTGGATTTCTCGGCCGAGGAGATGATGCTGGCCCCCCGCGCGAAAGACAGCGGCTTCACGCTGCTTTACGCGGGACGGCTCGCGCCGGAGAAGAACCTGCCGCTCCTGCTGCACGCCTTCGCGAAGCTGCTCGCTCGCGTGCCTGACTCGACGCTTTGGATCGTCGGAGAGGGATCCGAGAGACCCGCGCTCGAAGCCCTCTCAGGGAAGCTCGGGATCTCCGACCAGGTGAAGTTCCTGGGTTATCAGGACCATTCCGTCCTTCCGGCATTCTATTCGGCATGCGACGTCTTCGTCCTTCCCTCGCTGGTGGAGACGCAGGCCATCGTCGCCATGGAAGCGATGGCGTTTGCCAAGCCCATCATCGTCACCAGCCAGATCGCGTCGGCCCGCGAGCTGGTGACCCAGGGCGAGAACGGCTATCGCGTCGATCCGAGCACTCCCGACGAGCTCGCCCAAAGGCTCGTCGAGCTGGCCCAAGCCCCCGCGCTGCGCGAGCGCATGGGTCAGGCCGGCCAACGCAAATCCGGTCAATACCGGCCCGAAACGGTCGCGGAGGCTATCGAATTCGCGTACTCCGAAGCCCTCGGAAGCCCCGTTGTCCCGAACCGGAACGCGCCCCGGAATTCCACGGCAAACCGCGACGTTAGCCGCGAAGCGGATCAAATTGACTTTCGCGCGAGGGACCTCGAAAATTGAAAGTGATGATTTCAACCCGCATTTCAGCCCTCTTCGTGTGCGCCGCGATCCTGGCGGGTTGTTTGCGGCTATCCGGCGCGGTCAAGTCCGAGCCGGTCCAATCGGGCGCAAGCGAGATCGCGCTCGCCCGACCGCCCGCATTGGTAAAGGAGATCAATCCTTCGGGTGACGGCCCGGCGATGGGCTTCCTGGGTTCGAATCCGCCCGTGCGCCTGGGTGACGCGATCTACTTCGCCGCGGACGATGGCGTCAACGGAACTGAGCTGTGGCGCTCGGACGGCACGCCGGACGGCACCTGGCTCGTCAAAGACATCGCGCCGGGAGCAGCCTCGTCAGACCCGACGGGATTCGCGGTCTCGGGCTCCTGGCTCTATTTTGCCGCGAATGACGGCAGCTCGGGTACGGAGCTTTGGCGAAGCGACGGAACCGCCGCGGGAACCACGCAGGTCAAAGACCTCTGGCCCGGAGCCACGGGCAGCACGCCCCGCTCCCTGCTCGGTACGGACGGGTTCCTCTATTTTTTCGCCGCGAGCGATACCGGAGGACTTGAGCCCTGGCGAAGCGACGGAACCGCCGCGGGCACGCTGCAGCTCGTGGACGTGAATCCCGGAGCGGCGGACAGCGAGACCGGAACCTGGGGTCAGGCCGGCGGGATCGTGTATTTCTCGGCGAGCACGGGCTTCTCGGGCGGACTCTGGAGAACCGACGGAACCCCGGGCGGGACCTCGCTGCTCCACGACTATGCGTCCTTCGGAGTCTCGCTGGTGCGGAATTTCCAGGAGTTCGCGGGACAGCTCTTTTTCTCGGCGAAATCCTCCGGCGGTACCGAACTGTGGCGCTCCGATGGAACGGCCCCCGGCACCGCGATGGTGAAGGATCTCTTCCCGGGAGCCAACAGCTCCTCTCCCGCGAGCCTCACGGTTTTCAATGGATCGCTGTTCTTCGGCGCCGAGACCTCGCTCTACGCCAACATGCTCTGGAAGAGCGACGGCACGGGGGCCGGAACCGTTGCCATCCACCCGGGGATCGTTTCCGATCTCTTCGTTTCCGGTTCCCTGCTTTACTTCCGGCTGGGTGGAGAGCCTTGGGTCTCGGACGGGTCGGCGGTCGGAACCCGCCTCCTGAGACGAATCAATCCCGACTCCAGTTCCCTGGCCTACCCTCCGCATTTCACGACGCTCGGGGACTGGACCTATTTCGCCGCGGATGACGGCGTGAACGGACGAGGGCTCTGGCGCACGAACGGCACCGAAGAGGGCTCCGCGCGCATCGCGGGCCTGGCCCTGGCGCCCTATACCTTCGTGATCCCCCTTGGGAGCCGCCTGCTCGTCCTGGGCTCGGACGCGACACGGGGTCAAGAGCTCTGGGCCGTCGAGCCTTAGAGTCCCCAGCCGACGCTGCAGGTGAGCGACTCCGAAGAGACGGAATGGGCGGCGGACGCCCTGAAGCGCAACGAGGCGAAATCCAGCGAAACCGACAGCGCCTTTCCGGCTCCCCGGACGCTTTCCCACTCCAGGCCGGCCGCGAGCTCGCGCTCCTGAAGCTCGATCAGGCGGGGCTCCTTGGAAACAGGAACGTATTTCATATGGAATCCAACGCTCGAGCCGGCACCCAGGTTCTTGCGCAGCGAAGGATAGAGCTGCGGATACAACAGATGGCTGTAGCCGAAAGCATTGCCGGTCACGAACATATGGGCGAAGTACAGGCCGCCTGAAAGAGAGAGGCTCCAGCTCGCGCCGCCAAGCGCCTCGGGAAGCGGCATCGCATAGCCGCCCCGGAGATTGATCCCGAGGAAGCGCACCGCATGGTCGGCGGGTCCTCCGCTCAGCGGCTGACTGAGATAGAGATTCCCGCCCGCGTTCCAGCGGGAATCCCCGAATCGATGGGTGGCCGCGACCTTCACGGTCGCCGAGAGAAGGCGGAAATCAGCCAAGCCGTCTTCCCGATAGCGCAGCCAGGTCGCTCCCAACGCGACCCGAGGCCGGGCGAGCGCCCGTCCGAGCTCCTTCTCGCGAAAGCGCTCCCAGGCGTCGAAGTCGACGATGAATGCCTGGCTCTCGGCGGAATGGGCGCCGATCGCGAGAAACTCGAGGGATTGCTCGCGCGCCCGGAGCGGGATCTCGAAGCGGAATTCCCCCTCGGATTCTCCCGCGATGAACTGGGCTTCGCTCAGGGCGAGGTTCCAGCCCGGACGCTTGAACTTCCCGCGAATGACTGCCACGGGACGGGGGATCCCCTCGGCCCACTCCGTTCGTACCTCGAGCCGGTCCGGCCGATCGAAGCTCAGGCCGTTGATGGCGGCGCCCTCCCCGTCCAGGTCCCGCGGGACCTCGCGCAACGAGGCCAGGTAGGGGCTCTGCTCCGCCCGGACCGGTGCGGCCGCGCACGCCAGCATCAGAAAAAACATCGTCAAGGAGGCCTGCGCTCTCATGCGCCGGCCTTTCCTTCGCCTGAAGCCGATCGCGACGATCGCACGGCGACCAGAAACGTGATGTCATCGAGCCGATCTCCCGGTGCGCTCCCCCAATGGCTCTCCACGAGCGCGGAAAGCGTCGCGACGGCCTCGGCGCCGCGGGTTCCGGGAACCGCTACGCGGTCGCGGACTCTTTCGAGCAGAAGCCGTTTGGAAAGTCGCTGGTGATCGCGCGCGCGCGGCTCGAAAAGCCCGTCGGTATAAAGCAGGAGCGCCTCGCCGGGCTCCAGCCGCTTACGGACCTCCTTCCCGGGCTCGAAGCCCGGCAAGCCGAGCAACGCGTCTCCGTCAGGCTCGAGGATCGAATAGCCGTCCCCTCCGGGGGCGAACAGCACGGGAGCGCAATGCCCGTGATTCATTGCCCGGAAATCCCCGGTGCGCAGGTCGATGAGGCCGACGAAAAGCGACATCGACGAGTCGCTTCCGGCGGCGGCCAGCACCGCCGAATTCAGCTTCCGCACCAGCTCGCCAAGCGGCAGCTGCTCGAACTCCGGCATCACGCCCGAGCGGCGCTGCTCCTCGACGAAGATCGAATAGGCGCTATGCACCGACGCCGTCACGAGCGCCGCGGATACCCCGTGACCCAGGACGTCCCCGATGGCGACCAGAACCGTCTCGCCCAGGCGCGCGTAATTCCACCAGTCGCCCGCGCATTCGGTGGCAGGGAGTCCGCGCCCGGCGAGACTCAGGCCCGGATGCGCGAACTCGACCGCCGGAAAAAAATGATTCTGCACGTACTGAGCGGTCTCGAGCTCTTTTTCCATCCGCGCCTTTTGGGCGGTCTCCCGGAGAAGCTCCCGGATCCTGCCGGCCATGAGGTTGAAGGCGGAGGCGAGCGCGCCGAGCTCATCGCCGGCGACCCGGGTCTCGGGCACGCGCACGGTGAAATCGCCTTCACTCACCCTCCCCGTAGCCAGCCAGAGTTCCCGGATCCCGCGCGTCAGCCGTCTCACCAGGAGGAGCGTCAGTCCCAGGCTCAGCGAAAAGACGCTCCCGCCGAGCAGCAGGGATCGCCACTTGAGAACGGCGATCGCGGAATAGGCCAGCTCCTTGGGCACGAGCCGCACCAGCAGCAGTCGATCCGAGGCGAGCTTGCGATGGCCCAGGATGAACTCCCGCCCGCCGATCGTCCGCTCGCGCACGCCCGAGCCGAACTCCGATCTCCAGAGATCCCGCACGACGGCCTCCGCTTCGGCTCCTTCCGGTCTGGGGCCCGAGGCCGACGCGCTTTGGAAGTGAACGGCCTGCCCCAGGGGATCGGTCAGGATCAGGTGGAATTCGCGATCCAGTCCATGCACGGGCTCGAGCGCCGGCTTGTACCAGGCCAAGAAGAAAGCGAGCGCTCCGGTGGAATCCGCCGTGGACGCGGCGAGCGGAAGCCTGCCGTCGACCAGGTTTCCGAGCAGGGGCTTGCCGCCCCCCAGGCGTTGGGCGTTCCAGCCCTGCCTCGAGAGCTGGGAGGCGAGCTCTCCGGGATTTTCCCCGAGACTTCTGATGATCCGGGGCTTGCCGTCCTTTTCGAAGCGGAAGTACGCGACACTCTGAGTCCCTGCCGCGAGCAGCTTCTCGCGGAAAAGATCCTCCCCGAGCGCGGGCTCGAGCCTCCCCGCCACCGCCGAAAGGATCGCGACCCTCTCGGCCTGGCTGTCGAGCACCGTGGCCAGCTCGGACACGTTGGCGAAGTTGTGATCGTAAAGATACGAAACCTTGTCCTCGACCAGCAGCGCGGTCGAGGCGAGATGAGAAAGCCCCAGCCCCAGGACGAGCGAGCCCGCGACCAGCGCCGCGATGCGCGCGCGAATCGAGAAAAGCCAGGAGAAAAGCGACGGAAACGTCCGTGAGACGCGAGGCATGGATCGTTCTGGGGTCCTCGGGACCTTATCGGCAGTCCGGGGCCCGGGTTTGAATCGCGCGCGTCTCGATGACGACGCTTTTTTGACGGATCCGCGCCTATTCGCGCAAAACAAACCCCGCGAAACGCATTTGAGGAAAAGCCCGGAAATGTCGATCCGGAAAGCGACCCATGACAACGCGCACCGCACTCGACGATGTTTCCGGGATCGCCCTGGGAATTCTCCTCACGGTTTTCGGTTTGCTGGGGCTCTGCCTGCTCCAGGCGCCCGAGCTGTTTCCGGCGGCCTGGAGGTCTTCGACCCGGCTCACGCTTCATCCAAGCGCCCTGGGCACGATCGAACGCCGTGCGGGAGCCGTGAGACTGCGCCCTGCGAGCTCGCCCTTCTGGCACGACCTGGACTTCACGGTCTCCGTCTCGAGCGGAGACCGGGTCTTCACCGGACCCACGGGACGAGCCGCCCTGCTCTTGCCCAATGGCCAGGAGGCCGAGATCCTGCCCGATTCCCTGATCGCGCTCGAACCGGGCGCAACCGGTTTCTTCGACTTTGATTTCAGGCCGGTGCTTCGTCTCCAAAAGGGCCTGCTCCGCCTCAGGCTGCCGACCGGAACGGCCACCCGTCTGCGGATCGGCGAGCAAGATCGCGAGATCGCGCTCAAACCCCTCGAAGGCGCCGAAAAGCCGGAAAAACGCTGGATCGAGATCGCAACCGTTCCCGAAGACGCTTCGGGCCGGAATTTCACTCTCCAGTCGGAGAACCCCGTCGAGATCTCTCCGGCGGAAGGCGCGCCCGCATCCTCGACCCTCGTCAAGCCTGAGCCGGTCCGGATCCTCGCTCCCCAGGAAGGGACCCTTCTTTTCACGGCGGGCCAGCCGACGGAACTGCACTGGGAAATGCCTCAGTCGCACGCGACTGAAATCGACATCTCGGGCCCCGAGGGCGAACTCCGCCTCGCTTCCCGACCCGAGGAGCGCACCCGCAGCGCGCGGTTGCGGCCCGGAGCCTATCGCTGGAGAATCCGGGCCGGCGACTACGCCAGCCCGTGGACCGCATTTCAGCTCCAGGCACTCGAGCCGCCTCGGCTCCTGGCGCCAAGCTCCGGCACGAGCCTCCCTGACCGGTCCGCCCTGCAGGAGGAGCTCTTCCTCTGGGAGCGGCTCCCGATGCAGCTGACTCCTGAGCTCGAGATCCTGAACGAAGCGAACGCGCCCCAGGCGCTTGTCCGCCCGGCGACACCCGAAGGCGCCGTGGCGAAGCTCGGGCCTGGCCGCTATCGCTGGAGAGCGCGCGTGAGCGCGGCTTCCGAATCGTCGGCCTGGACACCTTGGAACACCCTTGAGATCGGCCGCCCCGCAGGAGCCCCCGCGCCCCTCACGCCCGTCGGCGACCCGGAGTTCACCGCGCGATTCGAACCGGTCGCTGTCGAGGAGCTTGCCAAGCCCCCCGCTTTCAGGCTGAGCTGGAGCTCCGTCAAGGGCAGCACGGGATATGCCGTGCGCTTGCTCTCGAAGAGCGGGCGCGTCGTTCAGCAACGCCGCACCCGCGCCACGACCGAGACCTTCGCCGTCGCCTCGGCCGAGCATCTCGAGCTCGCCGCCGAAATCCGGGCGGAAGGGCCTCAGCCCCGCGACGCGAAGCTCGCCATCCGCCTGCCGCTTCCGGCGCCGCGGCTGATCAGGCCGAATTCGGGGCAAGACGCGGCCGGCTTCGAGGGCATTCCGCTCGTCTGGACCCGAACCGCCCTGGCCAGGGATTTCGAGCTGCAGCTCTCGCGAAGCCCCGACTTCTCACCGCTCCTCCGCGCAAATCGCCTGAGCCGCAACTGGAGCTACTTCCGACCATCGGCTTCCGAGCCCTCGGGCACCGTCTACTGGCGCGTGCGCGCCGTGGCTTCGGGACACAGAAGCGCCTGGAGCGAAACCCGCACGCTGCTCCTGCATTGACGCACTATCTCGGGCTGCGCGAGAGGAAACGGAAGAACTGCCGCTCGAAATCATCGAGCCGCAAGGGCGCCTGGCACTTCCCGCACGCGCGGGCCGGAAGGCGCAGCTCCTCGAGAGTTCCCAGCTCGGCGGCCTCGACCCATTCCGTGGTGCGCTCGGCGCAGCCGGCGCAGTAAAACGGGATCTCGCAGAGCCCCAGCAGATTGAAAGAAAATCCCAGCATCTCCGAATAAGACGAAGCCGAATGGAGGAAATTCTCGCTCAGCCGCTCGAAAAAGCAGCCGTGAAAAAACGACTGCACCCGGCCCAGGAACTGGATCCAGGCGCGAACACCGGGTGAGTTCAGATAACGGATCTCCCCGAGATCCACCCGAAGGGCTTTGACGGACTCCTTCTGGCCCTCGCAGTAGCTCTGGACCTTGCGCAGGTCCGCGTTCTCATCGAGACTGCCCGAGAAACGCAGGCGCAGCTCCGACGCCGCGATATCGGCCTCGGCCTGGACCGAGAACGAGGGAGTCTTGACGAGCGCGAACGTCAGCGGCACCGGGACCTCCGAAATTGGAGTTTCTGCATGCAGAGAGGCATGGAAACAGGGTAACGTATTCCCATGGCTTTACGCAACGAATGCCCGGTTTGCCGTCGCGGAAGCATCGATGGCGCGGCCTGGAAGGCCTCGGTCCCGAGCAACGTCAGGCGCTGGCGGGACTGCAGGACCACCGTTTGGAAGTGCTCCTCCTGCGGATCGCTGATCTCGCTCGAGAAGCGGGACCTCGCGCCATTCTACTCGGACTACCCTTTCGCGAAGCGCTCGCTCTCGTCCTTCACGCGCGCCGTCTATTCGGCCTATCTCGCGCGCTTGCGCAGGCACGGCATCAGGAAGGATTCCGCGATCCTCGATTACGGCTGCGGCTCCGGGACGCTGGTCACTTACCTGCGCGAGAAGGGCTACCCGGAGGTCCACGGGTACGACCCGTATTCCCCGGAGTTCAAGGATCCCTCGCGCCTGGAACGGCAGTACGATCTCGTCGTCTTCCAGGATGCCATCGAGCACCTCGAAGAGCCCATCGGCACCTTGCCGGTCCTCGCCGGCCTCGTGAAAAGAGACGGCCTTCTTTGCATCGGCACCCCGCGCGCCGAAGGGATCTCACCCGATCGGCTTCCGGAACATCTCCACAGCCTGCACCAGCCCTTCCATCTCCAGATCTTCTCGGAGGCTGCCCTGGTCCGCTCCCTTCGGGAGATCGGCTTCTCCGTCGAGCAGGTGCACCGCCGCCACTCCTGCGACACCCGGGTGCCCTTCATCAACTGGGCGTTTCTCCGTGCCTACATGAAGTCGCGCGACGGCATGCTCGATGCCGGTTTCGAGCCGCCCGGCTGGCGACAACTCCTGCGCGCGCCGACGCTGCTTTTCTGGGGGCTGTTGGGCTACTGGCTCGCATCTCAGGACGAGATGGTCATCATCGCGCGCAGGAAGACCTGACCTGACCGCCCCCCCGCCCCGCGCAGCACATGCCTTCCAGCTATTCCCCGATGATCGCCTGTCGCGAGCCGTAATACAGCGTCATGAAGCCTACCTTCTCATAGATGCGGATCGCGGCGGGGCTCAGGAAGATCCGGATCGCCTGCGCCGCAGGCCCGCCTTGGGAGCAGGCCTCGTGAAGCAGCACGGGAAGCCTCTCTATCATGAATTCATCGATGTAATGCGCGCTGATCGAGCGCAGCGGTCCGAAGGCCAGCGCGTTGAACGCGGCGATCGAGGTCGAGCGCTCTCCCCGATCCTCCTGAAGCACCTGACTGTAGATCCCCGTCTGCACTCCGGTCATGAGCAGGCCCGCGCCGTAGCGAGTCGTGATGGGCGGCAGAAAAGACTGACCACTCGTCATGAGATGCTTGGTTAGATTTCCCAGAACCAGCGTGCCGATGTTGTTGCCGATCAGCTCGGCCTTGAGCACCTCGCGACCTCGCTCGGTTCCGAAGCGATTCGAGCCCAGGAAGGCATCGCTCCCCACCACCACGGCCGCGAAAACCGCGTTGTCGACCAGAAGCTTGTTGAGCATGTAGCCCTTGCCGCTGGCCTGGGCGTCCAGGACATCCAGGCAGCGAAGCATCTGCGCGCGCTCCTGGCCGGAGCGAGTCGCGCGCTCCACGCGCAGTCCGGGATGCTCCCGGGTGAGCCGTGCGAGCAAGGCTTGGTCTTGTCCCGCCGAGAGCCCCCCGCCGCGCGAGGGCCGGAAGCGCAGGGTGCGGGCCGCATTGTCGTAGCGCAGCGTACCCGCTTCCTCCACGGCAAACACCGAGCGCTCCTGGTTGGCGATCGCGAGCAGCGCGTCCCGCGGGAAGTTGGCTTCGCCTTTCACCAGGTGCACCCGGTCTTCCGCGTCCACGAAATAGGAGAGGGTCTTTCCCGCCTTGAGCTGCTCCAGCGCCTTCGTGTCCAGCTCGCCGGTCTCAAGCTCCAGGAGCGCGACGCGGGACGGAGGCGGCTGCTCCCAGCGAACCACCCAGTTCCCCAGGGGTCCCCGTTTGCGCAACAGCGCGATGTCCGGCTCCGAAAATCCCGCGCGCGACAGGATCCGATTCTGGCTGAGCACCTCCGAGGCGCTGTACCCTTCGGGGTCGCCCTGCGCGATCGCGCGGTCAAGCGCCAGGCGCTCGTGCCGCGTCAGCGCGCGCCCCAGGGCGCGCTCGGCCCGGATGCCGGGGAAAAGCTCGACGAAGCGCCGCGGGCAATCCTGCTCAGGCGCGAACTGACCGGCCAACGCGTGCGCGGAAGGCTGAATCAGGCCGCAGATCATGAGGGTTGCGAACACCAGTCGACGCAGCATCTCGATTCCCTTTCGGCATTCCGCCGGATAGAGATGAGCCATCGCGCCCGGAGACATGAAATCCGAGCATTCATCTCAAGAAAAGCGCGTAGCCACGCGATCCGACCCCAGCGACGCGCCCGTCTTGAGCATCGCGTTTGCAAGATTTCTTAACCCATGTTCGCTTCCGTTGCGGAGCACTACGGCAGCTGCAAAGGGATCATCATCGTGGAAGACGATGATGACATCCGAAATACGCTTCAGGAGATCCTGGAGCTCGAGGGATACCCGGTCGTCACGGCGGCCAACGGCAAGGAGGGGCTTGCCCTGCTTGCCAAAGTCGATCGACCTTGCCTCATCCTTCTCGACTTCATGATGCCCGTAATGAATGGCTCCGAATTCGCAGAGGCGCTCAGCCGGGATGGCGCGCACTCCTCGATTCCCATCGTCGTGGTATCCGCTTATAGCGACCGGGCCAGGTCGATCCAGTCCGCAGGATTTCTCCAGAAGCCCATCGATTTCGATGACCTTCTGAAGCTGGTACGATGCTTCTGCGCGCCGATCCACGCCTGATTCGGAGACGAGGGGCTTGCCGCGACGAGGCTCGTGGACCGCCGTTTGCAAACCAGGCGGCCCATGAAGAGAGCGCTTCTCAGCGCCGCGCTCGCCGGCATCATCGCTTTAGCTCCATCGCCCGCCGCCACCCTCGCCGCGCCCCCGGAAAAAAGCGCGGCGCGGGAGGAGTCGACGCTTGAAGACCGGATCAAAGACCTCGAGCGGCAAACCGAGGAGCTGATCGGTCAATCCAGCGAACGGATGGGCCAGGTCCGGCCATTTCTCCGAGATGCCATATCCTTGGGTGGTTTTTTCGAAAACGCGATCCTTGCTCTTTGGGGTCCCGACACCCGTGGGCAGGTTTCGGCGACCTCGCAGATCCTGGGAATCAACCTGGCCGCCGACATCCACGAGTCGCTGCGTTTCAGCACCCAGCTGATCACGGGCCTGAGCTTTCCGCTTCAGAACGCCGGTAACAACCCGAACGCGCCCGCGGCCGGCCTGCCCGAGTCGCGGAGATTCGGGCCACCCGTCTTCGGCGCCCTGCCGGCACAAGGATATACCGAGTACGACTTCAGTCCCTCAGCCCGCTTTCAGACCGGCTTCGGCTACGTCCCGTTCGGGATCGCCTTCCAGAAGCGGGAGCTCGTTCTCTTCAAACGCCGGAACGGGCCGCAGATGATCTTTTCGTCGGGCGGAGACGGCGTCACCACGGCCTACCCGCTCTGGAGCGGCCTGCATCTGCATGGCGAGCTGGGCACGGAACGGCGGTGGAGCTATCATGCCTATTCCCTGACCCCGATCTCCAACCCGAAGACGCTCGGAGGCGGCGCCCGGGTCCAGATGATCCCTTCCGACGAGCTGGCCGTCGGAATATCCTCGCAGGTCGCGAAGCGCGCGGGGGACACCTACAAGGCGATCGGCGGCGACCTGGCCTTCAAGCTCGGCCGGTTCGGCATGGATTCCGAGGTGGTCTTCAACGTTTCCGGCGGGGAGGACCCCTGGGCCTTCTACATCGAGCCATCGTACGTTCTTTCGAAAGGAAACTTCATCCTCTGGAGCGCGGTCGACTACCTGAGCAACCCGCTAGGCCAAACGACCGGAGCGAGGGGCATCCTTCCGGATCCGATCGCGAAATGGGAGTACGGAGCAGGCATCAACTGGCTCCCACACTCTTACACCCGCTTTCGGCTGGGGCTTCTCTTTCATGACTACACGGGAGACAGCGCGACCATCGAAGGGCGAGACCGCGATTACGTCAGCCTGGACCTTTCCGCCGGAGTCGCGTTTTGAGATTTTTCCTGAGCCTTCTCATCGCAGCCTTGCTCCCCCTCTCCTCGCCGGCGGGCGCGGGCATCACCTTCGTCGTGAACCGCGACAATCCGGCGAGGAGCCTCAGCGCGAAAGAGCTCGCCGAGCTCTACCGGAAAAAGCGTCGGTTCTGGCCCGACGGAACCCCCGTGCGCTTCATCGACCGGAATCCGGGTACCCCGGAGCGGGAGATCTTCTCCCGACGCATCCTGCGGCAGACCGAAGCGGAGGTGGACCTGTTCTGGGTCGGGCAGAAGCTCTACACCGGCGACAGCGCGCCTCTGCAGGTCGCATCCGATGCCGCCGTGCTGCGGATGGTGAGGATCTTCAAGGGCGCCATCGGTTACGTGTCCTCGGGTTCGGCGCTGGATTCGGGTTCGGTCAAGGTGATCGATGTCTCCATGCCGCCTGGGGAGAACTGAGGTGGCCGCGGGCAGGAACCAGACCTCGCTCACCGATCGACTGACCCTGGCGATCATTGCCGTGGCGACCCTGCTTCTGGGAGAGTTCCTGGGCATCTACCTTTCCAGCCGTCAGTTCCTCCTGGGACTCTCCGAACTGCACGACGCGCAGCAGTTCACCCTCGTCGTCGGTCAGCTGCGGGTGCTTTCCTCCGCGATGACCGAAACGCTGGCCAAGCCCGGGCTTTCCCCCCAGGCGATCGACAGCTCGAGGCGCGTCTTCCTGGGAATCCACGAAAAGTTCGCGACCGCGCTCGAGGAGGCGCTTCCCTACGCGCGAAAAGAGCCGCGCTTCACCGCCTACCTGGAGCAGACCCGCAGCTCCCTGGACCAGGTCCGCAGCACCGCGCTGAGCTACTACACGGCGCTGCGCGCCTCCCCATCCGCCTACCCGGACCGACTGGTCGCGACGCAGCTGCTGCTCGACCTGTCCGAGATCCTGAGCAAGCTCCGCATCGAGATCGACGACAAGTCCACGAGCACCTTCCTGGCGGTCTATGGCGGCAGGTACCGGCCCATCCTGATCGGAGTGCTCCTGACCCTGCTCTTCGTATTCCTTTCGGCATGGGTAGGGCACTCGTGGGTGCGTCAGCTGCAAAGGTCGCTCTCGAACCTCATGGCCGCCACACGGGAAATCGCGCGCGGAAACCTCAGCTACCGCGCGCCCATCCTCAGCCGGGACGAGATCGGCGCCATCACGCGGGCTTTCAACGGGATGGTGGACGCGTTGCGGGAAAGCACCATCTCCAAAAGGTACCTGGAGGCGACCCTCGAGTCGATTCCCGACGCCCTCATCGTGACCGACACCGAAGGGAGGATCCTGCAGGCCAACCGCGTCGCGTTCGACCTGCTGGGCTGCCCGGAGTCGGCGATCCGCTCCCAGTCGGCATCGATCCTTTTTCCGGAAAATGGCGGCGTCGATCTCACCGCGGCGGCCCTGCAGAAGGCCGGAACCATCGTCTCCCGCGAAACGCTGCTGGGGCTGCCCGGAAAGACTCCGGTCCCCGTATCCCTCTCCGCCTCGCTTGTCCGGGGGGACGGCGGCTCGCCTCGGAGCATCGTTTGCGTCGCCAAGGACATCTCAGCCCAAAAGCGGGCAGAGGAGCAGATCCGTCAGAGCCGGGATCGGCTGGATCGGCTCGCCCATCAGCTCGAGGAAAGGAATACGGCGCTCACAGCAGCCAACAAGGAGTTGGAGGCGTTCAGCTACTCGGTTTCCCACGACTTGAGGGCTCCCCTGCGTAGCGCGGACGGATTCAGCAAGGCATTGCTCGAGGAATACTCCGACCGGCTGGATGACCAGGCGCGAGACTACCTCGGCCGGATCCGCGCCTCCGCCCAGCGGATGGCCCGCCTCATCGACGACCTGCTCAACCTCTCGCGGCTCGGCCGCAAGGAGCTGACGATCGAAACCGTGGACCTGAGCGCGCTCGCGAGGAAGGCCGCGGAAGAGCTGGCCGCGGGCGATCCCGGGCGGAACGTCCGTTTCATCATCTCGGAAGGACTGGTCGCGGAAGGGGATCGCGAGCTGCTGCGGGTGGTGATCGAGAATCTCTTCAACAACGCCTGGAAATTCACCTCGAAACATTCCTCCGCGATGATCGAGTTCGGCGTACGGCAGCAGGAGGGCTCCCCCGTGTTTTTCGTCCGGGACGACGGAGCGGGCTTCGACATGGCACACGCGCAGAAGCTATTCGGCGCCTTCCAGCGCCTGCATCGGCCGAACGAGTTCCCAGGCACCGGCGTGGGGCTTGCAACGGTTCAACGCATCGTGCATCGGCACGGCGGCCATGCCTGGGCGGAGGGAAAAGTGGAAAAAGGCGCGACCTTCTACTTTTCGCTGAGAGCCCCCTTACCGAAGGACGAACATCAGGTATCCGTGGAGGTCGCATGAATCCGAGCAGCTCAGTACTCAGCCCCCATCTCCCGAATCTCAAGGAGATCCTACTGGTCGAGGACAACGAGGACGACGAGCTCCTCACCCTGAAGGCTTTCCGGAAAAACAACATCATGAACAACGTGGTCGTCGCGCGCGACGGGCAGGAGGCCCTGGACTGGCTGTACCGCTCAGGGCCTCATGCGGCCCGCGACCCGAGCATGCCGGCGCTGATCCTTTTGGACCTGAAGCTTCCGAAGGTCGATGGCCTCGAGGTCCTGCGGAGGATCCGGATCGACGCGAGGACCCGGATGATCCCGGTGGTGATCCTCACCTCCTCGCGCGAAGAGCAGGACGTGATCGAGGGTTACAAGCTTGGCGCGAACAGCTATGTCCGCAAGCCGGTGGAATTCTCGGAGTTCACGAACGCGGTGAGCCAGCTCGGGATCTACTGGCTCCTGCTGAACGAGCCGCTCCCGCGGAGCCAGCGCGACAGTTCCGGAAAGGCGGCGTGACGGATGGAGCAAGCCCTTCGCGTCCTTCTCGTCGAGGATTCGGAAGACGACGCCCTGCTTGTTGCCCGGCAAATCAGAAAAGGGGGATACGAACTGATCACTTGGCGGGTCGACAGCGCGTCCGGAGTACGGGCCGCCATCGGTGACCAGGAGTGGGATGTCGTCGTCGCGGATTATTCCATGCCCGGCTTCAACGGCCTCGAAGCGCTGGAGATCCTCAAGGAAAGCGGCCTGGACGTGCCTTTCATCCTCATTTCCGGAACGATCGGCGAGGAAACCGCGGTCCAGGCGATGAAGGCGGGCGCCAGCGATTACCTGATGAAAGACAATCTGATGCGCCTCGTGCCCGCGATCGAGCGTGAGCTGAGGGAGGCGTTCATGCGGCGATCCAAGAGGCGAGCCGAGGCCGAGCGCATTACCCTGATCGAGCGGCTCCAGCAGGCGCTGGAGGCGCGAGACGAGTTCCTGCTCATCGCCTCCCATGAGCTCAGGACTCCCCTGACCTCGCTCAAGCTCCATATCCAGCTGATGAAACGCGTCGAATCCCAGGCGCTGCCTCCCGAGGCAAAAGTCAACAGGAGGGAGGAGCTCTTGGCGAATCTCGAGCGCCAGCTGGAACGCCTGACCCTGCTGGTGGAAAAGCTCCTCGACGTGTCCCGAATCACCGCGGGGCAGCTGAGCCTGGAGATCTCCGAATGCGACCTCTCGGACCTCGCGCGCAAGGCCATCGCGGCCCTCCGCGAAGACCTCACCAAGGCGAACTGCCGGGTCCGGCTCCGCGCGGACTCCCCGGTGGTCGGCCATTGGGACTCCCTGCGCCTCGAGCAGATCCTCGTGAACCTGCTCGAGAACGCGGTGAAATACGCTGAAAACTCGGCGATCACCGTTACCGTGGAGTCCCGCGGCCCGAACGCGCGGCTCATCGTGCAGGACCGCGGGCCTGGCATCGCCAAGGCCGACCAGGAACGGCTCTTCAGGCGCTTCGAGCGCGCCTCCTCGGCGAACCACGTGGGCGGACTCGGCCTGGGCCTGTTCATCATCAAGAAGATCGTCGATGCCCATGGAGGGACCATCGGCCTCGAGAGCGCGCGCGGCCAGGGCGCCAAGTTCACGATCGAGATCCCGAAACGGGAGGCCCTGAGGGCCGCGTCGTGAGCTCGGATTCCGGAGCTCACTCCCCGATAATCGCCTGTCGCGAGCCTTAATACAGCGTCATGAATCCCACCTTCTCAGAGATTCGGATCGCCTGCGCCGCAGGCCCGCCTTGGGAGCAGGCCTCGTGAAGCAGCACGGGAGGCTCCCGGGTGAGCCCTGCGAGCACGGCTTGGCATTGTCCTGCCGAGAGCCCACCGCCGCGCGAGGGACGGAAGCGCAGGGTGCGGACCGCGTTGTCGTAGCTCAGTGTTCCTGCTTCCTGCACGGCAAACACCGAGCGCTCCTGGTTGGCGACCCCAAGGCCCCCTTATCTACGATGTTTGGAAAGTCGCGACAGGGAGGTGCTAGTATCTTCTCCATGGAAAGCGGAAGACGGGGCCAGATGGGTAAGTTCGCGGCGCTGCTGATCCTCGCGCTCATCATCAGCGCGACACTGCCCGGGCTCCATCGAAAGAATACCTGGCTTCGCTATTTTGGAGGGAATGGCGCTGAGCAGGCTAGGCACACGAAAATGCGCTCATCAGCCGCAAGCCTCATCAAAGCCTCCCCCGCCCTGAAAAGCGTGCCGGAACTGATCCAGCGGCTGGAGCCTGCCAGCCTGACCGAACAAACGGATATCGAACGGGAGAAGGAGCTCCGCGCCGTGCTCGACTCAGGCGACGTTTGCGGATTGGTGCGCTCGAGGTTCCTGGACAGGTTCTCCATGCCGGAGCTCGCTGCCGCGCTTCTGGATGCGCCCGATCTCGTCAGGCACTCGGGCCGCGAGGACGCTGTTTTCAGAAGCCTTCTCCTGGGTACCAGCTCTGAGGACGGCCACGAAACGGCAGCGCACCTGAGCGGAGGTGAGGAGCCCCTGATTTTTTACAACGCCATCTTTCAGGCGGATCTCCTGGCTGGCGCCAAGAACGAGTCGCCGGATCTCGAGGAGGCCATCCGGCTGCTGGAATCTTTGAAGAGCCTGGATCCCGCCAACGGAGCCTATCCCTACTTTCTGGCGGCGGCGAAGGACAAAGCGGGCAGGTCTGCTCCAGAGATTCGCGCCGAGCTGAGATCCGCCCTGGCGGCCGGCGCATTCGAGACTTACCAGCGCGCCTTCGCTCAAAGAATCCACGAGAAAGGACTCGCGACCCCGAGTTGGTCCGTGGTGAGTACGATCCTATTGGCGAAACAGCCGATTCCCGATTTCCTGCCTTCGTTCAGGATGATCAAGCAGGCGCTCAAGGAAGAAGGACAGGATTTCGCGGCACAGGTCGTTTCGCTGGGGCAAGTCTTCATGCGTCCGGCGGAGGCTCATGGGATGTACCGTGAGTTCGTATTCTGGTCCGCCCTGGAATATACCCAAGGACAGGGCTTCCTGAAGCTGAGCTGGCCCCTGGCTCACCCGGGCCAGGCGCTGCCTGAGGCAGCTTCCGGGACGTTCCGCAAGTTTTACGAGAAGTATCCGGAGCCGCTGGAGTGGAAAAAGCTCTGGGACTCTCTCTCCGACCCGTCGCAACCCTGCCCCCGGGACAAGATCGATCGCCAGCAGCAGAAGGAGCGCGAAGCTTTCCTGAAGTTCTGGCGGCGTTGAAGAAAATTTACTCTCAATACAGCTTCTCCACCTGAAGCAACTCGCTTCCAATTCCAAGAGGAGAAAATACCCATGAGAAGTCGCGAGATCGTCATGTCCGAGCTCAAATCCGCGGTGAGGCAGGAGCGCGAGTGCGCGCTCCGCGTTTTGCACCTGCTCCAGGAGGTCGAGGCCGACCGGCATTATCTTGAGCTGGGATTTCCGTCATTGTTCGAGTTCGCCACACGGGAACTTGGCTACAGCCCGGGGGCCGCGATGCGGAGAATTCAGGCCATGCGACTCCTGAAGGCGATGCCGGAAGTCGAAGCGAAGATTAAAGAAGGCAGCCTCTCGCTCTGCGTGGCTTCAAAGACTCAGAGCTTCTCCGCGAATGCGAGCAGAAGCTTGCCGAGATCTCACCTGAATCGGCTCTGCCTCGGGAACGCGTCCGACCGCTCGGCGACGGAAAAATCCTGATCCAATTCCTGGCAGACGAGGAACTCATGGAAAAGCTCGAGAAGCTCAAGGGACTTATGGCTCACCAGAACTTTGAAGGCCGCTATGACCGGCTGTTCGAACTCCTGGCGAATCTGGCATTGAAGAAAATGGAGCCGAAGGAAAAGGCAAAGAAGACTGAAGGCCCCAGGAGCGCTCAAAGCGCAGGCAATTCAGCCCAGTCTTCAGTCGCTCGTACCACTCGCACGCGCACCATCCGCACTTCCATCAGGCGAGCTGTTCACCTGAGAGATGGAGGCCAGTGCACTCGCTGCCCAAGCCGCCATGCCCTGCAATTCGATCACTCCCGGTCGAGAACCTCACCTTGAGGCGCGCGGCTCATAACCGCTACCTGGCGGGAAAAATGGGGCTCATAAAAGCTGGAATTTTAAACTCCAGGGACGCTACCCTACTTCCAGCGCTGGAAACGCCGGAGCGCGGTGGACTCAACCCGCGCTCACCCAAACCCGCCGGGAATCGGCCCCGTTTCCATTCACGTCATAAGCCCGGGCCTCGAGCTCGTACGTCCGGCCCGCGAATCCCGGGACGGCCCAGTCACAGCTGAATGGCGCGAGGTTATCGCTGCACACCAGGCGTGCGTCGACGAGGAAATCCACCCGCGTGACCGGGCCTTCGCGATCCGACGCTTCGGCCACCAGCCGGATCGTCGTGCCCGGCTGGACGAAGCTGCCGTCACGCGGCGTGAGCAGCGCGACCTCCGGCCGACCGGTGTCCAGAAGCGTGGACTCGCGCGCGCTGCTGAGCAGATGCGCGTTGCGGGATCTCGCCAGCAGGACGATCTCCTTGGTCGTCGCGGCGTAAAGCGCCTCGCGCACGCCCGCCGGCGTGGCCCACGGCTCCTGCTCCAGGTAAAGCGCGGCGACCCCGGCCGCGTGCGGGGCCGCCATGGAGGTCCCGCTCAGGCTGCGCTCGGAGGTGTCCGTATCGTTCCAGGCGGAGAGAATTCCCTCCCCTGGGGCGAACCAGTCCACGCACGCGCCGTGATTGGACCACATCGGCTTGATGTCCGCGCTATTGGTCGCGCCGATCGTCATCGCCTCGGGGACCCGGGCCGGAGACGAGTCGCAGGCGTCCCTGCCCTCGTTCCCCGCCGCCACCACCATCGCCACGCCCGCGGCGATCACCCGGCGCACGGCCTGGTCGAGCGATTCACTGGCGACGCCGCTCAAGGACATGTTCGCCACGGCGGGAAGCCTGCGGTTCGCGGCGATCCAGTCGAGCCCCGCGATCACCCCGCTTGTACTGCCCAGACCGCTGCAGCCCAGGACCTTCACCGACACGATCGACACCTCCTTGGCCACGCCGAAGGTCGCCCCTCCGAGGATCGCGGCGACATGGGTTCCGTGACCGTGACAGTCGTTTCCGCCGCCGCCTTCGGAGTCAAAGCCCCGCTCGGCGCGTCTTCCGAATTCCACATGGGAATGACGGATGCCGGTATCCACGACATAGGCATGGACGCCGCGGCCGGTGGCCCCGGCCTGATAGCTGCGATTCAACGGCAAAACGCGCTGATCGATGCGATCCAGGCCCCAGGGCGCGTCCGCCTGCCGCTGCCCGAGCGCCACCGTACGGTCGGGCTCGACCCGTTCCACGCGCGGATCGGCGGCGAGCCGCGCGCGCGCCGGCTCAGGCACCGGCGCGGCGAAGCCGCGGATCGCGTGCTCATAGAGGAACTCCGCGGGCAGGCCATGATCGGCGACCACGCGCGCCGGGTCCGCGCCTTCGCGCAGCGTGATGATGAAGCGTCCCGGAATCACTGTTCCGGCGACGACGCCGGCAGTCTCGAGCGGCGCCGGGAAAGCGCGCGGTGCGAATAGGCCAAAGACGATCGCGAACGCGACGTAAGAGGAGAAACGCATAGCCACCTGCCTTGTTGATGAAAGACGGCAGGCTGCCAGTCCCATGCCACGAAACGCCTGAAAGCCGTGCCGCGCTCCCGCGCCTCAGGCGAATTTCGTCGGAGCTCGCTCGAAGCGCTCTTTGCACTCCTTGGCGCAGAAGTAAAACTTCTTCCCCTCATGGTCCGCGGTCGCGAAGCATTTTTCCGACCTCCGCGACTCCGGCCGGGGACAGCTCACGCAGAAGACGCGCTTGATCGCGCGAGCGTGCTGAAGTGCGGGCGAGCTGGTGGTCAGGGGCGGCGTCATCGATGTTCCTCAAAAGTATTCGCGCGGATCTAGCAGAAAATAACGCAGCCAGTCAATCAAAAATGCATGCCCGCCCGCTTGTGACTTCGCGCTCGAAATCGACGCGGGTTTAACATAAGACCGTTAGTTCCGAGGAAATCATGATTCACCTGACCAACATCACGAAGCAGTACGGCCAGAAGGTCCTTTATCAGAACGCGAGTGTGCAGATCCGCCCCAGCGACCGCATCGGGCTCGTGGGTCCCAACGGCGCGGGAAAAACCACGGTTTTTCGCATCATTTTGAAGCAGGAAGGCATCGAGGCCGGTTCGGTGAACATCGCCGACCGGCTGGTGATCGGCTATTTCTCCCAGGACGTCGGCGAGATGCACGGCCGCTCGGCGCTTGAAGAGGTGAAAGCCGGCGCGGGACGCGTGTCGACTTTGGCCGCCCGGATCTCCGAGATGGAAAAGGCGCTTCAGGACTCCGCCGAAAACCCCCTCTCCGACGACGCGATGACCAAGCTCCTCGAGGACTACGGCGAGGCCCAGCTCGAGTTCGAGCAGCGCGGCGGCTATGACCTCGAGCCGCGCGCCAAGGAGATCCTCACCGGCCTCGGAATCCGCCCCGACGACCATGACCGCCCCGTCGAGTACTTCAGCGGCGGCTGGAAGATGCGCATCGCCCTGGCCAAGATCCTCGCGCTCAATCCCGACGTGCTCCTCATGGACGAGCCCACCAACCATCTCGACCTGGAGTCGATCCTCTGGCTCGAGGAGTGGCTCATGAGCTACAAGGGCTCGCTCGTCATGACCTGCCACGACCGCGAGTTCCTGAACCGGGTCACCAGCCGCATCGTCGAGGTGGCCAACAAGACCATCACGACCTTCAGCGGGAACTACGAGTACTACGTGCGCGAGCGCGACATCCGCATGCAGCAGCTCCTGGCCGAGTACAAGAAGCAGCAGGAGATGCTCGCCAAGGAGGAGGAGTTCATCGCCCGCTTCGCCGCGCGCGCCTCTCACGCCGCTCAGGTCCAGTCGCGGGTGAAGAAGCTCGAGAAGATCGACCGCGTGGAGATCCCGGCCGAGGAAAAGACGATCAAGTTCGAGTTCCCCTCCCCGCCCCGGAGCGGAAACGACGTCGTCAAGTTCGATAGGCTCGGCAAGACGTGGACGCTCGAGAACGGCGCCGAGCGCCCGGTCTTCAGCGGCGTGAGCGGCGTGGTGAAGCGCCTGGACCGCGTGGCCGTGGTCGGGGTCAACGGCGCGGGCAAGTCCACGCTCCTCAAGATCGCCTGCGAGCTCACCGGCGCGACCGAAGGCAGCTCCACGCTCGGCGCCGGCGTCCGCCTGGGCTACTTCAGCCAGCACTCGCTCGAGGTACTCGATCCGGACAAGACCATCTATGACGAGATCCACGACCGGATCCCCGAGGCCACGATCGGCTACGTTCGCAACCTCCTGGGTGCGTTCCTCTTCAGTGGCGACGACGTCTACAAGAAGAACGGCGTGCTCTCGGGCGGCGAGAAGAGCCGGGTCGTCCTGGCCACGATCCTGGCCAAGCCCGTGAACCTCCTCGTGCTCGACGAGCCTACCAACCATCTGGACATCAAGAGCCGCGAGATCCTGCTCGACGCGGTCAAGGCCTTCGACGGGACCGTCATGTTCGTGAGCCACGACCGGCACTTCCTGCGGCAGGTGGCCACGCGGGTCTTCGAGGTGGATCACGGGGAGATGCGGATATTCGAAGGCGGATACGACGACTACCTGTCCCGAAAAACGGCGAAATAATGGCAATATATGGGAGGATGATCCCGCCTGAGTCGCATCCCACCTGAGTGCGGCGCGACACATTTCGCTGGAGCATTCCGGACGTTATCCTGGTTGTAGCAGGACGTTAAGCGGATGAATTCCAAATCGCCTTCCCTCATGAATGCTTTTCTATGGCCGCTGCTCGCGCTCGCGCTGGCGGTATCGGGCTGTAAGCCCGGCGTGAACGTCGGCGACGAGACCGAGTCGGCCTCCGGGCAGACCTCGGGCGAGCTGGTTTCGCTTTCTCCCGCTCCCTCCCCTTCCCCGACTCCGGCCTTGGGCGGGACGAGCCTCAAGCGCGTGAGAATCCTCCCGGGCGGAACCGGGACCGCCACGCCGGTGGGGGCCACGGCGCTCAACGTTGGCCAAAGCCTCTCCCTGCGCGGCGCGCTCTTCGACATGAGCGGCAATTACCTGTCGGACATCGACCTGGCCTGGTCCCTGGGCAGCGCCGTTTTTCCCGCGGGCAATCTCTCGGCCTCGGGCTCCAGCTCCGTTTCCGCGACTTTCACGCCCAGCACGATCGGAACGACGGTCATCCAAGCCTTTTACACGGGCTCCGACCCCGATGTCGTCTTCTCCGCCTCGAGCACGGGGACGATCACGGTTTCTTCCCCCCAGGTGGCCACCTCCCTGCAGCTCGTGAGTGGGGACGCGCAATCAGGAACCGTGAACAATAATCTGGCCTCCGAGCTCAAGGTCAAAATCCTCGACGCTTACGGCCAGCCCATGCAGGGCACGGGCGTAACCTTCAGTGTCACCCAAGGCAACGGGGCGATCGTGGGCACGAATCCCGTGCTCACCGATGCGAGCGGGATCGCCTCGATGCTGGTGAAGCTGGGCACGGTTTCAGGTGCCAATGCGCATCGCTACCGCGCAACCTCGGTCGCCAACGGCGCCCTCACCGCGGACTTCTCGGCCACCGCGATCGCGGGAGCCGCGGCAGCCATCGAGTTCACCACTCAGCCCGCGGGCGCCTTCGCCCTCACGCCGCTCACGACCCAGCCCGTGATTCGTCTCCTGGACGCCTACGGAAACGTAGCTTCGGCGAGTGGCACGGCGACGCTGACGACTCAGACCGGGACCGGCACGGTCTCAAATGGCACGGCCACAATCTCAGGCGGAATCGCGACTTTCAGTAATGTCTCTTACAGCATTGCCGAAGCCGGGGTGGTTCTCCGGGTCAGCGATGGTTCGCTTTATGCCTCGAGCGCGGCGTTCACCGTAAGCTCGTTGCCTCCGGGCGCCTGCCAGCGCAATGATTCTTTTTTCACGACCGCGGATGGCGGCTGCAAGGATCTCGCGACCGGGCTGGTTTGGAGCGCTGAAAGCGCTAATGTTATGCAGTGGCACGCCGTCGTCTGGGATGCGCAGACTACGGGTGTACCCGCGGACGCGGACGACGCGGGGAGAAGCAATGACTATGCGGAACCTGAAGGATGTAGCTATGGCTGCGATGGTTCCGCGACCAATTACTGCCATAGTCTCGGAGAGGGAGCGAAAACAGACTGGCGGGCAGCCACCGTTGCCGAGCTTGATGAGGTAACCACTCACTCTATGGCGGGTGGATATGCCTATCTGGCAGGGATTACATCGGAACTCCTATGGAGTTCATCCCTGTTCGGAAGCAATGACGCGTATTTAATAAATATGGTAAGCGGAGCTGTACAGACCCAACCGAAGGACTGGGGTTTCCGCACGATTTGCGTCAGAAGCACCTCACCCAGAACCGCACCCACAAAACTCACGGTCGTGAGCGGCACCTCCTCAATTGGCATCAATACCTCGGGAGCGAGCATCACGGTACGAGTCAATGACGCGTCAGATAATTCCGTGAATGCCGGAGGCAGAACCGTTACGCTATCGACAAACGTCGGCGCCTTAAGTGGAACTGTTACGTCCACCACGGACAACACGGGCAAGGCGACCTTCAACGCGTTCACGCTCGATACTCCAGGCACGGCCACGCTGACTTTCAGCACCCCGGGATTGAGCGGCACGTCGCACACTCTCCTGGTAGGAGCCTTTCCGAATACCTGCAAGGCCCCTGATTCCCGCTACCAAACGCTCGAGGGCGGTTGCAAGGACACCCTCACTCACAAGGTTTGGAGCCGACCGGCGGGAGCTTTGATGACCTGGCACCAGGCGGTCTGGGATTCGGCTCTGGCCGGCAACTCGCCGCCGGACGCGGGAGACGGCGCACGGACCGATGACTACGCGAGCCCGCATGGGGGCGTTCCGGACTCCTCGACCGTGAACTACTGTCATGAGCTGAGCGAGGGAGGGTACACGGACTGGCGATTGCCCTCTGCTGACGAGCTTCAGGCAATCGCCAACTTCGGAGCAGGAGCCGCTCTCCAGTTCCCCTTCGACACGAATAGGGCGTTCTGGAGTGCATCGACCGCAGGTTATGCACCCGAGGCCGCTACCGTGCATCTCGGCACCGGAGCAGGAGCAGGAATTTCGAAAACTTACACTAATTCCGTGCTTTGCGTCCGCCAAGGCAGCTGAAACCGAGGCGCGCGGAGCTCGCCGGCGATCTACCATCGATACCCGACCCCGGCCGTGACGCTCGTGGAGGCGACCGCGGTCGCTCCTCCCGCGCCAGAAATCAGCCGGAGATCCGCCAGATCCAGGCTCATCTCAAGCGACTCATCCGAAGCCTGCGGAATCGAATAGCTCAAGCCCGTCGCGATTTCCCGATTCCCCAATGCCAGCAAAGAGGTCCCGTCCGATATCGGCGAGAACTTGAAATACGCCGCCATGCCATGACCATTGCGAAAGCGCCTCAGGATCGTCGGGAAGATCTGCGGCCCCACGATGTTGGTGTAACCGAAAGCCTTACGAGTCACGAGCATGGTCGTGTAATACCCGCCCACCATCAATCCCAGGCGCCAGGGATCGCTGATGCCGGGGACGAGATACCCGACTCGGAAGTTCGCGCCAACCACTCGCGCCACGACCCCGTCTCCGCGGCTGCTCATCAAGGGAACGAGATTGCCAAACGCGCTCAGAGCGAGATCCCACCGGTTCGCCTGCAGCTCGTGGCGATAGGCCAGCTTGCCGGTCAGAAAAACGCCGGAATAAGCCTCGCTGCGGGTCTGAGCGTATCCCAGGGAGGTGAACCCCAGCGCCGCGACTATCGAAGCCACCCGCGGCCGAGCCGGCAGCTTCACCCGTCCCCACTCCGGCAGAGAGAGGGAAAAGGGCAGATTCTCGACCTGGCCCCGGGAATCCACCGCTCGCAGCCGGACCTCCGTCGTGACGCCCGTGAGCGGAACCTTGAACGTGAACCTGCGATCGATTCCCAATGGAATGACACGGTTCTTCCACAGCAATGATGACCCAGGCTGCGTGAACTTGCCGGAGAGCTGAACTGAAACCGCCGAGCCCGCCTCGACCACGACAGGTAGCTCCGTGTCCGACCAGACGATCGCGCCCTGAGCGGGAAGAGGCGAGAGCTGGGGACCCAGAAGGCGCGCCTTGAGCTCGGAACCCTCCGCGAGCGAGGCCCCGAAAAGGACGATCAATCCCGCTAAGCGGCCCCTGGAACCCATCGTTTCATCTTCCCCGCCCCTCCGGCTGCTGGCAAGATACTTCTCTGCAACCCATGCCGGCGCGCAAAGCGCCAGATCGAGGACCCGCGTGACCGAAAATATCGTCATGAGCAAGCAGCGCCTGATCGAAGCCATCGTCGCCAAGCTCGAGGCCGAGCTCGCGGTCCTCGAGCGCGCGGTGAGCGCCGCGCGCGAGGCCGCTACCCACGAGGAGAGCAAGGCCGAGGACCCGCACGACACGCGCGGACTGGAGGCATCTTATCTCGCCGGCGCGCAGGCGGCGCGCGCCCTGGAGTTGCGCCAGCTCATCGGGATGTACAAGTTCCTGCCGCTCCGGACATTCCGTTCCGACGATCCCATCGGCGAAGGGGCGCTCGTGCTGCTGGGCTTCGGCGGGCGCAAGACCTATTACTTTCTCGCCGGCCAAGGCGGCGGGCTTTCCGTATCGATCGAAGGTCACACCGTGCAGGTGATCACGCCCAAGGCTCCCCTGGGCGAAGCGCTTCAAGGCAAGCGCGCGGGCGAGAGCTGCGAGCTTGAGGCGCAGGGAAATTCGCGGGAGCACGAGATTCTTTCGGTGACCTGATTCCCATCATACTGAAGTCATGGTGTTTTTATCACTATTGCGAAATTACTTATAATTCGTTCTTTTAGCGCTATGAAACCGCTCACCTCCGAAATCATGAAAAAAGCGCTCTCCCGACTGGACCAGCTGCTCACTCAGCCGGTCACCCTCATCGTGGGCGGCGGCGGCGCCATGATCCTGGCCCATGAGTTCCCGCTCGCCACATCGGATCTCGATGCCGTACCCAAAGGCATGGACATCCATGCGCTCGATCCGCTCGTCAAACAGATCGCGAAGGAGCAGGGACTTCCGCCTGACTGGCTCAACCCTTACTTCTCCACCTATGCCCATACGCTGCCCACGGATTATCAGGAGCGGCTGATCGAGGTCTTCTCCGGAGACGCCCTCAAAGCGCTCGCGCTCGGAAAGAAAGATTTGCTGAGCATGAAATGTTTCGCCGACTTTCAGAAGGGCTTTGAGCACGGTAGATCGCTAAAGGGCCTGGAGCGGATCCCATCGCTCGATGAGCTGGCTCAGGCCTACAGCGAGTTACAGAACGCGAAAGACGCGCTGCCGGCGGAACGCCTCGCGCTCTGGAGCCAGTGGTCGCGTCTCGACCCGAGGCTTGCGGAGCAGCTCGTTGCCCATCTCTCCCGATACTGGCGAGACCTCAATCCGCTCGAGCTACACACGGCGCTGGTAGATCAGCCCTGGCCCGCAGCCCTGGGGGTACTTCTCGAATACGCGAAAGAGAGAGCCCAAGAGCCCCGACTCATGAAAGCCTGGAACGCGCTGGTCCTCTCCGGAATCCCCGTGGCCGAAGGCGAGCTGTTTTTCATCGGCCTCCGGCAATTCGCGGGCAAGCTCATGCGCGAGGACGCCCGCCTCTCTCACAAGCACTATCGCCGCTGGGGCTATCTCGGCCGCGAGACGCTTTTCAACAAGGCCGTCTCCGGAGATAAAACACGCCTCGCGCCCGAGATACGCGCCCAATTGCTCGAGGAGCTGCTCAGCGATCGCCAGCGCATCACCGTACGCGAGTATCGGGAAGCGCTCGGCGGCCAGATCACCGCGCGCATGGCGGAGCTGGATCTGCGCGCTCATCCGCGGCTGGTGCCCCGCTCGCGGACCAAAGGGCGTTACTACCTCAAGCGGTGAGCCGCACGCCGCGCCCTTCCACCAGCCGCTCCACCATCGGGATCGTATCCACGTCCCCGAGATGCCGCTCGGGAGGCAGTTCCATCGGCTTCTTCGCCCCGCGCCGGGGAGAGTGATAGCGGATCACCCGCATTCCGAGTCGCGCTGCCGGCGCAAGATCCAGCTCGAGCGAATCGCCCACCAGGGTCGTCGTGCTCGCGTCCGACCCCGCCCGGCGCAGCGCCTTGTCGAAAAGTCGGGGATCCGGTTTGCGCAGCTGTTCCTCGTAGCTGTAGAGGCGGAAATCGAATCTCTCGAGCAGCCCGAGCTTCGCGAGCGTATAGTCATGGCAGTACCCCGGCACCGCGCTGTTGGAGAGGAGCCCGAGCCGATAGCCCTTGCGCCGGAGCCGTGCCAAGGTTTCCGCGGTTCCCTCGTCGCTCACCGCGCGCGCGCCCGCGGGCTTGTGGAACGCAAGCACCAGCGCCCGAAGCTGCTCCGGACTCAGGCCGAAAAGCGGCACCGCCCGCCCGAGCGACTCAAAAAGATCGTACTCGCGCTCCTGGGTTTTGCGCCCCTCGCAAAGCGAGAGCCACGGCTCATAAAACCGTTCGCAGAGCTCCTCGAAGGAGCTTGCGATCCCGAACGCGCCGAGCAGCGTGACCATCGCGCGAAGCCCAAGCTCGTCCTTCTCGCGATCGCTCAGCGGCCCCTCGTGGTAATGCAGGATCGTGTTGCCCATATCGAATAGGATCGCGGGAGCTCTCACTTCTTCCTCTTTTCTGCGTGCGTGCGTGTTGCGGAATCATCTAGGCGCCGGGCGCGGAGCGGCCGCGGGCCTAAGACCATCATGAGCGCATAGGTCGGCTCTTCCTCACCGGGGGCGCGCGGGACGAGCGGGTCGGCGAGAAACTCGCGCTCCACGCGCCGGAGCTCCTCGACCCAAGCCTTGAGCTGTGCCTGAGTCAGCGCCCGGTGCGACAGCCCGCGGAAGCCTTCGCCCTTTTGGGCGGCCTCGGGCGAGAGCCCGCCAAGCACCTGCGCGAAGGCGCGCTCATAGTTGCCGCGGCGGACCTCCTCCCACTCCGGAGCGCGCGGGAGATAAAGATGCGGCCGCGCGAGCTTGAGCCCGGTCTCGCTTGCGTGGATCTTGCCCTCCGAAATCCAAGTCGCGAGCGCCGCGCGCGCGTCCTCTCCGGCGGGCAGCGGGATTTCGTCAAAGGGGGCCTCATCCGGATAGACACTCATCAGGCTTTGGCAGGCCTCCCAAAGCCATGGCCGAGCGAGGAGAAGCTTGCGCTCGGAATCGCCGAAGACCCAGGTGTTCTCGAAGTTCGGCGCGGTCGCGCTCCGGGCTTCGGGCACGAAGTCCTTTGCCTTCTTCAAAACCCCGGTCACAGGCGAGAAGATCGCCTTCGTCTCGCGCGAGGGCATCTGCACGCGCGCCCAGGACAAAAGCGCATCGTGAGGGGTCTCGCCGAAGAAGCGCGCCAGCTCCACGAGCTCGACCGGCGACGGGAGCGTCACCCCGCGCTCGAAATCCGCGTAAGTGCTGTAGGAAAACGAGAACTTCGCCTCCTTGAAGAGCGCGAGCGCCGAGCGGAACTTCCCGCGGCGCCATTTCTCCAGAACGATCCCTAACTCCCGGTAGGGCTGTCCTTTTTTGCGAGTGGCCACGCTGTCTTTTCGTGAGATCGCCGAAATTTCTGAAGTTCTCCGGAACTTCCACAGCTGCCCAAAACTTCGGCAGCTTCGTGGCCGGATTTCGCCGGAAAACTCCCGTGTTTTCGCGCGCGTCAGCGCTGACACAGGCGGGCACACCGCTTGCTCTATCTCTCTTCCGTGAGCGCCGGCACGGTGCCGGCGAGATGTGAAAGCAGATGTGAGGTGTGAAATGAATACGTTGAAGAAGATGCTGAAGCGGAACTCCAAAATGATTTCGATCCTGGCGCTGGGAGCGTTTTTCGCCGCTCCGGGAGCCGCGGTCGCCGCGCCCGGAGCGCGGTGTTTGAACTTGCAGAAGGTCTTTGAGGAAATGAGCCGGCCAGGGATTGAGGTAAGATCCACCCTTACTCATGTCAAAACAGATCTTAAAGGAATTTATCCTGCATCTCTCGCCGGGTTTCTATCAGGTAAACTTCGCTCGAGAGAGGAAGACCCGGCTAACTATAAATTGATTCAAAATGGCTGCGAATCCATCAGCGTCCCAATTGGCGAACCTACACCCGGCGTTCCCGCAAATCTGACCCTTAGAATCATTTCCTCATCACCTGACGAGCTCGTAATATCGAGTATTCCTGATGAACTCGACACTCCCACTTACGATGTCATCAAGTTCAGACGAGTCTCAAAAGGGAAACTAATCTACATGGGAAAAGAGTTCGCTACCGTCCAGGACCCTCGATGCACATCACAAGAAACAAAGGGCATCGAGCTCGAAACCGCATCGACTATCGTCTGGGGTCCCAAAGGCACCCTCAAAGACCAGGTCATTTCCGAAAACCTTCGTAATCTTCTGTCCGAGGTCCTCAAGGACGCGGCCAATCCGAAATGCCCTCAGATCAATAACGGCCTCTTCAAGCCCGAGAACGGCGGCACTTACCAAGGCACCGGCGGCGGCGGTACCTCGAGCGAGCACGGCCCGGGTGAACACTCCGCTTCGCCGGGAATCTGATCGCCTGAACGGACCGCATAAGATCGCGCCCGGCTCCGAATTTTCGGGGCCGGGCGTTTTCATTGATGCCGAAGGTCACCTCACGACGCGCCTTCGCGCACCCGAGTATCGTGCGACGAGCCCCCCCGACCGCACTGGCGCCCGAATATCGCGCGGCGAGCGCAACGAGTTCCCCGAGCCCCAGATCGCCCGGACTAAGCAGTCTGCGCAAAAAGCTCCGAGATCTCCGGCGTGACGCCCACCAGCCCATCCTCGCTGATTTCGAGGATCCGGATCCCCTTCTCCAGATATTCCCGAAGCGGCACGCCCGCGGCTTCCCAAAGGTTCATCAGGACGTACTGTGCGACATTCCTGAAATCGGGGCCAAAGCTCACGATCCGGCTATAAGCGAGCCCATCCCAGAACCCCCGCTGCGCGCTCTCGGGCAGCTCCGAGCGCCGCGCGCGCGGTAGGGCATTGCCCTTCTTCGCGCCGGTCACGATCATCGCGATCCCGCCGGAGAGCTCGCGAATAAAGCCCTGCCAGTCCGCGCGCGTTTTCGCACGGATGAGCAGGTGCAGGTGGTTTCCGACGTTCGCATAGCGATAGACCGCGATCCCCCGGCGCGCCTTGAGGCGGTTGACGAGCGCGAGTACGTGATTGCGATGACGCGGATGAAGCAGCGAATGCTCGCCGCGCGCCTTGCTCGAGCGCAGCACCACGTGCAGCGCCTGCTTGGGGTCGAAGGGACGGCGCTCTTTGCGTTTTCCGAGCGCATGATCGCCGCCGTGGGCGTTCTTGCGGGTTTTGCGGGTGAGCCCCGGGAGGGCTAGCTGAACTTCCTTGTGCTTTTTTGACATGGGATTTGAGCTATCATCCGGGCAATGGTTATTCAAGCGATAAAACCAGGTTTGTAAACGATGTTCTGAGTTGCACATGGAATTTTCCGCTGTCAAAAACGCACCGCCTTCTCAGGCCTCCGGCGGGTTGCGCGAACGCCGTGGCCTGAGTTCAAGCTTCCGCAACTATCGGCAATTCAGATCTGGGATCTCGCGAATTTCCCACGAGCTGCCGCGCTTCCAGCTTGGCCCCTGCCGGCTCTCACGCATCCATGCGTTCGCCCTACGGTATCGCCGGCAGGGCCTTGGTCATCATTATTTTTGGAAGGGAATCATTGTGTTCGAGCAGGAGTACAAGAAGGATTACGGCGCTTATCCTCGCACTGGCTCCCAGTTTCTCCGCCCTATCCGCTCCGGCTTTCGTCGCTCACTTGGCATTCAGCTTTGTCGCCGAGGCCGGTCTCCTAGCTTACTTCCCCGCCCTGAGCTCCTACTTCCCAGCCCTAAGCTCCAAGATCCGCTCGAGCAGCCGGGGGACCTCCTCCTGCTCCTGCAGGAAAAAACGTGCCGCGGACTGGCGGCTCTTGCCGACGTGAATGCCCAGGACGCGCGGATCCCGCATCGCAAAGACATCCTCATCGGTGTGATCATCCCCGACGAACAGGGCGCGCTCCGCCTTCGCGTGGGCCATCAGCCGCGTCAGTGCGACGCCTTTGTGGGCGGAATTTTCAGGCACGAGGTTGAAGACCAGCTTTCCGGGAATGATGCGGCAGCTTTTCCCGACCGCGGACACCAGGGTGAAAACCTCATTTTCGGCTTTCGCCGGGTCGGGCGCGTTGCGGTAATGGACGCTCAGGGACCAGCCCTTGTCCTCGAGCCACACGCCTTGGGCTTCGAGAAGCCGGAGCGCAGGCGCGAGAAGCCGCTTCCATTCGGCGCAGAGGCGGCGGATCCGGGCGATCGGAGTGCTTCCAGGCAAGCCCTCCAAGCCATGATTGCCGACCAGGTACGGCAGCGGAACTCCCAGGCGGTCCTTGAGATCCGGCAACGAACGCCCGGAAATCACGCCGACCGTGCATCGTTGGCTCAGCCTGTCCAGCAGCGCCCTCACCTCCTCCGAAAGTCGGGAGCGAGCCGGATCCGGGACGATAGGCGCCAGGGTGCCGTCGTAGTCAAAACAGAAAAGCGGGTTGCCGCCCAGGAAATCGGCCAGCACCTCGAGACCCGCTTCGGAAAAAAGATGTTGCTTCACCGTTTCGCCTCTCGGATCGCGCTAGAAAGCTTCGCTCCAGCTTTTCGAGAGCCGGAAGGCCGAGTTGATCACGCCGACATGGGAATAGACCTGCGGAAAATTACCCCAGAGCTCGCCGGAGACGGGGTCGATGTCCTCGGAAAGCAGGCCGACGTGATTCGCGCTGGCAAGCACCCGCTCGAAGAGGACTTTCGCGTCGGCAACGCGCCCGATCGCCGCCAGCGCGTCGATCATCCAGAACGAGCAGATCGTGAAGGCGTGCTTCGGCGTGCCGAAATCGTCCGCGTTCAGGTAGCGGAAGACCATCCCGTTGCGCATCAGCAGCCGCTCGTACTTCTCCACCATCCCGCGGAAGCGCTCGGAATCCGGCGAATGGAAATTCACCGCGTGCATCAGGAGGTTCGAGGCATCGGCGTGCTCGCCGTCGAGCGCCTGCGTGTAGAAGCCGAGCGCGGGGTTCCACCCGCGGGATTCCACGACGCTTCTCATCTTTTCGCGAGTCTCCAGCCAGCCGGGAAACGCCGCGGACTTGCCAAGCTTCTCGGCGATCTTGATCCCGCGATCGACCGCCGCCCAGCACATCAGCTTCGAGAACAGGTAATGCTTCCTTTCGGTGCGGAACTCCCAGATCCCGCTGTCGGTCTCCGCGAAGCAGGCAATGGCCTTGTCGACGAGCTTCACGACGTTCTCAAAGGCTCGATTCAAATCGATGCGGTCCAGCCGCTGATCGAAAAACAGCGGCGTGACGGCCAGGACCATCTCGCCGTAGACGTCGAACTGCGGCTGCAGGTAGGCGGCGTTTCCCACGCGCACCGGGCCGGCGCCTTTGAAGCCCGGGAGCCACGGCAGCTCCCGTTCCTCGAGGACCCGCTCTCCGCCGATCCCATACACCGGCTGCAAGCGGCCGCCCGGCTCGGTGACGGCGATGTTGTGAAGGAATTGAATGAAGCGCTCCATTTCCTCGAAATGCCCCAACTGGTTGAGCGCATTGATGACGAAATAGGCGTCCCGAAGCCAACAGTAGCGGTAATCCCAGGTCCGACCATCCTCCAGGGACTCCGGAAGCGACGTGGTCGTCGCGGCGATGATCGCCCCGGTGTCCTCGAAGATGTGGAGCTTGAGCGCCAGGGCCGAGCGGATGACGGCGTCCTGATACTCAAAGGGGATGCTGCAATGTTTGACCCAGGTGCGCCAATACGAAAGCGTCCGCTCGAAAAACTCCTCGCAGCCGAATTTCAGCGGACGATGGAACGGCTCCCCGTGGCTCAGGACGCAGTAGTAGTCCCCCGCGAGTTCGAACGGCTCGCCCTGGATCACGTAACTCGCCGGGATATCGGTATGAAAGAAGATGCGCGTGCCGTTTCCGCGGAAGACGATCCCCTCACCCGTCATGGAGGTCTCGGGGGCGAGACGGCCATAGTCCATCACCGGCTTGAGCACCATGCGGACGCGGGGATTCCCCCGGACGGCGCGGATGATCCGGATGAACTGGGGCGCGCGGTAGTGGCTGTCCTTGTCGGCGAACCTCGGGGCGAAGTCGATGAGGTCGAACCGCTCGCCGCTCTTGAGATGAAACTCCGTCTGCAGGACATTGGAGTTCCGCAGATAGCGCTGCTTCACCTCATAGTCGCGGGCTTCCGGCAGGCAGCTCCAGATACCGTGCTCCTCCGCCCCCAGGAGCGAGGCGAAGATCGCCTGCGAATCCATGCGGGGCATGCAGGACCAGACGAATGCGCCTTTGGAATCGAGCAGCGCCGATACCTGGCAGTTCCCGATGATCGCTAGGTCAAGCTGTCTCACCTTTGGCGCTCCTTGTCCGCTGGATCAGTCCGCCTCGCTGGGATTGCCGCTGTGCGATCGAATGAATCTCCTTGAGGAAGTCCGCGGCCCACGCATACACGTTGTTGGACGCGACGGTCTGCCGCAGCCTCGCCATGCGCGCCTGCCGCTCCTCGGGTCGCATGGTCAGGGCATGATAGATCCCTTCGGCCGTCTTGTCGGTGTCGTAAGGATTCACGATGATGGCGTCCGAGAGCTCCCGGGCCGCGCCGGTGAAGCTGCTCAGGACGAGCGAGCCCGACTCGTCGCTGCGCGAGGAGATGTACTCCTTGGCCACGAGGTTCATCCCGTCATGAAGCGAGCTCACGATACAGACATCGGCCGCGCGATAGAACCGGTAGACCTCCTGCGAATCGTGATGCGAAAGCCTCAGCACGATGGGCTCGTAGCCGGGCTTGCGGAACTTCCAGTTGATCCGGTCCGTGACCTCCTGGACCTCCGAGTTGAGATCCTGGTATCGCTTGATGTGGGTACGGCTGGGCGCGCCGATCTGGAGGAAGACGAAGCGTCCCACCAGCTCCGGATGCTTTTCGAGCAGCCGCTCCACCGCGAGGAACCTCTCGATGATCCCCTTGGTGTAATCCACGCGGTCCACCCCGATCCCGACCAGGGCATCCGGAGCGATGCTGAGCTCCTCCAGAAGCTGCGCCCGCGCCTTCGGGATCTCGGCCGCGGCGAGATCGTGCCTCGGCGGCCACTCCACGCTGATCGGGAAGGGCTTCACAACGCAGGTGTGCCCGCGGATCGTCACCGAGAAGTTGTCCCGATCGACCCTGGCTTCGAGGAACCGGTCCACGCTGTCGAGGAAGTTGTTGCAATGATACTGCGTGTGGAAGCCGATCAGATCCGCACCGAGCATCCCGAGCAGCAGCTCCTCTTTCCACGGACAGATCCCGATCGCTTCGGAGTTAGGCCACGGGATGTGCCAAAAGAGACTGGTCACGGCGTCGGGCCGAAGCTTTCGAAGCATCCCGGGCAGCAGGGCGAAATGATAGTCCTGGATCAGCGCGATCGGGCGCTCGGACTTGATCTCCTCGATGAAGGCCTGGGCGAACTTCGTGTTCACGTCCTGATAAGCCTTCCAGTCCTCGCTCCGGAAGGAAGGCCGGGTATGCGCGATATGGCAGAGCGGCCAGAGCCCCTCGTTGGAGAACCCGTAATAATAACCCTGCTCCTCTTCGCGCGTGAGCCAAACCCGCTTGAGCGCGTACTCGGGATTGCCGGGCGGAACGAGCAGGATGCCGTTCTTGTCCGAGGTTTCCTTGTCCGCCGATCCGCTCCCGTGCCCGATCCAGATTCCCGAGCACGCGCGAACGATCGGCTCCACCGCGCTCACCAGCCCGCTCGCGGGGAACTGGACCTCGATCGCCTTGCCTTTCCGGTTATGGATATAGGGCTCGCGGTTCGCGACCACGCAGACGCGCGAGTCTCCGAAGAGCCGCTGGACCTCCTGTCGGAGACGGGCCGCCGTCCAGAGCCCGCCCGGTGCATCCGCGGCGCCCAGCCGGGCCTGCCTGAGCTCCCGGACCACTTTATCGATGTTGCGCACGAGCGGCGCGAATTCCGGCTGCTCCAGGGCTTTCCCTAGCTTCGAGAAGTCGCCGCTGAGCACGCTTCGGATGGCATGACTGATCTGTTCGATCGGCCGGCTCACGCTCCAGCGATAGACCAGGACCGTGACGAGCGCGATCACGAGGCCCAGCCCCAGAAAAGCGAGCAGCGCGTAGATCCGCGTCGTCCGGCCCCGTTTGGCCATGTACGACGGGTCATGATAGGCCAGAAGATGCCCTTGCCGAAGGCCTTGCTCGTCGATCAGCGGATAGACCGCCCGATGAAGCTCCATGCCGTTGAAGTCGATGAACTCGGGCTCGCGTTCGGCCAAGGCCGCCACGCCCTGACACCCCTCGGACTTCGGAGCAAGCTCGCTGCGTCCGGCCAGCTCGCCGCTCCTGCCGCAGACGATCAGCCCCTGGAGCCGCGAGTCCCGGCTCACGCGGTTGAGCAGCTTTTGAAGCGCGGCACTCTTCTTTTCAGATGCGAGGCTGATGACCTGATCCTGAATACTGTCGGAGATCAGCCGCGAGCGATGGCCCAGATCGAACTTCACCCAGCGATGCTCCAGGCTTTGCATCGCGAAGCTGAAGCCCAGGACCACCATGGCGAGCGTCGGAACCAGCAAAAGCAGAAAACGGAAAGTAATGCGCATCGGGCCGATCCTAGCAACTCAGTTTGGAGTTTCCCATCTCAATTTTCCTGCCTCAGGTTTTACCGAAGACGATCCATTGCTGCCGGCATTCCGGTCAGAGATTCCCGCAAGCGAAACCGGCCGCCTCTAGTTTATTCCTGATCCGACCGCGCAATTCCTCGCAGAAACCCTGCTGTTTTACGGCCTGTCCCACCACTGAGCTCTTCCCGTGTTTCTGATAGTGGAGCTCGCAGCCGTCTCCCTTGGGAACCACCGTGAGCACTCGCTTGTCCTTGCCCGACGTGCATCCGATCTCCATTCCGTCGGATGTTTCGCGCTTTGAGGCGCTCGGAGTGACACTCGGGGCGACGCCTGGGGAGCCAGCCGACAGGGGCGTCGGAGAGGGTGCGATCACCCCAGACGGCTCCTTCTTCGAAGCCGAAGTGCAGGCCATCGCGAGAAACAGGACCAGTCCGAACCCTCTTGTCATCTTAGCCTCCTATTCGTTATCGAAACCCACTCACTCGCGCGCCGTCATCCCTCTCAACAACTTCATGATCGCGGTCGCAGTGCCGTCGACTTCCAATCCCGCCGCGGCTTCCGCATATTGGTATGCGCTCCGCCTTGTCGAGTCCCGATTCCGCCAACGGATCCCGGGGACCCTCAATAGCAGCCGGGCGACCGGAAGGCAGGCGCCCCGCGCGGCGAAAATCAGCGCCGTTCGGCCTTTCTGATCCCGGGCATTGGCATTTGCCCCGGCTTTCAACAGCGCTTCCACCGAGGCGGAATGGCAATGCAGGGATGCATACATGAGCGCGGTCATGCCCTCGCTGGACGCGCTGTCGATCGCGGCGCCCTTCCGCAGATGCTCCTCCAACTGCTCGATCCGATCGTCCCGCGCGGCTATTCTGAAAGCGGTATTCAGAGCCTCTTTCTCGTTCGTGTTGACCGAGATGATGGGCGACCTCATCCAGGAACCCAAAGGAGCCGCGATGGCCGGGCCGGCACCCATCGTGTGCACTTCCAATGCGAGCAGCATCACCAGAACCCGCTTCCGGGAACTCGGATGCGCGAGAGTCATAAGTGAATCCTAGCGGCGCCCCCTCTGGATCTCAATTATATTTTAAAATAGTATTTGGCCATGCCTATTAATTTTACAAATCCATCATCTCCTCGACTCGATCTCTCGAACCTCCGGCACTTCTACTTAGTCGCTACTTATGGCGGGTTCTCCAAGGCGTCGCGGGCGACCGGTACCTCGCAGCCCGCGCTCTCCCTGGGGCTCAAGCGGCTCGAGGCGGAACTCGGAACGGAACTGATCGTGCGCTCCTCCCGGCACTTCGCGCTCACCCCGGCCGGGCTGCGCCTGCTCTCTCTATGCAGAGGACTGGAGCAGGACCTCAGTCGAATCACGGAGCGAGACACACCATCGAGAACCGCCCCGCGCAAGCGCCTGCGCATCGGCACGGCCTATTCCATCGGCACGAGCCTGCTGAGACCTGTTTGCGAGGCGGCCGGCGATCCGAACGAGCTCATCGAGCTCGAGCTCTTCGCGAACAACTCCTTCGAGCTGACCTCCGACCTGGCGGAGGGCCGGCTGGACGCGGCCCTGCTCCCGAGCGACGTTCATGATCACCGGCTCTCCTTCTCCCTCCTGTTCAAGGATCAGGTGACGATGGTGATCGGCAAGGGACTTCAGAAATCCTTTCTTAGACGCGCCTGGAAGGAGGCTGTCTCGGAACTGCCGCTATTGACTTACGCCAGGGAAACCCCGATGCGATATCTCGTGGATGAGATCCTGCTCCGCAATCAGCTCCGCTTCAGAACCTCGATCTCGATCGACGGCGCGGAGCCGCTGAAGCTCCTCGTCCAGTCGAACCTCGGCGCCGCCTTCATCCTTCGCTCGCTTATTCGAGAGGAGCTCGAGAAAGGGCTGGTCTGCGAGCCCCCGCTCCCGTTCAACCTGCCTAAGAGAGGAGTCATGATCGCCACCCGCCCCGACGAGTCGGGAAACGAACTGCGCGATTGGCTTCTTTCGCGGATGTCTCAGGAGTTCGGCGCCTGAGCGTGTCTGCGCGCGTACGCCAAGCGCGCGTACACCTGAGCAGTGTGCACCTGAGCGGTGTGCACCTGAGCAGTGTGCACCTGAGCAGTGTGCACCTGAGCGGTGTGCACCTGAGCGCGTGTGCACCTGAGCGCGTATGCGCTCGAACAACGGAACGACCGAGAGATCGCTAGGCCGTTTCCTTAAAGAGCTCAGAGATCTCCGGCGTCACTCCCACCAGGCCATCCTCGCTGATTTCGAGGATGCGGATGCCGCGATCCAGATACTCCCGAAGCGGCACGCCCGCCGCTTCCCAAAGATTCATCAGCACGTACTGCGCGACATTCCTGAAATCCGGCCCGAAGCTCACGATGCGGCTGTAGGCGAGCCCGTCCCAGAAGCCCCGCTGCGCGCTCTCGGGAAGCTCCGAGCGCCTAGCGCGCGGCAGGGCATTGCCCTTCTTCGCCCCGGTCACGATCATCGCGATTCCGCCCGAGAGCTCGCGGATGAAGCCCTGCCAGTCCGCGCGCGTTTTCGCGCGGATGAGCAGGTGCAGGTGGTTTCCGACGTTCGCGTAGCGGTAGACCGCGATCCCCCGGCGGGCTTTCAGGCGGTTGACGAGCGCGAGCACGTGATTGCGGTGACGCGGATGAAGCAGCGAATGCTCGCCGCGCGCCTTGCTCGAGCGCAGCACCACGTGCAGCGCCTGCTTGGGGTCAAAGGGGCGGCGCTCTTTGCGCTTTCCGACCGCGTGGTCGCCGCCGTGGGCGTTCTTACGGGTTTTGCGGGTGAGGCCGGGGAGGGCTAACTGGATTTCCTTGTGTTTTTTCGCCATCGGGTTGATGGTTATCAATAGGGCAATGGTTTAGCAAGGATATAATTCGACTACAGCCGCAGCCACCCTAGGGTCCTGTTCCGGTGCCGTTTACGCTTTGGACTCAGAACACGGCTGAACAGATTCATGAAAGCCGGTCCCTGACGCGGTATTTCTCGGGATTCACCCTTGAATCCTGAACTACCACTCGCTCGACCTCGCACGTTGATCTTTGGGTCCTGGCATGAGGAAATAGGAATCATGTCGCCCGATTTCATCCTGGTCTATTTCAAGGGATGCCCTCATGCCGCGAAAGCCAAAGCGCTCCTGCTCCAGGCCAGGTTGGAATTCCGCGAAGTCTGCCAGGACGCTCGATCGACCTTCCCTCGCCCGCTGAACTCCTGCGACGACTGAAACTCCTGAACCGGACTCTCGATCGCCGAGATTCCTGAGTTTTCCCTCGTCACCTCCACCGCGCCGTCGCTCCCTAGTCCCTAGCCTCAAGCACTGACAGCGCCAAAATCCCGCAAAATCCTATTGAATTGAAATGTTGACCTTTTCAGTAAGACAAGATACCCCTCCCCTACTCATGGAATTCAAATCCCTCCCGCTCTCTCCATCGCTCCTTCAGGTCGTCGCGGAACTCGGCTTCGAGAAGCTCACACCGATCCAGGCTCAAAGCATTCCGCTGCTCCTCAAGGGCAAGGACGTGATCGGCCAGTCCAAAACCGGCAGCGGCAAGACCGCCGCGTTCGGCCTGCCGATCCTGAACCAGCTCGAGAAGCGCCTGGGCTCGGAGCTCCCACGCCGCCGCGAGACGCGCGCGCTCATCCTCTGCCCCACGCGCGAGCTCTGCACGCAGGTGGCGCGCGAGCTGCGCAAGCTCGGGCGTCGCGTAGCGGGGCTGCAGGTATTGATCCTTTCGGGCGGCCAGCCGATCTTTCCGCAGCTGCAGGCGCTCGAAAAAGGCGCGCACATCGCGGTCGGCACGCCCGGGCGCGTGCTCGATCACCTCACGCGCGGCACCCTGGACCTTTCGAACGCCACGACGGTCGTGCTCGACGAGGCCGACCGGATGCTCGACATGGGTTTTCAGGAAGACATGGAACGGATCCTCCGTGCGCTCCCGAAGACGCGGCAGCTGGCGCTTTTTTCGGCGACCTTTCCCCGCACGATCGAGGCGATGAGCCGGAACTATCAGAAGGAACCGGTTCGCGTGACCATCGAGGAACCCGAGGAGCGCACGCCTGATATCCGCCAGATCTTCTACGAAACCGCGGCCGAGACGAAGCTCAAAGGCGTGCTCTGGCTGCTCAGGCAGCACCCTTCGGAATCCGCGATCATCTTCTGCAACTTCAAGGCGAGCGTCACGGAGCTGGCGCGCACGCTCCGCGAAGGCGGCCTGAGCGCGGGCGAGCTCCATGGCGACCTCGAGCAGGCGGACCGCGACCGCGTGATGGCGAAGTTCCGCAACCAGAGCACGCGGATCCTCGTCGCCACCGACGTCGCCGCGCGCGGGATCGACGTGGCGGATCTCGATCTCGTGATCAACTACGAGCTGCCGGCGCAGCCCGAGGTTTACGTGCACCGGATCGGGCGCACTGGCCGCGCGGGCAAACGAGGTCTCGCGATCTCGCTCGGCACCTCGCGCGAGAAGTCCAAGCTCGAGCGGATCGAGTCCCTCACGGGCAGTCCCCTTTCTCGGAAAACGCTCGCGCCGCTCGCGAACGCCGAGATCGATACGCTCTCCCAAGGCGCGCGGAATGACGCGCGCATGGAGACGCTCTACATCTCCGGCGGCCGCAAGGACAAGCTCCGACCCGGCGACATCCTGGGCGCGCTCACCGGCGAAGCGGGCGGACTGCAGGGCTCGGACATCGGCAAGATCGAGATTCACGACCGTTTTGCCTATGTGGCCGTGGCCAAAAGCGTCGCGCGCGTGGCGCTCACGCGCCTCCGGAACGGACGGATCAAGGGGCGGAAGTTCCGGATCGAGCCGGTCGCATGACTCTCAGGCCCACGAGCGCCAGCAGCGCTGTCGCCCAGGCCCACTGCACGAGGAGCGCGCGCTGGATCAGCAGCCCGCTCAGCACGGGCGCCAGGACCTGACTGAAGGATGCCAGGGACTGCATAAGCCCGAGCGCCACGCCCTGGCGCGAAGCCTCGACGCTGCGGGAGAGGAGGCTTGTCAGGCTTGGGCGAAGCAGCGAGCTTCCGAGCGAGATCAGGCCCACCGTCGCCAGCACTGGCCACAGCGTCCGGACCGAGCCCAGCGCCACCATTCCGACTGCCATGATGAAAAACCCGATCGCCGAAAGCACGCGCTCTCCGATCGTCCGCACGAGAAAGCCCAGCAGCCCGGCCTGCGCGATGAGCCCCACGAGCCCCGCGAACGAAAACGCGTAGCCCACCTCGCGCGCGGTGAACGGCAAGCCACCGTAAGTAAAGCGCCGTTCGGCGAACAAAGCCAAACCGCTCATGTAAAGACTGAACGAAAGACTGAACACAAGGAAGAGCACCAGGAGCCGCGCCACTCCCGGCGTCCGCAGGCACGCGAGATAGCCGCGCCAGTCGATCCCGAAGGAGCGCTCGCGATGCGCGCCGCGCGGGACGGGCTTCAGAACGAAGAGCGTCGTCACGATGCTCGTGGCCGAAAGCGCCGCGGCCGCATAGATGGGCACGACGTGCCCAAAGGTCGCGAGATACCCCGAGATCGCCGGCCCGATGAGAAAGCCGATCCCGAACGCGATGCCGATGAGCCCGTAGGACTTGGCCCGATGCTCCGGCTCGCTCACGTCGGCGACATAAGCCTGCGCGACGCTGATATTGCCGGCGGTGATCCCGTCGAGCGCGCGCGAAAGGAAAAGTACCGGAAGGGTCTTCGCCGAAGCCATGAGCAGCAGTGCCGAGAAGGTCCCGAGCTGGCTCAAAAGCAGGATGGGCTTGCGCCCGAAGCGATCCGAAAGCTCTCCCAGGAACGGTCCGGAGAAAAATTGCCCCAGGCCGAAAACCGAGATGAGCAGCCCCACCGAAAATGGCGAAGCTCCGAACTCCTGCGCATAAAACGGAAGAAGCGGGATGATCATCGTCACGCCGAGGACGTCGACGAGGACCACGAGGAAGATGGAGATCAGCGGGGAGAGGGTCATCAGGAGGGGATCTTAGCTGATCGAGGGCGGGTTTGGAACGCGTTTGGGGGTTAGTCTCAAGCCCCGCCCCGCTTTTCGCCGAAAAGCTAAGAGGTGCGCTCTGCTCGGGCTTTCCTCATTCTCCTGCTGCTGCTCTTCTGGCCCTCGGCTCATGCCGAATTCCTGCCGGGCCTGGCCTCGCCGCTCAGCGCCCCCCCAAAAGGACCAGGGAATATGAAACGCCTCTGGACACGGGGATCAAGTCCTACGTCATCCCCAACGAAGGAACGCCCGCGGACCAGCTGCCGCTGCTGACGCATGCGCCCGAGGGCGTGCACGTGGCCGTCGGGACCGAGCGTGGCTTCATCGCGGCTGCGCTCAATCCCAAGGCCACGCACCTGCTCCTCACGGACGCCACCCCGAGCGTCACGCTCTACAACCGCATCAACATCGCGCTGCTCAAGCTCGCCCAGGGCGATCTGAAGACCTATCGCGCGCTCCGGCTTAAGAGCGGCGCCGAGGAATGGCGCACCCGCGCGGCCCGGCTCCGTTCCGAAGGCCGGCTCGATCCTGCGAGCGCGGAGCTCCTCTCGTCCGAGGCGGTCTGGAAGAACTGGAAGTTCAGCGTGCGCGACAGCAGCGGCTTTGAGGCGTTTCATCGCCGGCCCGGGCGCGAGGACCTATTCTTCCGCGCCAACTACCTTCATGACCCGAAGCTCTTCGAGCGGATCTCCAGGCTCGCGCGCGAAGACCGCATCCAGGCCGTGACGATGAACCTCGCGGACGACGAGGCACTCCGGGCGCTCACGCACGAGCTCAAGAACGCGCGGCTTAAGGTGAGCGTGGTCGATCTGAGCAACGCGTGGTGGCCGCAGTACCTTGATCCCGCGAGTGGGGCGTTCCCCCGGATGCTGGGGGCGTTCGAGGAGGTGGCCGACACCAAGGCGCTCTTGCTTCTCACCTCGTGGAACATGGATCAGCCCTTGACCGCGACCGCGGGCATCGAGCGCCGCTGGGGCTATTTCGGCTTCAGCTTCGATCGCCTCGCCCCCGCGCGCGAGAAGGGCGCGGCGCTGCAGCGGTATCTCTGGGAAAACAACAATCACCCGCCCACTCTCGACGAGCTCGGGGAGGATGGAACCAGCCTCCGTTACGCCGGAAGTCTCAATGACCGCAAGGCGCTGGCGGCGCTGAAGGCCGCGCCTCGGGCTTGTATGGAAGGGTTCGCGGGTCTCGCGACTAGGCCGGCGATGTCACGGCCGTGAGCAAAGCGCGAACGCACGAGAGGACCGGGCAACGCTGTCCCATTCCGCTATCAAGTGAAACAAATTGAGCCAGGACTCGTGAATCGCCGTACTCACGCCCGTCAACCTGGAGGCCGTCTCATGCATGAGGTTACCATGCTCCTTGACTCGTCCGTTCGTCCTGACGAAGAAGAGGAATCAGCCATGTCACACGGACCTGCCACCGAAATGGGGCAAGGACAATGCCGCAACCTACAAGTCCCGCCTAGGCATCACCCTGTTCCTGATCTATTCCGCGGTATATTTCGGGTTCGTACTGATCAACAGCGTGAGCCCGCAGCTGATGGGCCTTCCGATGCTGGGAATGAATCTTGCCGTGCTTTATGGCTTCGGGCTGATCGCCTTCGCGCTGGCTTTGGCATTCGCTTATAACGGCTTTTGCACTCGCGCGGAGGAACGCCTCAATCATAAGATCAAGGAAGTGACCCATTGCCAGGCGCTATTACGCGGCCGGCGGCACCGTGCATTGGGCGGTGAACGGGATCGCTTTTGCGGGTGCGCCCTGCTCGTGATCTTTTCGAGCGCCTTGGTGATCGCGCTTTTCGCGCGAGGCTTCAGGACGGCGCCGGACCACGGTGGCGAACAGGCCTATCACTCGTTCAGGACGATCCCCTTCAGCGTGATGACTGACGGCGGCCTGATGCTGGCGGAGGACGGTGCGGTTATTCCCGCCCATTTGGATGCAGAATCCTTTCGGCAAGAAGTTCTATAACGGCGCTCCGAAGGCGGAGGGGAGGTTCTTCCCAGTCGCTCATCTGAGCGAGATCCAGTGGAAAGGACAGAAGGCTGAGCAGACCGGCAGACTGGATCCCATCACCTTCCTGACCGCGATCCGGGACGGTGTCGTGATCCGCTGACCCTCGAAGAAGATCATCGATGACGGCAGCACAGTGACGAAACTTATTATCCGCCGCCAACGCCGGGCGCCGATCTGCTTCAGCCAGGCTCCTATTTCAAAGTGGACTCGGCTAAAGGCGCTAAGTGGAACGACAAGCTGAACTTCATCTCGCTGATGCTCGCGCTTTTCTGCGGAACGGCGGCCCTTCCGCATATCCTGATCCGGTATTACACCGTCCCGAGCCCGGCTTGCGCGAGGAAATCGACCATCGTGGCGATCGCCTCGATCGGTATTTTCTACGTGCTCACTCTTAACATGGGCCTGGAAGCCATGGTGAGCGGGGTATTGGACCTGAACGACACCAATATGGCGGCGCCACTCTGGTCGGAATGATCTCAGCCGTCGCCATGATCCTGCTTTCTCCCGAGATGTACGTGAAACTGTATGGGCTCCGCGCGGAGGATGCGCCGATGCCGATCGACAGCCCGGCGATCTTCACCGTCCCGCACGGAGCAGAAACCAGGCTCATCTGGGAAGAAAATCGGAGACTGGATCTGGCAACCCGGCATTTAAGCCTCTCATACGCTTGTACGGCAACCTGTCTAAGTTCTAGCCACACGAGCGCTCTTTTCGTGGCATTGGCCTTCCGGGCGAACGGGATCCAATTCAGTAAGTAGCTGTACGTCTTGGTAAATCTTCCGGATATCCATAGAACTTCAGAGAATTGTGCTCGCGGCATGCCGCTTGAATCAATGCTGAGCAGACCTGTTCAAACTGCTCTTAAGTAACTTAGATAGGAGAGTACTCTTATGCTCGTTTCTAACTTGAATCGATTCCACTCCAGTTTTTTTGTCCTCGCACTTCTCGTTCAGTTCGTGGCATTGCCCGCATTGGCCGAAGAGAGCCAGGAAAATAGGGAGCTTGGAACTGGGGGAAGGGCCGCGCAGGCAGCCATGGCAGTTACTGAAGGCGCTCTTGCGCACATGATCGCTAACAAGTTGCGAGACCCTGAGACTTTCATGAGCAAGAGCCAAAAAGCGGATCTTCGGAATCTTAGGAATAAGATCGCGAAAGAGGGTGAAATGAGAATAAGCGCTGTGGAGAGGTCCTTGAGAGTACCGAGTTCTCAGTCAGTCTGACTCCCTGCGCTTAGCCTCCTCCAGCCTCCATTTCGCAAGCTCCAGCGCGAGCCCGACCCAGTCGTCGGTGAGCTTGCGGTACCGCTTGTAGTTGGCAAGCTGGGTCTTCACTTCC
>JAMPXJ010000017.1 GCA_023701205.1 Oligoflexia bacterium
CCCTTCACGATCTGAGTCACCTGGCTCTTGAGCATTTTTACACGAACATTGTCCGCGACCTCAAGCGTGATCACCTTGTCGGCGATCCCGGTGACCTTTCCGAGAAGGCCCGAAGCCGTGATGACCTCATCGCCGTGCTTGAGCGAAGCCAGCATGTCCTGCTGCTCTCTCATCTTCTTCTGCTGGGGGCGGATCATCAGGAAGTAGATCACCGCGAACATCGCGAGGAACGGGACCAGCATCCCACCGATTCCGGGCTGCTGCGGCTGACCTGCCGCGGGGGTACCCGCCGGAACGGAGCCGCCGGGAACCGCGGGCCCCTCGGCCAGCGCCAGGGTGAGCGACCCCAGGAGATAAACGACGGAAGCCAACGACACGTGCTTTGAAAGTTTCGATAGAGTAAGCATTTTGTTAAGTCCTCAATTTCGTATAGAAAGCTTTTGTCCAATCGTCAAACCGATTCTCCAGAATCGCGCTGCGCATCTGCCCCATCAGGCGGATGTAATAAGTCAGGTTATGCAGCGTATTCAGCCGCGCCGAAAGAACCTCTCCGGCGATGAAAAGATGCCGCAGATAGGCGCGCGAGTACTGCGTACACGCTTCGCAGGGACATTCCGGGTCCAGCGGCGCGGGATCATCGGCGTACTTCGAGTTCTTGATATTCACCTTGCCCCGGCTCGTGAAAAGCTGGCCATTGCGGGCATTTCGGGTGGGCATCACGCAGTCGAAAAGATCGATTCCGGCACGAACTCCTTCGACCAGATCCTCGGGCCGGCCCACCCCCATCAGATAGCGTGGCTTGTCCTGGGGAAGGAGCGGCGCAGTATAGTACGCCATCTTCTGCATGAGCTCCGGCGTCTCGCCGATCGAAAGTCCGCCGATGGCGAAGCCATCGAATGGCAGCGCGGTGATTTCGCGCGCCGACTGCGCGCGCAGCTCCTCGTATAGTCCGCCCTGGATGATCCCGAAGCGCGTCTGATGGGGCTTCATCGGGACCTCGAGTCCCCGCTCCGCCCATTTCACGGTTCGCTTCATCGCGGCCCGCACCTGCTCCGGAGTCGCCGGATACGGCGGGCACTCATCGAATGCCATCACGATATCGCTCGCCAGCGCGCGCTGGATCTCCATGGAGAGCTCGGGCGTGAAACGGTGGGAGCTTCCGTCGATATGCGACTGGAAGGTCACCCCTTCGTCATCGATCTTATTCAGGCCCGCCAGCGAAAAAACCTGGAAGCCGCCGCTATCGGTGAGGATCGGGCCATCCCAATTCATGAACTTGTGAAGCTCGCCGAGGCGTTCCACGCGCTCATGCCCGGGCCGGAGATAAAGGTGATAGGTATTGCCGAGGATGATCTGCGCGCCGATGCTGCGAAGCTCGGCCGTGGTCATCGCCTTGACCGTGCCCGCGGTCCCGACCGGCATGAACATCGGCGTGAGGATCTCATGAGCGTTGCCGCGCGATCCGGGCAGCGTCAGCCGGCACGCCCGCGCGCGCGGCGTGCCCTCGGCGTCCGCGATGGCGGCCTGAACCTCGAAACCCAACCGGGGCGAACTCATAGGAACGGATTCTCCCGCTTCTCGATGCCGATCCGGGTTTCGGGACCGTGCCCCGGGCACACCCGCGTTTCGTCATCGAGCACCAGGATGCGGTCCCGAATGCTCCGGAACATCTGCTCCTGGTCGCCGCCCCAAAGGTCCGTGCGCCCCACGCTGCCTTGGAAAAGCGTGTCTCCCGAGAACAACGTCTCGGGCACGCCGAGCGTGCTGTCCTCGTGCAGCCGGAAGCAGACGCTCCCCGGGCTGTGGCCTGGAGTATGTACGACGCTCAGTCGGAGCTCACCGATGCGAAGCGCCTCTTCATGCTCCAGGTAATGATCGACCGGGAGCGGGTCGGCGTAATGAGAAAGCCCGAAGAGCTGCCCCTGCATCCTCAGCGCCCGATACAGCTCCTCATCTCCGCGGTGCAGGGCGATCTTGGGGCGGTTCGCGGCGCCCTCTGCCGCTAGCGACTCGGCGACCGGCCGCGATGCCCCGATATGGTCCAGATGCCCGTGCGTGTGAAGCAGGTATTTCACCTGGACGGGAAGCCCCGTGGGAGTTCGGAGCTTGCCGAGCTCCGCGACGATCCGCCCGGGCTCGTCACCCGGGTCCACCAGCAGCGCGTACCCCGTCTTTGGGCAAGCCAGCAGGCGGCAGTTGCATTGGAAAGGTCCGACGACCCAGGTCCGATCAAGAAACATGCTCTTTCCCTAGCACAAGATCCAAAAATTCGATGCCAATTTACGCCCGCTTTGCTAGCGTGCGGCCTTTCCTGATCGGGCGTATCAGAGGAGTCGATCGATGTTCCTGAAGTCAGCTTTCCCGTTTATTGCGGCCTTTTTTTCCTTTTTTTCAATGACCCTGCTGCCGGCGTGCAGTCCCGCAAAACCGGCGGCCCCGATCCAGTGGATCCGCTCCGTGAGCGTTCAGAAGACGGCCGACACGGGACCCGGCACCGTCTCCGTCGTGACGACGGTGGATCGCAAAGCCCTGCTGGAGCAGGAATTCCTGTACGGCGCGGATCTCCAGTACTCCTCCTTCTACGATGCCGAGAGCGACCTCTACCTGCAGAGCGTGGCGCTCGGCCACTTTCCCGTGCGCTTCCGGATCGCCGGGCAGGAACTCCAGCTCGTCGTCGACTCCCGTTACCGCTTCCCGAGCGACGTGAACCATCCCGAGAAACTGATCAGCCGTTTCGAGATCCTGGAGGAGACCGAATCGACGCTCAAGGTCTCGGGCGCGAACTCCTCCGTTTTCCTCGGGATGACCTCACGCGAGCTGGGCGCCGAGGGCCAGCCCGCGGATCACTGGGTGCGCTCCTTCGAGAGCGCCGAGCGCGGCACCCTCCTCTTGCAGCAGACGAGCGTCCTCTTTCCCGACGGCTCGATCGGCGAGTTCCTCGAGTCCGTCTTCCCGCGCGCGTCGCTCGCGCCGAGCGCGAACTTCCAGAAATTCGAGATGGATCCGTCCGATCCGATCGGCGGGAGCGAAGGCATGGTGGCGCGCTTCCGGTTCCTTGGCGGCGAGAAGATCCATGAGGGCGAGAAGGCGCTCACCTATGCCCAGCATTTCGATCCGCCCCCGGGCGGGACGATCGACTGGCACGTCACGCGCAACATTCCTGACGAGTATCTCGAGCCGGTGAAAGCCGCGGTCGAAGGGTGGAACCGTTACTTCGAATCCTTCTCCGGAATCGCGCGCCCGGCGCTGCGGTTTTTGGGCCGGCTTCCCGAGGGAATCCATCTCGGCGATCCCCGTTACAACGTCATCAACTGGGACAGCCGGCGCGTTGCCGGCGCGGCTTACGAAAGCCAGGCGGTGGATCCTCTCACCGGCAAGCAGAGCCACAGCCTGATCTACCTGCCCGCGGCCTGGCTCGAGATCGGGAAGGACTACTGGCAGGACGGCCTCGCCTCGGATCCGGTCCCGGCGGGCTCCCTCCGCGGCAAGCGTCGCTCCTCCCTCGTTCGCACAGCCTGCGCGCGCGAGCTGCGCGATGGCGCGGCCCTTGCGGCTTCGGGCCGCCTCACCCGCGATGAGGTCGAGGCTTTCGCGATCCAGCTCCTCAAGGGAACGCTCTTCCATGAGCTGGGCCATGCGCTCGGACTGGCTCACAACTTCAAGGGCTCGCTCGCATTCGACCGCTCGAAGCCCGGCGCTCCGTTCTCGACCTCGATCATGGATTACAACGACTTCGAGCTCGAGCGTGGCGCCTTCGACGGGCTTCTTTCGGCGACGGGTCCGCTCCTGGAATACGATCGCCAGGCCTTGAGCGCGCTTTACAACCAGGGCCGCGACTTTGATGGGGACTCGGATCCTCTTCCGACCTGCAACGACGAGGAGGCGGATCAGGAGGAAGGCGGCGTCGACCCGCTCTGCATCCGCTATGATGCCGAGAAAGATCCCACCCTGGCCGTCGAGACCTCGTATCAAAGGCTCGTCTCCGAACGGCTCGAAGGCGATGTCTCGCTCGCGCAGGCCCTGCTCCGCGTCCCCGGCCTCACGCTCACCGAGGAGCTGCTGAGTGCGGCCACGGACAAGAAGGAATTCGAGGACCTGGCCACGCGCCTCGGGCGCGCTCTGAAGGGGACGCTCGGTTTCTACCTGGTATCGGGCAAGACTTCCTTCGCCCGTTCCGTCCGCACGAACCTCAAGTCGCTTCTCGAGGTCTCCGAAGGCATCCTGCCCGAGGGCTACGATCTCCAGGCGATGCGCGAGCGGGCCTTCACGGGCGTGCAGCGCGCCCTCGCGCTCCGCGAGCTGCCATCGCCCGTGCGCCTGGCACTGCTCGAAGCGCGCTCCACGGCGCTGCTCGCGCTCGCGAGCACGCCCTATCTCCGGTCGCTGAGCCCTTCCGAAGCCAAGAAGCAGCTGGGCGCCGCGGAGAAAAAACTCGAAGCCATCGCCGAATCTTTCGCCGCGGACCCGTCGGCAGGCCTGGCCAAGGCACGCGCGGCCGTTCTCGGGGCGCTTGCGCGCCATGAGGCTGTGCCTTATTTCTTCGGCAAGCTCGGGGAACGGCCCGTGGACTTCGAAGCTCTTTTCGTCGGCCTGCTGAGCGAGGCGATTCCCTCGGAGGCCGGTCGCACCGCCGCCGAGCGCAAAGCCGCGGTGAAGGCCCTTGCCACTTATGCAGGCCGGTTGCAAGGAGATGGCGCGATCGAAGCGGCGAGGCTGAAGCTCCAGGCGGAGCGGGCCGCGGCCACGAGCAACGAGGCGCGCGAGCTGGCGCAGGAGCTTCTCAAAGCGCTGGCGGGTTAATCAAAGCCGTCGTCGTTTGAAATACGCGCTGAGCGGCTCGCGAACTGCGGTCAGAACCGCCGCTCCCAGTGCAGGAACGCCGCTCGATCCAGGAAATAAGTCCCGCGCAGGACCGGTCCCCCGCGCTCCTTCGAGCGGAAGAGCTCGTAATCGGCGATCACGAGGTCCGAAAGCGACGGGCGGCGATCCAGGCCCACCTTGTCGGCGAAGCGCTTGGAAACGACCTTGCGCCCATACTCCTTCGGGACGAAAACGGAAGCCGCGGCGAGCGCGGAGAACTCCTTGGGCACCTTGAGATTCCTCAGGAGCAGATCCACGGCCTGAACCACCTGCGCATGGCAGCGGCGATTGGCGAGATCGCCATGCAGGTGCCTGCCCGAGCAGGACGAGCCGTTGGGATCACCCACATGATCAAGCGTTTCCCGCTCCGTCAGCCCGAACACCCGGCCTTCCGGTGAGAGACGGGGCTTCGAGGATTCCTCGATCTTCAGGAACTCCCGGGACGACCCGCTCGGTGTGGGATTTTCCAGCGCGATCTGCCGGATCGCGAGCCGGATATCGTCGTAATTGATCGAAGTCGAAGGCGCCAAACGCTCGTTCGAAGAATGGCCGCAAGGGTCCGCAAGGCCGGAAACAGGGGCGATCAGGGCCACTAAAACACCGGATTGGATCAGGAAGTTCCTCATGCTTCCGTTGAAACAGAGCAAGTCCCATGCCTCCGGTCACCAATAAGCCGTGATCGCGCTCGCAACACTCTTTTGTCCAAGAACCTGACATCTGCCCAAAAGTGAGCCGGGCTCCGGCGAAATGGTTTCCGGCGCCGGCCAAGATGGCCGCGCGCCGGAAGCGCCCTTGCCTCGCACCGACCCGATCAGAACGAAATGATGTTGCCATCGGGGATGAGGTTGACCTCCTCGATCGTGATGGCGCCCTTGCCGATCGTGGCGTTGGCGGCGGCGGTGCCGTTCTGGAAACTCAGGTCCGTATGGATCTTGGCCTGGACCTCGACGTTGTGCTTGCCGGTCGGCATGGTCAGCGCGAAGTTGAAGGAGTTGGCCGTCATCGTCTCCTGAAGCAGGCCGATCATCTCCGGTGAGGTGAGACAGGTGCTCATGTTCAACATGTCGGTGCAGCTCAGCAGCGCCCCCTGGAGCTGCGCCGTCAGCTGCTGCATGCGATTGCAGAAGACCACTTGGCCGGGCTGCGCCTCCTTGCCATCGACCAGTACACGAACCATGACGCCGGCGAACGCGGAAGACGTGTCCGTCACCATGTTCTGGCTCTTCACGACCGTATTGGTATACAGGCCGCATTCCAGGGAGACGTTCATCTGGAGGGTCTTGTTCATGGAGGTGCCGATCGGCGCGGCCATGATGGTCCGCCAGGCCATCTCCGAGGATTTCAATACCTGGACCTCACCGACCCGAATGGCGTTCTTGGCTCCCGCAACCGCGAACGGCGTGGACGCCAGGGCGAAAGTTCCAGCAAAAGCGAGCAAAGCTAAACCACTCTTCATGAATCCCCCCGAAAAATAACGATTGAGTTCAGTCCCCGAAAGCAGGACGCCCGGGCTGTGGAAAACGTTTCTGCCGCTCTCATTTTTTTGGCGCGCACCGCGGCGTGCGTGTCCGCGTTTACCTGGGTCAACCTCAACCGACTTCTCCGTGGGGCCCAAAGTGAGGAACCGTCAGGGCCTGAGCGCGCTTCAGGCTCTTTCCGAGGAACGCGTCGTCGAGCGGGATATGGCTCTTTCAGAGCACCAGCATCGCGTCGCCGTAACTGAAGAAGCGGTACTCCCGCTCGACCGCCTCGCGATAAGCGCGCATCACGAGCTCGTGGCCGGCGAACGCGGAAACCAGCATGAGCAGCGTCGATTTCGGCAGATGGAAATTCGTGATCAGGCGGTCGACGACCTGGAACTCGTGGGCGCCGGGCCGGATGAAAATCGAGGTCCTTCCGGGCCCAGCCTGCAGCTCCCCTCCGCGCCAGGCGCTCTCGAGCGTCCGGACGGAGGTCGTGCCCACGGCGACGATGCGGTTGCCGGCGCGCTTGGCGGCGTTCACCCGCGCGGCGGTTTCGGGAGACACGTCGTAACGCTCCTCGTGCATCTTGTGTTTGGCGAGCTCCGGGTCCTTCACCGGGCGGAACGTGCCCAGTCCCACGTTGAGCGTCACCTCGGTCCAAGCTACGCCTCGCTCGCGGAGCTCCGACAGCACGGCCTCGGTGAAATGCAAGCCCGCCGTCGGCGCCGCCGCCGAGCCCGGCACCTTGGCGTAAAGCGTCTGGTAGGACTTCTCGTCGAGCGCCTCGGGCGAACGCTGGATGTAATGCGGCAGTGGCAGCTCGCCCGCGCCGCTCTCGATCGGGTCACGGTCGAACTCGGCGATCACCGTGCCATGGGGCGAGTCCTTCACCCCGCGCACGAGCTCCCCGCGAAGCCCGCGCCCGTCGGGTGTCGGAATCTCGAAACGCAGCCCCGGGACGTACTTCGCGCTCGCGTGAAAAAGCCCTTCCCACCGGCGCGGCCCGAGCTCCTCGAGCAGGACGAACTCCACCCGCCCGCCGGGAATCCACATCCCTTGCTCCGGCCTGAGCCGATGCCCGAGCAGCCGGGCCTTGAGGACGCGCGAGTTGTTGGCCACGAGCAGATCGCGTGAATCGAGAAATCCCGGAAGCTCGCGGAAAAACCGATGCTCGATCGTCCCACTCGCGCGATCGAGCACGAGCAGCCGCGAGGCATCGCGCGGCTCCGCCGGTCGCTGGGCGATCAACCTTTCGGGCAGCGAGAAATCAAAATCTTCCAGTAAGTGCATGCTTCGTGCAAAATAGGGTTCGATGGTTTTCCGACACACCTTAGAGAAGGTTCGAAACTCGATCAATGCCAAAATCATTTTCGTCGTCTTCGCTTTGAGCGGAGCGGTCACGATCATCATCACCGGATTCCAGCTTTTTTGGGACTACCACGAGGAATTGCGCGAAATCGACCATAACGTGCAACTTGTCGAAAGCACCTTCAAAGGAGGGGTGGAAGAGGCGTTATGGAACTTCGACATCACCATGCTGAGAGTCCAGACCAGCGGCATTCTGAATATTCCCGGGTTTCGCCAGGTTTTCATTTCCTCCTGGATGGAGGGCGATTCCGGAAAGCTGATCCATTCCGGGGGGAGGCGCACCGAGGGCAAATACCTGGTTCGGAAGATCGACCTGTCCCACGCGGGGCCCGAGAGCCCCGGTCCGGTGCGAATCGGCCAGCTCGAACTGCATATCGACCTGACGGGAGTATACATCCGGCTCTGGAAAAAGGCCGGCATTATCCTCCTGACGCAGTTTCTCAAGACTCTCATGGTTTCCGGCCTCGTGCTCTACGCGCTCAACCGGATCCTCACCCGGCATCTGCTGGCCGCCCAGAGGCATTTGATAGAACAGGCGGAACAGGCATCTGAATATACGCCTTTGAAACTGCCCCGGGATCCGAGCTGGAACGATGAGATCAAGAGCCTCGAGGATTCGATCAATCGCATGCAATCCCTCGTCCGCGAGAGGTACGAGGCTCTCGCCGAGCTTAACGAGACCCTGGAGCGCAAGGTGGTCGAACGGACCAAGCTGATCGCCGAACAGCAGGAAAAGCTCCAGTTTGCTTCGAAGATGCTGGCGCTTGGCGAGATGGCCGGCGGAATCGCGCACGAGATCAACAGCCCGCTCACGGTCATCTCCCTGCTGTCGCATGATTCCCTCCGAATCGCCGAAAAGCTGAAAAATGAGCGACTGCGATCCTCCATGGCACGTGTGCTCCAAACCGTCGATAAGATCGGCCGGATCACTTCGTCGCTCCGCGGCTTCGCCTCCGAAGCTTCCCAGGAGGGAATGGCGCTCGCGAAGGTCAGCACGATCATCAATGACGCCGTCTTCCTCGGCTCGATGAGAGGGGCCGGCTCCGATACCCCGATCCAGGTGGAGCCCTATACTGACGTCGAAGTCTACTGCCGCGCATCAGTGGTTTCCCAGGTCTTGCTCGGCCTCATCTACAATGCGATCAATGCCGTGGCCGGTCAGCCTGAACGCTGGATATCAATCGAGGTGGAATTCGATCCCAAGAACGTCAGAATAAGCGTGTCCGACAGCAGCCGATGCCTACCGGATGAGCTCGTGAAGAAGATGTTCCTTCCCTTGGCTGCCCATGATTTCGGCAAGACGAGCAACCTCGGCCTGAACACCTTTTCCAATATCATAAATGACAATGGAGGCACGCTTTCCTACGATTGCGCGCGGCAATACACGCGATTCATCGTCGAGCTTTCCAGGCCGTCCACCTGATGCGGCGCTACGAGCCTTGTCCCCCTTCGCGCGATAGCGTATCATTTTCCCATGTGCGCATTTCGCTTCATGGGCTTATCGGTAACCGCGCTTTCGCTTCTCTTTGCGTCTACCACGAACACGACCGCCGCGGAGGACCTCAGGCTTTCCATAGCCGTCGCCCCGATGAAGAATATCTTCTCCAAGATCAGGGAGCCGCTCGAGCGGGAAACGGGAATTCGCGTCGTGGACGTGAACGGCACCTGGCAGGGAGTCAGCGCGGATCGGGTTCTCCTGGACGTGGACAACGGCACTGCGGAGGCAGGCGCCGGAGGGCTCGATTGGAGCAACTGGGTCGAGTTCATGCAGGAAAAGGGTCTCAAGGTGAAAAACCTGAAGGACATGCGTTACCGCGTGATCGGCCGTGACCGCACTCAAATCGTGACCCACAAGGCCGTCGGCGTAACCCATCTCTCCGATTCTGATTTGGCCAAGTTGCTTTCAGGAGAGGTGCGAAACTGGAAGGAAGTCGGAGGTAAAGACCTTCCAGTTGTCACTATTTTCTCGAAAGTGCAGATGGTAATGGCACCCTATCTGGAGAAGATCATCCTGGGCGGAAAACCGATCCGCAAGGAGGGGACGATTTACACCGATACCATCCCGACCCTGCTCAAAGCCATCTCCGCCACTCCGGGAGCTATTGGCTGGGTCCCCCTCGCCGCGGTTACGGAGGATGTCGCGGCTCCAAAACACTCGACCATGGGAAGGCCCTTGATTCTGGTCGTGAAGGGCCGTTATACACCCAAGATAGAAAGACTGCTGAAATTCATCGAAACCGAAGGCCCGAAATACGGCGTGGCGAGATAAAGCGTCGCACCAACTGGAATCAAGCCGATGTCCGATCAAAAAACAATTCTCATTGTCGATGACAACCAGGACATACGCGAGCTGCTCGCTATGGAGTTCGAGCTCCAGAATTTTCGCGTCTTGAAAGCCGATAACGGAAAGACCGCGCTTGAGGTCGTGCGAGACGGAAGTGTGAACGTCGTGGTCTCGGATATCCGCATGCCTGGCGGAGATGGCGTCACACTCCTGAAGGAGCTGCGCAAGCGGGATCCCTTTTTTCCGGGCATCATTCTGATCACCGGGTTCGCCGATATCAGTACGCCCCAGGCGTTCGATGCCGGAGCGAGCTCGATCATCATGAAGCCATTCAAGCTGGATGCCTTGAGCGCGGCCGTGAGCAAGGCGCTCAAGCCGATCAGCCGGCAGGCCGATGGAGCCCCGAAAGGGCCGCTAATGGAGATCCGGAAGGCTTGGGACGCTTTTCCCGGCGACAGGACGAAAGGCTTCTCGCTCGGACACGGGGGATTCTTTCTTGAATGCACCTCGCCAACGCCCGGACGCGATACCCTAATCGCCTTCGACTTGGACTTCGGAGCCGGCCCCCTTACCCATCTCGCCGGAACCGGAACGATCCTCTGGTCGCGCGTGAACGGGATCTGGGTCGAGATCAATGAGCTCACGGAAGAATCGAGCCGCGCGTTCGATAAGTTCGTCCTGGCTCGCCGTGATCCCGCGTTTATCCCGCTCCCGAGCTGAAGATGACGCTCGCCACCCCCGCCGTCACCACAGCTTTCGCGGGATCGCGTCCGGGTAGTAGTGCTTGAGGATCGCCATGGCCTTGTGGCCCCGTTCGCCCATCGTCTTGGCGCCGTACTGGCACATCCCCACGCCGTGCCCGTTGCCCCGGCCGCGGAACTGCCAGCTTCGACCGCCCCCGCCGGCGAGCGTCCGCCCACTGGGGCCCAGCTGAAAGGAAGTGCTCCGGAAGCGCCCGGGCCCGATCCAGTCCCGAAAGCGCGCGGCCGGGACCGGGAGTTCGACGGTTTTCGGAGCGCCACCCTTTCGCGGAATGGACCAAGAGGTCAAGAGCTCGGCCACCCGTCCGCCAGATTCCATCTTTCCGATCCGAAGCCCGGTGAGCCTTCCGCTCTTGAGTGCCGTAAGCCAGTCCCCGGGCCAGCCCGTCGGCGCCTTTTCCTCGGCGCGCGCCCCCTTGAGGAGCGAATCGCGGATCACCTCGCCTTTGAGCTCGAGCGTCCAGCTCATCACGGGCGAGTGCGCGCAGTAGGGGCATGGCACCGCTCGGCGAAATCCCGCGACCGGAGCCCCCCAGACCCGCTCGGGCAACTCCGTGCGGCCTCCGCAGGTCGAATGATAGAAGGCCTTGAGCGGGACGGGTGCTTGCGCCGGGCCCACCGTCAGCACCACGCCGCGCGTTTTCTCCACGCTGCGCGAGGCGCGCGAGTCCTCCTTGATGGAGCCGTCGTAAACCTGGTCGCGCACGGTGGCGTCGACATCGAAGTGGGAGCCCATCGCCTGCCGCATCTGGTACATCGCGTAGGTCCGCGCCGCGATCACCTGGGCCGCGATCGCCTCCTCGTTCCAACGCGAGGAGAACTCGGTGTTCACCAGCCCCTTGAGATACTTCTCCAGGCGCACGACATTGATGACCTCGCAGAGCGAGCCCACGGAATGGATCCTGAGCTCCTCGCGATAAGGCCGCCCCCGGAACTGCAGAAAGCCCGCCGGGGTCTCGATCGTCACCGGGCTCGCGAGCTCGAGCGTCCGCGTGCCCCCGACCTGAAGCGCCCGGATGCGGTCGTCCTGGCAGCGGAACTCCCATTCGCTCGCGGCATCCTGCGTATGAGTGCCGATCCGCAGATCAAACCCCCTGAGCGTCGCCATCGGGATCGCCTCGGCGATGCGCACGCGGATCCGCGCTTCTCCGAGCAGCTCCGCTCGGGGCTCGAAGGGCCTCGGCGCCGCATGCGAGAACCCGGGCAAGGCCCCCAATAGCAAAACCGCGGTGATCTGCCGGAAAACGCGAAGCGCGATGCGACCCACTCGTCGATTATTGCAGAGCAAGGCGATTCCCGCACGGGAGGAAAATAATTCCCGTTCAGAGTTCCCGCCCGATTCCGAAGAGCTTCATGTCAGCAAGGCCCCCAACCACACACAGGCCTGCGAGAGAATGGAGATCTGAAAATGGAAAAAGCCCAAACACCCGCTTTCTCCGATTTCTTTGGCCCCGCAAAGGAGCTGCTTGCGAAATACACGCATTGCGCCCTTTGCGGAGCCAATCTCCACTTCACCCATGTCACCGATTTCCATAGAAATCTGACTCAGGAAACGGCGCGTTGTCCCGAATGCGGGGTTCAGACCCGCCAGGTCACTCACCGGCTCCAGTGATTTCTTTTTTCCCCGCCAAGTACATGCTATCCCTGCGGGATGCAGTGGAAGCCCTTCCTCCCACCTCATGCGATCGTGATGGGGCGCCAGAAATCTGGCGCCGTCCCTGACGGAGCCGCGTCCGCGATTCCCGTCACGGCCGTCTTCGTCGCCGCGTTCGATGCCGAAGGGCAAAACGCTCCCGGGGCGCGCGCCCTGCTCGATCGCATGATCGAGGCGATGGGCCTCGCGCCGGAGGAGTTCCGCATCTGCGGCCCTGACGAGCTCGCGGGCCTTGCGCCCCGGCTCGTGGTCGCGCTTGGCGAAGCCGCCGCGCGGATCTTGCTCGGCACGGATCGCCCGCTGGGCGAGCTGCGCGGAAGCTTCCATGACTTTCACGGCACGAAGCTGCTGGTCACCTTTCATCCCGCGACGCTGCTCGAGAATCCGGCGGCGAAGCGGGATGCCTGGACCGATCTGCAGCGGGCGGCCAAGGAACTGGGAATAGCGATTCCCCAGAAAAAACAGGAGAAACCCTAAAATGGAAATCCTCTCGGGAGGCTTCATGTTTCTGATTTTCCTCGTCGTCGTTTTCCTGCTCATGAGCGTGAAGGTGCTCAACGAGTACGAGCGCGGCGTGATCTTCCGCCTGGGCCGCATCATCGGCGCCAAGGGCCCCGGCCTGATCATCCTCGTGCCGGTGATCGATCGGATGGTCCGCATCGATATGCGCACGATCACGCTCGACGTCCCGCCGCAGGACGTGATCTCGCGCGATAACGTCACGCTCAAGGTGAACGCGGTGGTTTACTTCCGCGTGATCGAGCCCAACCGCGCGGTCGTCGAGGTGGAGAACTACCTGCTCGCGACCTCGAAGCTCGCGCAAACCACGCTTCGCTCGGTGCTGGGTCAGGTAGAGCTTGACGAGCTCCTCTCCTCGCGCGAAGCCATCAACCATCGCCTCCAGGCGATTCTCGACGCGCAGACCGAGCCCTGGGGCGTGAAGGTCTCCAACGTCGAGGTGAAGCAGATCGACCTTCCGGCCGAGATGCAGCGGGCGATGGCCCGCCAGGCCGAAGCCGAGCGCGAGCGCCGTTCCAAGGTCATCGCCGCCGAGGGCGAGCTTCAGGCCTCACAGAAGCTCACCGAGGCCGCGAAGACGATGGAAACGCAGCCGATGTCGCTGCAGCTGCGTTATCTCCAGACGCTCCGGGAGATGTCGAGCGAGCATACCTCGACGATGATCATCCCGCTGCCGATGGAGATGCTGAAGTTCTTCGGAAGATAAAGTGGAATCAGCGCAGCGACTCTTCAGCGCGCAACGAGACCTCGATCAGCCGATCCATCAGCTCGTGACTGGGAAGGCCTGAGAAATTGGCCAGAACCAGCTCATGCTGATCAGGCGGACCAGATAGCGGAGCTTGAGCGCGCTTTTAGTCGATGCGAACAGGAAATCCCGGTGGCCGTTGTTGATGACCACGATATTTCTCGAGGCCTCGTAGCGCGAGCGCCACAGCGCGCCCGGGGCGCGCTCATAGGTGAAATCGGGGAGCGTTCGCCTCCTGCGTCCGCTCGCGGAAGCCTCCTCGTCTTCAGAGCTACCACCTCCGAGCTGTGCGAGGGATTCCGTGACCGTCACGACCGCTTCGGCTCGCGCCGACAGCTCGCCCTGGCGAATCGTCACCTCGAGACGCGCGAGACCTGGTTCCGGGGGAGCCAGGTATTCGATTTCCTGCTTCCCTTCCGTTCCCGTCTCAAAGGCCCCCGGGCCTTCCAGAACTTTCCACTCGAACGCCAGGCCCTCCGAAACCGGGGTCCCCTTGCGATCCCTCGCGATCGCCCGAAACTGCCGACGGGCACCCACGGCCACGATGCTCGACTTCGGGGCGATCCGCGCGGAATGCAGCGGTCCGGCGAAATCAAAAAAAGCGGGCTGCGCGGGCTCGATCTCCGCGGCATTCTCCCCTGAAACATCAGGAGGGACCGCGCCCTTTTCCAGGAAAAGCCCGCCTGCCCGTGGGCTCTCGGCCTTGCCCTTTTCCGAGCGCGAAGTCCCATTCCCGCCGCCGACATCGAACCAGTCGTACTCCTCCCGCGGCAGATCATTCAGGGCATCGCGAAAGGCCCGGTGCAAGGTCTGCTGGGTAAGCTTCGAAGCCTTGTCTTCCGCCGCCTGCTTCAAAAGCGCCAGCTCCGCGCGAAGCGGCTCCTCCAGGGCCCGAAGCGCGTTCAAGACCGCCTCGAAACGCTCGTCCTGAATCACGCCCAAGCGCGTGCCCGGCGTGAGCTGCAGGGAGGGACATTCGACGTAGCCGGAGAGATTCCCCGAACGCCAAATCGCGGGATCCAGCTCCGGCCAGTCGCCCAAATCATCCAAGACACGAGTCCCGTGCCGATAAATGGCCACTCGATGGGACTGGTCCGAATCATTGAGATAAAGCTCCGGACGGATCCCTTCGATCGCTGACAAGATCAGTTTTCTGCCCTCATAGCGCTGCGGCTCCACCCGAAGCTCGTTGCGCGAGGTCAGGTCATGGATATGGATCTCCACACCGCGATCGAGGATGCGATTGCGCAGCTCGATCCCGAGATACCATTGCAGCTTCTCGCCCGTCACCTGCCTCAAGCCCGGCAAGAGCGGCTGAATGACGAGCTCCGTGCCGGAGTCCGCCAGGAGCGCCCGGGTCCGGCTGATCTGATAGCCGGGCTTGCCCTTGATGAGCGTCATCTGATGAACGTGTCCATCGGCCGCGGCCGATCTCAAGGTGAGGCGCTCCCCCACCGTCCAGAAGCTCAGGAGGCCGATTCCAAATTCCCCCTGGATTCCTTGCGCCCCCTTGGCCTTGAGGTGTCGCTTGATGGAGTCTCCAATATGGGTGGCGACATATCTGAAATCCGGCTCGCCTTCGGGAGAACGTGGAATGCCTCGGCCGTTGTCCACGATTCGCAAATAAGGCTCGCCGTCTTTCTTGCCGCGAAAGACATGAACCAGGGTCGCACCCGCATCGATGCTGTTTTCGACGAATTCCGCGATCGCCTTCAGGGGGTTGGACTGCGAAAGCGCCAGGATATTGATCGCGTTCCAATGGTCGCCGATGCGCAGGTTCCCGCGCCGGCCTTCCTTTTCGCTTCGCTTTCTGGTCATAGACCAGAGCTAACAAACACGATGGCCGGGGTCAACTACGCCCCTGAAGCGCCAGCGAGCTTCAATTTCCCGACTTGCCGAGGCTCCGCTTGTCGCGAAGCAGCCGGTGATAGCTCACCGCGAACCGGTGCGCCTCGTCGCGCACGTGCGTGAGCAGGCGGTAGGCCGCGGTGTGGGGCAGGAGCGGCACAGGATTTTTCCGATTCGGAATGAAGATCCGCTCGTGCGAGGACTTCACCTCGGTGGCGCGGAAGTCGCTTTCCACCCGCGCCTTGGCCAATCCCACGACGCTCACGCCCTGGACCTCGAGCTCCTCGAGGATCGCCACCGCCTGCGCGAGCTGGCCCTTGCCGCCGTCCACCACGACGAGATCCGGTAACGCCTCGTCGGCATGCGAGAAGCGCCGGCCCAGGACCTCCTTCATCATCGCGAAGTCGTTGGCGCCCTCGACCGTCTTGATCTTGTAGCGGCGGTAAAGGTTCTTGTCGGGCGCGCCATCGACGAAAACCACCCGCGAGGCGACGGCGTCCTGCCCCTGGAGATTCGAGATGTCATAGCACTCGATCCGGTGCGGGAGCTTGGGCAGGTGCAGCTTGTCCTGCGCCTCTTCGAGCGCCTCGAGCCCATGCCCCCCCTCGCCTTTGGAGCGCTTGAGGAGCTGCTCGAGCGCGTAATCAGCGTTCGAGCGCGCGACATTCAGCAGCTGCCGGTCCACCGCCGTTTCGGCCTGACGGATCCCGATCGCGAGGGTTTTCTCCATGATCTCGAACTCCGCGGGCACCAATGGGACGAGCACCTCCGAGGGGACCAGGCCGGGTTCCTCGCCCTTTCCGACCCGCTGCTCGAGATCGACGTAATACTGCGAAAGGAAATCCCGCAGGATCTCCGCGTCGCTCAACGCGGGATCCGTGTTCTGCAGATGATAATGCTGGACGGCGATCATCCTCCCGCCACGGATCCGGAGCAAGGTCCCGTGCGCATCGCTCCCCTTGCGCGAGAGCCCGGCCACGTCGCGGTCACGCTGCGAGCCGGCCTCATGGACGCCCTGGGTCTGGGTCACGACCTCGAGATTACGGAGCTGATCGCGATAATAGGCCGCCTCTTCGAACTCTTCGCGCTCCGAAGCGTCTTCCATCCCCTTGCGAAGCTGCGCGGTCAGCCGCTCGCCCCGGCCCTCGAGAATGGCGATGACCTCGTCGATCTGTTCCCGATAGGTGTTCTGATCGATCTTCCCGACGCAGGCCGCCGTACACTTACCCATCTGATGGAGAATGCAGGGCCGGGTGCGGTGCCTGAAAGCGTTATCCGAGCAGTCTCTCAAATGAAAGCTCTCGACGAGCAGGTCCATAACCTGGCGCGCCGCCCAAGCTGAAGGAAACGGACCGAAATACCGCGCTCCGTCACGCTGTACGCGCCGAACGTACTCCAATCGGGGATAAGCATCGCCGAGCTGGATTCGGAGGTACGGGTAAGCCTTGTCATCCTTGAGCCGGACGTTGAATTTGGGCTTATGTTTCTTGATCAGGGTGCATTCCAGGATCAGGGCTTCGGCCTCGGTCTCGGTAAGAATGACGTCGAAACGCTGCACCCTCCCCACCATCATCTCGGTCCGGGGATTCTCATGGCCTGCCGGCTGGAAGTAGGTGGTCAGGCGATTCCTGAGATTTTTCGCCTTGCCGACGTAAATGATCTCTCCTTGAGGCCCTTTCATCAGGTAAACGCCCGGAGAGGTGGCCGCGGCATGGGCCAGATCAAGCAAGACGGCTTTAGAAGCTTGATTTTCCATCCAAGTCCATATAACCACAAATGAAGCTATAGGATTCTAAAAACAGCGCAAGCGCGGGCGGCTCCGGAGCACTCGCGGCCAGCGCGACCACAGGAGAAAGACCCAGATGGCTCGTACCAACGGCGCCGGCAGCAATGTCGCCAAAGAGACGCTCGCTTATTGCACGAGCTGCAAGATGGACCTGAACCACATCGTCGTGGCCATGAAAGGCGACCGCATCGCCAAGGTCCAGTGCCTGACCTGCAAGAAAGAGCATGTCTACAAGGCACCCAAAGGCGTGACCGAGCCGGGCAAAGCCAAGCCCACCCGCAAGAAAAAGGAAACGACCGCGGAAGCCACCGCCACCTCCATCGAGGCGGAATGGGAAAAGCTGATGACCTCCCATAAAGATGCCCCGCTGAAGAGCTACACGACCAAGGGTCATTTCATCCTGGGCGATAAGATCAAGCACCCGACCTTCGGCGAAGGCATCGTCGGCAAGCTCATCTATCCCAACAAGATCGAGGTGATCTTCCGCACGGATCTGAAGATCCTGATCTACGGCGGACAGCAGCAGTAAGCCATGCGGCTCGCGACGGGTCTTCTCGTAGCGGGATTTTCAGGCCTGGCCCTGCTTGCGGGCTGTTCGACCGCCCGCAAGGAGACGCCTGAGCTCAATACGATGGTCGGCAAGAAGGTCGCGCTCGTCGATGTCGATGCGGAGGCCACGGACCGTTCCATCATCGAAGTAGCGCTCGTCAACCAGTTGCGCGAACGCGGCACTTTCATTCTGGTCCCCAAGCAGGACGTCGATACCGCCCGCAAGCAACCCGATCTCAATCCGATTGATTGGAAGGAGCTCGCCCGCCGCGCCGGCGCCGACTACGCGCTCCGCGCGAAGACCCTGGATTTCACCGCCGAGGTCCGCGAGGGCTATGGCGAGGACGAGGTCGAGGACAGCCAGCTCAAGGCTGAGCGCGGGGATGGCAAAACCCAGCGGCTCTACAAGATCAAGAAACTCGAAGGCAACGTGCGCATCCAGCTGGAATTCACCGAGCTGGCCACGAATGACACCCGCGTCGGCATCGCCGAGGCCAGCGACCAGGTCACGGCGGAGGCGCGCACCTCTTCCGCGCAGCTGCCGCCCCGCCTACGCTTTCTCGAGAAGCTCGCAAACACGGCATTCCGCACTTTTTTTGAGCGGTACGAGGACTGAGCTGGAACGACGCCGGCTCACCCGATCCGAGCGAGCCGGCGTGGCAGTCACCTAACTAGAAGGCGTAACCGACAGTGAGTTCCGCCGAGGGCACGATCCCGCTGTAAAACGGAATGCTGAGATCCGTCCCTTGGTTCGTCGCGACTTTCTGATCGCCGCTCAACCAGTTGGCACCCAGCCCCGCATTGACGTTGAAGCCGGTCCCCCAGATCCATTGATATCCGATAAGCGAACCCAGGCTGAGCTTGCCCGTGGTGCCTTCCTCCGTGCCGAGGCTTACGCGCATGGAGGAATACCCGATGCTCGGCCCCAGGATCCAACCGTCCGACATCGCGTCCCCGGTCAGATAGAGATTGCCCCGAGCCCCGATATTGTAGCCTTTCAACTCAACGGCAAGAAGCGAAGCGCTCAGCGTCGACACCGTGGGCCCGACGGTGAATTTCCTGGATACCGCGAAATCGACGTCGGATCCGAGGTTTCCCGACATGATCGAAAGCGGACTCACGCGAATATTCACGTTCCGATCCACCCCGGCCGAGGCAGGAGCCGCGGCGAAGGTTCCCAGAACGGCCGACATCAAGACCAACCGACAAAAGACTTCATTCTTGAACATAGTGTTTTCTCCTCTGGCCTCCAGAAATATCCGCGAGGTGTGTCCCGAGGAACGGGTAAAGCGCCTTCAGCGCGGGATACGAAAGAAAAAGCGCACAATCTGTGCGCCCTGAAGTATGAAGAGCCCATGCGCGCCGACCCTCGCAAAGTCTTCGAATTCTCCGATGTGGCGGAATATTTTCGCCACCTGCAGGCAGCGCTCGGCAAGGGTAAGCGCCCGCTCACGCTCGAACGCTTGAGCTCCCTCGTGAATTACCGTTCTCCCAGGAGCCTGGCGATGATCATGAAAGGCCAGCGCGCTCCCAGTGTTGAGATGCTTCAGGCGATTTCGCGTGCCGCCGACCTGAGCACGCAGGAAGCCGCCTACCTTCATCTCCTGGGACAGAAGAAACGGCGCGAACTCGCCAGGAAACCCTCCGCCGACCTGGAAGAGCGGATGAAGGCGCTCAGACCGCGGCAGTTCCGCGCGCGCACGATCGGGTCCTCCGCCTTCGCCTGTACCGCCGAATGGGAGCATTGGGTGATCCGGCAGCTCCTGGAGCTTCCGGATTTCAAGGAGGATCACCGATGGATCTGCCGCAAGCTCCGCGGCAAGGTCACCCCAAAGCGCGCAAATCAGGCTTTGAGGAATCTCCTGCAGGCCGGCGTGATTGAACGCGACCCGGAGTCCGGAAGACTGCGCATTCGCGAAGGCGAAGCGATCGCCACGGCTTTTGACATCCCCTCGCGCGCGATCCGGCTTCACCACTCTCAGATGCTTGAGCGCGCGCGCGAGGCGTTAAATGAGCAAGAGGTGCTCGAACGGGAATTCCTGGCGATTACCTTGCGTTTTGACAAGAAGCGCTTATTCGAAGCAAAATCGGCGCTGCGCGATTTCGCGGCCGACTTCGTCCGACGTTTCGGCGCGGACACCAACGACACGGCAGGAAGCGTCTTTCAGCTCAATTTGAACCTGTTTCGTCATACAGACGAGTGACCTGATTCACTTCCCCTGCCTGAAGCAGCTGGACGCGCACCGAACCGGCGCGAAGACGCGATCCGCCGGAAGTGGGCTCGAAGTCCATATTCAGGCGAAATGCGCCTTCAAATCGAGTCGGGCAGGAGTAAGCGATTCGGCCGCGAGCCTGAAGCTCACCCGGCCGGACTGAACCCTCTTGCGCTGACCAGTACAAACCAGAGACTCGAAAGGCCGAGCCGCTTCCGCCTGCAGGACAGTGAAGCTCCTCTTTGAAGAACGGCGTGAGATCCGTGAAACTCTCGCCGTCGGAAAGAAGAACGGCTTGCTCACCCGACGAACGGGGTGACAGCACGATCAACCGGACGGTTCGATACTCTTCCTCGCTATTCCAGAACTCCTGGTAGCCTTCCCGGAAAAATCGACTGATCCCTGCACCGAGCCTCCTCGCCTGATCGGCCTCGAAGGCGTGATGGGTCGCCAAAGCTTCCACGAGCAAGCCCAGACCCCTGACCAGATCAAAAGGGCGCGCGCTCCCATGGCTCTCGTCAAAGAGAAGGTCCGTGTTCCACGTGATCACGGCGCCAACGCGGGGCTCGGTCTGAAATAGCTCGACTGTTTGGCCGCGAGCCGCGAATCGAAGCCCTCCCCGGAGTCGCTCGTGCGCATGATCCGTGACAATCGCCCCGAGAACGCGCCCCTCCGTACGGCTCAACCCGCAGGATTCCGCCGAAGCCTGACAGGGACTGAGGAACGATTCCAGATTCTGCCAGGCGTAAACCAGGTTCTGCTCGCTTACCCCCCCTCCATTGCCGACGATTCCCGGCCCAGCCCAAGCAAAAACAGAGAGGAGAAAGCTCAGTCCGATCTGAATCATGGCTCCTTATAACTGAATTTGAATTGACGTAGTGCGTTATTTTGATTATGGAATCCCGATGCGTTTGCGAACTGCTCCCGGATTTCTAATCACTTTGGTTTATTTTGCGATTTGGTCTCTTACCGCCTCGGCCAATGGCTACGTTCCGGGCATCCTTCCGGGTTCGAACGCTTCCCAACAGATCATCCTCTTCGCGTGGAAGAATCTCGCACGTCCGATCGAGCTTTGCCTGATTCAACCCTCCTGCGGACTGACTTCGGAAGAAAAATCCCTCCTGCTGCGACTTTACAAGCGCTTTCCCACGGAATTCTCGAAGACCCGAATCAGCTTCGAACCCGAGAGCTCAGGGCTTTTCAAGCCCCAGGCCGATTCCGCTCACCGCATCGCCGTCACGGGAAATACTGAAGGCTCGCCGATCATCTTCAATGCCGATGCGATCGCCTTTTCGCCCGAAAACCCTCCGCCTGTGGACCTTTTCACTGCTACGGCGATTCTGGTTCATGAGCTTGGCCATCATCAGGGCATGTCCGACACTTTGGACCGCGCGCTGGACCAGCTGGGCGCGAAAGTCCAGGCCCTGCTTCGAAAGCAAACGCAAGTCCTCAGGCTCGATCCCGTAGGTCAGCCCCAGATTCAGATCTGGGTGAGCCAATTTCTCTCCTCGGCGGCCGAAACCGTCCGGCGCCAACGTCCCGCAAGGATCCAGGACTCCACCCAGATTCTGCTGACGGATGGAGTGTGGGTCCGGGAGCTGACCTATGGCTTCGAGAATCTCATTCCCTGCGCGCGCGGCGAAACTCCCGTGGCCTTTTGGATCCATCCGCTGAAATGGGACACGATGCTGGACTGGGATCCGTTCCAATACTCTCAGCCCGTCGCCGCCTCGAGCGAGATGTACTTCCTTTGCAACGGCCGGGACTCCGGGTCCGACGCGGATTCCGTTGTACTGAGACTTTACCGAGGAACCTATCGCCTGGCGTTCTACGTCCAGCCGGACCTGCCCAAGGATCGTCCCGACTGGTGGAATGATCCACGGCGCCGCGCAGGCTGGTGGAAATCCTTCCGAGGCATCATTGACCCGGCCTCTCCCAGCAATATGCTTGCTCATGAGGGCGCCGATCTCGCGCCGATCATCGCCGGGATCGAGCCCGATAACGGGCTACAGCTTCTGGCGGTCAAGGCCAATGCGACGGAACTGCGCAACGGCGACACCTGGTCCATTCAGGCGCGGGTTCGAACTCCCAAGCCTCTGGCCGTCGAATCCTGCGAGGCAACGTTCAGCTCGGATCAGTTCCTCGGGCTTTGGTTCAAAGCGCGCCACGAGGTGAGATTCACCGAGTGCCGCCTGGCCCAGGTCGGCCCGGATCTCTATGACTTAAAGCTCGGATATACCTTCCCCGGTTCGACCGTTTCCCGGAATTACTTCCTCCAGCGAATCAGCTTCAAGATCAAAGGATCTGTTTTCAAGCTGAGCGGTACGCCAGCGCTCAGACAGATGCTCAGCCTGAGGAGCGCTCAGGCCCCTGCCGCAGCGCCAACCCTTTCGGGTGCCGGTGTCTACTACACGGGAAACGGGCAAACCCGGCAATTGGAGCCCTCGCGCGTGGACCGCGGCATCTCCATCTTTACACTCAGGCCCAACGACGCGTTTTACCTGCTTCTGGAATTCACTTCTTCCTCGCCGCTGCTCCCGCAATCCGGCGTGCTCTCAAAAATGGCATGGTACCCAGGGAATCCCCCCAGAAAAGACAGGGAATACGATCAAGTCCTGATGTTCTATCTCAATGATCAATACAAAGCGGGGCCTTGGATCCGAAGCGTGACCCGCCTGGAAAAGGATGCAGAACGCCGCTACAGCTTCCTGACCACTCTGCCTTGGGAGAACTCCATCGGACTATTCAGGGGAATCCGATTCTTCGACGTCTATCTGATCAATGAGGAGCTGCAGGAGACTCACTCGGTTCTCCCCTTCGTCGTCGAGTTCGCTCCATAACCGATCTCGCGTCAGCAGTGCGCTTCGGTCAACGCCCGCCCAGCCTCCGCCTGACTTCCTCACGGAGCTGCGCCACGTCGTCAAAGGGTAAGCTGCAGCTCTGCTCATGACAGACCCGCAGGCGATTCGCGCCGGCGCCGGCCTCTGGCGCGCGCTGGAAGACCCGCGCATGCACGCAGGCCGCTGAAGCGCCCGGGCCTTCGACTACCAGGGGCCCTTGCACATCGAGCAGCGCCGCCGAGAGCAGCTCTCCGCAGGCCTGCGGCGCCTGCAACGCGAGCGGAAAAAGCGCATCGAGCTGCGCGCGCAGTTCCTCGCGGTAGCGCCCGCCCTGACCCTTGGGATCGAGCTCGCCCAGCGCGCACAGGCACTCCAGCGCCACCGCCATTCCCGAAGGGATCGCCTGATCATGGATCGACTTCGAGCGGTGAATGAGCGCCTCATGATCATCGCTGGTGAAGAAATACCCGGGCCCATCAGGATCCTTGAATCGGCTCAGCAGCACCTCGAGCCAGCCCGCGGCGCTCTCGACCCCGCGCGCGATCTCCGCGGCGTCATCTGTGACGCGCGCGAAGTCCAGCGCACCCATCGCGCAAAAGGCATAATCGTCGAGGTACGCGTTGAGCTTGGGCTGCCCTTCCTGGAGGGACGCCCACAAGCGATTTCCCTCGCGTGAAAAGCGCGTCTGAAGAAGCCCCAGCGTCTCGCGCGCCGCCACGAGCGCCCGACGCGCGTCCTCGTCCCGCCCGGCCTCCCGCAAAGCCAGGGCCGCCCAGCTCAAACCGCTGAGCATGAGCCCGTTCCAGCCCGCCAGGAGTTTGCGGTCCGTTTCGGGCGCCGGGCGCGCGCTCCGCGTCTGCAGCAGCTTCGCCCGTGCGGACTCGAGCTTCGGGTCACCCGGCCGGGGACCGCGCTCCGTCAGGTGGAGCACCGTCGCGCCCCGCTCGAAGTTTCCCGTTTCCGTCACGCCATAGGCACGCGAGAACGCCTCGTATTCCTCGGGCTCCAGCCGTTCGCGCAACTCCAGTGGCGTCCAGACGAAGAAGCTTCCTTCGCCCTCCGCGGTATCCGCGTCCTGGGCGCTGTAGAAGCCGCCCTCGGGGTCGCGTACCTCCCGAAGCGCGTAATCCACCGTCTCCCCAACGACGCGCATGAAGAGCTCCCGGCGCTCCGACGCCAGCGACTCGCCCCTCGACACGAGCACCTCGGCGTAGAGCTTCAGCAAAAGCGCGTTGTCATAGAGCATCTTCTCGAAATGGGGAACCGACCAGGTCTCATCGACCGAATACCGGTGAAAGCCGCCCCCGAGCTGATCGTAAATCCCGCCGCAGGCCATGCGTTCGAGCAGGAGCTCGACCGCATCGCGCTTACCCGACCGCCAGAGAAACGTGAAAATCGGCGCGTTCGGAAACTTCGGCGCCCAGCCGAGCCCCCCGAAGCTCCAGTCGACATGAGCCAGAATCCCTTCGGCGGCGCGGGCGAGCGCTTCGCGCCCAGGTCGCTCGCGGCCGGGCGAGGCGACCCCTTCGACCGCCTGGATGAACTCCGTCAGGCGCCGCGCATTTTCGGTCACGCCCTCCGTGTCACCCTGATACGCCGTGGAGAGCGCTTCGAGCACGCGCCGGAAGCCCGCTCGCCCGTAACGATCGTCGGGAGGAAAATAGGTGCCTCCGAAAAACGGCTTGAGCTCCGGCGTTAGGAATACCGTCAGGGGCCAGCCTCCGCTTCGGGTCAACGCCTGCGCGACGTTCTGGTAAATGCGGTCGAGATCCGGCCGCTCCTCGCGATCCACCTTGATGCACACGAAATGCTCGTTCATCATCGCAGCCACGACCGGGTTTTCGAAGCTTTCGCGCTCCATCACGTGGCACCAGTGGCAGGCGGAATAGCCGATGCTGAGCAGGATGGGCTTGTTCTCAGCCTTGGCGCGGGCGAGCGCCTCCTCGCCCCAGGGATACCAATCCACGGGATTGTCCTTGTGCTGCAGCAGGTAGGGACTGGTCTCGCGGGCGAGGCGGTTCGGCATGGCTTAGATCCCCAGCGAAAATACCTTCAGGCGCTTGATCCGGTCGCGAAGCTCCGCGGCGCGCTCGAACTGCATCTCCTTCGCCGCCGCGCGCATCTCCTCCTCCATTTTGCGAACCGTCGAGGAAAGCTTCTCGACCGAGGTGAAAAACTCGCCCGCGAGCGAGCGGATCTCCGCATCGCGATCGGCCGGATCGACGAAGTCGAGCGTCGCCATCGCATCGGCCGGGGATTCGGCCGCGCTCCAAAGGCTCTTGCCATGCCCGGAGCCCGAGCCTGTTCGCAGCGCCCGCTTCGCCAGGAGCGCGCGATCGCTCGAATCCTCTTCTTCGAGCGTGGGCGCGATCGGCGCCGGAATCGCCTTCTGGATTGTCCGGGGCACGATGCCGTGCTCGCGGTTATATTCCTCCTGAAGCGCCCGGCGGCGCGCGGTCTCGTCGAGCGCGCGCTTCATGCTCTCGGTCATCGTGTCCGCGTAAAGCAGCACGAAGCCGTCGGCGTTTCGCGCCGCCCTTCCGATCGTCTGGATGAGCGAGCGGAAGCTTCGGAGAAAACCTTCCTTATCAGCGTCGAGAATGGCCACGAGCGAGACTTCAGGCAGATCCAAGCCCTCCCTGAGCAGGTTGATCCCGATCAGCACATCGAAAGCACCCAGCCTGAGATCGCGCAGGATCTCGATGCGCTCGAGCGTCTCGATATCCGAATGCAAGTATTTCACCCGCACGCCCTGCTTCTGGTAATAGGTCGTGAGCTCCTCGGCCAGCTTCTTGGTGAGCGTCGTGACGAGCACCCGGTCGCCGCGCTCCACGCGCTTGCGGATCTCCGAGAGCAGGTCATCGACCTGGGTCGCGGCCGGCCGGACCTCGACCACGGGATCGAGCAGTCCCGTCGGCCGGATCACCTGCTCGACCACCTCGCCGGCCGTGCGGTTGAGCTCGTAGTCGCCGGGCGTAGCCGAGACGTAAAGCGTCGTGTTGAGCATCCGCTCCCACTCCTCGAAGTTGAGCGGACGGTTGTCCAGCGCGGAAGGAAGTCGGAAGCCGTGCTCGACGAGCGTCGATTTGCGTGCGCGATCGCCCCGGTACATTCCGCCGATCTGCGGCACGGTCACATGGCTCTCGTCCACGATCAGCAGCCATTTCTCCGGAAAATACTCCAGCAGCGTCGGCGGCGGCTCGCCCGCGCCGCGGCCCGTGAGATGACGCGAATAGTTCTCGATGCCCTGGCAGAAGCCCAGCTCCTCCATCATCTCCAGGTCGAAGAGCGTCCGCTGCTCCAGGCGCTGCGCCTCGACCAGCTTGTTCAGGCCCCGCAGTTCCTGCAGGCGCACCTGCAGCTCCGCGCGCACGGACTCGATAGCCCGCTTACGGTTCTCGAGCGTCGTCACGTAATGGCTTCCCGGGTAGATCGTCACGCGCGGGATCTTCTGCAGCCGGATGCCGCGCAGCGGATCCACCTCGCTCAACGCCTCGATCTCGTCGCCGAAGAACTCCACCCGGATCGCCCGCTCCTCCTCGTATGCCGGGAAGATCTCCACCACGTCCCCGCGGACGCGGAAGGTTCCGCGATGGAAATCCACGTCGTTGCGTTTGTACTGGATCTCCACGAGCTTCTTGAGCATATCCTGGCGCTTGAGCTCGCGCCCGACCTCGAGGTACAGCAGCATCCCCTCGTAAGCCTCCGGCGAACCCAGGCCGTAGATGCAAGAGATCGACGAGACGATGATCACGTCGTTGCGCTCGAGCAGCGAACGCGTCGCCGAGTGGCGGAGCTTGTCGATCTCGTCGTTGATCTGCGAGTCTTTCTCGATATAGGTGTCGGTCGAAGGAATGTAGGCTTCAGGCTGGAAGTAATCGTAGTAGCTGACGAAGTACTCCACCGCATTGCGCGGAAAAAACTCGCGAAACTCCGAGAAAAGCTGCGCGGCGAGCGTCTTGTTATGGCTCAGGATCAGGGTCGGCAGGTTCACCTGCGCGATGAGATTGGCCATCGTGAAGGTCTTGCCCGAGCCCGTCACCCCGAGCAGGACCTGCGAGGACCTGTTCTCGCCGAAACCGGCCACCAGCGCCCGGATGGCTTGCGGCTGATCTCCCGTGGGCTGGAACGGGGTCACCAGCTCGAACTTGCGATCAGAGAAGATGGCCATAGCCTCTCAAGTTACCGAAAATGCGAAAAAGTCTCATGCCGCGGAGCAGTATTCCAGGCGACCAGCCCTCGACCCGAAAAGTTATGGATGATTCGAGCCTTATTCCTGCTCCTCCTCATCTCGGTCGGCGGCGACGACATCCATCCCTCCCTCCTTTTATGGGGACGCGGACCCGGAAGGCCTGGCGAAACAAACGAACCTCTCCCGCGACCTCGAAGAGCTCAACTGGTGCGCTCGTACCTCGACAAGGGCCGGGGCATCTTCTCCGGAATCTGCCGCGGCCAACAGATGGGCGGCGTCGCCGCCTCCTGCGCACTCGTGCCGTGGCGCTCCCGGCGGAAACCAATCCGCGAGTCAAGGTGACCGCGATCGCGGAGGGCCAGGAGGCGGTCAGCGAGATGCTCGAATATTACGGGAGCAAAGGGGATCAGCGTCCAGTTCCACCCCGAGCTGATGCCCTCCTCCGCCTTTCATGCGGGCTTTTACGATGTTCTTTATTCTGAAGCGGACCGCGCCCACGCGAGGCGCACTCACCGGCCGTTTCGCCGGATCGATCTCGAAAGTGCCCGAATCGGCATCGCACCCGGCCGGATCCAGGTCGGCGGCCGGAACATCGGGGACTCACCGTTCTACCGCAATCCGCGCCTTCTCCGGAATATGTTGGCCTACCTGCGCTAGCACCCGTCCGTGCTCACGGGTTTCGCGGAGGGCCGCGTCATCGAGAGCCACCAAAATCCCGAGCAGCAGGAGGCCCTTGCCAGGGCCGTGGGCAAGTTCGATGCGTGGTACGAAAAGACGCTCCGGGACAAAGGAGACTTGAGCGACGGCCTGCGCCAGTTCCTGCTCGCGCTCAAGAATGAGGAAGCCCCTGGTAGCGCCTTCTTCGACTCTTCCCGCGCCATCAGTCTCGAGCACCTGAAATACCTGACGGAGCTTCCCGTCCCCGTCAAACCGGATCGCGAAGGGCAGGCTGCAGTGGAATTCCGCAATTTCCGTCCGCCGCGCACTCCCGCCCACGCGAAAGCCCATACGGAGCTCCTGCTCTCGTTGATGGAGCGCCTCGCGGAGCCGGGCCATCTGGAAAGATTCGAGATCGTCTCGCCGGCGGCGAACCTGGCTTCGGATTGGGAGCTCGTCAAGCGCGAACTGCCACGCTATAACCCGCTCTGGGATGAAAGACCTGGCCGAATACGGAATGGCTCAGCGGAGCCGCGCGGTGACCTGCGGGCGTCGCTGCTCAACGCTCTAGCCTGCCCGGCGCCGTCATGCGGCGCGATTCACTTGAACTGCCAGGTCGTGCCCGCCGGCCCGTCCTTGATCAGCACGCCGCGCGCCTCGAGTTCCTTGCGGATCTCGTCCGCCCGGGCGAAATCCTTCGCCTTGCGCGCGTCGGCCCGGGCCTGGATTCCGGCGAGAATCTCGGCTTCGGAGATCCGCGTTCCACCCGTCGCCGCAGCCAGCTTCTCCGCGCGCACCCGCTCGATATCCGCGAGCGCCTTCGATGGCTCGAGGCGTCCCACGCCCATGACGCTGCCCAGCTCCTCCTCGATGACGGAGATGAGCTGCTGTGCCCCGAGCGCCGCGGCCGGCGTCGCAGCCGCGAGCGGCTCCTGCAGCACGCGGTTGAACTCCCGGATCAGCGAGAATACCGCCCCGAGCGCGCCCGCCGTGTTGAAATCGTTCGCGTAGCACTCGTCGATCTCCTGACGGGTCTTCTCGCACGAGGCGAGGAACGAACCCCACGCCCCTTCCGCACGCAGGTCCGCGCGCGCGCGGCCCGTCTTGGCGAGCTCCCAGGCCCGGGCCTTCGCCTCATAGAGCCGGTGAAGCGAGACCAGCGCCTGCTCGAGCGCCTCGTCGCCGAACTCGATCGGCGAGCGATAATGGATCGAGAGAAAAAGGAACCTCGCCAGCTCGCCGGAGTACTTCGTCAGGAACTCCCGCGCGGTGATGATGTTGCCCAGGCTCTTGGACATCTTCTCCTTGGCCATGTTGATGAAGGCGTGATGCAGCCAGTAGCGCACGAACGGCGCCTTGCCCGAGGCGGCCTCGCTCTGGGCGATCTCGTTTTCATGGTGCGGAAAGACGAGGTCCTCGCCCCCGTGATGCACGTCGATCTGGTCGCCCAGCCACTTCGAGGACATCGCCGAGCATTCGATGTGCCAGCCCGGACGTCCTTTGCCCCAGGGACTGTCCCAAGAGGGCTCGCCGGGCTTCGCCGGCTTCCAAAGCGAGAAGTCCAGCGGGTTACGCTTCTTCTCGCGGACGTCCACGCGCATTCCGGCGACGAGGTCCTCGATCGGCTTGTGCGAGAGCTTGCCGTAACCGGGAAAACTCTCGATCGAGAAGAAGACCTCGCCATCGACCGCGTAGCCCTTGCCGTTGGAAAGGATCCGCTCGATCAGCGCGATGATCTCGGGGATATGATCCGTGACCGTGGTCTTGTAGGTCGGCTCGAGCATCCCGGAAACCGCGTAGTCCTTTTCGACCTCCTGGATGTACTTGCGCGCCACTTCCTCGGAAGGGATCTTCTCCTCATTCGCGCGCTTGATGATCTTGTCGTCGACATCCGTGTAGTTGCGGACGTAGGTCACGTCATAGCCCACTCGTTTGAAGTAGCGGAAAACCATGTCCGAGACGAGCGCGGCGCGCAGGTTGCCGATATGGATCAGCCCGTAAACCGTCGGACCGCACGAATACATCGTGAGCCGGCCGGGCTCGCGGGTTTCCAGCAGCTCCTTTTTCCCGCTCAGGGTATTGGTGAGACGGATCGGGCGAATGGACGTGGGTTTCCCTTGGGTCATACCCAGGTCATAGCACAGTCACGTGAAGCGGGCGACGGCCTCACGAGGCGAAGATCGTCTGGATCTCCTGCTCGATGAGCTCTTCCTTGGATTTCTTGGCCAGGGAGATCTCCTTCACCAGGAGATGCTTGGCCTGATCGAGCATCTTGCGCTCGCCGAACGAAAGATCCTTGCTGTGACGTAGAAGGAAAAGGTTGCGCAGCACCTCGGCGATCTCGAAGATCGAACCGGTCTTGATCTTTTCCATGTATTCGCGGTAACGCCGGTTCCAGGTCGTCTGGTCGATCTTGACGTTCCGCTCCTTGAGAATGTCGTAAACCTGTTTGACTTCCTTGGTCGAAATGATCTCGCGAAGGCCGACCGAAGCGACGTTGTCGGTGGGCACCATGATCGTCATCTGATTATCGACGACCTGGAGGACGTAGAATCTCTTCTTCTTGCCGCCTACATCCTTCTCCTCGATCCGCTTGATGATCGCGACTCCGTGAGCAGGATAGACAGCATTGTCGCCGACTTTAAACATGCTTATGAACCTCCGAGCACATCGACACTCTGCAGAGCGACCCGGTTGAATCCGGTGAAAAAACCGCTTGCAATACCCCGGGCAAACTGGATAACCACTGGTGAAGAGCCACTGTTATTCGTGGCTCTCTTAATGAGAAATTCCGAAGCCTAGTGACAGGGCAGATTTTTGACCTGCGAGACCTTATCACACGTTTCTCAAATTTGTCAATGTCACCCTCCGTTTTCATCCCGTTCAACCATCTGAAAACATGACAGAATCAGGATCGGAAATTCTGCGCTGCGTCAGCGCTTTATTTCACGACCCGCGGCAGTCCTAAGCAAGCCGGATGCCCAGACGTGGCTTTCCGGTCGCTTTCCTAACACCGCGGGCTTCCTGGTGCCATTCTGGGATACTCCTGCTTGGGGATGCAAAGCGCGGACGTACCTCGGCTGAATCGCCTGACAGCTGTCAATAGTTCAGACAGCAGCAGCATCATGGGAAACAGCGACAGCGGGCTGAAGTCAGTTCTTCAGGCTGTCGAAAGGATAGGCCCCCTGCTCGAAGGCTTTCGCGGCGATCAGCTTCATGGCGTCGTCGTCGTTACGATCGATCGACTTGAAGTTGCCGCGGATGCGCCGGTTGGCGCGCATGAAGAAGCTTTCGGCGATCGCCAGCTCGAGCTGGCACTTCTCCGGCCCCGATTGCTCGAGGGCGGCCGTCACGCGCGACAGCACGCAGGCCATACCGAAGAAGTCGATGGCGATGTCGGCGATGCGCTTCTGCGCGAACTGCCGCCGGAAGATATCCTTCCCATGCCGCCGCAGAAGCACTTCGACCTGCGTCGCGAACTCGGCGGAGTACTCCTCGAGCACGCCGGCATGCTTCTTCAGCGCGGGGTGCGCGCGGTTGATGCTCTCGCCGACGACGCTGCGCTTGATCCGTCGAATGGCGAAGTCGCCGACCGGCCCCAGCCCCTTGAGCGGATATTTGATCGCCTCGGCGAGGCCCGCGAGCTCCTGTCCGGGACCTTGCATGCCCGAAAGCGCGATGAACGCGCGCAGGATCTCATTGGTGCCCTCGAAGATGCGGTTGATGCGGGCGTCGCGGAGCCACCGCTCGTACGGATACTCCTTCATGTAGCCCATGCCGGCCCAGATCTGGAGGTTCTCATCCATCACTTCCCAGATCATCTCGCTGGCGAAGACCTTCGCGCAGGCGCTTTCGAGCGAATAGTCCACGTCCTTGCGATCGATCAGGCCCGTGGTCATGAAGGTCATGCTCTCGGCGACGTAGATCTGGGCCATCATTCGCCCGATCTTTTCCTGGATCATGCCGAATTCGCCGATCTTCTTGTTGAACTGCACGCGCTCGTTGGCATGCTCGATCGAAGCCCGCAACGCGTTCTTGGCGCCACCCACGCAGCCCGCGGCGAGCCCCAGCCGCCCATGGTTGAGCACCCCCATGGCGATCTTGAAGCCTTGCCCGACGCCGCCGATGATGTTCTCGACTGGAACCTTGACGTTGTCGAAATGAACGGCATTGGTCCAGGAGGCGCGGATGCCGAGCTTGTGCTCCGGCGGACCGACGCTCACGCCCTCGGCGGGGAGCTCGAGGGCGAAGCAGGTCACCTTGTCCTTCTTCTGGCCGCCCTCTTCCACCTCGGTCTTGGCGAAGACCGTGAGGAAGCTGGCGACGCCGGCATTCGTGATCCAGAGCTTGTTTCCCGTGAGGGTGTAGTGCTTGCCGTCGGGTGACAGCGTCGCGCGCGTCTTGATGGACGCGGCATCGGAGCCGCTCCCCGGCTCGGTAAGACAGTACGCGGCGAAAAGCTCGCCTGAAGCAAGCCGCGGCAGGAAGCGCTGCTTCTGCTCGTCGGTCCCGAAAAGCAGCAGCGCCTTGTAACCGATGCTCTGGTGCGCGCCGATCGTGACGGCGAGCGAGCCGTCGATGGTTCCCGCTTCCTGCATGATGCGCGCGTAAGCCATCTGCGGAAGTCCGAGACCTCCGAACGCCTCCGGAACGGCCAGACCGAGCATCCCCATTTCCGCGAGATGCGTGAGGATCTCCTTGGGCATGGCCCCCTTCTCGTCCCATTCCGACTGCCTGACGTGATCCTTGGCGAACTTCTCCATCGAGTCGAGGATCATGCCGACCGTCTCCGCCGTTTCCGAGCCGAGGCGCGGGAACGGAAAAACCAGCTCTTCGCGGATCTGGCCGAAAAACAGGGATTTCATGAAGCTGTTCTGCTCGAGTGATGCCGCCATAGTTTCTCCTGATGTGGGAAGGAATCCGGAACGGAAGTCGTTTCCGCTCTATTTTTTCACAGCGTTCCCTCAACGGCAAGGAGCTCAAAATCCCCCTGACAAATTGTCGAAGCCGGAGCGGCCCGCCGGCGCCGTCCGACATTTTGTCAAACGCCCTGCGCCACGGCAATGATTTGACGGAGGAGGTCGGCGCGGAATCATTTGCGTTTCGCCGGCCATTTTTCCAGAACATGCGGCGCGGCGCTTGGCACCGCTCTTGCGTTATTGGCAGTTCGGCTATCCCCATGGACAACGAACCACGCCTTGATCCGCAACCTCCGTCGTTTCCCCCTCCTTCGGAAAAGCCGAGGGCCGGGCTGTTCCAACGCATCTCCTTCGAAGTGAGCGAGCGAACGCGAAACCTGCTCCGTTCACCGGGTGGCGATCCGGGACGGAACCTCGCGGGCTGGACCGAGTGGGCGGCCTCCTCCATCCAGAAGCAGGGCTTCGGCGCCTACGGGAAGCTCCTGACCATCCTGCTTTGCACCTTCTTCCTCGCGGATCTCACGGCTCTTCTGGCCGGCAAGTACATTCCCGAGCCGCCCAGCTCGCGAGGGACGCGCGGAGCCGTTGGTTTCCGCCGGCAGGGCTCGCTCGACGAATACGCTGCGATCTTCGCGCGCAATCTTTTCAACAGCAAGGGACTCATTCCGGGCGAGGAGCTGCCCACCGGCGGCGAGCCGCAGGACCTCGGCGGCGCGCCGGTAAAGACCACGCTTCCCTTCAATCTGATCGGCACCCTCATCTTGCGGGACGAGCTCCGCTCGATCGCCACGATCGAGGACAAGTCCGCATCCCTGGTTTACCCCGTGCGCGTGGACGACGAGATCCCCGCCAAGGCGCGCATCATCAAGGTCGAGCCCACGCGGGTGACCTTCGTCAACACCGCCAGCGGCCGGCGCGAGTACGTGGAGCTCCCGGAGGACCTGTCCCGGGCTCCCCGGATCTCGCTCGGCGGGCCGAAGACCGCGGGCGGCGCCGGAATCGAGCAGGTCTCGCCCACACAGTATACGGTCTCGCGCCTCGAGGTCGACAAGGCCCTCTCGGACTTCAACAACATCCTCACCCAGGCCCGCGCCGTGCCCAACTTCGAGAACGGGCTCCCGGCCGGTTACAAGCTCTTTCAAATCGTTCCGGGCAGCATCTATGACAAGCTCGGCCTGCGCAACGGCGACGTGATCACCGGCCTGGACGGACAGCCCATCAACGATCCCGGGAAAGCTTTCGAGATGCTTTCCAGGCTCAAGGACTCGAACCATCTCGAGCTGCAGGTGAAGAAGGACGGCCGAAGCCTCACCTACAGCTACGATATCAAATAGGAAGCGTATGAAAGCCGAAAAGCCGAACCTTGCCGAGATCCCCTGTTCCGAAAGCGAGCTGCGTTGGCTCCAGATCACCGCCGGTCTCGTCAGCCTGATCGGTATGGCGGGACTGCTGGCCATCATGAGCGAGGGCGCCTGGGCTCAGGAACCCAAGCCGGGCTTCTCGCCGGGACGGCGGACCTTCACGAATCCCTGGGCCAATCAGCCCGCGCCCGGCGGCGCCCCGGGCAGCCCCATCTTCGATGATGAGGAAGAGGATGAGGAATTAGAGAACTTCGGCGACAGCGCCCCTCCCCCGACCTTCGGAGGCGGAGCGGCCGGCGGCGGGCCGGGCGGAACTCCCTCTCGCCCGGCAGGAACGACCGGAAATACCCTATCGGGCGGCGGAGGCAGCCCCGGCGGTGTCATTTCCCGCAATCCTCAGCCCGCGACCGAGGTGAATACCGAGACCGGCGAAGGCAGCAAGGAAATCGTCACGGAGTTCAACTTTCCCGATGCCGACATCATGGACATCGCCAAAACGCTCGGCAAGCTCACGGGCAAGAACTTCATCTTCGACAAGGACGTGAAGGGGCGCATCTCGATTGTCTCGAACTCCCCGATCACGGTCGGCGACGCCTGGAAGGCCTTTCTCACCGCGCTCGACATCAACCAATTCGCGCTGATCCCCTCGGGAAAATACATCCGTATCGCCCGTCAGCGCGACGCGCGCGACAAGCAGCTTCGCACTTACACGGGCGACTACTCGCCTGACACCGACGCGCTGATCACGCGCGTCTTCCCGCTCAAGTACATCAATGCCGAGGAGGTGGCGCGCACCTTCCGCAGCTTCATGCCCGCGAACTCGCGCATCATCCCTTATGACCAGACCAACACGGTTATCGTAACGGACACCGGGTCGAACATCGCCAAGCTCAGCAAGATGCTCGAGATCCTGGATGTCGAGGGCTATGACCTGGGCATCGAGGTGATCGCGGTGAAATTCGCGTCGGCCTCGGAGCTCTCCAAGCTGATCGACACGCTCCTACCGGGAACGGCAGGGGCCGGCGGCCCCCCGGGCACCCCCCGCTTCGGCGGCGGCGCCGCCCGCGGCTTCAACGCCCGCCGCACCAAGGAAGGCGGCGTCATCAACACCATCATCTCCGACGAGCGCACGAATACGTTGATCGTGAATGCCAACAGCAAGGGCGCCGATCAGGTCCGCGAGCTCGTCGCCAAGCTCGACCAGAAGATCCCCGCCCAGCGCGGCGGCGGCCGCGTGCACGTCGTCTATCTCCAGTTCGCCGACGCTGAGCAGATCGCCAACACACTCAATAACCTCTCCTCTCAACAGGTGGGCGGCGGCTTCAAGCCGATCTCCTCGCCGGGCGGCGGCACGGGCGTGAACCCCGTGGCAGCCTCGCTCTTCGAGGGACAGATCAAGGTCGCCTCCGACAAGGCCACCAACTCGCTCGTCATCACGGCATCGCCTTCGGACTTCATCACGGTCCAGCGCGTGATCAATCGCCTGGACATCCCGCGTGACGAGGTCTTCGTCGAAGTGGTTATCATGGAGGTCGCCCTGAGCCGTGGGTTCAACTACTCCTCCAACGCCATCAACCCGCGAAACGGCGTCGCGCTCACGACCAACCAGGATCTCCTGAACTTCATCCAGAACCCGCTCGCGGTGGGCGGCGCGATCATCGGGTACTCCACGCAGTCGACCAAGGACGTCACGATCAACGGCACGAAGCAGGCGATCCCGAACTTCCAGGCCATGATCAAGCTGATCCAGAGCAACTCCAAAGCCAACGTGCTGGCGACCCCGCAGATCATCGCGCTCGACAACACCGAGGCGACCTTCGAGTCGGCCGAGAACATCCCGGTTTCCCAGACCACGGCGGTCCAGGGCGGGATCCTGCAGCAGTCCTTCGGCAAGGAGCGCGTGGCGCTCTCGATCAAGATCAAGCCCCAGATCAACAAGGTCACCAATTTCGTGAAGCTCGACGTCACGGCCAAGCTCGGCGACATCACCGACCGCGCGCCGCCGGAAGCGCAGGGCAAAGCCGTGGCAACGCTCGAGCGCACGGCTCAGACCTCGGTCGTGGTCGGGGACTCGGATACCGTCGTCATCGGCGGCCTGATGCGCGACAAGGTCAGCGAGACCACCTCGAAGATCCCGCTCCTGGGCGATATCCCGCTCCTGGGCTGGCTCTTCCGCTCGCATACCTCGGCGACGGACAAGACCAACCTCCTCATCTTCCTCACGCCCCATATCGTGCGGCAGTATGAGAAAGTCCGGGCACTGCTCGACAAGAAGCTCAAGGAGCGCGACGATTTCCTCGAAGCCAATACCGGCGGCAAGGATCCGCTGCGCGGCAAGCGCGACGACATCATCCGCAGCCTGCCCGATCTCAGCGAGATCATGGCCAAGCGCGAGAGCACGGTCACGATCGACGAGGAGACGCCCGCCGCAGTTCCGGTCGAGCCCGGAAGCCCCTTCACAGGCGGCGCGACGAAGAAGACCGAGAAGCCCGTCGTTCCGCCGGCGCCCGAAGCGGGAGCCCCGGCCGAAGGTTCAACGCCAGCCGACGCGCCAACGGCGCCCGAGGCTCCGCCGGCCGACCTGCCGGTCCCGCCTTCGTCCGGATGACTTGACAGGGAGAGTAAACTGGAAAAATGAGCACGACCGCCATCCAAGACCTCAGAACCAGCCCGAAGCTCGGGGAGATCCTCCTGAAGCACACCTCGCTTTCCGAGGCGCAGCTCGGGGAAGCGCTCATGATCCAGGAGACCGAAGGCGGCCTGCTCGGGGAAATCCTGATCCGCAAGAACATGATCCTTCCCCACGAGCTCATGCGGGCGCTCTGCGTGCAGATCGGGATGCCCTTCGTGGACGATCTCAAGCCGAACGACATCGACCCGAAGCTCGTCAATGACATCCCGATCAACTACGCCAAGACCAAGGAGCTGATTCCCCTCACCGTTGAGAACAACTCGCGCGGCGAGCTGCTGGTCGTGGCGGTTTCGGACCCGTTCAACGAGTCCGTGATCGACGACCTGCGGGTCCTCACCGGGCTGCCCGTCCGGATCGTCGTGAGCACGAGCATGCGGATCCAAGACGCGATCAACCGCGTCTACGAGAAGAACACCGCGAACCTCGTCGACAAGATCGAGGGCGAGTTCGAGGAGACCTACGATCTCGAAGGCCCGATCGACATCCTCGAGGCCACCGAAGACGACGCGCCGGTCATCAAGTTCGTCAACTCGCTGATCTTCCGCGCGGTGAAGGAGAAGGCCTCCGATATCCATATTGAGCCGTTCGAGAAGGAGTTCGTCGTGCGCTTCCGCGTGGACGGCGTCCTCTATGACGTCATCCGCCAGCCCAAGCGGGCACACGCGGCGATCTCCTCGCGCATCAAGGTGATGGGGACGCTCGACATCGCCGAGAAGCGGCTGCCGCAGGACGGCCGCATCAAGATCAAGATCGCGGGCAAGGACGTGGACATCCGTCTCTCGACCGTGCCGACCCACCACGGCGAGCGCCTCGTCATGCGTATCCTGGAGCAGTCCAGCACCGTGCTCGAGCTCGAGCAGCTGGGCTTCTCGGCCAAGAGCCGCGAGATGATCGAGAAGCTGATCTTCCACAAGTACGGGATCATTCTCGTCACTGGCCCCACGGGCAGCGGCAAGTCGACGACTCTTTCCTCCTGTCTCGTGAAGCTCAACAGCCCCGAGCGCAACATCCTGACGGTCGAGGACCCCATCGAATATCAGATTCCCGGCATCAACCAGGTGCAGGTGAACGACAAGATCGAGCTCACCTTCGCCCGCGCGCTCCGCGCCTTTCTCCGTCAGAACCCGGACATCATCATGGTCGGCGAGATCCGCGACAAGGAGACGGCCGAAATCGCGATCAACGCTTCGCTCACCGGCCACCTGGTGCTCTCCACTCTTCACACCAACGATTCCTCCGGCGCCCCCACCCGCCTGATCGATATGGGCGCCGAGCCGTTCATGGTGGCCAGCTCCCTGCTCGGGGTGATCGCCCAGCGCCTCATCCGCAAGGTCTGCACCCGCTGCCGCGTACCTCATGTTCCCACCGATTTCGAGATGGAGGAGCTCGGCATGACCGCGATCCCCGCGGGCGCCACGATCTTCAAGGCCGTGGGCTGCCCGGCCTGTTCCAAAAGCGGTTACTCGGGCCGGACCGTGATCCACGAGCTGCTCGTGGTCGATGACACGCTCCGTTCGCTCATCATCAAGAACGTCGATTCCGGGACGATCAAGAAGGCCGCCGTCCAGAAAGGCATGACCTCGCTCCGCGAGGACGGCGTGGCCAAGGTGATGAGCGGAATCACGACCATCGACGAGCTGATGCGCGCGACGCACGCGGAGGAATGAGAAGACCATGGCTCCGATGTTCGACTACAAGGCGCTGAGCCCGGACGGAAAGAACCAGCGGGGCGTCGTCGAGGCCGAGACGGCCAAGGCCGCCCGCACGAAGCTCAAGAAGCAGGGCCTCATGGTCACGGACATCCGCGAGAAGAGCGCGGCCAAGCCCACGGCCGGCGGCGGCGTGCCTTTCTTCGGCAACCGCGTCAGCGTCCGCGAGATCGCGCTCATGACCCGCCAGCTCGCGAGCCTGGTCAAGGCCAACATCCCGCTGGTCGAGGCGCTTACCGCGCTCATCGACCAGATCGAGAACGAGAAGCTCAAGCTCACGCTCGTGCAGGTCCGCCAGGACGTGAACGAGGGCTCCAGCCTTGCCAAGGCCATCGCCAGCCACCCGAGGATCTTCGACAACATCTTCGTCAACATGATCGAGGCGGGCGAGAGCTCCGGTACGTTGAGCCTGGTGCTCCTGCGCCTGGCCGATCTCAAGGAAGCCCAGATGCGGCTTCGCAGCAAGGTCATCAGCGCCATGACCTATCCGGCGCTCATGATGGGGGTCGCGGGCTTCCTGATGCTCGCCATCTTCACCTTCGTGATCCCGAAGCTCGCCAAGGTCTTCGAGTCCATGAACAAGAAGATGCCGCCCACGACGCAGTTCCTGCTCGCCGTGAGCGAGATCATGGTCGAGTGGTGGTTTCTCATCCTTGCGGCGGGAATCCTGGCCTTCTGGCTTTTCCGGCGGTATATCTCCTCTACGGAAGGCAAGCCCCGCTGGGACGCTTTCAAGCTCCGGGTCCCGATCCTGGGACCGCTGGTGCGCATGATCGCAGTGACCCGGTTCGCCAGCACGATGTCGACCCTGCTGGGCAGCGGCGTCCCGATCCTGACCTGCATGACGATCGCCCGGAACCTCATCGGGAACGCTCCGATCGAAAAGGCCGTCTCGCAGGCGCGGGAAAACATCACCGAAGGCCAGTCCATCGCCGAGCCGCTGCGGCGGAGCGGCGAATTCCCGCCGATGATGATCCACATGATCGCCATCGGCGAGAAGACCGGGGAGCTGCCGGAGATGCTGAACAACGTGGCGGAGACTTACGAGGAACAGATCAACACCAAGATCGAGGGCCTCACGAGCCTCCTCGAGCCCGCGATGATCGTGGGCATGGGCGGCGCGGTGGGTTTCATCGTGCTCTCGGTCTTCCTTCCCCTGCTTGAGGTTTCGAACATCAACCAACGCTGAAGAAATGGAGAAACATAGAATGCTGAAAAACCTGCTCAAAAAACTGCCCTCGGCCCAGGCCGGCTTCTCGCTCATCGAGATGCTCATCGTCATCGCCCTGATGGCGCTCGTCGGCACCTTCGTGGCCGGCAACGTCATTCGGAAATACGACCAGGCGAAGGTCGACGCCACCCGGATCCAGATGAAGCAGCTCGGAGTCATCCTCGACGACTTCCGGCGGGTCTGCGGTTTCTATCCGACGACCGATCAGGGGCTGGAGGCGCTCGTCAAGGCGCCTTCGGGCCGTGAGTGCAAGAACTACGATCCCGAAGGGTTCATCAAGGACAAGCGGGTCCCGAAGGACGCCTGGGACCACGACTTCGATTACGTCTCCGACGGCAGCAAGTACACCCTCAGGACGCTCGGGGCCGACGGCAAGGAAGGCGGCGATGGCTTCGACAAGGATTTCGGTTCTGACGAGAGCTGATTTCCCGCGACGCGGGGAGCGGGGCTTCAGCCTCATCGAGCTGATCGTCGTCATCGCCCTGATGTCGCTGATCTCGCTCTTCGCGCTGCCAACCGTGACGAGCTACCTTCAGGTGTCGCTGAAGTCCGCGACCCGGGAGCTGGCGAGCCTCATCAAGGAGACCTACAACTCGTCGCTCGTGACCGGCAAGGTCCACCGCCTCGTCTACGATCTCAAGACGAGCGAATACTGGGTCGAGTCCGGCCCGCCTTCTCTCCTGCTCGACACGCAGGAGAGCCTCGAGAAGGAGGAGCAGCGCAAGCGCCTTTCCACCAATCGCGAGGACGAGGCTCCGAAGGCCTCTCCTTTTTCGCTCGAGAAATCCATCACTCGCAAGAAGCTCGCCCTGCCCAGCGGCGTGAGCTTCGAGGACATCGGCACCGAGCAGAACAAGGAGCCCATCTCGCAGGGCAAGGCGTACACCCATTTCTTCCCCCACGGCATCACCGAGCAGACGATCATTCACCTGACCGATCAGTCGAAGCACCGGGTCACCCTGGTGATCACGCCGCTGATCGGCCGCACCGACCTCTACGAGAGATATGTCACGGCTTCCGAGATTTTCGAAAAACGTTGAGCGCCGCCGAGGCAGCGAAGGCGGCTTCACCCTGCTCGAGGTGGTGATCGCGCTCGCCATCATGGTGCTCGCCTTCGCCTCGATCCTGAGCGTCGAATCCGGCAGCATCAACGCCTCGGCCCGGGCCCGTCAGATGAACATCGTGGGCATGCTCGCCAAGTCCAAGATGGTCGAAACCGAGTACCAGATCGAGGGCAAGAGCTTCGAGGAGATCGGCAAGGAGGCCGGCGGCGCGTTCGAGGCGCCTTACGAGGATTACCGCTGGACGACGGCCGTGAAGGAGCTCGAGTTCCCGAACCTCGCCTCCGGCAAGCAGGAGCAGGGAGCCGTAGCCGGCAGCGAGGGCGCGGACATGATCTCGGGCCTGCTGACGAAGTTCCTGTCGCAGTCCGTGAGGGAGGTCACGGTCACGGTTTTCTGGAAAAGGGGCAACGCCGAACAGAGCTTCGCGCTCTCGACTTACTGGGTGGATCTGAACCATGAGTTCTCGCTTTCGCAATAAGCGCGGCTTCACGCTCCTCGAGGTGCTGATCGCGATGGCGATCCTCGTTTTCATCAGCCTGGGCATCTACCAGGCCACCGTGGAGACCTACCGGCTGCGCGACATCCTTTCGAACGAGGGCGACTTCTACAACCAGATCCGGCTCTCGATGGATATCCTGCAGCGGGACGTCGCGGCGATGTATTCGCCCTCGCTCATGGCGCCCGCGCCCGCCGCCTCGCCCAGCCCCGGCCCGGGAGCGGGAGGCTATTCCGGCACCGCGACGGACCCCGACCTTCAGAGCCTCCTTTCGGGCGATCTCGGGCAAACGAGCGAGTTCTGGCATGCGGCCACCGACAAGTCCGGCCTGCGCGCCTCGCGCTTCAAGGGCTCGGAGAGCAAGATGAGCTTCGTCTCGCTTTCGCATCGGCGCATCTACCGAGACTCGAAGGAGTCGGACTTCGCCAAGGTGAGCTATGAAGTCGCGCGCGATCCCGACAACAAGGAAACCGAGACGCTGATCCTGACCAAGATCGAGAACGCGGACGCGTTCAACATCGATGACACGCGGGAAAAGGAGAACAGCCGGACCTACCCGCTCCTTTCGGGCATCACGAAGCTCCGCTTCCGCTACTACCGCAAGGACCAGGACCAGTGGAAGGAATACGGCAGCTGGGACTCCGACTCCGAGGACTTCAAGAACGCCTTCCCCGACCTCATCGAGGTGAGCCTCAGCGTGTCCGGCCCTTCACGCCTGTCATTCGAGGGAAAATTCAAATTCCGACCGGAGGTTCCGCTTCGTGGAATCACGCCGAGCCACTGACCGCAAGCGCAGCGAAGGCGGGATCGCCCTCTTCATGGTGATCGCGGCGGTTGCCGTGCTTTCGATCCTGGTGACGGAGTTCACGTACATCGCCCAGGTGAACCAAAAGATGGCTTTCGACGGGCTCGATCAGCTCAAGGCGCATTACCTCGCCAAGAGCGGCCTGAAGCTCTCGCTCCTGCGCCTGAAAGCCTACCAGAACGTCAAGGACGCAATGGGCAAGCTCGGCGGGGGCAAGAGCGGCGACGCCCTGGGCGTCCCCCGCCAGGCGCTCGAGAAGATCTGGAACTTCCCTTTTTTCTATCCGATTCCGACGGAGATCCCCGGCCTGAGCCTTCAGGACCGCGATGCCATCGAGAAGTTCCAGAAGGCCTCCGGCCTGGAGGGCCGCTTCTCGGCCATCATCGAATCGGAGTCGGGCAAGTACAACCTCAACCTGATGCTGGCGCCCTTCGCCCCGCCGGCGCCTTCGCCAAGCCCTTCCCCCTCGCCTCCACCGTCTGGCGGCGCCGCTCCGCCCGCGGGCGTCACCGGCCCGACGGGTCCGGCTTTCAACGCGGCGGAAGCCCGCAAGAGTCTCAGCGAGTACCTGGGCGAGCTCTTCCGGGCAAGAGCCGAGGGCGACGCCGACTTCGCGGCCGAGTACCGCGACCTGAACTTCGACGAGCTCATGGACAACATCTTCGCCTGGGCAGATCCGCTCTACGAAAAGCAGTTCACCGGCATGCGCGACCAGACCGCTTACAAGAAAGGGCCCTTTTACTCGCTCTCCGAGCTCCACCAGATTCCAGGCATGGATGACGGCCTTTTCGAGCTTTTCGCGCCCGCGCTCACCGTGAGCACCACCCCCGGCATCAACGTCAACACGCTCAAGGAGCCCACGCTGCGAGCCCTGCTGCCGGGGATCACCGACGAGGAGGTCAAGGACTTCTTCACCTTCCGCGACTCGGAAGAGGAAGACAACCAGTTCAAGGACGCGGAGAAGTTCTTTGAATACGTGCAGCGTAACATCTCCGTCTTCCGGAACAGCCCGACGGAGGTGGAGCGCTTCAAGGAGTCGCTCAAGAAGCGCAATGTCCGGATCGTCGTGGATGAGACGCTCTTCAAGATCACGGTCCAGGCCTCCGTCAATCAGTCCACGCGCCTGATCGAGGCCTGGGTGACGCTCGGATCGACCCGCAAATCCAAAACGCCGCCCTCGGCCAGGCCCCCGGCCGGGACGCCTCCCTTCACCGGGGAGCAGACGCCATCGTCCGAAGCCGCCCAGGACCCTGGCTTAAAGATCACTTTCATGAGAGTTTTGTAAAGGAAGGCTATGAGAATCCTCGGAATCGACCTCGGCAGCACCAGCGTGAAAGCAGTGGAGATCGACAGCGCCTTCGGGCGCTACGAGATCCGCGATTATTACGAGGTGAAGCTCGAGCCCGAAATGACGCCCGCCATGGCGCTCACCCGCCTGATGGACGGGCTACCCAAGGCGCCCGACCGCATTGCCGTCGCCCTTCCGACCCGGCACCTGACCTTCCGCAACCTGAAGCTGCCGACCCGCGATCGCAAGGCGATCCAGTCGAGCGTCGGCTTCGAGCTCGAGGACGAGCTCCCGTTTCCGATCGATAAATCCGTTTACGACTATTCCATCCTTTCGCAGTCCAAGCAGGGCTCGGTCGTGCACGTTGCCGCCACGCTGCAGCGGCACCTCGCGACCTCGCTCGAGTCCTGGCTCGCCGCCGGCATCGACCCCGATCTGGTCACGGGTGAATGCTGGGCTTATCGCGCATTTCTCAACCGCGTCCTGCCCCGCGAGGAGCAGGAAAAGCCGGTGCTCCTCGCCGAGATCGGACACGAGCGCACGGTCCTCTACGTCCAATGGCGCGGCTCTCCGATCATGAGCCGCGAGATCCCCTGGGGCGGGCGGGACCTGACCCAGGCCATTTCCCAGAACCTGGGCATCCCCTTCGAGCAGGCCGAGGCCGCCAAGATCGACCAGGGCTTCGTGATCCAGGAGGCCCAGCGTTCGCAGGTGACCCAGGAGCAGGCGGACTTCTCCGATATCCTCATGAACCCGCTGCGGGAACTGGTCTCGGCCATCCGCCAGGCCGAGCTCATCGGCAAGAACCTCACGCACGAGAACCTCGGCAGGATCTATCTGAGCGGCGGAACGCTGCTTCTGCCTGGCCTGATCGGCGTCATCGAGGAGCACACGGGCATTCCCGCCAAGCCGCTTCAGGGACTTTCGTCCATCGCGGCGTCAGGCGTGACCTACTCCGAGCACTCGGACGCGGTTTTTCTGCTGGCGGCTTCCACGGCGCTTTGCCTGGTCGGAACCGACCGCGCCTCCACGATCAACTTCCGCAAAGGGGAGTTCGTGAAGAAAGGGCGGACCCGGGAGCTGAACCTGTCGAACCTGCGTCGGCCCCTGCTTGCCGCCGGCGCGGTCGCGGCAAGCCTCATCGCGAGCGTCGTCGCCCAGTCGGTGATCTATAAGGGACGCCTCCAGGAGCTCGATGCCCAGCTCGAACGCGGGATCAAGACCTTCTTCGAGACGCAGTCCTCGAGCAGCGTGCGCACCTACCTCTCGAGCACCACTCGGCTGCGCAACTCGATCAACGAGAAGCTCACCAGGCAGAAGGAGCTCGGGAGGCTGGCCGGACCCAATCCGCGATCCCCGATCGAGTTCCTCAAATCGCTCTCTCAGTCCATTCCAAAGGATATCGTCGTCGACATGACCCAGTTCCAGGTCGGCGCGGCACCCACGGCTTCCTTCTCGGGGATCAGCGACCAATCGGCAACGCTCAGCTTCATCGTGGCGAGCCCCCAGGCCGCCGATCGGCTTGCCGGCATCCTGGGCTCCAAGCTCACCGGGCTGCAGAAAGGCAAGGTCGAAGAGGTCCCCGGCGTCGATGGGGGCGCGAAGCGGTCCAAAGTCACGTTCACCGGAAAACCCGCGGAGGAAGCTTATGGAAGGTGACTCACGGCTCTCGCGTCTGGTGGATTCCGTCAGCGACTTCTTCGCCGAACAGGAATGGGTCCGCCAGCTCAAGGCGAAATGGGATGACCTTGATCCGAAATCCCAGCTCTATCTGAGGCTGGGCTCCCTCGTGGGCGGGGGCGCGCTCGTGGTTTTCGCCACCGGGAGCTTTCTCTGGAGCGTGCATGGCCTCAAGAAGGAAGTTTCCGAGAAAGCCGAGCTCGTGCAGCTCCTTCAAAGCGCCAACGACGAGATGCGCCGGCTCAAGGAGTCCGGAAGCTCCGCTCCGGTCGCCGCGGGCACCGAGCCCTGGAGCGCCTATTTCACTGGCGTCGCGGCGCCTCTGGGCCTGGGCAAGGAGAACTTCTCCGTTTCGGAGGAAAAGAAAGCCGCTGGCGAAAGCGACCAGGTCAAAGAATCGCTGTACGATCTCTCCCTCAAGAAGGTGAATATCCGTCAGGTGGTCCGGCTGGCATTCAGCCTCGAGAACGGCGCCCGTCCGGTGAAAATCCGCAATCTCCTGATTGACACCAAGGAGGACCCCACGGGATACATGGACGCCACTCTTTCGGTCTCGGCCTTCACGGTCGCGGCAGCGGGCAAGTAAAGGGAAGAATTTTACGGGAATTTAATGGAAACAGAGAACACCACGATCGATGCGCCGGCCCCTTCCCGGGCACGACGGGCCTTGAGCCTGATCCTTTGGGGAGTGTTCGCGTTCGTTTGCCTGCTGAGCTTCACTCTGCTCAAGCTTCCCGAGGAACGGATCCGGAATCTCGTCCAGGGCGGCATCTCGAGCGCGCTGGCCGATCGTGGCATCGGCTTTTCCGCCAATGAAGGGCGGATCTCCATCGGCCTCGGCATTTCGTATGTGATGAAAGGCGTGACGTTGACGCCCCCCCCTCCGGGTGAGCCGGCGAAGATCGAGAAGGCCGTGATCTCCCCTTCGATTCTGCCGCTCTTCCTGGGGAGACTGGGTGGCACTCTCCGGCTCGAGCACGGCAAGGGCTACCTCAAGGCCTCCGTCTCCCGGCGAAAGCAGGACATCTCCGCCACCGTCCACGCGAGTGCCTTTGACCTGGGCAAGACCGGGCTCTTTCCGCTGCTCGCGGAACTCCAGGGCTCAACCCTGCTCTCGGGCGACGTGACGATCCAGGGCGATCCTTCGGTCCCGTCCACCCTGACCGGCAGCGTTTCGATCGGCCTGAGCGATATCGTGATCGACTCGCAGTCGATTTCCGGTTTCACGATCCCGCGACTCTCGGTTTCCGAAGGCAAGGTCGACGTCGAGGTCGATAAGGCGAAAGCAACCCTCAAGACGCTGCGCCTGGGCAAGAAAGGCAGCGCCACCGACGATCTCACCGGAACCGTGAGCGGCAACGTCGCGCTCGGACGCAGCTGGCCTTCCAGCACGCTTAACCTGAAGGCCGAGTTCGGCCTCTCCCAAAAGCTCCTGAAAGCCTATTCCCTGCTGGACGCACTCCTGGGAGCGGGCAAACGCGCCGACGGCAGCTATGCCTACGCCATCACCGGCCCGATCTCCGCTCCCATGCCCGCGCCGGCGGCACAGCCTTAGGACATACCCATGCTCGACCTCGAGACCGCACTCCGCTCCGCCTATGAACGTCATCTGAGCAAGAAGGATGGCGCCACCCCCGCCAATCTCGAAACCGCCATGCGCTACAGCCTGCTCTCTCCCGGCAAGCGGATCCGGCCGCGCCTGGCGCTGGCCTGCGCCCGCATGCTGGGGCTGTCGCCCGAGGCCGCGCTGCCGGCGGCGCTCGCGATCGAGATGATCCATTGCTTCACCCTCATCCACGACGACCTTCCCTGCATGGATGACGACGATTTCCGCCGGGGGCGTCCGTCGAACCACAAAGTGCACGGCGAGAGCCTCGCGCTGCTGGCCGGGGACGCGCTCGTGGCGCTCGCGCTCGAGGTCTTTCTCGATGCCGCCGAGCACGTTCCGGCGGATCGGGTCCTGGCAGCGCTGCGCCGTTTCGCCTGGGCCACGGGCCCCAGGGGGGTGATCGGCGGCCAGGCTGCCGAGAGCCTGCTCGGCAAGACCTCGTCGCTCGAGGAGCTCCGACGGATGCATGCCCAGAAAACCGGCGCTCTATTCTCGATCTCGCTGCTGGCTCCGATGGAGCTCGTCGGCATTCCCGCCGACAGCCCGCGCGCGGCCGCCATCGACCTTTTCGCGCGGGAGCTGGGGCTCGCCTTCCAGATCGCCGACGATCTGGAGGACGCGACCGAAGCAACGGCCAAGGACGACCCCACGAGCATCCTCTTTTACCTGGGTGATGAAGAGGCCCGACGCGACACCATCGGAAGACTGGAAAACGCCAAGGCTGCCCTTACGGAACACTGGAAGGAGGCCGCGCAACCGCTCACCACGATCGCCGACGAGGTGATCCGCAAGATCAGGGACGCCCATGGCGCGAGCTAGGAAGCCCTTCCGCTTTCTCTGGATCACCGATCCCTGGAACACGCTCGATCATGAGCGCGACACCACGCTGCGCCTGGCGGGCGAGGCCCTGCTGCTGGGCCACGAGTGCTATTGGTGCGATATCCACGGGATCCGTTGGGAAAACGGCGCCGTTCTGGTTTCGGCGCGACGCATGCGCGCTACCGCGACATCGCTCGACGTCGCCACGGAGCAGCCGCTCTCCCATTTCGACAGCCTCCAGTACCGCACCGATCCCCCCGTCGACCTGGGCTATCTCCAACCCCTGCAGCTCCTGCTCGCCGGGTCCGAGGCCCGCCGCCTCCCGCTGACCAATCCCGCGGAAGTTTTGATGACCGCCAATGAGAAGCTCGAGGCCGCGTTTCTCGGGGAGCTGATGCCTCCCGGAATCGCTTCGAGCCAGTGGGAACCTCTCGCGCTTTTCGGCGCGCGCGAGGGCCTGACCGTGCTCAAACCGCTGCACCTCGCGCAGAGTCGGGGCGTAGAGCTCCTCGACTGGCGCGACGAGCCGTCGCGCGCTCGCGCTCGCGCCGCGCTCGAAAAGGCGACCGAGGGCTTCTCGCGTCCCGTCCTGCTGCAACGTTTTCTCAAAGGGATCGAAGACGGTGAAACCCGCCTGTGGTTCCTCGACGGCAACCTCCTGGCCCAGGTCCGCAAGCTCCCCCTCCCGGGCGATTTCCGCGTGAACATCGACCGCGGCAGCCGCCTCGTGGCGCGTCCCCTTCGTCCCGCCGAACGGAAAATCGCCTCCGTCATCGGGCGCCACCTCAAGCGGCGCGGGATCCGGCTCGCGGCGGTGGATCTGATCGAGGGCTACGTCACCGATTTCAACTTCACCAGCCCGGGCCTGCTCTTGCAGATGGAACGCGCTCTCGACCTCAACCTTGCCCGGCCCATCATCGAGGCCCTGGCCGGGAAACCCGCTGATCGATCGCGCCGAAAAGCGAAACGCCGTCGCTGAACATCTCGATCCGTACCCGGTCGCCGAAACGCAGAAAAGGCGTGCGCGCGGTTCCGGAATCCAGAACCTCGAGCATCCGTTTTTCCGCCAGACAGCTGCTCCCGCGTCCGCGATCCTCATTCGATACCGTCCCGCTGCCCACGATCGTGCCGGCGCGGAGCGGCCGGGTCCGCGCCGCGTGCGCGATGAGCTCGGCGAAAGAGAAATGCATCTCCGGACCGGCGTCGGGATTCCCGAAGAGCTCGCCGTTGAGCCGCGTCACGAGCGGCAGGTGCACGCGCGACTCGCGCCACGCCGGTCCGAGCTCCTCGGGGGTGAGCGCCAGCGGCGCGAACGCGCTCGAAGGTTTGGATTGAAGGAATCCGAATCCCTTGGCCAGCTCCCCCGGAATCAGGTTTCGCAGGCTCACGTCGTTGCAGAGCAGGATGAGCCGGATCAGTCCCGCCGCCTCGGCGACGGAGACTCCCATCGGAACGTCGCCGGTCACGACGGCCACCTCCGACTCGAAGTCGATCCCCCAATCCTCGCTCGCGGCGACGATATCCTCGGTCGGCGCGAGAAAGGCGTCGCTCCCGCCCTGATACATCAGCGGATCGGTCAGCAGCGTCGGCGGCAACTCGGCCCCGCGGGCCTTTCGGACGAGAGCGACATGATTGAGATAGGCGCTTCCGTCGAGCCACGCGAAAGCCCGAGGCAACGGCGAGAGCAGCTCCCGCGCGTCGAGTCCGAAGGCCCGACCGCACTCGCCGCGCTCCAGGCTCGCCGCCAGTTCGAAAAGCCTCGGCGCGGTCGCGGCCCAATCATCCAGCGCCGCCTGCAATGTGGCCGCCACCGCGTCAGCTCTCGCCGCGCGGGCGCGGTCCTTGCTCACCACCAGGAGCTCGCCGTCGCGCCGCCCGTTATTCCGAGTCGCCAGGATCACCAGGCCTCTCCTTTCGCCCGCGCCAGGAATCGGGCTCCGAGCCACGCCTGCGCGAGCTTGTTTTCCCGAATCCAGCCCTGGATAAGGCGATGCAAGCCCTCCTCGGATTCCTTGAAGAACTCCGCGATCGCTCCCAGGAGCGCATCCGATTCCGGTCCAGCATCCTCGGGGATTTCCAGCACTCCCGCGAGCCGCGCCAGATCGTTGCCGGTGAGGACCTTGCTCTCGAGCAGGCAGCGGGGCAGGCGGTCGAAGCCCACTCCCCCGGCCTGAGTCGGCGGCTTCGCCAGCTCGAAGAGCCCTTCGCGCGCGCGCGTGTACCAGTCTGCGCCCAGACGCGCGACCGGGTCCATCCGGTAAGGATCGATCCGTCCCTCACCATCGAGGATCTCGCGTCTCAAATGCACCTGGACCACCTCTCCGATCAGCAGGTTTCCGCTCGCCGGCTTGCCCCCGAGCTCCAGATGCCGCAACAGGCGGCACTCGAGGATACAGGGTGACTCCGCCACTCCGGGCGGGGCGATCAGCCGCGAAGGACGCTTGGTGAAGCCAGCCTTCACGAACTCGTCCACCCCGCGCGCGAATGCGCCGGAAGCCAGGCTCGCCTGCTCCACCATCGCGTGATTCACGATCGAAACGGTGAACTCCTCCGTGGCCAGGACATTCTGCAGCGTATGTTTCGGCTCGCCCGTTCTCCCGCTCAACGCAGGGGAGATGGCCAGGCAGGCCGGGTTCGATCCGAAGACGTTGAAGAAAGAGAACGGCGAAAGGTTGGCGCGCCCCTCGCGGTCCTGGGTCCCGGTGAGGGCGATCGGCCGCGGCGCCACGGCCGAGATCAGCAGCTGCTGTCGATCCGGCACTCCGAGGACCGCCGGATCGACTTCGAGAAATGCGTCCATCGCGTCCTTACCCATCTCGAACCCAGCTCAAGGCGTATTCCCGATCCTCGACGGCCAGCCCCTCGGCCGAAATCGCGAGCGGACGGAAGGTATCGATCATGACCGCGAGCTCGGTCGTTTCCTTCTGGCCGATCGAGCCGTCGTATCTCCCCGGCTGCGGGCCGTGCGCCAGGCCCATCGGGTGATACGTGAGCGACTCCTCGTGGATTCCCTTGCGACTCATGAACTCGCCGCTCGAGTAAAAGAGCACCTCGTCCGAATCGACGTTCGAATGCGGATAGGGCGCCGGGATCGCTTCCGGATGGAAATCAAATGGCCGGCTCACGAACGAGCAGACCACGAACCCTGCCGCTTCGAAGGTCTGGTGCACCGTCGGGGGCTGGTGCACGCGCCCGACGATGGGCTCGAAGTCATGGATGCTGAACGCCCAGGGATAATGGGTGCCGTCCCAGCCCACCACATCGAAGGGATGCCGGTCATAGACCAGCTCCTGCCATCCGTGCCGCAGCCGCACCCGCACCGGGAACTCGCCCTGCTCCTCGCGCGGCGACTGCAGCCTCGGAACCCGGATATCCCGCTCGCAATAGGGCGAATGCTCCTGGAGCTGCCCGAAAGCATTCCGATAGCGGCGCGGCGTCTGGATAGCCGAGGCCGATTCGACCACGAGCAGGCTCGGCATTCCGGCCCCTTCCTCCGCAAAGGCCAGCCGGCAAATCACGCCGCGGGGAATCACGAGATAATCCCCCGGAAGGAACTCGAGGCTTCCATACTGGGTTTCAAGCCGTCCCTTACCGGCCTGGACATAAACCAGCTCGTCGAAATGCCCGTTACGGTAGAATTCCTCCTGCCCGACGACCGGGTGGACCTTGTGGATGAGCACGTCCTCGTTGAAAAAAAGCAGCCTCCGGCCCGAAACGAAATCCCCCGCGCGCGGCAGCGCAAAGCTCCTGATGTGCCGCGCCCCGTGACCGCCTTCTGCCGCTTCGGCGCGCCAGGAGCGGAAGGCTCCCGCCTCCCGCACGCGCGTGGGCATGGCCAGATGGTAGAGATTCGAATAGGTTCCAGAGAAGCCGTCGCGGCTGATCAGCTCCTCGCAGTGAAGCCTCCCGTCTCCCCTACGAAACGCGATATGGCGCTTGCGGGGCAGCTCGCCCTGACGCTGATAGAACGACATGGCCTAGAGGTTTCCCCGGCGGGCCTGTTCCCGCTCGATCGATTCGAAGAGCGCCTGGAAATTCCCCTGGCCGAAGCCCAGTGCGCCTTTTCGCTGGATGATCTCGAAAAAGAAAGTCGGCCGATCCTCGACCGGTTTGGTGAAAAGCTGCAGAAGGTAGCCCTCCTCGTCGCGATCCACGAGGATGCCATGCCGCTGGAGCAGCGCGAGGTCCTCGTCGATCGCGCCCACGCGACGCGCGAGATCCTCGTAATACGCGTCGGGCACCGGCAGGAACTCGACGCCGTTCGCGCGCAGCGCGCCGATGGTCTTCACGATGTCCGAGGAGAGCAGCGCCACGTGCTGCACTCCCGGCCCCTCGTTGAACTCGAGATACTCCTCGATCTGGGACTTGCGAAGGCCCCGGGCCGGCTCGTTCAGCGGCATCTTCACGCGCCAGTTCTTCGAGCGCACGACCTTGCTCTTCAACGCCGAGTAGCGGGTCGAGATGTCGTTCTCGTCGAACTCCACGAAGGTCATGAAGCCGAACGCCGAGCGGTAGTACCCGGCCCAGCGATCCATCGCGCCAACCTCGACATTGCCGACGACGTGGTCGATGGCGACCAACCCCGTCTCCTGGCGAGGCACCGGCGGAAGCCGCAGCTCGACGAATCCCGGCGCCCAGAGGCCGCGATAGCCCGAGCGGTCGATGAAGGTATGGATCGTCTCGCCGTAGGTGCGGATGCCCGCGACGGTCACCGTGCCGTTTTCATCCCGCAGCTCCCGGGGCGCATAGGCTTCCTGACCGCCCCGCCGCAGGCATTCCGCGAACGCCGCGCGCGGATCCTTCACCGCGAGCGCGATGTCATGCACGGAATCCCCGTGGGATGCGAGCCAGGCCGAAATCCGATGATTCGAGCTGAGCGGCGTGGTCAGGACCACGAAAACGCGGTTCTGCCTCAGCACGTACGAAACATAATCCCGGACACCGGTCTCCGGCCCGCAATAGGCGTAAGGCTCGAAACCGAAGGCGGCACGGTAGTAGTGCGCGGCCTGTTTCGCGTTGCCGACGTAGAACTCGAGGTGATCGAAGCCTTCGACCGCGAAAGCCTCCTGGCCTTGCCACGCCTTTGTCATGAATGCCATCGGCCACTCCTGAGATTGCCCGCGCGGCCGGACGGATCGGCGCAACGGACGAAATTTCTTTATTTCAGATGAAATCCACCCTATAGGTTGACGGTCATAACGAAGAACCCGATGGGAGTCAAGAAGACCATGGCCACGTTCGCGGACAGGATGCAGCACATCGAAAGCTCGGGAATTCGCCGGCTTTTCGAGCTCGGATCGCAGCTTTCCGACCCGATCGACCTTTCGCTGGGACAGCCGGATTTCGAGCCTCCGGTCGAGGTGCAGGAGTGGGCCATCGCCGCGATCCGCGAAGGCCGAAACCGCTATTCCCCGACCGCGGGCATTCCCGAGCTTCGCGCGGCCCTGGCGAACAAGCTTCATGGCGAAGGAATCGCGACCGCCGAGTCGGTCATGGTAACTGCCGGCGCCTCCGGAGGACTGCTCCTGGCATTGATGGCGTTGGCCGATGCGAACACCGATGTTTACGTTCCCGATCCCTACTTCGTGGCCTACCCCCAGCTGATCCGCCTCGCCGGCGCTCGGATGATCCCCATCGATACCTACCCCGATTTCCATCTCACGCCCGAGCGCCTCGCGCGCGCGGTCGCGAAAGCTGATCCCAAGCGGCGCCGGCTCCTGATCTTCAACTCGCCGAACAACCCCACAGGCGTGGCGTATGAAGCCCTAGAGATCCGGAGGCTCGCCGAAACCGCGCGGGAGCTGGGTTTTCAGGTCATCTCCGATGAGGTTTACGACGTGTTCACCTACGAGACGCCCCATGTCTCCTGGCTTCGAACGGATCCCACGGCGGTTCTCGTCCGGGCTTTCAGCAAGACGGGAGGCATGCCGGGCTGGCGCATCGGTTATGCGGCGGCCCCCCCGCTCGTGCTCGAGCAGATGCTCAAGCTCCAGCAGTTCACCTTCGTGTGCGTGAACACGGTGGCGCAATGGGCCTGCCTCAAACTCCTCGAGACCGACCTCACGGACCGGATCTGTGACTATCGCGCGAGGCGCGATTTCCTTCGCGACCAGCTCTCGCCCCGCTTCGGTCTGATCCCGCCCTCGGGAACCTTCTTCGCGTTCCCCTCCTGCCCCGCAGATCCGGAGCGCTTCCTTCGCAAGTGCCTCGAAAAACAGCTCCTGGTCGTGCCGGGAAACGTCTTCTCCGCGCGCAACACGAACTTCCGGATCTCCTTCTCAGCCAAGCCCGGGCCGCTCGGAAGGGGCATCGGCATCCTCAACCAGATCGCCGAGGAGCTGCAGGAGGAATGAGCTCAGACCAGCTCCAATCCGCGACGGATCAGCTCGGCCCTGGCGGGTGAGAGACTCCCGATGCGAGCGAGCCCGCGCAGGATGACCGGCTCCCAGGATGCCCGAAGCTGATAATGTGAATTGAGCTCCAAGAGCTCGTATCGCAGGAGCCAATCCTCCGGAAAACGCGTCTCGAGCTCCCGGTGGACCTCCGTGAGCGCTTCCGGCAGGGCATCCCTCCCGCCGTATTGAGCCTCTTCGCGAAGCCGCCTGACCCTCGCGTACAAATCGTTGAGCTCGCGATTCGCGTCGGTGAGATTCGTCTTGGGAATCCCGGGCGATTGCCCGATGCCGCCCGTCGCGCGAAGAAAGCTTGCGCGATCCGCCGCCCCGCCAAAAACGGAGACGATGCGCTCACAGTCCGGGACGAGGACCTCTCCCGACGGGCTTTCCACGGATCTGTTCCGCCAGACGAAGCTGCAGTCGGAGAAGACGCGCCCAAGCTCCCGTCCCGCTATCGACAGGGTCTTGTGTGCCCGCCCTTCCACGACGAGGCCCGAGCCGAACTCCAGGCGAACCCGCCCGTCACCGAGCTCCCGCCGCCGGGGCCGCCCCAGCAGCGTCACGAACTGGGGCCCACCCGCCTCGAGCTCGCGATCGTCGCGCGCCAGCTGCACTCTTCCCCGATGCCAGACGCAAAACGGAACACCGTCTTCCTCGATGAAATGGTCGACGATCCCGCTGATCTGCAGGCCATTCTCGAGCTGGCACGTCGTGACCGTGCCCGCGCGCCAGGCGCGATGGAGACCTTCTCCTCCCCCCTTGCGAAAGGCCATCGTGGCGGCCAGCTGCTCCAGCACTTCCGTCAGCTCCTGAAAATCGCGGGCAACGAAGAGCTGGGGCTGCGGTCGCGTGATGTCGTAGCCCTGGCGGACGCAATCCAGGGTCAAAGGACGCTTGGCCACGCCAGGCCCCAGGCAATGGTAGCTTTCGCTCACGGACGAAAGCAACCCGGCCCCATAGATCTTGGGCGCGGAGGAATCGCCGATCAGCCCGTACTCGATCGTCCACCAGCTCATGCGCGCAAGCTGGGTGGCCTCGCTGACGTGATCGACCTGAGCCACGGCCTCCTCGAGGCTTCGCTGGGCGGCCGAGATTTCCTCGGGCCGGGAGCACGGATCCTCCTTGAGATCCGAAAGCCGCCGGATAGCGAGATAGACTTCCCAGTCCTGCGCGGAATGAATCGCCTTGCGCGAGATCTCTCCATAGCGCCTCAGATAGGCGGCATACTCCGGGTCCGCGATGATCGGAGCATGACCCGCCGCCTCATGTACGATATCCGGAGCGGGAGTGTATTCGAGGTGCTCGGGCTGCCGCATATCGCAGGCGATCGGCAGGATTCCCAGCGATAGAAACTCCATGAAGACCGACGGCGGGATGAAGCCGCAAACCGGGACCGCGCGCCAGCCGAACACCCGGAGCTTTTCGTCCATCTCCGAGATTCGCGGAATGCGCTCCGATGAGATGCCCGTCTTCTCCAGGCCGTCGAGATACATCCGGTGCGCGTGACGGACGAAGAAGGACTTGGAGATCTTCAGAATGAAGCGCCAGCCGGCGTGATCCGCCGGCGTATAGAGATCGAAATTCTGCTTCGCCACATACGGAAGCAGGTACTCCGGGATATTCTCGGTCACAAAGGTCTCTCCGCTTTCGACTGAGCTTTCCCAGCACCCTACCTCAAGCGGCGGGCCTTGACTAGTCCCGGCAGGCTGATCGCTCGCCGCAACATGGCACCTTCATTGCTCCTGATCCTCGCCATGATCGCGCGACTCACCCGCTCCGAGCTCCAGGACAAATTCGAACGCTTTGAGAAACTGCAGCTGATCGATCTTGGGACCAATGAGGCTTACGACCAGCTGCACCTTGCAGGCGCGCTGAGCATCCCATTGCCTCATCTGCGCGAGCGCATCCATGCGATCGTACCTGATCGCGGCGCCCAGCTCGTACTCTACAACGCTCCTTCGACCGAAGAACTCTGGCAGGCAGCCTTGGCTCTTCACGGACTCGGTTATTACAATGTTTTTTACTACTCGGGCGGGCTGAAAGACTGGCAGAACGCGAGCCTTCCGCTCGAGACGAACGTCTATCCCTATCCTGCGCAGCTCAACCCGGCCTATCCTCTCACAACCGAACCAGACGCCGCCTGAACGCATTGCGCAACAAAAACCCCGGAGCTTGCACACTCCGGGGTTTTTCTACTCGGAGGAAAAAAGCTGTGAAATCGGCGTGTCCGCCAGCGAGCGCAGCTCGCGAGTCAGGCCTCGGATCTCGTCCAGACGTTCGGTTGACCGCGCCTTTTCCTGTTGAAAATCCTTGAGCTCACCGCCGCGCCGGAGTTCATTGATACGCTTGCGGGCACCCTCGATCGAATAGCGCTCTTGGTAAAGCAGATGCTTGATCAGGAGAATCAGCTCCACGTCCGATCGCCGGTAGACGCGATGACCGGCTTCGGATTTTTCAGGGGAAATCAGGGGAAACTCGCTCTCCCAGAAGCGGAGAACATACGGCTTGACGCCCGCGAGCCGAGCTACCTCGCCGATCCGGAAATAAAGCCGGTCGGGAATCCGCGCTCCGCTTCGCGAAGAATCACTCGCCGTCATCTTCGTCGTCTTCTTCCTTCGCGCGCCGGAGCGCGTCCGCCTGGATCGGCTTACCCTCGAGCGAAGCGTTGACTTCAGCCCTCAGTACCTGGGAAGGGCGGAAGGTCAGCACGCGACGGGCGCTGATCTCAATGCTTTCACCGGTTTGAGGGTTACGTCCGATGCGCGAGCGTTTCTCACGCACCACGAAGTTCCCGAAACCGGAAATCTTGATCTTTTGTCCTTGGGACAAAGTGGATTTGATCGTATCGAAAACAAGCTCCACTAGATCGGCTGCTTCCTTCTTGGAGAACCCGATTTTCTCGTAAAGCGCTTCCACGATATCCGCTTTAGTCATCGCCACGGTAGCTTTCCTTACCTTTCTGTTAGAGGGTCTGTCGGCTGGTCTCCTGCCCGGCCTCACTAGCTGCGGAGCTCGATTCCCAACTCTTTTTTCCATGCGTTGAGAATCTGAGCCGAAACAGTTTCCGCCTCGGACTCCTGCAAGCTTCGATTTTCTTCATAAAAGATAACCCGTACCGCCACGCTTGTCACGCCCTCGCCGAGCTGGGAACTTCTATAAACATCGAAAATCTTTGCGACCTTCGCAAGCGGCTTGCCCGCCTTAAGCGCTACCTGAGAAATCCTGTCAGCTGATACCTCGCCTTTGACGATCAGCGCAAAATCGCGCTCAATCGGCGGGAACTCCGACCAGGCACGGAACGCCGGCACTTCCCAGGCCGTGCGACTCAGTTTTTGGAGCACCTCCCAGTCGACTTCGATCATCCAGAGCGGAGCGCGAGCCTTCAGATCCCGCGCCTTCCCGGGATGGAGCAATCCGAAGTGGCCGACGACATCCCCTTTTCCCGCCAGAATTTCGACGCTCTGGCCGGGGTGAAATAGCGGATTGCCTCCGCTCCGGGAGGCCGTCAGCGGCTGGAAGCGCATTCCGCGCGTTCCCAGCCCCTCGAAAAGCCGCTCCACGACCGACTTGAGGTCGTAAAAATCGACTTCCCCTAGCTCATTACGCAATCCACCCGCGAAACGCGGCCCCGAGAGCACCGCCGCGAGCCTCCACAGCTCTTTCGCACCGGTTTCCATCTCGCCTTGGGCCTTGAGCCCGCCCTCCGCGGCCCGGAAGGTCGGTCGGATCTCGAAAAGGCGGATTGGAAGCGCTTCGGAACCGAAGTGCCTGTTCCAATTGTCGAGCGCGTTTCTCACGAGTCCGGGAAGAAGCGACGGAATCATCGCCTCATGCTCCTCGCTCAACGGATTCACCACGAGCGCGCTCGAGCTCATTCCGAACTTTGAGAGCCAGGCGCGGCTCGTGAACGAATAGTTCAGCGCCTCGCACAGTCCCAGGCCGGCCAGCAGCTCCTTGGCACGCAAGAGCAGTCGGAACGAAGCAGCCGTGGCGCTCTCGGGAGCCGACAGCGCGCGGGGCGCGCTCGTCAGCACCGGAACGGTCTCGTGAATCGCATCATAGCCGATCGTGCGGGCCACTTCCTCCGCCAGATCCTCCGGAATCGAAAGGTCCCGCCGATAACTCGGCGCCGTCACCTTCCACTGCGCGCCCCCCTTTTCGATCCGGCAGCCCAGTCCTTCGAGGATGGCCGCCGCCCGCGCTTCGGTCACTTCCATTCCCAGGAAATCACCGAACCAGCCCGGTGCAACCGTGATGGCGCGCGACCTCGGAAGATCCAGCCGGGCACTCACCGAGCCCACGACGCGGCCGCCGGCCAGCTTCTGCACGAGCTGCGCGAGCCGCGCCAGTACCTGCGGCAGCGCCTGCGGGTCGATGCCGCGTTCGAAACGGTGGGCCGCATCCGTCTTCTTCTGATGCCGCGAGGAAGCGCGTCGCACCAACTTGGGATCGAACTCCGCGCATTCGAGAAATACCCGTGTCGTGCCTTCCTGGACTTCCGAGTTCCCGCCGCCCATCACGCCAGCCAGGCCAACGGAGCGCTTGCCATCGAAGATCACGAGCTCCGTCCCCGCCAGCCGTACCTGCGTGCCGTCCAGCAGGGGCAACTCCTCGCCTTCGCGTCCCACGCGCACGCCGATGCGCGCGCCTTCGATCCGATCGGCATCATAGATGTGCACCGGATGCCCGAGCTCGAGCATCACCAGGTTCGAAGCGTCCACCACGTTATTGATCGAGCGCGAGCCCGAGGCCTCCAGCCGCCTCACCAGCCAAGCGGGCGAAGGGCCGACCTTCACGCCATCGAGATAGGCACCGAAAAACTGCGGCGCAGCCTGGCCAGCCTGGAGCTCGATCGTGATCGGGCAGCCCCCTTCCTGGAGCAGGGGCGCTTCGGGCCGCTTCGCACTCTGGCCAAGCGCGGCCGCCACCTCGCGCGCGATGCCGTAGTGACTCAGGCAATCGCCGCGGTTCGCGGTGAGCTTCAGGGTCAGGATCGTATCGTCGCGCCCGAGAAGCTCGGCCAAAGGCCGGCCCAACGGCGTCTCGGGCGGAAGGATCATGATGCCTTCAGCCTTTTCCTTGAGCTTCAGCTCCTCTTCGGAGCACAGCATACCGTTCGAGGTCACGCCCCGGATCTTGCTGCGCTCGATCTTCACGTCGTTGGGCAAATGCGCCCCGATCTGCGCCAGCGCGACCTTGTCTCCGGCCTTCATGTTCTGCGCGCCGCAGACGATCTCCTGCGGATCCCCCTGCCCCGTGGTCACCAGGCAGAGACTCAGCCGATCGGCCTGCGGATGCCTGTTGCGCTCGAGGATCTGCGCCGTCACCACGCGATCGAATCCCGCGTCCTGGCGCTCGATCGCCTCGACCTCGAGCCCCCTGCGCGTCAGCAGCTCGGCGAGCCCCTGAGGCCCGCCCACGCCGCTGAGATCCACCATCTCGGAAAGCCATTTCCACGAAATTCGCATCGAAGCACCCTCGCTCGCCCGCGGGCTCAGAACTAGAACTGTTTCAAGAAACGCACGTCGCCCTGGAACATCAGCCGGAGATCCGGGATCTCATGCAACAGCATCGCGATCCTCTCGACGCCCATGCCGAAGGCGAAACCCGTGAGCCCCGGCTCCCGGAAACCTGCCATCTCCAGCAGCCTCGGGTGGACCATTCCGGCACCCAGGATCTCGAGCCAGCCCGTCCCCTTGCAGATCCGGCACCCCGCCTTCGGCGCGCCCTTGCATTGGAAGCAGCTCACGTCCACCTCCGCGCCGGGTTCCACGAAGGGAAAATAAGAGGGCCGCAAACGGATCTTCGCCTCCGCGCCGAAGAGCTCGCGCGCGAGGCAGGAAAGCACGCCTTTGAGATCGCTCATCTTCACGCCGCGATCGACCCAGAGTCCTTCCACCTGATGGAACATCGGAGAGTGAGTCGCATCGCTATCGCATCGGTAAACCGCGCCCGGGCAAAGAATGCGCACCGGCCAGCTCTGGGAGCGCATCGCCCGCATCTGCACCGACGAGGTATGGGTCCGGAGCAGCACGCCCGGGCCCATGAAAAAGGTGTCCTGCATGTCTCGCGCGGGATGATCCGCCGGAATATTCACGGCGTCGAAATTGAGGAACTCGGTCTCGATTTCCGGCCCGGTCATCACGTCGAAGCCCAGGCGCGCCAGGATCTCGACGATCCGCCGCGTGGCCTGAGTGACGGGATGAAGCGTGCCACGATGAGGCAGCCGCGAAGGCAAGCTCACGTCGAGGCGCTCGGACTGAAGCCGGGCATCGAGTGCCGCCGCCTCGAGCGCGCCTTTGCGTACCTCGAGCGCGTCCTCGATCTTGCGTTTCCACTCGTTGGCGGCCGCGCCGATTCTGGGCCGCTCCTCGGGTCCGACCGACCCCAGACCCTTGAGCACTTCGCTCAAAGCGCCCTTTTTGCCCAGAACGGACACGCGCACCTGCTCGAGCGCCTCCAGTGAGGCCGCAGCCGAGATCTCCTTGAGGACCTGCTCTCCGATGGCATCCAGCTTGGCTATCATTCATTGCTCCTGAAAGGTGAAGTCGCACCATCTTGCCCCAGGCGCGTCTTCTCTCAAAGAGAAAGCAAATGAAAGACGGCACGCGCCGTCGGCCCTGCTGATCGACAGGCTGAGCCTGCCTGAAATTTAGTTAGCCGGAGCCAACGAGCGGACCTGATCGACGATCGCCTTGAAAGCAGGAGCATCGTTGATCGCGATATCCGAAAGGATCTTGCGATCCAGCTTGATCTCGGCCTTCTTCAAGGCGGCGATCAGGCGGCTATAGCTGATGTCGTTCGTGTTCGCGGCAGCCGAAAGGCGGGCGATCCAGAGCGTACGGAAATCACGCTTCTTGGCGCGACGATCGCGATAAGCATAGATGAAAGCGCGATCCACCGCTTCCGCGGTACGCTTATAGAGATTCTTGCGACCGAGAACGAATCCTTCGGCGCGCTTCAGGACTTTATTGTGACGTCGGCGGCGTTTAAAACCACGTTTTGCGCGAGGCATTGAGACTACTCCTTAACTCACGGAATGAAATGATTAGCGGGATCCGTAGGGCATGCACCTTTCGGCATGTCCCTCGTCGCCTTTGAACAGGTATCCGGCCGAACGGAGCTTCAGCTTCCGAGCCGCATTCTTGCTTCCCAAATTGTGGCGCTTATTGGTTCTCTTGAACTTAACTTTGCCGGTGGCCGTGAAGGAAAATCTCTTTGCAGCAGCCTTTTTCGTCTTCAGTTTCATCGCAACTTCCTCAGCAGTTTCTCAGCAGGAGCTCCAGATCTCCCGGAGCCTTCAAAAATTCCAAAAATTGAACGCCGACCACCGGCAAAACCGTTCTTTCAACCAGGCAACCATTGGCAAGCCAACCATGCCAGATAGCACTGGAAAACAGCACACCTTGCGATCAGCAAGGTTTGCACCCTACTCTATCCACCTTTAAGCCGTCAAGAAATTAGAGCAGCCGGTTCAGCTTTCGGAACTGCCCCCGCCCACCGCCTTGATCGGGCTCTTTTCAGCCGGCTTGACGGCGGATTCAGACTTGCCGCCACCAGGTTTCTTGGCCGCAGGTGCCAGAACCATGATCAGCTTCTTGCCTTCCAGCTTCGGGGTGGCTTCCACCACCGCGATGTCCTTCACGAGTTCGGACAGCTGCTTCATGATCTTGAAGCCCTGATCGACGTAGGTGATTTCACGACCCCGGAACATGATCGTGATCTTGGCCTTGTCTCCGTCCAGGAGAAACTGCCGCACGTTCTTGAATTTATACTCCAGATCGTGCTCTTCGGTCTGAGGCCGGAGCTGAACCTCCTTGACCTTGATCACCGTCTGCTTTTTCTTGGCGACCTGCTCTTTCTTCTTTTTCTCGTACTTGAACTTGCCGTAATCGCAGATCTTGCAGACGGGAGGCTGTGCCGTCGGAGAGATTTCCATCAGATCCAAGCCGCGATCGCGCGCCATCTGCAAAGCTTCATGAGTCGGAACGATTCCGACCTGCTGGCCGTTCTCGTCGATCAGGCGTACCTGGGGAACTCGAATCCTTTCGTTGATTCGATGTTCGTCTTTGTTCTGGTGAGGAATCGGCCCGCGAGGAAACCGGGGGCGCGGAAAACCTGGAGGACCTGAGGGGCCGGGGGGAGGGCTAGAAGGACTGGATGGATGAAATGCCATTCGTAAATTGTTTTATTGATCTGTCCGCGGCGAGCAGCCCAAAAATCTGCCCCCGGAGACGCTATCTCCTTTTCTAACTCAGGGATAACCGACCGGAATTCCAGTGTCAAGCCTTCAGGCCGCTCACCATTGCCGGGATGAGGGGCATCAGGAGCCGGACTGGGCGGACTTCTTCTTTGCTCCCGTCGACTTCGCAGCCGGCCGAGCGGGCTTCTTCTTGGCGGTTTTCGGCTTGCTGGAGCTCACCTTGCGGGCGCTATTGAGAAGTTTTTCGAGTTCCTTGCGCTGCTTCGCAAGCAGGGTCTTGAAGCGTTTGAGCTCCGACGGGATCTGCTTCTGGAACTTCTCGAGCTCTTTGCGCTCGCGCTCGACGAACGATTTGACTCGGTTGAGATCGGTATTGATGAGCTTCTTGACTTCGTGGCTCTGGCGCTCGGCGTATTTCCGCACCTCGTCCATCCAGTCCTGGTTGCTCAAGACCTTCTGGAGTTGCTCCTGCGCGACTTTCACCCGATCCACGATTTTCTTGATTTCACCGTTCATGACCTGAGCTCCTCTTTTTTAATGCAATGCATCTATATCCATTCCGAGCAGCATTGTAAAGCCGCTACTGGGTCCAAACTTTCGCGACAGGTATTCTCCGTCCGATGCCAAAGGCCTTGGGGCTGATCTTCAGGACGGGAGCGGACTGCCGGCGCTTATACTCGTTCAGCTCGAGCTTACGCAGAACCTCCCGGATCCAGTTCGGGTTGCTGGCAAAATAACCTTTTGCAGAGACTTGATCCAAAAGGTGTTTTTCGATTTCTTCTACCGACAGCCTTTTTTCGACGTAATCCTCGATGACCTGATCCAGGAGCTCATAAGGCGGAAGGGTATCCTGATCCGTCTGATTGGGCCGAAGCTCCGCCGAAGGAGCCTTGGTCAAGCTACGCTCCGGGATAGGATTCCCCCAGCTCGCGTTGATGTGCCTGGCAAGCTCGTAGACCCGAACCTTGAGAATGTCCCCGAGCGGCGCCAAGGCGCCGCACATATCGCCATAAAGCGTGCAGTAGCCCATCGCCAGCTCGGACTTGTTGCCCGTAGTCAGCACGAGCGAACCGTAATGGTTCGAAAGCGTCATCAGGATATTGCCGCGAAGGCGGCTCTGGAGATTCTCCTGCGCCAGAGGCGCCAGTGTGCCGCGATTTTCCGAAAGCTCGCGCAGGCTGGTCGAGAAAAGGAACTTGATCGGGCGCACCTCGAAGCGCAGACCGAGATTCCGGGCCAGCTGCTCGGCATCCTCAAGACTATGCCCAGAAGAATACTGGCTCGGCATCGCCACTCCGAGAACGTTCTGCGGGCCGAGTGCGCGGGCCGCGAGGGTGGCGACCACCGCCGAATCGATTCCGCCACTCAGCCCGAGGATGGCCGTCTGGAAGCGGTTGATCGCGAAATAGTCGCGAATTCCCACCACCAGCCCCCGGCACAACGCCTCGATTTCGCTCGGCGCCTCGTCTTCGCGCTCCGGGCCGGGAGGCAGGTTCCACCTGGCGTCGGACTCGGAGAACTCGACGACTCCGAGCGATGCCTGGAATACCGGAAGCCGCCCCAGAAGCCTTCCGGAGGAGTCGAGGGCGAAGGAGCCTCCGTCAAAGAGGATCTCGTCCGTGGCGCCTACCTGATTCACGTAGATCAGCGGCACTCCGAGCTCCCGGGCGATCTCGCGATGGAGCTCTTCCCGTCGCGATCGCTTCCCCAGGACATACGGGCTCGCCGAAAGCGATACGAGCAGATCGGCTTTCTGGGTCCGATAAGCCTCTATGGGATCATTCCGATAGAGCCGTCGCTCAAAAGCGGGATCCTTGGCCCAGAGATCCTCGCAGATCGCGAACGCGATCCTCTTGCCCCCGCGACTCCAGAGCTTGGCCTCGGCAGCGGGCTCGAAGTATCGGGTTTCATCGAAAACGTCGTAGGTCGGGAGCAGCGACTTCGCCTGCCGGAATGCGACCTTTCCATCCTCGAGCACGGACACGACGTTTTGCGCCGCTCTGCCGAATTCGGACGGATTCCGCGCTACATGGCCCACCGCAAGCGCGCAGCGACTCCCGCGCGTCACCTCGCAGAGCTCTTCGATCGCCTTCTCACAACGATCGAACATCTCGGGTCGCTCGACCAGATCGTGCGGGGGATAGCCGCAGATCCCGAGCTCAGGTGTCAGGACGAGGTCGGCCCCGGCTTGCCGCGCGTTCTCGTACGCCTCTTTGATCTTCCGGACATTCGACTCGAATGCTCCGACGACCGGATCGATTTGAGCGAGAGCGATGCGCAAGGAAGTTCTCGGCGCTCAGTAACGCTTCTGAAGCTCCGACTTGTCGAAGAAGTACGCGATCTCGCGCTCGGCCGACTTGGGGCTGTCCGAGCCGTGAACGGCATTGGCCTCGATGCTGTCGGCGAAGTCCTTGCGGATCGTGCCCGGAGCGGCCTTCGCGGGGTCGGTCGCGCCCATGATCTCGCGGTTGGCCGCGACGGCGTTCTCACCTTCGAGCACCATGAGCATGACCGGACCGCTCGTCATGAACTGAACGAGGCTCTGGAAGAAAGGGCGCTCCTTGTGCTCGATGTAGAAGCCTTCAGCCTTCTCGCGGCTCAGGCGGACGAACTTGGCGGCGGCGATCCTGAGGCCTTTCGCTTCGAAGCGGGTGATGATCTCGCCCATCACGTTCTTTTCGACGGCGTTCGGCTTGATGATAGAAAAAGTGCGTTCCATTGCCATGGTGAATTCCTCCTACGGATATTTCGATTCAGTTTGTGAAAATGACTATCTCTTGAGCGCACGAGCCATCGTCGTGCCCAGGTCCGCCGGACTCCGCGCGATATGCACACCCGCGGCCTGGAGCGCCTGGAACTTTTCCTCCGCGGTGCCCTTGCCGCCGGAGATGATGGCTCCCGCGTGTCCCATCCGCTTGCCCTTGGGAGCCGTCGCGCCGCCGATGAATCCGGTGACAGGCTTCTTGAATTCGCGCTTGATGTAATCCGCTGCTTCCTCCTCGGCCGTCCCGCCGATCTCGCCGATCATGATCACGGCGTGCGTGTCCGTGTCGCGGTTAAAGGCTTCAAGCACGTCGATGAAGTTCGTCCCGTTGATGGGGTCCCCGCCGATGCCCACGCAGGTGCTCTGACCGATGCCGAGCTGCGTGAGCTGGAATACCGCCTCGTAAGTCAGCGTGCCTGAGCGGGAAACGACGCCGATATTGCCCGTCTTGTGAATATGGCCCGGCATGATGCCGATCTTGCACTGTCCCGGCGTGATGATGCCTGGGCAGTTGGGGCCGATGAGGCGCGACTTCGTCGACCGGAGATAGCGTTTCACCGCCAGCATGTCCCGAACGGGAATGCCTTCGGTAATGCAGGTGATCAACGGGATTCCCGCGTCCGCCGCCTCACAGATCGCATCGGCGGCCCCGGCCGGCGGAACGAAAATCATGGTGGCATTCGCGCCCGTCTTCTTCACGGCCTCTTCGACCGTGTCGTAAACCGGGAAACCTTCGTGCACCTGACCGCCGCGGCCCGGAGTCACGCCCGCGACGACCTGGGTGCCGTAATCCCGACAGCCCTTGGCGTGAAACGCGCCCTGCGAGCCTGTGATGCCTTGAACGATCAGCTTCGTGTTCCTGTCAACCCAAATAGCCATCTGATGTTTTGCTCCTGCGCTGGTCTTACTGGCCCTTGGCCGCCACGACGACTTTCTTGGCCGCGTCGGTGAGGTCATTTGCGGGGATGATCTTCAGGCCGGATCCTGCGAGCAGTTCCTTGCCTTTCTCGACGTTCGTGCCTTCCAGCCGCACGACGAGGGGAACCTGGAGGTTCAGCTCGCGCGCCGCTGCGATCACGCCTTCCGCGATGACATCGCACTTCATGATCCCGCCGAAAATATTGACGAGGATCGCCTTCACCTTGGGGTCCTTGAGGATGATCTTGAACGCGTGCTCGACCTTCTCCTTCGATGCGCCGCCGCCGACATCCAGGAAGTTCGCGGGCTCACCTCCGTGCAGCTTGATGATATCCATCGTGGCCATCGCCAAGCCGGCCCCGTTCACCATGCAGCCGATGTTCCCGTCGAGGGCGATATAGGCCAGGTCGAACTTGGAAGCCTCGACATCCTGGGGGTTCTCCTCGAGAAGATCCCGCATCGCGACCACGTCCGGGTGGCGGAAGAGCGCGTTGTCGTCGAAATTCAGCTTCGCGTCCAGGGCGGCGAGATTGCCCGCCTGGGTCACGATCATCGGGTTGATCTCGACCTGGGAGCAATCGAGCTCAAGAAAACATCTGTACACGCCACCGAAGAACTGCACGGCTTCCTTCGTCTGCTCGGCAGTCAGCCCCAGCGCCTTGGCGAGCTTGCGACCGTGAAAAGGCTGATAACCGGTGGTCGGATCGATCATCACCTTGACGATCTTCTCCGGGTGCTTCGCGGCAACCTCCTCGATCTCCATCCCGCCTTCAGTCGAGGCCATCATGACGATCTGGGAGACGGCCCGGTCGATCACGATCCCGAGATAAAGCTCGCGAGCGATCGCGGAGCCTTCCTCGATCCAGATCTTGTGAACTTTCTTGCCCTGGGCGCCGGTCTGTGGCGTCACGAGGGTCTTGCCCATGATCTCCTGGGCGGCGGCCTTGACCGAAGAAAGATCCTTGCAGACTTTTACGCCGCCCGCCTTGCCGCGGCCGCCGGCATGAATCTGGGCCTTGACGACCCAGACCGAGCTGCCGCGCTCCCTGGCCAGATCATGTGCCGCCTTTTCGGCGCGCCCTCCCACGTCATAGCCTTCCTCGACCAGGCGCCCTTCCGGGACGCGCACGCCGAATTTCATCAGAAGCTGCTTTGCCTGATACTCATGGATGTTCATATGGTGCTCATTTCAAACACAACGGCAGCTGGGGATCAACGGGAAACTGGGAAAGAGCGCGAGAGCCGGGCCTCGCCCGGCCCTCGCGCCACGAAGTCGGGCTTCAGCCCAGCATCGAAGCCACGCCGGTGCGCTCTTCCTCGAGCTCCTTGAGCGTGTTGTTCAGCTTGCCGCGCGAGAACTCGTCGATCTGCAGGCCCTGCACGATCTTGTACTCGCCGTTCTCCGTCGTGCAGGGAAATCCGAAGATGATGCCCTCGGGGATCCCATAGGAGCCGTCCGAAGGAACGCCCATCGTCACCCATTCGCTTTTCGAGCCGAGCCACCAGTCGTGCATGTGGTCGATCGCGGCGTTCGCGGCGCTCGCGGCCGAAGATGATCCGCGCGCCTCGATGATCGCCGCGCCCCGCTTGCCCACGGTGGGAATGAAGGTTTCGCGGTTCCACACGTCATCGTTCACCAGCTGCGCGACGCTTTCGCCGTTGGCGCTGGCGAACCGGAAATCCGGGTACATCGTCGGACTGTGATTGCCCCACACGACCAGCTTGCGGAAGCTCGCGACGGGCCGCTTCGTCCGGGTCGAAAGCTGCGACAACGCGCGGTTGTGATCGAGCCGGAGCATGGCGGTGAAGTTCTTCGGATTCACGCGGCCATGCTTTTGCGCCGTCTTCATCGCGATGTAGGCGTTGGTGTTGCAGGGGTTGCCCACGACGAGCACCTTGACCGCGGGATCGGCGTTCTTCCCGATCGCCTCTCCCTGCGCCGTGAAGATCTTGGCGTTCTCCAGCAGCAGATCCTTGCGCTCCATGCCGGGGCCCCGCGGACGTGCGCCGACGAGCAGCGCGATCTGCGCATCCTTGAACGCGACGTTCGCGTCATCGGTCGCGACTATGCCCGCCAGCAGCGGGAATGCGCAATCCTCGAGTTCCATCACGACGCCCTTGAGCGCCTTTTGCGCCTGCGGCAGCTCCAGCAGCTGCAGGATCACCGGTTGATCCTTGCCCAGCATCTCTCCGCTCGCGATTCGGAAGAGAAGGCTGTAACCGATCTGTCCGGCGGCGCCGGTGACTGCGACACGTACGGGGGACTTCGCCATGAGGTGCTCCTTTGCAGGTGAGAGGGTGAATTGTGGGAATTTCGAAAAATTCTTACCCTGCGGATCTTAAGGCCGCCGCGGCATCGCGGTCAAGTCTGGGCCTGGAACTACACACTGCGCCATGCTCCGTGAAGTCGACCCCGGCGGCCTGCATTCCGACGATGAAATCCGGAATAATTGGCGTGACAATCGCCTTGCACTGCGTAGGATGCGCGGGATGAGGCGCGACACTCAAGACTACCTTTGGCTCGGACCCGGCCTCTGGGCATTGAGCTTCGTTTTCATCTTCGCGGCGCTGCTCGGACTGCTGCGCTTCAATTTCACGCGTGACCGGGCCTCCGTGCTCCAGGGGGATATCCAGGGAGCTTCCGACTCGTTCAAGCTGCGACTCACGGGAACGCAGGACTACCTTACGTTGCTGGCCAATGCGCGCGCGCGGGGAGCGCTTTCCCCCTCGGATTTCCGGACCCGAGCCATGGGATATGTCGCCCTCCATCGCGAGCTTCTGAACATCACCTGGGTCGGGCCCGACCTGATCGTCCGGGACGTCGCGCCGCGCGAGGGAAACGAGCAGATTCTCGGATTGTCCCTGGACCTGCCCGAGCCGCGGAACGCAGCCAGCCAGGCCCTGCAGACGCGTTTGCCGGCTTATACGCGCCCGTTCCAGGCGATCCAGGGCAATCCTTCTTTCGAGCTTTGGGTTCCGGTATTTCGCGGCGATCGGTTCTTGGGCCTTTTCGCGGCGGTTTACTCGATCCCGGCCCTGCTCGAGCATGTGACCCCGGAGAGCCTTCGACAGCAGTACCAGGTGGCCTTGACCGGTCCTTCCGGAAACCCCATCAGCACTCTTCCGTCCGAAGGTCCGCTGAGCTCCTCCGAAGTCCAGCGAAAACGCCTCGTCCCTCCTGACAACGGACTCGCGATCCGCCTGATTCATCATGAGACCCGGTACTGGACTCCCGAAGTTCTGTTTCTCAGCCTTTTCTGCGTGGCTTCGATCATGGGCATGGCTTACGGGATGTGGGCCCTCAAACGGGATCTGACCCGCCGCAAGAAATCCGAGCAGGAACGCGACTCGCTCGTGAAGAAACTCCAGGATGCGGTCCGGGCGCGTGACGAATTCCTGGTCATCGCTTCGCATGAGCTGAAAACACCCCTCACCTCCCTCGTTCTCCAGATCCAGATGCTTTCGAGATGGGTGGGATCGGATCGCATCCGCGGCGAGGAAGCGCCGAAAGCCATCCAGGGCGCCAATAAGCAGGTGCGCAAGCTCGCGACGCTTGTCGAAAACCTGCTGGATGTCTCGCGCATCTCCACCGGCCGCCTGAAACTCGAGAAGCAGCCGGTGCGGCTCGGGTCTCTCGTGGATAGCGTCCTCGCTCAACTGGGAGAGTCGCTCCGGACGACGGAAAACACCTGGTCCGTGAAGGCGGATCCTTCACTCGAGGGCGAATGGGATCCGATCCGGATCGAGCAGGTGCTCAACAACCTGCTCACCAATGCGATGAAATACGCGCCGGGCACGCTGATCGAAATCGAGGCCCGCCGCGAGGATCAAGCCGCGGTGATCCGCGTGCGGGATCACGGCCCCGGCATCCCGGAGGAAAGCCGCGAAAGAATCTTCGGCGCGTTCGAGCGCGCCATTTCTCATGTGAGCGTAAGTGGCTTCGGAATGGGACTGTTCATCTGCCGGCAGATCGTCGAAGCGCACGGCGGGGATATCGGTGTCGAAAGCAAGCTTGGCGAGGGAGCGACTTTCCGGGTGCGGCTGCCGCTGACAAGGTAAGGCATCACGGGGCCCCCGCAGCGCGGAGGCCCCGGATCGATCCTTACATCTTGGAAATGATCTGCTGCCCGAACTCCGAGCACTTCACCTCGACCGTTTCGGCGGCGCCTTCCTGCTTCATCAGGCGGGCGAAGTCATAGGTGACCTTCTTGGAGGCGATCGCGCCATCCATGCCCTTGATGATCAGGTCCGCGGCCTCGGTCCAGCCCAGGTACCGGAGCATCATCTCGCCGGAGAGGATGACCGAGCCCGGATTGACCTTGTCGAGATTCGCGTACTTCGGAGCGGTCCCATGGGTCGCCTCGAACACCGCGTGGCCCGTCAGGTAGTTGATGTTCCCGCCCGGCGCGATACCGATGCCCCCGACCTGCGCGGCGAGCGCGTCGGAGAGGTAATCCCCGTTGAGATTGAGCGTCGCGATGACGTCGAACTCATCCGGACGCGTCAGCACCTGCTGGAGCGTGATGTCCGCGATGGCGTCCTTGATCAGGACCTTGCCTTGGGCAAGCGCGGCCTTCTGCTCGGCGTTGGCGGTTTCCTCGCCGCTGGCCTTCTTCGTGCGCTCCCACTGTTCCCAGGTATAGGTCTGGGCACCGAACTCGCGCTCCGCCAGGGCATAGCCCCAGTTGCGGAAGCCGCCCTCGGTGAACTTCATGATGTTGCCCTTGTGGACGATCGTGACCGACTTGCGCTTCTCGCGGATCGCGTACTCGATAGCGGAACGGACGAGACGCTCGGTGCCGTCCTTCGAGACCGGCTTGATGCCCAGCCCGGTAGACTCGGGGAAGCGGATCTTGGAGTACTCTTTCGGGAACTGCTCTTTGAGGAAAGCCAGCATCTTGCGCGCGGCGTCCGTCTGCATCTCGAACTCGATGCCGGCGTAAATGTCCTCGGTGTTCTCGCGGAAGATGACCATGTCGACCTTCTGCGGCGCCTTGACGGGAGAAGGCACACCTTTGAACCAGCGCACCGGCCGCAGGCAGACGTAGAGATCCAGCATCTGCCGGAGCGCGACGTTGAGCGAGCGGATGCCGCCCCCAACCGGCGTAGTCAGGGGACCCTTGATCGAAACCAGGTAGTGCCGGAGTGCCGTGAGCGTATCTTCAGGCAACCAGTCGTTGAACTTGTTGAAAGCTTTTTCGCCGGCGTAAACCTCGAACCACTCGATCTTGCGATCGCCGCCGTAGGCCTTTTTCACCGCGGCATCCATGACGGCCTGCGAGGCGCGCCAGATATCGGGGCCCGTACCATCGCCTTCGATAAAGGGAATGACCGGATTATTGGGAACCGTGAGCTTGCCGCCCTGAATAGAGATCTTCTCGCCGCGAGCGGGAGCGGTGAGTTTCGAAAAACGTGGAGCTTCCATCAGTGATATCACCTCTGGTGCGGACTTTAGTCAAATCAGGCAGCTGCGGTCAATTGCCAAAAGTTCAGCTTTGGGGGCTTAGCCGTCTCACCGAACGGATCTCGCCGCCGCGCGACTCATGAAGCTCGAGCCGCACCGTCGCGATGGCCTCAAGATCCTGCACATCATGCGTCACCAGCAGCAGGGGGACGGGCCAGAGCTGATGCAGCTCCACGAGCTCGCGTCGCAACACGCCGCGAAGCTCCGCATCGAGTGCCGAGAACGGCTCATCAAGCAGGAGCAGCTTTGGACGCCAGAGGATCGCCCGGACAAAGGCCACGCGCTGCCCCTCCCCGCCCGAGAGCCGCTCGACCGGGAAACGAGCGCGGTCGAGCAAGCCGACCTTCTCGAGCCAGGGCAACGCCAGCGCCTCTCGTTCCTTGCGCGAAACGCCTTTCATGCGAAGTCCGAATGTCACGTTCTCAAGAACATCCAGACCCGGAAAAAGCGCCTGATCCTGGAAGACCATGCCGATCTCGCGCTTCTGCGGGGGGAGCATCGTGATTTCCCGCTTACCAAGCCGGATCCGTCCCAAATCAGGAGCCTCCAGGCCCGCGAGCAACCGCAAAAGCGTCGTCTTGCCGCTCCCGCTCCGCCCCACGAGCGCAGCCCGCTCGCCCGGACCCAGCATGAAATCGGCTTGAAGCGTGAACGTGCCGATGCGCTTGGCAAGGGCTTCTACGCGCAGTTCAGTCGTGCTGAAATCAGAGGACGCCGTCATCGGAGCACCCAGAGTAGCCGCTTTGGCTCGCGAACAGAAGGGCTTCGTTACGGCCCGAACTCCATGGCGGAGCTCAAAAACTCGAAGGTCAACACCGGTGGCTTCGGGCCCTTCCCTTTCTGCAGGATCCTGGGCACGGAACCGTTCAAGCGCAGCTCGACCCGATGCCCGGGGAGGGTCCTCGCGTAATGCGGGAGAATCCGCGCCAGAAAATCGAGCTGCCGGAACTCCCTGCTGATGATCCCCATCGCCTCGAGCAGCGTGAGCTTATTGTTGAAGACCTCCGAGCCCGGACGATCGTAATTGACGATGCCCATGAACCTCGTGAAGTCGCCATAATACGGGTCTGACTCCTCAAAGGACAGCGAGCCCTTCATGTAGGTCCCGTCCATGTAAACGGTGATCCGGAGATCCCGCGCGGGCTGGCGCGACCAGAGGTACATGACATCATGAAGCGTTCGCGATTGGCAAAGCTCCCAATGCCCGCCCACGGTAATCACCTGGGAGGGACGAAGATCGACCCGGATATCCCCGTCTCGCGAAAACAGGCGGTAATCCGGCTCACAGTCCTCGAAGAAGTAATCCCGCTCATCGCCGTCATCCTGAAGGTAGATCACGGGGATCTTCCTGGCCTTCGCGGCCTTTACCGCCGCATCCATGCCCACCTTGCTTGCCATTCGGCCATCGAAAGCTCTGGAGGGATGAGTCGCGATCAGGACGGAGCGACCCGTGAGCTTCACCTCTTCGGGCGAATTGAAAACAGGCTTGAGACAGGGAGCTGCCTTCGCGGAGATGGAAAAGAGAAGGGCGCCGATCCAGAAACCTCTGATCATCGATCCCCGCAAAGATAACGAATGCATCTTTGTGCTCCTCTTTGAGAGGTCGCTTATCTTTTGCGAACTCAACTTGTCAACAAAGGGGATAGGCCTGTTCAGAGCTTCTTATCCCATTGCATGGGTGATTTGCCCGTTACCGCCTCGAACGAATCCGCGACCAGGCCAATCACTCCATCACTGAACGCGCTCCAGCCGATTAAGGGGGCGGCATAAAAAAAAGCGATGAAAAGGACCAAGACCAGAGAGACAAATCGAGCCGTGCGCCTCCCGATCAGGAAAGCGGCGGTCAGAAGGATCGCGAGCACCGGGGCGTAGAAAATGAACGCGATCGCGCCTTGGGCATCCGCTGCTGCCGTCCAGCATAAACTCAAAAACAGCCAAAAAGCGCTAAACGCCAACGCCAGCGATAGAATGGCCGCGAACATCGATCTTCCTTTTCCCATCTCCGAAACTCTACTCTATAACTAACTGTAATAACGAACGATCAAGTCAATTGACACGCTGCGCCATTTTCGGTAGACTTTAACCATCCCTTTCTTCTGATCAGAGGGGCCAAAAACCTCACCTGATCTATCCAGCCGGGTACGCTGTTCTCCAGCTTTTCGCCCGGTCAGTAAATCCTGAAACCACAAATAAGGCGTTTAAGGCGTTGGCGTGACCGCAGTACTACTGCTGCATCCCGCGCGAGCACGCCCTGAAGGAGAGGCCATGAAGAAATGGCGAGGCTGGAAAAATGATTGGGCTTTGGTCACCGGGGCTTCTTCGGGGATCGGCATGGAGTTCGCCCGTCAACTCGCCGCGAGCGGGATGAACGTGGTGCTTGTCGCACGCCGCGAAAAAAATCTGGACACTCTCGCCCGGGAGCTTTCGCTTCGCTTTGGTGCCCATGCGGTCGTCGTATCCTGCGATCTGGCCGAACCCGATGCCGCCGCGAGGCTTCATGCCCGCCTGATTCAGAAGAACATCCGGGTAAGATTTCTTTGCAACAATGCGGGGGTCGGGAAGTGGGGCCTCTTCGAACAAACGGATCAGCAAACTCTGCAGAACATGATTCAGGTCAACATCGGGGCGGTCATGGCGATTTGCCATGAGTTCCTTCCGGATCTCCGCCAGTTTCCCAGCAGCGCCGTGATCAACGTGTCGTCCCAGGCGGCGTTTCAGCCGGTGCCCTATATGGCGGCCTACGCGGCGACCAAGGCCTTCATCCAGAGCTTCAGCCAGGCGCTGCATGGCGAATGGAAGAACTACGGCATCACGGTGCAAACATTGGTTCCAGCCCCGACCGCGACCGAGTTCGACGCCAAGGCGGGGGCCTATGAGAGCGCGATCCAGAAGCGTTTTCCCCCGGAGGACGTGGTGCGCGCTTCGCTCGCGGCGCTCGCCAGCGAAGCTCCCGTGGCCGGAAACGTCAGCACCCTGTTCCAGCGGCTTTTCGCCGCGCTCATGCCCGCCCGGGTCGTGATCAGGACCGTGGGAAAGATGTTTCAGCCGAAGCCGACCGAAAAACCGGCCGCGTCCGTCTCTACGGATCGTCATCGCGCGGTTCCAACGGAGCGCGCGAGTCGTCCGCCGTTACCGGACGCGCCTTCCACCCACCCCTCGCAAGATCAGCACTGATCCCATCGCGAGCGTCAAGAGCAGGGCGGCCACCGCCTGCGCCTCCTCGAAGCGGTACTGCGCCATCCAGCGCGAAACCAGGAGCGGAAGCGGGACGAGCTCCTCGCTGTAGAACAGGCTCACCGCGGCGACTTCGGAGATCGAAGCCGCGATGACCAGTCCCAGCGCGGAGCTGACTGGCCCGCGCCACCGCGGCCAATCGAGGAGCCAGAACGCGCGCCAGGGCGAAGCGCCGAGCGTCAGCGCCGCCTCGAGCCGCCGGAGCGGCATCGCCTGCGCCAATGGCCAGAGCGCGCGGAACGCGATCGGAAAGAAGAGCGCGACCTGAAGTGCGGCCATCGCGGCAAGGCTTCCCGCGAACGGATCGATCCACCGGCCGTAAGCGAGCCAGAGCCCGAGTCCCAGGACCAGGGCCGACATTCCGCCCGGAAGCAGGAGGAGCGCGGCGAGCGCGTTTCCGACGCTCGCGCGCGACCGAACAAAACCCATCGCGAACAGCGTCAGAACGGCAAGAAGCAAGGCGCCGAGGCCGCTCAAGCAGGCCAGCTCCACGGAAACGAGAAGCGGCGCGCGGATTTCGCCGAAAAAATCGCCAGGCGAGAGCCCGCCGAAGCTTCCCGCGTAAACCCCCAGATAAGGCAGGATGAAAAACGATCCGAGCGCCACCGCTGAAATGCTGCCGAAGCGGGAGCTCCTCCGCGACCACCCGGCGTCCGCGTTTCCGATCGCCCGTCTTTCGCGGGACTGGAACCACAGGACCGCGCACCAGGGGATGAGCGTGAGCACGAGTTCCCAGGCCGCGCATGCCACCGCGCCGCTCAGATCGAGCGCCCCGAAGCGGACGCGCCCGTAAAGCGCCGTCTCGAGCGTCTGCACCGGCGGGCCGCCGCCAAGCACGAGCACGAGCGCGAAACTCATCACGCAGAACGCGAGCGCCTGCGCGGACGCACTCCAGAAGGCCCAGCGCACCTGCGGCCAGGCCACGAAACGAAACCGTGCCCATGCCCCCGCGCCGAGCCCCGAAGCGGCCTCCTCGAGCCGGGGCGCCAGCCCGCGCCGCGACTGCGCTACCAGGAGCGCGACCCAGGGGACGTTGAAGAAAACGTGCGCCAGGATGACAGCGCCCAGGCTGTAGGAGAGATCCAGGAAGGCCAGCGGCCCGGATTTCCCGAGGAGGACGACCCAGGCCATCGCGGCTACGATCGAAGGCACGCCAAAAGGCATCGCAAGCAGGCTCTCGCACGCGGCGGCGAGCCTTCCCCCGAAGCTTCCCATCCAGAGTCCGAGGGGAAGCCCGACGAGGGCCGAAATCCCCGCGCTCGCCACCGCCTGCAGGGCGGTGAGGCGCGCGATGCCCAGAACACCGGGATCGAAGAGCGCCTCCGGGCCTTTCACCCGGCTGAGCACCGCGAAAAGCGGCACGGCCACGAGTGCCACCCAAAGCGCCAAGACCAGGGCCAGGCTACCCCATCCTGCCCACGGCGGGACCGCCAGACCTGGCGCGCGCGCAGAACCCATCTCAGCTCGCGCTCTCGACGCCATGTCGCCATTCCTCGAGCACCCGCTCGATCTCGTGCGCCTCCACGGGAAGCCTCACGATCTTCCGGGGCCGCGGGAGCTTCTCAAAGCTCGCCGGAAGCCTCGTGCCCACTCTGGCCGGCAGCATCCAGTTCTTGCGCGGAACGAGCTCCTGGACCTCGGGCGAGATCAGGAACTCGAGGAACTCCCTGCGCAGCGCCTCCTGTCTCGGCGAAGTTGGCGTGCCTTTCACGAGAGCCACGCCCTCGATCTGGATCGGCTGCCCCTCCTCGAAGAGCAGCGCGCGGTAACGGCCCGCCGGATCCCCGTGCTCCTCGTGATATGCCTGGCTCGTCGTGTAGCTCCAGACCAGCGGCGCCTCTTTCCTGAGAAAGAGCCCGTACGCCTGATCCCAGCCTGGCGCGAGGGTGAGCCACTGACCGCGGAATTTCGAGAGAAAACCCTCCCCGCCCGCCGCGCGCGCGTAGAGCACGAAGGCAAGCCCGGGAGTCGACGTCCGCGGATCCTGCAGGATCAGCTTCCGCCGCCACTTCGGATCCAGCAGCTCCTTGAGGCTCTTCGGAAACTGGCCGCCGGAAAGCCCCTCCCGATCCCCCATGAACGCGAAATAGCCGTAATCGAAAGGCAGGAATCCTTCGCGCGGCTTGAGCTCGCGAAGTAGCCGGTCCCAGCCCGCGGGCTTCCACTTCCCCCACTCCGCCAGCCAGGGACGCGCACGCTCGAAGAGCGCTTCGTCCAAGCCCAGAGCCAGGTGCGCGGTCGGCTTACCGCGCTCGGCATCCAGCTGAAGCCGAGTCAGGAGCTGGCCCCCGTCTCCGGAGGAGAGCGCACGCACCCTGCATCCGCAGCGCTTCTCGAAGCGCGGGAAAATCTCCGGGCCCAGGCCGCCGCGGGCCACGATGCTGTCATAGGTATAGATCACGAGTTCCGGAGGAGTCGGAGCTTGCGCCGCGGCGATCGCGGAGAAAAAAAACAGGACTGAGCCGAGGAAACCGCTTCGTCCGCTGAAGTTCACCGGAGCTCGGGATTCTTATCCTCGGCGCGCGACTCGCCCTTGGGCTTGAGCAGCCGAACCTTGTTGGCGCGGTCCTCGGCGTCGGTCTCGAAGCGCCAGAGGATCTCGCAGTTCTGGAGATGCGTGGTGGTCTCTTCCTGGGCGGAACGGATATGGATGATCCCGTTCTCGTAAAGCGTGACTTCGGCGTTGTCGACGTAAGTGCCCTCTTCTCCCGGATAGAAGAAGATCACTCTCATCGCGGCGCCTTTCTTGATGATCTTCACCTGATTCCCTCCGGCATCGCCTGCAGATCCCCCTGCCCCTTTACCAACTTTGCCGAAAAAACGCTTTACCATACTTGCACTTCCTTAGTTGCTTTTCGCCAGGTCACCCGTCATAAACGCAGCTGGCCGAATTCGCAATCCCCTCACATTGATTAAAACTCTTTATTCAAAAAAATACAGAGAATTTAAGGCTTTTTTGGTTGGCCGCTCGACGAGCGGCAAGACGTCGCAGCCAGCCAATTCCTCCTATTGCGTCAGCACCGCAGACCGGCTAGAAAAACAGCATGTGCGCCGCGCCATCGCTAGCTCAGCCCTCCGCTTCCGTTCACCCGGATCTTTTTGAAGAGATCGCTCGCCTGAAAAAGGCCAAAAACGCGGTGATTCTGGCGCACTACTATCAGGAGGAGGATATCCAGGACATCGCCGATTTCGTCGGAGACAGCCTGGAGCTGGCGCGCGCCGCACAGTCCACGCAAGCGAGCCTGATCGTCTTTGCGGGGGTGCACTTCATGGCTGAAGGTGCGAAAATCCTCAACCCCTCGCGCAAAGTCGTGATGCCCGATCTTCGCGCCGGATGCTCGCTTTCGGACAGCTGTCCGCCCGACGCCTTTGCACGGTTCCGCGCCAAACACCCTGACCACTTCGTGGTCTCCTACATCAACTGTTCCGCCGCCATCAAAGCCCAGAGCGATGTCATCTGCACGAGTTCCAATGCCGTGAAGATCGTCGAGCGCATCCCCAGGGAGCGCCCGATCCTGTTCGCTCCTGACCGTAACCTGGGTGCCTACGTGGCCAAGCAGACCGGGCGCGAGATGCTGCTCTGGCAGGGCGCCTGCATCGTCCACGAGACCTTCTCGGAACGCAAGATCGTCGAGCTGCAGGTGCGGCATCCCGATGCGGAGCTCATCGCGCATCCCGAATGCGAAGCTTCGCTCCTGCAGAAGGCCCGGTTCATCGGCAGCACCTCGGCGCTGCTCCGGCACGTGCAGGAGAGCCCCGGCCGCAAATTCATCGTGGCGACGGAGGAAGGCATCCTCCATCAGATGCGCCGGAAAGCCCCAACAAAAGAATTCATTCCCGCGCCCCCCAATCAGAACTGCAGCTGCAACGAATGCCCCTTCATGAAGCTCAATACGCTCGAGAAGATCCACCTCTGCCTGCGCGACGAGGCTCCCGAGATCCTCATGCCCGAGGAGCTGCGGCTCAAAGCGCTGGTGCCGTTGCAGCGGATGCTCGACTGGTCAAAGTGAGCGGCTCCCGCGCGCGACAAACCTCATCGACGAGCTCCTGCACCTCGAGTGCGCTGAAAAAAACCGGAGAATGCACCGGAACGCCTTCGAGCAGCCACCCTCGCGGCGGGCATGCCGCGAAATCGGGCAGGAGATTCTCTTCGGGCGGGCGCCGGTCGGAAACGAGATCCTGAGCCACGCGAAGAACGCCCCCAAGATCCAGCCTCCCGGCGTCGAATTCCCGCAGGGCGATATCCATGGCCGTGTAGAAGGGCAGCTGCCCGGGAAGCGACGCGCGCCCCCGGATCTTGCGGATATAAACCGCGGCGATCCGATCGGGATGGCGGCGCATGACCTCCGCGTAAGTCTCAGGATCCCTTTCGGTGTCGTCGCCGATCAGGAGGAAGCGCGCGGAAGGCTCGGATTCGGAGATCGCGCGCGCGATGCGCGCGACCTTGAACTCGAAGATCCCGGGGCGGGCGAAAAGATCCCGGGTTTGGATGCGAAAAGCGGGAAAGCCTTCGTTCCTGAGGTGACGCCGGATCGACTTGCGCAGGAAACGGGGAGACCCGCTGACGAAAAGCAGCTCCGCCGGCGCCAGCTCCTGGTAAAGCCCTGGCATTCCCGAAAAAAGCTTCAGCCAGAGAGTTCCTCGGAGGATCATCTCAGGATGGCCGACATGAGTCACTTTCACGGTGTCGTCGACGTCGCTGATGATCCGAAGGCCCTCGGCCGCCTGCGCCGCCAGACCCGACAGGAAGGACAAAAGAACGAGAAGGATTCCGAGCTGCATGGAAAGGTTCTTATCTATTCGTATGATTTTAGTCAACTTTTCGGAGAATTTGAAATTCTTTCGTGTTTACAGTAATTTGCATCTTTCATCCCAGCAAGCTGCTATAACTGAAGCATGAGAACCAAGGTACCCCGCGCGTGCATCCTGGCCATCGGAACGGAGCTGACCTCGGGAGAGGTCCTCAATCGGAATTCCACCTGGATTTCCTCGCGGCTTCAGGCCCTGGGAATCGAAATCGTGCTGCACGAGACCGTACCCGATTCGCATGACCTGATCCTATCGGGCCTGCGCCGCTGCGAGGAGCTGGGAAACGTGCTGTTTGTCACCGGCGGCCTGGGCCCCACGTCGGACGATTTCACCCGCAACGTGATCGCGCGTTGGTGCGAAAGCCCTCTCGAATACCACGAAGCCACCTGGACCCGGATCCGCCAGCGGTTGGAGAAGCTCGGTGTCGCGGTGGCGGAGTCCAACCGGCAGCAGTGCTTCTTTCCGCGCGGTGCGCGCGTGCTCCTCAACTCCCGCGGCACTGCCGAGGGATTCCAGCTCGAAAAAGGCGGCACGCTGGCCTGGATCCTTCCCGGCCCGCCCGATGAAATCGAGGCGATCTGGCAGGCAGCTCCCCCGGAGAAGGAGCTTTTGTCGCGTTTTACTGATTTTCCGAAGCTCAGGCTCCTGCGCTGGCGCTGCCTGGGAAAGAGCGAGGCGGCTCTCGGGGAGCTGACCGAGGCAGTGCTCGCGGGTAGCGGCCTGAGGATCGGTTACCGCGCTCACCGTCCCTACGTCGAGATCAAGGTCTGGTGTCCTGAAGCGGAGCTCACGCGGCATGAGCCGCTTTTCGCGCGACTCAGCGAAAGCCTCAAACCCTGGTGCGTCGCGCGCGGCGACGAGGATCCGGCAGCGATCTTCCTGCGTGCGCTCGAACGGGGTCAGGAGATCGAGCTGCTCGATGTGGGATCGGGAGGACTCCTCACCGAACGCCTTGCGCCGCTGCTGCGAAAATCCGAATACCGCTGGCAGGCGGAGAATCTCGTGCTCGCGAACGAATGGAGCGCTTACCCTTCGCCGGAAGAGTGGCTCTCCGCGGTCCTTTCGCAAGCCGACCCCCAGGCAATCACGCTGGCCCTGGCCGGGCCGGATCAGAACGGGAGTTACCGGATCGGCCTTCGGGATGGCGGAAGCGTCCATCAGCAGGCACTCGAGCCTCCAGGAACAGGCGCGCGGGCGTCCTCTGCCGGCCCTGGAGAACGCGACCGCCGTTATGCCGTGGAAATGGCTTTCCAGGTATGGACCGAATGGCTCAAAAGATCAGTAAGTTGATTTCCCGTGTCTTCCTTGACACGACTCCCTTGGCAGTTCCGTGATCTCGGGAAGAAATCCACACTTAATTCCTGTCTCTTTTGGTCGTGTTTATCTATAATTAAACCTGAACGATTTCTATGCGCTCAGGGATCAGGACACTACTCATCACCGGCGTGCTTTTCCTGGCAAACGCGCTCTCAGGATGCCGAGCCACGAATACCTCCGCAAACCGCTCAGGCGACGGCACGCCCGCGACCAGCGACCCACAGCCCGTGGCGACCATCAGACCCCTCGACCTTCTGCCGGGCGGAACGGTTTCGCTCGCGATCGGGAAGAAACTCTATTTCACGGTGACCGGCGGCATCCCACCGTATATTTTCGCAGCCTCATCGGGAAGCATCGATGGAGCCGGCGCCTTTCAGGCCCCTTATTTACCCGACACCGTAACCGTCTCAGTGACGGATCAGAGGGGCGTGCGCAGCGAGGCGCTCGTGAACGTCACGGTCGGCGCCCTCACACTTCCGAACGATCCGAAATTCTCGCTCCAAAAAGGGCTTTCGCAGGATTCCGATTCCGACACCGACGCGCCCGAAGCTTGGGCAATTCACCAGGATTGCCGCTCTGTCCTGATCGCGATCCTGGATTCGGGCATCGATCTCAACCACTCCGACCTTCTGGCGAACCTATGGCATAATCCGCTGGACCCGGACAATGGGGTGGACGACGACGGAAACGGGCTAGTCGACGACACCCAGGGCTGGAACCTGGTCGAAAACACCCGCGATCCGACCGATGACAATTTCCATGGAACGCATGTCGCCGGAATCACCGGCGCCGTCGGGAACAACGGGCTGGGGATCGCAGGCGTCTGCTGGAAAGCTTCGCTCGTCGCGATCAAGTTCCTCGATGCGAACGGCGCGGGCTTCAGCTCCGACGCGATCGACGGGATCGACTACGCGGTCAGCCTCGGGGCGAAAATCATCAACGCATCCTTCGGCGGAGCCGATTACAACCAGCTGCTCAAGGACGCTATCGACCGCGCCGATTCCGCCGGAGTCCTTTTCGTTTCGGCGGCGGGCAATAGCGCGCAGGACAATGACGCGATCGCCTTTTACCCGGGAAACTACGACTCACCGAACGTTCTGACCGTGGCCGCCGTCGATTCCTCCGATGCCCTGGCTTCGTTCTCGAACCGGGGAGCGACCCAGGTCGACATCGCGGCCCCGGGCACCTCGATCCTGAGCACATTCCCCTCGTTCATCACGTCCGGAATGACCGCTGCCGGGAAAACCACGGCGCTTTACGACTCCCTCAACGGCACCTCGATGGCCGCGCCATTCATCAGCGGCGCGGCGGCCCTGCTCTGGAGCTTCGAGCCGGGCCTGAGCCACCTGGAAGTGCGGGCGCGACTCCTGGAGCGGGCCGACGCGCTGCCCGTGCTTGACGGCAAGGTGGCCGGAGGGCGAAGATTGAATATCCGGAAAAGCCTCTATGTCCCGTAACGCCAGAACCGAGCGCAAGAATATCGCCCGAAAGAAAATCGTACGGGCGATCGGCCTCATGACCGCGACCCTGGGCATGATCGTGGCCGCGGGAATCCTTTCGCTCGGCTCGACTCTCGAGCGTTTCTTGGAACGCCAGTCCCCTTCACCCCCACAGGAGCAGGAGAACGTGGCCAAGTCAGCCGTCCCTCCTTCCGGTCCCGCCACTCCCTCAATGCCGCCCGCTCTTCCGGAGCTTGCGGAAATAGGAAACCGGCCGAAAACCTTCGCCGCGCACCCGGAGGATCCTTACGCGCGGATCCTTCGAGGCCAGAAGATCGTGAGCCTTGCCGAAACCGAGCCCGACGCGCTCGGGAACCTGACCCGCGTGACGATCGTGAGGACTTCCCTGAAGTATCCGCTGATCCGCGTCGAAGACCGGCTACGACGCGACTCCTCCAATCAGGAGGTGTTGCTGGCTCGTACCGCGATGGTGGCCGATCACCTGATGCTGAGCCTGGGACCGGAGCTTACCGAGGACGACCTGCTTCGGGCCGTTTCGCGGCTCAATCGGGAGGATCCCGAGGCGCATTACGAGATCCGCCGGACCAACCCGAACTCGAAAGTCTATCTCCTGGCCTTCGACGGCAGCTCCGCGCAGGCGCTGAACCGCGCGCGAGAGCAGCTCCTGGGCGCCCGGATCGCAGGCACCGTCGAGCCTGACTACCTGGTCCATAGCCGCTGATCCGGTCCCCCGCGTTTTGACAAGGCCCGAACCTGACTATACTCTCTTCCCATGAATCAGAACGAAGACATGAAAGCCGAATTGGAAAGACTCCGGGCCGAGAACGCGGCGCTCAAGAACACGAAGGCCAAGGGCCTCTCGCTGAAGATCAGCGAAAAAGGCGGGCTTTCCGTATACGGGCTCGGACGGTTTCCCGTCACTCTTTACAAAGAGCAGTGGACCCGACTGCTCGACATGGCCGAGGAGATCCGCTCCTTCATCAAAGCCAATGACTCCCAGCTGAAGACGAAAGAGTAGCGCGCTCCTCCCGGTACGGCGGTTGCAGCTCGGATTAACACCGGAATTTTTCCGGTGAAAGACTAACAATCCAAGGGAGAACTGCCATGGCCAATCCGAATCTTTCCGAAAAGCCGCAATCCAGCAGCATTCGCGACGCATCCGAGCGTTTCGCGCGCGAAGCGAAATCCGAGGCCAAGGACGTGCTGCAGGACGCGACCGAGGCGGCGAGCGAGTTCTACGACCGTACGAGCACCTGGGTGCAGGCGAATTACGGCAAGAGCCTCGCGATCGCCGGCGTCCTCGCGGCAGTCGGTGTTTTCGGCTATGTCCTGGGCCGCAACTCCCAGATGACCGATATCTGATCCCCGCCTGACGGAGCCCCGAGCCGAATGCCGGAAAGAGAAACACCGTTCCTGAAGCGGGTACGATCGGTCGAGAATCCGGTGCCGCACCTGACCGGTGCCGCCGAGACCATCAAACGAATCATCGGCATCCAGCGCGATCTCATGCTGCTGGATGCCGAGATGAAATCCGCCCGCCGGGCGCGAAGGCTCATCCAGGGCGTCGCGGGCGGCGGACTGCTCGCGCTCTCGCTTTTGCTCGGATTCTTCTGGATCCTGCAGGGGCTCCATCAGGCCGGCTGGTCTCCCGCCGCGCTCTCGCTGCTCGCGTTCGCGGGCTTCGGGATCCCGGGCGCGCTGCTGGCCAGGGCCGCTCTGGCGACTCCGGCAACGAAAGGTCAATCCGATGTTACTCCGACCGCGCCGCTCCCTCGAAAAAGCACGCCGGACGCTCGAAGACGAGCTTGAGCTGCAGAAAGCCGCCCTGAACGGCCAGGTCCGTCGAGCGGCCTTGGCCGCGCTGCGGATTCTTTCGTTTCGTCATTGGATCGCCCGCTATCCGGTGGAAGCCGCCCTGCTCGCCGTCACCGGCGCGGCCATGATCACCGAAGCAGCCGAACGGCGGCGCCCCGGCCGGGCGCGGCAGCTTGACGGATCGGGTCGCCTCTGAAATCTTTCCTCGCATGGATGCTTCCGCGCTGCCGCGACATCTTTCCGGAAAGCAGCCTTCGGGCTTGCACGAAGGCGAGCCGATCGCGCAATTTGAAATCGGCCCTTACCGGAATTTCGTCTATCTGCTCCTGGACTGGGAAACCCGCAAGGCGGCCATCGTCGATCCCCAGAACGAGCTCGAGGCCCCGCTCACCGCCTTGGAACGGCATGGCTTCTCCCTCGAACGGATCCTGCTCACTCACACGCACCATGACCACGTTGCCGGAGTGCCCGCGCTGCTTCGCGCTCTACCCGGACTTTCGCTCGCACTGGGCGAGCTGGACCTGCCCCGCCTGCCTGAAGAGCTCGTTCGGGAGACCCGCGCGCGAGGAAGGCTGAAGATCCTGCGGGATGGTGATCCTGCCGGCATCGGCCGGCTCGAAGTGACCGCGCTTCACACGCCCGGGCACAGCGCGGGGGAGTTCTGCTACCGGGTCCACGCGGTTCCGGGCTATCTGCTGACCGGAGACACGCTTTTCATTCGCGACTGCGGGCGGACGGACCTCCACTCGGGTGATACCTGCCAGATGTTCGAATCGCTTCAGGCGATCAAGAGGCTTCCGGCCGGGACGGTCATCCTCCCCGGGCATCACTACGCGCCGGAGTGCGCCTCCACGCTCGAGAAGGAGCTGCGCGAAAGCCCCCCGCTGCAATGCCGGAACGCGGAGGAGCTGGAAAGCCTCCCCTAGCCTCCCTCATCGGAGCCACCCTCCGACGGAGGCGGATCCAGATGGGGATCCCGCTCACCTGAAGAGTCGGAAGTACCGCCGGAGCGGGGCCGTTCGGAGTCTCCCACATGTCCATCATCCGCCGGATCCAATGCCTCTTCAGGCGCGCGGGGATCCAGGTGCGAGTCCCGGCCGGATGAGTCCGGCGTGCAGCGCCCCGCGAGATCCCTCCACTCGGTCCAACGCGCCGGACGCGCGCCGCGTGCTCGCCCGCGCTCGAAGCGACTGAAGCAGACCGTTCCCTCAGGCTCGAGCCGGTAACGCAGCACCAGGACTTCGCGCGCTTCAGCGCGGCATTCCGCGACGCGCTCGATGCGCGAGGCACGAGGCTCCTGTCGCCGCACCAAGCGCTCGTCCCGGTCACCTGCCCGCGCAGCGACTCTGACTTCCCTGCAGCCCGAGGCGCTGCCAGCGGCACTTCCCGGCAGGACCAGCGCCGCAAGCAGCGGCACGAAGCAACAGCTCGTATTCTTCATCCCTCTCCTCCGAAGTTCAATCGAGCGCCCGGCGCAACCGGCCCAGCTGCTCCTGAAGCAAGGCGCGGTCCCGGCCGCGAACCCGCTCGATTTCCCGCACGAGCGCCGCGACGGTCTTGCGGACCATCTCGATCGCCCTGCCTTTCACCAGTCCGGCCGAATCCGACTTCGGCACGACCGAGGTCGAGTAGGAAACCAGCGCGCCCGTTCCGAGCGGTTCGGAACGCACGATGCCCACACCGCTCTTTGCCGCCTCGGCCCGGACAATCACCCAGTCGAGGCGATAATCCTGGCCGGAGGCGCTCAAGACGTTGCGAGTCGTATGATTTTTATTCGAGAGCGGCCAGGGCAGATTGACCGTGTAATCCACGATGACCGTCCGCGGATTCAGCACCGCGCTCACGTCCGAGCGGGTGACATCGGGCAGATAGAGCCTGTGCCGCGCGAAATCCGCGAAGACGGCCATGGCCTCCTCGGAAGTGCTCTCCACGCGCTGATAGACTTGAACGCTGGGCCAGACCGAGCCGGGCGCCTCACGCAAGACGGTGACTGGTTGCCCGGCCTGGAGGAGACTTTTCTGTGCGGCATCCAGCTCCTCGTAGAGCGACCCGGCCAAAGCATTTCCCGCGGCAAGAATCAATCCCAGTGTCAGGATCCAAAACGATTTAGGCACAGCGACCTCCAAGATGATGCGATGCGTTAAATACCTCAGCCTTTCGACCTGAGCAAATCATTCTTGGGTTTCTGAAATATCTCAGCAATCATCACAAGATGGCATCCTCAACCCGACCCCTCCTGGGTCGCCTGCAATCCCTTCGAATCGGAATCTTACTGCCCCTCACTGCCGCGAAGCTGATTATCAGCGAGCGCGTGCTGCTCTTCTGGAGCCTCTTGCCGCTCCTCATCACCACTGGAATCTACACCTGGGCGCTGGGCTCGCTCAGAGCCGGCGTCAAGAGCGCCTGGCTTCGTTTCTTTCTGACCTGGGGCTGGGACCCCAACGGCCTCCTCGCGGACGCGGTGCTGCTCTTTTCAAACGTCCTGGTCTTTCTCATCGGCGCCTTCACCTTTTCGATCGTCGCGGGGATCGTCGCGTCTCCTTTCAATGACCTGCTGGCCGAAAAAACCGAACCTCGCGCGGAGCCGGCACTGCCCGCCGTTCCCCCGCAGCCCCTTTCCGCCAAGTTCCGGCTGGTCTGGATCGACATCCTCAAAAGCCTGGCGATGATGGCCGCGACGGTGTTCGCGCTCCTGTTTTCCTGGGTCCCCGTGCTGAATCTCCTGGCCATCGCGCTGGCGCTGCTGCTGATGACCTTCCAGTACATCAGCTATCCTCAGACCCGCCGCGGAGTCGGCCTCCGGGCCGGGGCGGCCTTTCTTTGGCGCCATGCTTACGCCTGCGTCGGTTTCGGCGCCTCGATCTCGCTCCTTTACGCGCTTCCCCTCCTCTCGATCACCGCCCTGCCGATAGCGGTGGTTGGAGGGACCCTGCTGGTGGCCCGGGCCCAGGCAGCCGATCGCCCATCACTGAGGTAAGCGGGAAAGCAAAGCGGAAAAAGCTGCCCATCGAGTTCGGACAACCTCCTTCCGAAGAGCCTTCAGATGGCCACGCGCCCCGTGGCCGGGAGGCTCTCGCAAATGGATTCGCGTCATGTCCGGAAATCCCCCGATCCGCTCACTTTTTGGCACTCGAGCCTCCCTTCCGGATCGGCGGCACTCCTGCCAGTTATTGCCTTCGTCCTGCTTTCCGGCTGCCGCCTGGGCAACAAGGTGGAATACGCCCCGGCCCGGTACCGGGTCACTCAGTACGAGACGGCGCCACAAACCCTGAAATTCTGCGGCCTGGACACGAAGCCCTGCGTGAGCGCGGCGACGAACCTGCTGCCCGAAGATCCATTCACGGTGATCATCACCGACCCCATGGTGCTGATCGAGGACCTCCAGCTGGGAGAGTCCGTCCTGGTCTCGAGCGAGGACAATACCCAAGGCTTCGCTTATACCGACCAGAAGATCTTCTTCGCGGGAGAAACCCGCAGGATCCCCATGTGGGATGCGGGATGCGAAACATTTCTCACCGGCGAGATCGAAGGCGGCCTCGACACAAACGCGGTGCATGGGCCCAAGAGCGCCGGTCGCGCCGCGCTCCATCTCACTCTCACCCGGAAATTCGAAGGCCCCTCCTGCACCGATGTGCTTTACGTGATGTATCAGTGTTACATCGACGCGACCAAGTGCCCCGGCGCTACGGAAGCCGACTTCGCCGCGGCCCAGTCGGACGTGACGTGGCTTTTCGGCAGTCATCTTCAGTCGGGAGCGCTCGCACCCGAGGATCTTCCGGAGCTGCGTAGCATCTCATACGAAGTTTTCTATCAGTGAAGCCTATGGTAGTCTTCGGGCATGCGTCTTTCGAACAAGGTCCTGATCGCTACACAGAATCGCGACAAAGTCGATGAGTTCAAGGCTCTGTTCACGGCTTACCCCGAGATCGAGCCCGTGGCCGCAAGCCCCATCCTCAGAAACACCGACAAGCTCCGCTTCGTCGAGAAGCACGACACCTATCTGGAAAACGCGCTCGCAAAAGCCAGGCTCGCCAACCAGGGCTGCCACTATCCCGTCATCGCCGACGACTCCGGACTCGAAGTCGAGGGTCTCGACTGGCGCCCCGGCGTGCGCAGCCAGCGTTTCGCGAGTCCGCGCCCGGGAGTTCCACAGGACCAGGCCAACAACGAGCAGCTGCTCCGTGAGCTCGGCAATAAGCCCCGCCAAGCGCGCTTCACCTGCACGCTCGTGCTGCTCATCGAAGGGATCATGCTCCACGCCACGGGCATCCTTGAGGGAACGATTGCCGAAGCCCCCCGCGGAATGAACGGCTTCGGTTATGACCCGCTATTCATTCCCCGAGGCTCGACCAAGACCCTCGCCGAAATGACGGACGGGGAAAAGAACTCGATCTCCCACCGCGGGAAGGCGCTCCATGAACTCATGGCTCAGATAAAGACCCATGGGATCGTCCTGGCAAAGCCCTGACGCGTCTCAATCAGCCGAGGGCTTCCAGAACAGGCGGTAATAGACCCATTTGAGGTATTCAAGCATGGTCACGTGGGTTCCATGCAGGCTAGCGCGCCACTCGCCGGGCTCGAACGGTTCCTGAAAGGCCGAAAGCGTCTGGATTTGCATGGCTAGGCCGGCCGCTTGAAAGACCTTCTGAAAAATCAGAGCCGACCGTCGCATATGATATGGCGAGGTCACGAGCACGACCCTTCTCCAAGGGCTGTCAGGCAGAAGCAGTCGCGGCTCGGAAAGTACGGTAGAAGGCAGTCGTCTGTCCCCGATCGAGGCGCCTCCTTGTCCGCCAGAGGTTGGCCGATAGGGCGGCCTAAACGTACCGGCTCCGTTGGATAGCTCTTGACGCAGTATATAGCGACTCAGCCACCGGGCATTAGCCTCCGTATTGAAGCTCTCTCGCTCCAGTATGACGTATTCCGGCGGAATCACCTCTCGCACCCCGGCCCTCAGCTGGCGACGAAATACGGCGTAGGTGGCCTGAGGCCCCATTCCGGAAATGTAAAGAAAAGGAACCTTGGGAGGAGGCGGTCCGCCCGGCTCCCGCAGCCGATGGTTCGCCTCCCAGTAACGGTACCAAAGATCGCCCGCCGCGGCGATTCGGCCTCGCCCGCCCGCAAGACAGACGATCGCGTCGACTTCGGGGAGACGGACCCCATCCATCGTATCGTTGTAATCGTAAACTTCGCCTGCCAGAAAATAGGGCAGAATTGAAATCCCGAGAAAAAGGCCCAAAACCAGCGCTGGCACCTGGCGCAGGCGGCTGCGAGACTTCCCGCTGAAGATCCAGATAGAACGCATGACAGCCCTGATCCTACCACATCGGATCCGAGGGCTGGGGGTCGAGATTTTCCGGATTTTGACTCTTGCAAAAGACTTAGGCTTACACTACGGTATGGACCCTCAGGCGAAATCCGGCTTGCCCCGAGAGACGCGCTACCATGCGCATGACAGGGCATGATAGGCGCATTATTTAAAGAATATTAGGAGATTTCAGGCCATGGCCCGTTTTTGTGAGTACTGTGAAAAAGGTCCCGTCACCGGCCACAAGGTGTCGCACTCGAACATCAAGACCAAGACGCGCTGGCTGCCGAACCTCAAGCGGATGAAAGCCGTCATCAACGGCACCACCCGCACGGTTCGCATCTGCAGCCGCTGCATCCGTTCCGGGCTGATTCAGCGCCCCGTGAAGCGCACTTACAAGCCCGAAACGACTCAGGCCAGCTGATCAAGCTGCCCAAAGTGAGATCGTCAGAGGAAGCTCCGCAAGGAGCTTCCTTTTTTTTGCTATTTCCGGCCAACACAGCGCATTTGCGAAATCATCGAGTAAAGCCCCAGGATCGCGCATGAAAAAATCGGCACTTTCCGCCCTGATCGCCCTCTTCTTATCCACGATGACTGGCGCGTCGCCTCGACTTGTCAAGATTATGGACGGAACCGGCGCCTCTTGCGAAGCCCCGGGAGCTGCCGGTTCAGAGCAGCCGCTTGCATATCGACTGAGTCAGCCCGCCGTTGAGATCGCGGATGACACGGTCACGATCAAAGTGAGCGTGGAGTTCCTCCAATGCGACACGGAAGATGATCGGACCGGCTGGAAACGCGTGAATCCCTTTCCACCTCAGCTGCTGACGGACCTGCGCGGCTTCCGATACGATAGGATCGAGCTGCTCGCCATTGGACCCGATGGCTCGCTGCTCGCCACCGCACCCCTCCTCGCCGACCCCGAAGAGCATCGCCTGGCGATCCGATTTCCTTTTCCCGCTGCACGCTCGAATACCCTCGATGTCGAGCTCTTCCTCCGCTTTCTGATCGTTCCTTCCGGCGACGCCTCGACGAAGGGTGAGCCGGAGCTTATCGCGGGGGGATCCTATTTCCTATCGATGGAGCTTTGGTAAACGGACCTTCGGGAATTTGATTTCGGCAGCTAGCGCCAAGACCTATTCCATTTCACAAATCGATTCGATGGACTTTTCCTTCACTTTTCCGCCGAGTGCGATCCGTGAATGAGTCGCGCTTGCCAGCTGACCGAAAGCTCTCAGGTGAATTCGCTGTTCAATAGTTCCAAAAAGGCCGATCTTATCGTTTTTGAACTCCTGAACGGATTCGATCGTTCGATCCTCGAAACAAGTTACTAGGATGGTACTCGAGTAATCTCCTTTTACATAGGCGTGCAATACGCCGTCAGCAGGGTATTCCACGGTAGCACCCGTCTGATCAGTCACGCGATACAGAATGCCATTCGGGATGCTCTCCTGGACGACCTCCAATGCTGACAGGGATTCATCTGAATTCCTGCAATTCCACTTTCCGGATAAATCGGGGCACGCCGCCGCGGTTCCGGCGAAAAAAAGAATCCCGACAGAAATCGAAGCAATTCTCATAGACCTGGCCCTCATTATTGCCTACCTTACCGCGACATTCAGTGGCCGCAAGCAGATCCTTCAAGCTCCAGGCGGTTGAACGCATCCATCGAAACAAAAAAAGCCCCGGATCCGAAAACCCGGGGCCCTGTGCTCTCGAGACAATCGAGAATCAGTGAGAATCAGTTTCCGCAGCCGGAAAGCGTGCTCAGATAGGTGGCGAGATTCGAGATGTCCGCATCCGTGAGATTCTCCGCCATTCCGTTCATCACCGTGCCCATGCGGGTCTTCGCCCGGAAGTCCTTCAGCTGCTGAGCGACATATTGATCTTTCTGACCCGCGAGATTCGGGTAAGACGGAGAGGCGCTGATTCCGTTCTGACCATGACAGAAGAAGCAGCGCGCGGAATAGATCGCCTTGCCGGCGTTGCTGTCGCCCGCGAAAGCGGAGCTGGCGAAAGCGAGCACGAAAACCGAAAGAATTGTACGAACCTTCATGGAAATCCTCCTCAGGATATCTGATGCGAACGTCCGTGCTTCTTTGCACGAATGCGGTCGCTATTTAATGCCCGATTTTGCCGGCAATAAATCAAGAAGAATGCCAACAGTCGCCAATACCCAGAGAACCCCGCTGAAAGCGGCTCTACGGCTCTTATGCGGCGAATCAAGAAAAGAGGTCAGGCGAGACTAATTTCCCCTGTAATGAGACAAATCTTCCCGATACCAACCCGGATCAACCCGGATTTTTCAACGATACTCAGTCTTTCGAGAGCGCAATTGCCTCAATCTCGACCAAAACGTCTCGTGGCAAACGCGCCACCTCGACCGTAGACCGTGCAGGTGGAACCTCCTTGAAATAGGACGCGTAAACCTGATTCACCTTCGGAAAATCGCTCATCGACTTCAGGAAAATGGTGGTCTTGACGACATCGGCCAAAGAGCAATTTGCGGCTTCGAGCACCACCTTGAGATTATCCAGCACACGACGAGTCTGGCCTTCGATATCCGTGACGGGCACCTGGCCCGAAGCGGGATCCAGAGGAATCTGTCCCGAACAGAACACGAAGCCCCCCGCCTTGATCGCCTGACTGTAAGGTCCGATGGGTTCTGGTGCGCCCTTGGCCAACACGGCCTTCTTGCTACTCTGCATTTTTCTCTTTCTCCGCTTTCTTCCTGAGATGAATTTCCATAGCCGTGATCGCGGCCATATTCACAATATCGTTCACGTCGGAGCTCTGCTGCAACACGAAAACAGGTTTATTCATACCCACCAGGATGGGCCCGATCGCCTCCGCCGTCCCCATGCGGGCCAGAAGCTTGTAAGCGATGTTGCCCGCCTGGAGATCCGGAAAAATCAGGACGTTCGCGTTGCCCGGCACCTGATTGAACGGATAGCTCTCCTTCGAGATGTGCGGCGTGATCGCGGTGTCCGCCTGCATTTCGCCGTCGATCTTGAGCGAAGGCATGCGGGACTTCACGATTTCCACGGCTTTCCGGACCTTCACGGCCGCCGGATGATTGTTCGTCCCGAAGTTCGAGAACGAAAGCATCGCCACGCGCGGCTCCTCGCCGGTGAAGCTCTGGGCGAAATTCGCCGTCTGAATCGCGATATCCGCCAGCTCCTCTGCCGTGGGCTCGATATTCACCGTCGTGTCCGCGAACCAAAGCACGCGTTTCTTGAGCACCATCATGTAAAGACCCGCCAGGCGCGAGCCCGGCTTCGCGCCGATGGTCTGGATCGCAGGCCGCAGCGTCTCAGGATAACTCTGGGAAATCCCCGAGAGCAGGCCATCGGCGTGCCCGAGCTCGAGCATCATGGAGCCGAAGTAGTTGTTCTGCTTCATGAGGTTGCGCGCGAGATCGAGCGTCACGCCCTTGCGGTGACGCAGTTCGAAGAATCTCTGGGCATACTCCTCGATCAGCTCGCTCGTGGAGGCCCGGATGATCTTCACGCCCTTGAGCGACTCCTCGAGGTGCATCTCCTTGATCAGCGCGTTGACCTTGGTCTCGTTGCCCAGAAGGATCGGCTCGGCGATTCCCTCCTCGCGCATCACCTGGGCGGCCCGCAGGATCTTTCGGTTCTCGCCTTCGGGCAGCACGATGGTCGCGCGGCTCTTGGCATCGCTGACGCGCTTCTTGATTCCGCGCATGACGACGTAGGTCGGCCCGAGCAGGCCTTCGAGATGGTCCTTGTACTGCTGGATGTCGAGCTTCTTGCGGGCGACCCCCGTCTTGATCGCGGCCTCCGCGACGGCCGGCGCGACCCACATCAGGACGCGACGGTCAAAAGGCTTCGGAATGAGGTATTCACGCCCGAAACGGAAGCGCTGGCCGCCGTAGGCGCGCGATACGCTCTCGGGAACGTCTTCGCGCGCGAGCTGCGCGAGCGCCTTCACGGCCGCCATTTTCATGTCCTCGTTGATCGCGGTCGACAGGGTATCGAGGGCGCCGCGGAAGATGAAGGGGAACCCCAGGACGTTATTGACCTGGTTGGGGTAGTCCGAGCGCCCCGTCGCCATGATCGCGTCGGGACGGACCTTGAGCACCTCCTCGGGGAGGACTTCTGGATCCGGGTTCGCCATCGCGAACACGATCGGGTCCTTGGCCATCTGCCTGACCATCTCGACAGAGATGCCGTCCTTCACCGAGACGCCGACGAAGGCATCGGCGCCTTCCATCGCCTGGGCGATCGTGCGCATGCTCGTTTCTACGGCGTACCGCTCCTTGTAGGGATTCATCCCCTCCTTGCGGCCCTTGTAGATCACGCCTTTGGAATCGCACATGATCACATTCTCGCGCCGCACGCCGAGATTCAGGTAGAGGTTCGCGCACGCGATGGCGGCCGCGCCGCCACCGCAGAAGACGACGCGGACTTTCTTGATGTCCTTGCCGACGATTTCGAGCGCATTGAGGAAGGCGGCGGCGCTGATCACCGCCGTTCCGTGCTGATCGTCGTGGAAGACGGGAATTTTCAGCCGCTTCTTGAGTTCCTCCTCGATGTAGAAGCACTCGGGAGCCTTGATGTCCTCAAGATTGATCCCGCCGAAGGTCGGCTCGAGCATCTCGCAGGCGCGGATCACGTCGTCGGGGTTCTTGGCGTTGAGCTCGATGTCGAAGACGTCGATATCGGCGAACTTCTTGAAGAGGACGCCCTTCCCTTCCATCACCGGCTTGGCCGCGGAGGCGCCGATATCCCCGAGCCCCAGCACGGCGGTTCCGTTGGAGACGACGGCCACGAGATTCCCCTTGGCCGTGTATTCGTAAATCAGCTCCTCTTTCTCGTGAATCATCCGGCAGGGTTCCGCGACGCCCGGCGAATACGCCAGGGAGAGATCCTGCTGAGTGGAAACCGGCTTGGAGGGAATCACCTCGATTTTCCCTTTGCGGCCGCGCGAATGATATTCCAACGACTGTTCGTAAATGGTCATATGGAGGCAAACTACAACCCTTCGCGTTTGACGTCCAGCCGAAGGGTAATTACCCAAGAAAATTGTGGGCTCACCGGACAAGCTGTGGCATCGTTTGAGTGTGAGAAAAAATGGCCTGCTCAGCCTGCTCGGGCTTCCGCTCAGCGCGCTGATCTATTCCGGACAAGCGCACGCGGACTTTTATCTGCACCATTGGGAAAACCATAGAGCCGTTCCAAATGCGCTGACATTGGATCTTCAGGCGGCCTATTTCGAATCCAACACCAATTTCGATCCAGACGGTCTGCGTTATATCCCGTCGGCGCTCTCGCTTTATCAGAGAATTCAAACGGATCTCGGGATCTCCTACGGCTGGAGTCCCCAGCTGAGTTTTTACGGGAGGGCTGCATGGGCCCGGATCGAGCTGCAGCACACGAGCCGCCCGGGAAACGGCTATGGTTTCACGGATCAGACACTCGGAGCGAACTTCAGGGTTTTCAAAAGCGCGAGGGAAACCGGCCTTCTGGGCTCGATCGATCTTCAGGCTCAGCTGGACTTCCCCCTCTATGACAACTCGGTCGCCGATGCGAACCTGACTCCGCACCTCGGCGATCAGAGCATGGACGCCACGATCGGAGCATTTCTGACTTCGAATCTGCACAAGAGCCGATCAGGGATCTTGAGCCTGAGCGGCGGCCTGGGTTACACCTATCGCACGTTGAGCTACTCCGCCGCGCTGCCGTGGTCCGTCGCCGCAAGCTTCGAACCCAATCCGGAAGATCGGCAAAACCGCTTCGGAGGGCAGCTCGCCATCCTGGGCGTGGCCTCGCTCTCGACGGACCCCCGCGGTTCCAGCCTCGGGCTGACCTCATCCGCGTTCACGAGTCCCGGTACGGGCGGCAGCTACATGAGCGCGGCGATCAATCCTTCTCTCGCTACCCTCCGCGGGCGGCTCACGGTTGACGCGACGGAGGAACTCCGGTTTTTCGCGCAGGGCGCCACCTCGCTCTTCGGGGGCGCCGCTCCTGGGGGGACGTTTTTTTCCGGCGGAATGGAATTCAGCTTGGACGGGCCGGCTCGCGGGGACGCCACCAAGCATAGTGCCTCGATGACCCCGGAAGAGTACGGCAAGGCCAACCAGGGTTTCATCAGCTATGCTTTCGAGGCGCGGGTCCTGCGGGTCAACGACCGGCTGAACATGATCAAGCTCGACAAGGGCAGCAGCGAGGGCGTCCAGACCGGCCAGATCTTCGACATCTTCAAGGTGAACCCCGATCGCTCCCCGGGGGAGGCGATCGCGCGCGCACGGGTTACCAGCGTGAAGACGGACGAGGCTGCCCTCACCATCACGGAATATTTCAAGGAAGTCTGGATCGAGGAGGGCTTCATCGCGAAGCGTCCGCTGCATTAGGTCCCGCTGGCTTCCCAACGGCCTGAAACGAGAAGAGAGAGACATATGACGAGAAAATTCGGAGGTTGGATTTCGATCGGTCTTTTGATGCTGGCTTCGGCCACTCCCGCACTGGCGGCCAGGTTCGGCAACCAGTTCGTGGAGTTCGAGCTTCCGCCCCAGTGGAAATGCAATCTCGAAGGCGCCGAGTGGGTCTGCCAGAGCGAGGCCGAGGACAAGAAGCGTGACGCGATCATCGTGCTCGCGGCCAAGCTCAAGGGCGAGCAGGACAGCCTGGATCAGTACAAGGCGTATCTCGAGATGCCCAAGAACTACACCAGCGTTCAGGGCAAGACCGTGAACTCGGAGCCCAAATACGCGAAGACGCTCGCGATCAACAATCATGCCTGGATCGACTCGCTGCATCTGGAGTCGGAGATTCCCGGCTTTTACACGCGCTATCTCGCGACCGTGAAAGAGGATATCGGGGTCCTGGTCACCTATTCCATCAACAAGGCGAAATACCAGCAGTACGTGAGCCAGTTCGAGACCATGGTGAACACGCTGAAGGTCTTCCGCAAGCCCGGCAGCATCAACGTGCGCGCCGCCTCGGACAATCTTTTCGACATTCCCAAGCCGGCGGATCCTTCCGCCGCCACCGTCTTCGGCGGCAACATCCCTCTAGGCGGGGCGGACGCGCCCAAGCCCAAGCAGGAAGAGGATCTCCCCTTCATGCTGCTGGTGATCGGAGCCGCGGTCGTCGGCTTCATCATCTGGCGGAAGCGCCGCCAGGCGGAGTGACATTTTTTTCGATCGCTTGGCGTTCGTTCGATCGGGCGCAGCAGCGCCGTTCCGGGGCATAATCCTTGCCCAATCCCGGGCTCCAGGATTAAATCCCTGACGGAGGTCTCTCATGGCGCTGCATCCGCTGGCTGGAAAACCTGCTCCCCGCGAGCTACTCATCGATGTGGATACGTTGACCCGCGCCTATCACGAGCTCGAGCCGGATCCCCTCATTCCGGCGCAGCAGGTCGCCTTCGGCACCTCCGGGCACCGCGGCACCTCCCAGGAGCGCAGCTTCAACCGCGCTCATATCCTTGCGGTGAGCCAGGCCGTTTGCGAGCATCGGCGCAAGGCCGGAATCACCGGGCCCCTTTTCGTCGGCATCGACACGCACGCACTTTCGCGCCCGGCGCTCGAAACCGCGCTGACGGTGCTCGTGGCCCAGGGCGCAGAGGTTTTCATCGATCGGGAGCGGGGCTTCACGCCGACCCCAGTCATCTCGCATGCGATCCTCACGCATAACCGCGGCCGCGACTCCGGCCTGGCCGATGGAATCGTGATCACGCCCTCGCACAACCCGCCCAAGGACGGCGGCTTCAAGTACAATCCCCCCAATGGCGGACCGGCGGATACGGAAACGACGGGCTGGATCGAAAAACGCGCGAACGAACTCCTAGCGGACCGCAACCGCCCGGTGAAAACACTGGCCCTCGAGAAGGCGCTCCGCGCCCCGAACCTGCACCTCCATGATTTCATCACGCCTTATGTCGCGGACCTGCGCAACGTGCTCGATCTCGATGCCGTGGCCAAAGCGGGAGTCCGCATCGGCGTGGATCCTCTCGGCGGCTCCAACATCGCCTACTGGGAGCCGATCGCGCACGCCTACGGGCTCAAGCTCGAGGTGGTCAATGACCGCGTCGATCCCACCTTCGGCTTCATGTGCGTGGACAAGGACGGAAAAATCCGGATGGACTGCTCCTCGCCCTCGGCAATGGCGAGTCTCATCGGCCTCAAAGACCGCTTCGATGTCGCCTTCGGCAACGACCCGGACTCCGACCGCCACGGGATCGTGACCCCGAGCGCGGGCCTGATGAATCCGAATCATTACCTCGCGGTCGCCATCTGGTATCTTTTCAGCCATCGTCCGGGCTGGAAGCCCACGGCCGCCGTGGGCAAGACGCTGGTTTCGAGCGCGATGATCGATCGCGTGGCGGCGAAGCTCGGCCGCAGGCTCAGCGAGGTGCCGGTGGGCTTCAAGTGGTTCGTCGACGGGCTCCTTTCCGGGGAGTACGGCTTCGGCGGAGAGGAGAGCGCTGGCGCGTCGTTCCTGCGGCGGGACGGCACCACCTGGACGACGGACAAGGACGGGATCCTGCTCTGCCTGCTCTCGGCCGAGATCACCGCGAAGACCGGGCGCGATCCCGGCGCGCTTTATCAGGACCTGACGCGCGAATTCGGCGATCCCGTTTACGAGCGGCTCGATGCACCGGCGGACGCGCGCAGCCGGGAGCTCCTGAAAAAAATGTCGCCCGACGACGTGAAAGCGACGGAGCTCGCCGGCGAGCCGATCCTCCAGAAGCTCACGCGCGCGCCGGGGAATGGCGCGGCGATCGGCGGATTGAAGGTCGTGACGCGGAACGGCTGGTTCGCGGCGCGCCCTTCCGGCACCGAGGATATCTATAAGATCTACCTCGAGAGCTTCAAGGGACGCGACCATCTGGCGCGGCTCCGCGAAGAAGCGCAGTCGATCGTGCAGGCGGTCTTCGCGCGGCCTTGAAATCGGGCCTGCGCGCGGGCAAACTGGAAGAACGTGAAGATCCGGAACCACCTTCCACTCCTGCTCGCCTGTCTCAAGCGGTGGAAAGGGCTGCCTCCCGTGAAGGAATTCGAGGAGGCCTATTTCAGGCCGCTCGAGCCCATCCTGCGCCCAATGCTGGAGGACTGGGGAATCGACGCGCCCGAGGCGTTCCACGCTGAGCTGGAAGGGCTCGACTGGGCCGCCTATCGCACTCATGCTCTCGGGCTCGATCCTGAGCAGGAAGAGAAACGCGTGCGCACCCACGCCCGCCGCGTCGAGGAGCTGCTGGGCGTGAAGCTCGGCGGCGAGGCGGTGCTCTTCGGCGCCTTCGAGATGATGGATGGCTACGCGAGGTTCGACCGTGGCAGCCATCGCGTCTTCCTGGGAGTCGATGAGGACCCCGGCCACGACCAGTACCTCGACGTGCTCATCAGCCACGAGCTCACGCATGTCGCGCGAGAGACGCAGCCATCGGTCTGGGATGGCTTCGGTCCCGACTCCGGCCTGAGCCTCGCGATGACCCATGACGAGTTCACCGAGCGTCTGCCCGTGATCGAGCATCTTTTCAACGAGGGTTTTTCCTGCGCGGTTTCGGAGCTTCTTTTGCCCGGGCTTCCGCCCTGGCTCTACGTCTATCAGACCGAAGAGTCGCTGAAAAAAATCATTGCCCACGCCACCGCGGTCGACAAGGTCGTGCACGAGGAGCTACGCAAATCCGACGGCGGCGACTACGGCAACCTCTACAATACGATGGGATATCGCCCGAAACTGCCGCTCTTCTGCCATTACGTCTGGGCCTGGCACTGGGCGAAGCGCGTGATCGCGACCGAGGGCCATGGAAACCCCGGCGAGCTGCTTGGGCGCTGTTCGGGGGAGTTCAGCGAGTCGGCGCGGGGATTTCGGCTGGCGGGGGTTCTTCGGTAATGAAGTACCGGCAATTTCCAGGTTACATGCCGCTGAGAGAAGAATGGCAGCAGATCTGACTGTTACTCAAATCACCCAAGGTAGTGGACCAGTTTGCAACAGCCTGTTGCGCTCCTTGCCGCTCTGGTTTGGAATTGAAAACGCCATCCAGCAATATGTCAAAGACGTGGAAGGAATGCCAACATTCGTTGCCTACATGAAAGAAGAGCCTGTGGGCTTTGTTTCTCTGAATCTGCACAATGAATATACTGCGGAAGTGCATGTCATGGCAGTTCACCCTGATTTTCACCGGAAGGGCGTGGGACGGCGCCTTCTCAATGAGGCCGAATCCTTCCTCCGAGAACGGGAATTCCAATTCCTCTCTGTAAAGACGCTTTCCCCCTCCCGACCAAACCGTGAGTATGAACAGACTCGCAAATTCTATTTCTCAGCGGGCTTCCGCCCGGTAGAGGAGTTCAAAAACCTTTGGGGCGACGCAAACCCCTGCCTTCTGCTGATTAAATTCCTGTCAGCTCCTTCCTTTTGAGGATTCTCAGCCCCAGAAGCTACAACTCCGGGACCGCCGTGGACGCCCAGGCCAATCGCGAATACCGCCTCCGCTGCGCAACCCTGTTCAGACGCTCCAAATCCCCAGAAACCAGAAGATGGGTCATCCAGAAGCTCAAAGAGCACTGGAGCCCGTCAGCTACG